>JBKQWE010000083.1:0-69295 GCA_052139675.1 Candidatus Brocadiia bacterium
TAGAGCCTGTTTCATAACTGAAATAACGTGCTCGGCCCATCCATTTTCGTAATCGTAATCCTAATCGTAATCGTAATCGCCGTTTGCTCTTACGGCCAGACGAAGGCCGATTACGAGTAAGATTACGATTACGATTACGAGGTTATGAAACCGGCTCTAGGCGCGCGGTTCGTCCATTTCCTCGATGATGGTCCGCAACTGGGGAAATATCCTGCGGAAAACCTCGCAGACGGCCGGGTCGAAGTGCCGGCCTATGCCGCCGCTCATGATGGCCAGGGCCTGACCTTCCGGGATCGCCGGACGATAGACCCGCGCGTGGGTCATGGCGTCGTACACGTCGGCCACCGCCACGATGCGGGCGCTGAGGGGAATGGCGGCGCCGGCCAGTTTCCGGGGATAGCCGGAGCCGTCCCATTTCTCCTGGTGGCACAACGCGATGTCACGCGCCATCTGGAGCAGAGGCGCCTTGGCGTTGCCGAGAATTTCCGCGCCGACGAGGGTGTGCGTCTTGATGATCTCGAACTCCTCCGCGGTCAGCTTGCCCGGCTTGCGAAGGAGGGCGTCCGGGACGCCGACTTTGCCGATGTCGTGCATGGGCGCCGCCAGGCGGATGTCCTCCAGGTCGCGGCCGCGCCAGCCGAGCTCGTACGCGATCCGTGCGGCGATGATCCCGATGCGCCTGACGTGCGCCCCGGTCTCGTCGTGGCGCCACTCCGAGGCGAGGACCAGCCTCTGGGTGACTTCGGCCTGGGCCTCGCGGACTTCAGCGGTCCGTTCGGCCACTTTCTGTTCGAGTTCCTGCTCGTGGCGTCGGCTGGCCATCACCAGGCGGCGGCGCTCCAGGGCGTTCGCGACGTTGATCACCAGTTCGTTCGTCTCGAACGGCTTAATGACAAATCCGTACGCCCCCAGTTGCAGCGCGCGCATGGCGGTGGCCTGGTCCTCCACCGCGGTGACCATGATCACGGCCAGATCGGGGCGGCCCGCTTTGACTTGCTCCAGCAATTGCATTCCGGTCGAGCCGGGCATCATGATGTCGAGCACCATCAGGGAATAGCGCGCCTGTTGCAGCATTTTCCAGGCCGCGTCGCCGTTCTCCGCCTGAAAACACTCATACCCTTCGCGGCTCAGCACCCGCGCGATGATGCGGCGGATCGTCTCTTCGTCGTCCACGATCAGAATGCTGTGCCGGGGCTCGTTTTCCATCGTCTCGTCTCCGCCTGGTGTTTAGTTGCGCAAATTGGCGCACCAATTTACGCAACTAAACACGGTCCAACGGAACGCATAACTCACTAACGTGACAGGGCTTAGTGCGGCCATGCTTCCTTGCGGAAATAGGACGCCTATTTCCGCAAGGAAGCACTAACCGCCGAGAACCTGGCGGACCTTTCGGGCGATCGTTTCCAGCGTGAACGGCTTCTGCATGAAGGCGACGCCGGCGTCGAGAACGCCCTGGTGCACCGCGGCGTTGCCGGCGTGGCCGGACATGTAAAGGACCTTCAGACCGGGGAGGCGGCGCCTGAGCCGCTCATACAGGCCGGGACCGTTGATCCCCGGCAGCACGACATCCGTCAGCAGCAGCGAGATGCGCTCGGCATGTTCCGAGAACAAGCCTTCCGCTTCCTCGGCGCTGCCGGCGGTCAGCGCGACGTATCCGCGCGCTTTCAAGGCCCGCGTCGCGATCGCGCGGACGGTCGGCTCGTCCTCGACGATCAGGATCGTCTCGTCGCCGCTTCGGACGCCGGCCTCCGCCGCCGGGTTGGCTGCGCCGGCCGCTTCGGCGACCATCGGCAGGTAAACCTTGAACGTGGCGCCCTTGCCCGCTTCGCTGTATACCCAGATGTTGCCGCCGTGCTGCTTCACGATGCCGTAGGCGGTGGCCAGGCCCAGGCCGGTTCCCTTGCTCTTGTCCTTGGTCGTAAAGAAAGGCTCGAAGAGGTGGCTTTGCGTGGCGGCGTCCATTCCGTGTCCGGTGTCCGACACGGCCATCAGCACGTATCGGCCGGGGACGCTGGAGACATGTCCGGCGGCATAGGCCGCGTCGAGCTCGACGTTCGCCGTCTCGATCGTGAGCTTGCCGCCGTCCGGCATCGCGTCGCGCGCGTTGATGGCCAGGTTCATGAGGACCTGCTCGATCTGGATCACGTCGGCCCGAACGTTGCCGAGGTCCGGCGCCGGCGCGAAATGGAGGTCAACGTCCTCGCCCAGGACGCGCTTGAGCATCTTGGCGGTGTCCGCGATCATATCGTTGATGTTCAGGACTTTCGGCTCGAGCGTCTGGCGCCGGCTGAACGCCAGCAGTTGGCGCGTCAGCTCCGCCGCGCGCTTCGACAGGCGCAGCACTTCCGCGAGGTCCTCGTGCAGCGGCGAGGCCGCGTCCGCTTGCTCCAGCGCCAGTTCGGTATAGCCGCTGATTCCCGTGAGGATGTTGTTGAAGTCGTGCGCCACGCCGCCGGCCAGCCGGCCGACGGATTCCATTTTCTGGGCTTGCCGGAGTTGCTCGTCGAGCGCGGCGCGGTCCGCCTCCGCGCGCTTGCGCCCGGTGATGTCCTCGAACATCGCGATTCGATACCGGAACTTGCCGTCGGCGCCGCGGACGGCGCGCGTCGTGATGCGCCCGAATAGTTCGGAGCCGTCCTTCCGAACGTAGCGTCTTTCGGCGGAATAGCCCGAACTCGCCCCGGACACCAGGTTGGTGGCCGCATTGAGAAAGGCCTCGCGATCATCCGGGTGAAGCACGGCGAGGACTTTCATGCGCAGCAGTTCCTCTTTCGAATAGCCGAGTATGCTGCAGTAGGCATCGTTGGCGTCCATGAAACGGCCGTCGGGCCCGTCAATCGCCACGCCGATGGGCGCCTCGCAGAACAGAGTCCGAAAGCGCTCCTCGCTTTCCCGCAGCGCTTCCTCGGCGCGCTTGCGCTCGGTGATGTCGTCCACCATCTCAATCGCGGCGATGATCCGTCCCGCCGGGTCGGTCAGCGGCGTCGAGACGATTCGATAGTACCGGACGCCCTCCGCGGTTGGCGTTGAGGCGACGTCTTCGTGGACCTGTCCATCCACCAGGGTCTTCTTCGTGGGACAGTAGCCGCACGGCTCAGTCCTGGGCGGGCAGTTAAAGGCCTGATAGCACAACGGACGCTCCGACGGGACGATCGTCGGGAACCACTCTTTCATACAGCGGTTGAGCGCGAGGACTCTCATGTCCGGGCTGATCAGCGACACGCCGACGCCGATATTATCGTAGAGCGCCCGGTATCTCTGTTCGCTGTCCCGCAGCGCCTCCGCTGCTCTAAGCTGTTCCCGGAGGGAACGCGCGTGCCGCCTTCGCCAGATCAGGGCAAGGCCCGCGCCGCCGGCCGCCGCCAGGAGGCAGGGCAACAGGAGGACTTCCGGCCGCAATGCCCGCAGCGGCGCGACCACTTCCAGGATATTCATCGGGGTGCCACCAATCATCCCAGCCGTCAGGCCGTGTCGGTTGACCGCAGCGCGGAGCTGAACTTTTTCCCCCGATTTAAGCAACGGCAGGGCGCACCGGAAAGTGAGGCGGCAGAGCGGCGGTTTTCCCGCCCTATGCTGAGCTTGCTCCGTCGCGGGAAACGTGGGCCTCTTCGAAAATCATCTTGCGCAGGGCGTCGCGGTACGATAATATGTCATACCACCGAAGGAGGACTCGTATGAACAAGGCCAAGGTCGCAGTCACCCTGGATCGCGCGCTGCTGAAACAGGTAGACCGTCTCGTCCGCAAAGCCGTCTTTCCCAGCCGAAGCCAGGTCATACAGGAAGCAGTGGCGGAGAAACTGGCAAGGCAGGAGCATGGCAGGCTGGCGCGGGAGTGCGCTAAACTTGACCCGCGTGAGGAGCAGGCCGTCGCGGACGGCGTCTTGGCCTCGGAGGCCGAATGGCCGAAATACTGAGGGGCGATATCGTCTGGGCCGATTTGCAGCCCGCGACGGGACGCGAGCAAGCCGGCCGCAGGCCGGTGCTGGTCCTCAGCCACGACGTCTTCAACCAGCGGTCAGGGACGGTCATCGCCGTGGCGCTGACGAGCCGCGTGCCGCGCGCAGGCTTCCCACTCACCCTTGAACTCGCCGACAAGCGCTTGCCGAAGCAGTCCTGGGTCAAGATCAGCCAGATCAGGACCCTCTCCACGGAACGTCTCGGCGCGCGAATCACCAGAGTTCCGCCGGAGGTGCTCGACCAGGTGGTCGAAGGTCTGAACGAGATCATCGGGTAGCAGGAATTCTGCACGGCATGAGCAATCGTCCTTGTCCCCGTCGTCGTCCTCGTCCTCGGAGGATACGAACGACCATTTGAGGACGAGGACGTCGAGGACGAGGACGATAGGGCGTCGCTCATTTCCCCTTCAACAAATCCCCGATCTTCACCCACGCGCCGTTGTTCTGCATCGAGCGCGTGGCCGCCACGCCCACGAGAATGCTGCGCGCCGCGTCCAGCGACCCGGCCTGGTGCCCGAGCGGGTCGGCATGGCCCTTCTCGAAAATCATCCTTCGCAGCAGCTCGTCCCCGCCGCCGTGCCCGCCGACCGCTTTCGGCGGCACCATGTACGTGCGGCTTCCGTCGTTGAGCAGCACCGTGATCCGCCGCTCGCGCGGCTCCACCCATTCCGCCGACGGCCCGTGCACCTCCAGGTATTCCAGCCGCCCCTTCTTTCCCTGGACTTCCAGCCGGTAGCCTTCCCACGGAGACCAGGCCTGCAGCGAGTACGCCAGCCGCGCGCCGCGGCGGTAGTTCACCAGCAGCGAATAATTGTCCTCGATATCAATCTCCTCGTCGAACACGCACCCGTCGCGGAAATAGCCAGTCTCTTTCTCGGCGGCCACGTAGAACTGCACGTACTCCGGGTTCGCCGTCACGTCCCAGTAGAACCGGCATCGCCCGCGATGCGGGCAGCCGCGGCAGCGCTCAGAGCGGAAGGGGCCGTTCTTCCCGTAAAAAGCCAGGCTGCCCTGCGCGGCGACGGAGACCGGCTCGTCCTGGATGATCCAGTTGACGAGATCGAAGTGGTGCGTGGACTTGTGGACCTGCAAGCCGCCGGTGTTCGCCCGCCGGCGATGCCAGCGGCGGAAATAGTCCGCGCCGTGGATCATATCGAGCGGCCAGTGCATGTCCACCGTCACCACCTCGCCGATGGCGCCGTCGGCGATGATCTTGCGGATCGCCGTCGCCGGCGGCGCATAGCGGTAATTGAACGTAATGGTCACCTTGCGCCCGGACCGCTTCTCCGCGCGCAGGATCGCCCGGCACTTCTCGTCGTCAAACGTCATAGGCTTCTCGCAGATCACGTCCTTCCCGGCCTGGAGTCCCTTGATAATGTATTCATGGTGAAAAGTGTCCTGCGTAACGACGATCAGCGTCTCGAATTCCACCTCGCGCAGCATCGCGTCGAAGTCAAGAAAAGTCGGCACCGGCGCCGGCAACTGCGCGTTGGTATAATCCATGTGCACCTGTGAAGGATCGCACAGCGCCACGAGTTCGCAGGTGTCGCTGAAGTCGGTGGCGATCGGCACCGCAAACATCCCCACCGCCCGGCTGGAAGCCCCGACAATCGCAAAGCGTTTCTTCAGCATTCAATCACTCTCCATGGAGACTTTCCGGCCGACTCACGATTTCCGCGCGAACATATACAGAACAAGCGAGGCAGTCGTCAATTAGAGGCAGCGATTATTTCAAGCGCATCCAACAGTCTCTCAGAATAAGCTTCTCCAGCAGTTTTCACCCACGAGGGTGTGAACCATATAAGCCAAAGAGCTAACAGAACCAGATTCCCAGCCGCGCACACTAATTGTACCGCTTGTGGTGCTTGCCCTCGTGACCACTGAATACCTATCAAGAGCGCAACCGCCGCCAAACACAGTGCAGAAATTCCAAGGGCTACCGGCTTTGCTCCCCACAGATTTCGCCTGAAACCGTAGTTACAATTCTCTTCAAAGATTAACGGGAACTGTTTTCTGTCGCGTGTATGCGTGATGAGGAAGCGTGTACACGCTTCGTACACTGCTTCAGCATGTTCTGGCGCACTGCGTTCCTCACTGACACTGGGCAACCGCACGTCTGGAAGCAAAGCCTGCAGGAGAGAATGGCGACGTGAAAGGAGAACTGGGTTGGGGTTATCGCGATGGCGCAGCAGGTGAATGGTCGGCTTCCCGTGCCATTTCGTGAAGAGTTTAGGCTCTTGCGTCTTACCCAAATCTCGCCCCATTTGGGCTAGGAGAAAAGTACCGCCACAGTAGACAATAAGCCCCCACACCGCGCCCCAGTCAGCAAGGTCTTTGGAGTACCAAGCAAGGAAGGTGCTTACAATCGGCAAGAGGGTGATGAGGGCTGGATAATATCGAGCGCGGCGTGTATACTGATCAAGTAATACCTCCACGCTACCTTGCCTTTTCAGCCTTTTCGTGTACGATTTTACCCAGGTAACGTCCGCAAGTTCCGCGCTCTCCCACGATCAACATGAGAGCAGGCGAGCCCTCGCGACCCATCCTTTCGGTAAGCCAACTGAAAACAATCAGATCGTCCCTGCTCGGATTTAGACTGAAGCCTCGCGGATGTGAATGCCATTCCCCTACGTACTCTAATGCACCCTGGGTCTTGTCCGTGATGCCTTTAACGCTGGATGCCAGATCTCGGCACCCTCGGATGTAGATCGTCGGCCACTCCTCGCTATCGCGTGGTGAAGGAAGCGCATCGACAATATAGGCTATCTTGTGCTGAAGGTCAAAGGAGCCGATTAGAACACCCCCAGTCTCGTTCGGAATCCCGCGCCTGCGCATCTTCGAAAGGTTCGCTAGAACCTCTATGTCGGTAACTAGAGACCAGTCACCGTGCTGAGTCTGAAGTACTTTCCGCGGTTCAATCTCAATCTTCTTAACTGTCATGCTGTTAGGATCGGTACGCCATATTACTATTGCAGGCGAGTCGCAGCGCAGGAGTTTCTCAACCGCGTGTGCCGCAACCCCGGACTGAAGTGCGACAAGGCTCTGAGGCAAAGTGGACGTTACGTCGCGGCACGAACGGCCGTAGCGGACGCGGTCCTTCAGCAGCGGGAAGTGGCCTTCCAACTCCGGGTTGCAAGCGACCTGGCGGTAGAACTGGGCCTCCAGCGCGTCGAGCCTGAATTGTCGCTGCGCATCCTCCATAAGGATGACGAGGTCAGTGCCAGCCGGGCTGAGAAAGACAGAGGCTCTCCTAGCCTGAGTATCTGCCATCAACGCCAAGTTTCGCCCAACGGCCACAGAAGCAGACATATCCAGCAGCAAGTCAGCCCCCGCAAAAGACTCAATCAGTTCCTTCTTCTTGCTACCGGGAAGAAGCACGTCACAAACAATTGCTGTTGCCCTTTTCTCTCCTGCCATAATGCCTTCCGTCATCCGCGTAAGTGATTCCGCTTTGGGGATACCTAAGGCAAAGCTCGGCAGGGCGTGCCGCGCAAGATTGTGTGGCAGAAGTAAGTCGTTGTCAATTAGCGTCCAATGCCCGACCCCGGCCCTTATTAGGTTCACGAAGATTTGTGAACCGAGCGCCCCAAGTCCGACCGCTGCAATCCTCTTGGAAAACGGGCCGTCAAGACCGTTCAGGTATGCTGCTTTTGAGCGCGACAAAGTAAAATGAGGGTTGAGCATTTGAAGAGGAACGTCATTGTCAGTCTTCGTTTTGCCAGTTGCAAGCAGTAACCCAGGGCGCCCGTCCACCAACCCCCACGCTCCAATTGCTTCGCCGACTTCTTTCACCTTCTTTATCGTGCCGAATGCCCAGAATTCATTGACCTCGATCGGCCCCGTTTTACTGCGCATCTTGGGGAACACCATGATTAGAAGGAACGCAGCGTCGAGAACAGCCGCGTCCGTCTTCCAACCTATGAAACTCTTACGTAAAGCTTCGAAAAGGTCAAAACCAGCTGATTTCACAATGTCATGTAGATCATTGAGCGTCTCTGGTGCCCTGTGGATGACGCCATGTACCCGCGGTGGACAAAGTATAGCCGTTGCGACAAAATTTCCACCTTCGCACGAACTTCTTAAATCGCCAGAAGCACATCTCTCCGCGAGGTAGAATCGCTTCCCGTTGTTACTCGAAGCGAGTCGAACGGCTAGGCGTTGGGGTACTTGACCTTCTTCGCGGGCGAAAAGATCGTAGGGTAGTACGATTTCTTCTGGAAACCCGAGGAACAAAGGTTCAAGCGGCTGATCGCCCTGGTGCAGCTTGCCCTTGGCTGTCAAAGCAAGCCACTGGCGTATTCGAGCAACAAAAGCAGCTGCCGTCCAGTGCAGCTTCAACTCGCTATAAGGTTGCGCATAGAGGCATAAACACCTTGGGAATTCTTGCGTGAGCAGGAAAAGGTGAGGCACCCTTGGAAAATCCGATCGGAGCGCCAGAACCTGGGGCATCGCCTCGTCGGCCTCTTTAAATACTACAGCAATCCGCTCAGACTTCTGGATAGAATATGTCTTCTTTTGCGGCAACTCCACTTCCACGTCAAAAACGACTGCTTCGTAGTCGCCGTCGCGACGCATTTCGACGAACGTTGTAAACGCTCGCGAGCCGCGCTTGAGCAGCAGGGCCAATTCCTTAGCTTTCTCGCACCGTGCCTTGGCTATAGCTATAACGCGACCTTTAACTGGCAGGAACTTATCGCTCATATCTTTATCCTGCCCTTGGTGCGCGTTGGCTCAAAATGGATGCGGCAACCGTGGCGCTAGGCTTGAGCAGGGTTGCTTTTGAATCGTCGATATCGATTACTATCGGCTCAGGAGCCGATACCTTAGGGTGCTCCATAGTGACTATGAATTCACCGTCATGCTTTACCTTGACTTCCTTATAGTAGTTGGCCGCTTGTCGGTGAGGAGGGTAGTCATCCTTGTCAGCTTTTGTCCCCTCAGCGGGGATCGGATCGCTGGTCGATATCATGATGGAACGGTCCTGGCCGTGGTCTTCAAAGAGTTCTTGGACCTCAGCCACAGGTTTAGTCTTTAGCCTTCCCTTCTCCGGTCCGAGCGAAAGGTAACTACAGTGGTGCGGTAGTTTGCAGACGTCCCAGTCCAGCCGCGTCGCTCTCTTCTTACTTTTCGTGATGTTCACTATGTCCGTAAGCGTCTCGTGGTCGCTGTCAGAGCTAAAGAGCACCTTGGTCTCTGTGCCCTTACAGATGAAAGTTGCTTGCATGACAATTGCATCGGAGTTACGGTCTTCGAGCCTGCCGTCGTCGAGGCGCCATGCAAACGGCGAATGCACGAAGAAATCAACGCCTTCAACTTCCTTGGTGAAACCAGGTACAGTCTGACCGGCGTCAGTAATAAGCTTTTGGCGACTCTCCAACGTCAAATCATTGTCCTCGAGCCACTTCCTGAGTCGCTCTGGACGCGAAAAAACACGGATGCCCTTACCTTCTTTTAAGCGATACCTGGCCTCAGCCTGAATCACCTTGCCTTCAGCGTCCTCGACGGCGGTCTCCGTGATAAGGGCTGCTGGCACCCACATCGTTGCGATCTTGATTCGTTCTGGTGACTGGTACTTTTTGGCGTATTCGAGAAAAAAGAAATCTGACGCGCCCCTGAAGTGGTCCTTGTCCAAGTGCGAAAAGGCGACTGCATCGTAGCTACCACGGTTCGCCGCTTTCAAGTCTTCGCGAAGCTTTGACGGCAAGTCTATCCTGAGATCATCTTCGTTGTCAGGGTCGTGGGTATCAGCGTAGTCGAACAGGAGTTTCTTCCCATTCTCCAAGTCAATGAGGCAACAGTCTGCGTTGCCAAGCGGGTAGAAAGTCAGACGTGCCATAACGAGCCTCCATTGTATAAGTTTTATGCTGCCATTCTTCGCTTGATTTTACCACAGAGCGCTTCGCTAGGCAACTCATTTCTACAAGATATAGTGTAATCTTCGCTAAGTGTGTCTATCTGTTGAGTTTGCGGAGGGCCCAGCGTTCGGCGCCTTTCTATCGACTAGGGAATTCCTGGCGTAATACATCAATTGTCTGTCTGCCTGAATTCACTTGACATATCAGAATATTTATGGTATAGTCTCGCTTGCAGGGAGATAGGAACTTCACCAAGTTTTTTATGGGTGAAGAAGCGATGGCGTCCGTGCGTGAGAAGTCGCAAGGTGCTAACTGACAGGGGGATAACGCGCCAAAGACGATTTGGAAAAAACGAACCCGGCGCGTCGTAACACATTGTGCGGAAGCGTGTTACATCATTATAGCACAGGCGTACTTCCGAGCGCCGCGCATGCGGCTCGCCTGCCGAGGCAGGGCCTGCCCGCCGTAGCAGCCGAGCTGCGAAGAGCGGGAGCAGCCCCGAATGCTGATAAGGACGGGTTTGCGTTTTCACGCTCGTTCTAATATGATTGCGGCACCATTTTGTCACTGAAAAGGCATCGCTTGGTCCTGATTATTGACAATTACGACTCGTTCACCTACAACCTCGTCCAGCGGCTGGGCGAGCTGGGGGCGGTGATCGAGGTCTATCGAAACGATAAGATCACGCTCGCCGAGATCGAGGCGCGCCGGCCGAGCCACATCATCGTCAGCCCCGGCCCCTGCACGCCGAAGGAGGCGGGCATCTCGAACGACGTGATCCGCCACTTCGCCGGCAAGGTCCCGATCCTCGGCGTCTGCCTGGGCCACCAGTGCATCGGCTACGCCTTCGGCGCGACGGTAACCCGCGCGCGCCGGCTGATGCACGGGAAGACTTCGCTCATCCAGCACGATGGAGAGGCGATCTACCGCGGGTTGCCGAACCCGTTCGTCGCCACGCGCTACCATTCGCTCTGCGTCGTCGAGGCGACCGTGCCGCCGGATTTCGTCGTCACCGCGCATGCGGAGAAGGACGAGGTGATGGGCATCCGCCACCGTACGATGCCGGTCGAGGGCGTGCAGTTTCACCCGGAGTCGTTTCTCACGACCGAAGGGCCGAAGCTGCTGAGGAATTTCCTGGACGAATCCGTCGCCAATAGGCAGTGATCCGTGAAATACCTGATCGTGCTGGCGAGCGGCATGGCCGATGAGCCGCTGGCGGAATTGGGCGGCCGCACGCCGCTGGCCGCCGCGCATAAGCCGGCGCTCGACGAGCTGGCGCGCGACGGGAAGATCGGCTGCGTCCGCACGCTGCCCGAGGCGCTGCCGGCGTCGGAAGAGGTGGCGCTGCTCTCCGCGCTGGGCTTCAGCCCGCAGGAGTTCTTCACCGGCGAGGCGGGGCTGGCGGTGGCGGATTCCGGCCTGAAAGTGGAGCCGGGCCAGTTGGCCTTCATGCACAACCTCACCACCGAAGCCAACGGCGTTCTGGTGGACCACGCCGCCGGGCAGATTTCCCTGAAAGAGGCCGAGGTGCTGCTGACGTCGCTGGCGGCGGCGTTCGGCCGGCCCGACGCGCAGTTCTGCGCGGGCCACGGTTTCGCGGGCGTGACGGTGCTGACGCCGGGTGAAGAGGCGGCGCCGATCTGCGATGCGCCCGAGGCGGCGCTCGGCCTGCCCGTTGCGCGGCACATGCCGCATGGCCCGGGAAGCGAGCTGCCCGTGCGGCTGATGGAGCTTTCGCGCGAGGCGTTCTTCGAGCATGAGATCAACCGCGTGCGGACCGACCTCGGCGAGAACCCGGCGAATCTGCTCTGGCTCTGGGGGCCGGGCAAGCCGCCGAAGCTGCCGTCGTTCGAGTCGCGCCACCATCTCAGCGGCGCGATGATCGCCGCGACCGAATCCGCCCGCGGGCTCGGCCGGCTCTGCGGCATGCGCGTGCCTCACGTCTCCGGCGCGACCGGCGGTTACCGGACCGACTACACCGCCAAGGCGCAGTGCGCGCTGGAGGCGATCGGCGTGGTGGACATGGTCGTGGTCCACGTCGCCTCGCCGGCGGAGGCGAGCCTGGAGGGAAACGTCCAGCGCAAGATTTCGGCGATTCAGGATGTTGACGCGATGGTCGCCGCGCCGCTGCTGCAATATGCCCGGGGCCACGATGACACGCGGATGATGTTCCTGTGCACGCACATGGCGAGCGTTGCGCGGCGCCGCCGGTTGCGCGAGGCGGTGCCGGTGGCGATGTTCGGTCCGGGCCTCGAACCGCTCCGCCGCGGCCAGTTCAGCGAATCCGCAGCGCAGGACGGCGAGCTCGGCGTCGAGCACGGGCACGATCTGCTTCAATATTTCCTGACGCGCTGAAGTGCTTCCAGCCGGCAGAATCGCAGGCGATCCCGGTCGCTGCGTCTTGATTTCAGCGCCCTGGAAATTTCCCCAAAGGCATAAGTTTCTGCACAATCGGCATTTGGAGAATGCGGCCGGCATAAGCGATCAGCGAAGTGAGACGGAATTTCTTTATGTTCAGCAATGAACGCGGCATCGGTGCTTTGGCGTCCCTAGTCGTAACCGACTGCAACAAAATGAGTAATGATGCCACCTGCGATGAGTGCGCGCCACATCAGGGCCGGAACGCTTACGTTTGCTTCGCGTTAGCGAAAGCGCTGAATTGACGGGCCTTTTCTGCGATTTCGCGAGTTGTCCACACGTTATCCACAATTGCGCGACCGATTCGATTCGCCGCATCGAACGCTCGAACGCGATTCGATCGAGTCAATAAAACTTCGGACTAACGTGAGAGCAAACCGGCCCCGATTACGCCGATGTGAGTGCGGAACGAAGGCGATTTCCGCGCCGCCGATATTCGTCCTCGCGCGCTCAATAATCCGCCGGAAAATCCAGTTGACTGGCGACGATTCGCATGCTACCATCTGCCCCTCGCCGGAGGGAACGGCGTTCATCCCGGCATGCGGTTCGGACACCGGTTGATCGGCAGGGCTTTCGGTCGCGGGTCAAAATACCTCGAGCGCGCATCGCGGAGCGCAGCATGCCGTTATTGAAGTCAGACGTGTGGCCTGCCGTCCTCGAAGCAATCCAAAAAGACGTCGGCGAGCAGCGCTTCTCGCTCTGGTTCCGGAACGTCCGGCCCGTTCGCCTCGAAGGCGACACCGCGGTCCTGGGCGTGCCGAACCTCTTCGTGCAGGAATGGCTCGAGACGCACTTCCTCGACATCCTCCGCCGCTGCCTGACCGAGCGGCTCGGACGCCCGGCGACGGTGAAGTTCGTCATTGACGCGGCGCTGTTCAAGCAGGCGCGCGAGGCGGAACTTCGCGCGGGCGCGGTGATCGTCGAGGAAGCCTCCGCCGCCGCGAAGGAACCGGAGCGCCTCCAGGCGCAGATCCGGCCGGACTTCACGTTCGCGAACTTCGTCGTCGGGTCCGGCAACAAACTCGCGTACGCCTGCGCGATGGAAATCCTCGACTCCTCCTCGAACCGCCTCAACCCGCTCTTCATCCACAGCCTGTCCGGCCTCGGCAAGACGCACCTGCTCCAGGCGATACTCAACGAAGTGCGGCGTCGCAACGACGACCGCAGCGCCGAGTATCTCTCGGCTGAGACCTTCACGAACCAGTTCATCTACGCCATGCGCAACAACCGCCTCGACGCCTTCCGCCACCGCTATCGCAACGTGGACATCCTGCTGATTGACGACGTGCACTTCCTCGGCAACAAGAGCCGCCTGCAGGAGGAATTGCTGCACACCTTCGACGCGCTGCACACCGGCAACCGGCAGTTCGTCCTGGCGAGCGACGTGCACCCGAAGATGCTCTCGAAGATCAAGCAGAACCTGGTGAACCGGTTCGCCAGCGGCATGGTGGTGCGGATGGCGCCGCCGGATTTCTCGACGCGCGTGGCGATCATGAAGGTCAAGCTCCAGCAGCAAGCGCGGCGACTGCCGGAGGACGTCGTGCGCTACGTCGCGCGCGGGTTCGAGGGCAGCGTGCGCGACCTGACCGGCGCCACGACGCTGATCCTGGCGTACGCGGGGCTGACCGGCGAGAAGATTGACGTGAACCTGGCGCGCACGGCGCTGACCGAAGCGCACCACGGAACGGAGGCGCATTCCGGGCTCGACGTCGTCGAGCGCGTCGTCTCGCGCCATTACAGCCTGGACGCGGCGGACCTGCGCAAGCGGCGGCGGACGCGCGCCGTGCGGCTCCCGCGCCAGCTCTGCATGTACCTGGCGCGCAAATTCACCCCCATGTCCTGCCGCGAAATCGCCGCCCACTTCGGCGCGGCCAACCACAGCAGCGTCATCAGCGCCGCCGCGCGCATCGAGGAGACGCTGAAGAAGGATTCCGACCTGGCGGAACTGGTCTCGGCGATGGGCGAGCAGATCAGGAAGGGCTGAAGACGGGCCATCGCCGTATTTGTCGCCGGAAACGACCGCCTTGAACTCTTATCGCGCGGGGTATAAGATGCAGTCATGAAAAAGACCCGCTACGTCTATTGGAAGTCCGGAGAAACGTGGCTGGGGTATCTGGAAGAGTAC
The DNA here is from genome assembly GCA_052139675.1 of Candidatus Brocadiia bacterium. GTDB lineage: Bacteria > Planctomycetota > Brocadiia > CAIUPP01 > CAIUPP01 > JBEKCB01. The sequence continues at coordinate 14,355 of JBKQWE010000083.1, forward strand.
CCCGACTACATGACGCAAGGCGAGACGTTGGACGAGTTTCGTGAAAACCTGCGAGACATCTACGACGAAGTGACGGGCGGCCAAATCCCCGGCGTTCGCCACCTTGCCGAACTGAAGATCAGATGAAACGGACGTAACCATTTGCGCGGGAGCGTGTTAACAATGAGGCCGTGAGAGTCACGCCCGCGCCCGACGCCTTTTTCAGATGTCCCTTCGTCTTGTTCCCCTCGCAAAAAACTCTTGCATTCCTCAAGTTCGCGTATATAATGCGCCTATCATCTGGTTCGTGCTTATCCTGGATTGGCTGTTTCCGAAACGATGATGGGCTCGATCGGAGGAGACGCCAATGCATGAACTGAAAGTCGCTTTTCTCAACGTCGGTCATGGCGATTTCATCTATGCCGTAACGCCGAACGGCGCCACCCTGGTGATTGACGTCGGGACCGGCGAGCATGTGGTCCCCTCGACTTTTCTCCGCAACGTGCCGAAGATTTCGGAACTGCAGATTTCGCACCCGCATACGGACCATTTCGACGACATCGTCGCCATTTCAAAGAAACCGTTTCTATCCTTCACCTGCCCCGACGTGGCCGGGTTTTCGGACAAAGCGATCGGATGGAAAAAAGGCGACCAATACAAGATAGACACGCTCCGCGAACTCCAGCAGACGAAGCCTTCGCTTCCCTTCCTCCTGCGCGAGCCCAACGGGTTCCTTTACAAAGTCTGGCCGCCTGCCCACGTTGACCCCGACGACCCGAACACGGCCAGCCTGGTCACGATTCTCAGTTACCAGGGCGTGACGATACTCTTCGGAGGCGATTTGCCCGCAAAAGGCTGGGAGACGCTCCTGACGACGAAGAAGGACTTCGTCGCCGCCACGGCCGGCACTACGATCTTCAAAGTCCCTCATCACGGTCGCGCCGACGCCTGTTGCGACTCCCTGCTCCGCTGGATGGTGCCCAAGCTCTGCATCATTTCCGACAAACCGCTGGAGCAGGACAACAAGAACACAGCCGCGACGAAATGGTACGAGGACCGCACGCTGGGATGCGAAGTCGTCGGCTATGCGGGGAAAAGAAAGGTGCTGACGACAAGAAACGACGGCTCCGTTTTCGTTTCAATCGGCGAGCAAGGCAACGTGCAAGTTTACCCGCACACAGAGTGGAAGAACTAGCGCACCTGCCGGCCTATAGATTCGGCTTGCGCGGCTATCGCCTGAAACCGCCCGTTGTTCTCACCAGTCCAGAAATAGGAGGCTTCTCCTGTGAAAATACTTGCGACGATTATTTGCAGCTTCACAGTGATCTTCTGTGCTGTCGCCGCAAATCCGACAATGAAGCCTAAGTTGCTCGTGGCAGCCGATGGTTTTCCGAAAGGCCACGATACGCCGGAGGGCGCAGCTTGTGACCTGGCGCGGGCGTTCATCAAGCATGACGACGCGCTGTTTACCACTACTTGCATCAGGCTATATGGCGGCGGCAAGGCGCGAGCCGATTACGCGGCGTTCCTCGCGAAGACGGTTGCCGAAATAAAAACGGAAGCGGCCCGGAAAGAACCGTCGCCCGGCGGGCCGAAGTCCATCGGAAAAGTGTTCGCGGCGCGTCACCTCAGCAAGGACGGACCCGCGTCGTATGGCTACGCAGCATTTGGCTTTCAGGACGTCATGTTCGTGGATGTTGGAGTTTTCCTCCAGGACGGGGGTCATTACCTCAATCGAACACTTGTAATAAAAGACAAGGACGGCAAGTGGTATGTCCACCCGATTCCAAGTGTCTCCCCGCTCTTGAGCGACGGCCTCAACGACGAGCCGCCATCGAAGCAGGCCTTTTCTGACGCGTACGATATACAGAAATGACGCCGGCGGATCGGTGACTGCGGGCCTGCTGAAAAAGTCTGCGGCGCGTCTTATTTCTTCTTCATCTCGTCCGCGAACCAGCGGAGCTTCTGTGCGCGCTCGTCCTGTTGGGCGTTGGCGGCGCGGACGTCGCGTAACTCCTGGGTGAGGTTGCGGACCTGCTCCTCCGCCACGATCAGTTCCTGGAGCCGTTTGGCCAGTTGTTCTTCCGCTTCGCGCAGCGTGGCCGGATTGTGGTGGTTCTGCCGGTAGCCGGCCATCTCCCGCTGAAATTGCGCCATCTTCTTGTGCGCGACGCGGCGCGCCTGGACTTCCGCATCGAGTTTCAGGCGCAGGCGCCGCAATTCCTCGGCCGTCCGCGCGACCGCCTCTTCCAGGCTTTCTTTCGCGCCGCGTTCAAGCTCGGCGCGCTCCTGCGCCCAGGCTTTCTCCGAGGCGAGCGCTTCGTCGGCGAGGCGGCTCAATTCGCCTCGCACCTGTTCCAGTTCCCGCGCTGTCGAAGCCTCCGCCTCTGCGGCTTTGATCTGCCGGGTCTCCGCAGATTTGGCGGCCTCGGCCGCTTCCTCGCGCACGCGCGCGAGCGCCTCGACATAACCCTGGGCTTCGTAATTCAGCGTCTCGAATTTCTCGGCCAACTCCGACCGGGCCTGCTCTGCGGCGGCCACATTCCGCCGCAGCGTGGCGACCTGCTCTTCCAGCGACTGCCGTTTGGCAATCTCCCCGTTCATCTCGACGCGGACGGAGGAGTCGGCGGCAAGCCGGTCGGCGATTTCGCGCCGCAATTCCTCGCGCTCGGCCGCGGCGGCGGAAAGCTCTGATTGCAGCGCGTCGCGCGCCGCGGCCCATTCGCTTTCGCGCGAGGCACGGTCGGCCAGGTCCTTCGCCAGGCGCTTGTGCTCTTCGAGGAGCGCCGCAGCCTGCGAGGATTTCTCCTCTTCGCGGGCGCCCAGGCGCTCCAGGTCGCGCTGAAGCAGTTCCAATTCCTGGCACAACCTGGAATGGTTCTGCTGGGATGCGGAGGCAGCGGCGCGGGCCTTCTCAAGATCGGCCTGCGCTTGCCCGCGCTGCGCGGCTTGCGCCTCAGTCTGCCGCCGAGCCTGTTCGAGCGACGCGGCCAGCGCGGCAGCGCCGGACACGAACCCGGCGCGCTCGCTTTCCCATGCCCGGCGGGCTTCGGCCGCTTTACCCGCCGCCAGTTCCAGTTCGCGCGCCGTCGCCGCCGCCCGTTCCTCCGCCTCTGCGGCTTTGCTCTGCCGGGCTGCCTCCGACCGGGCGGTCTCGGCCGCTTTCTCACGCGCGCGGGCCAGCGCCTCGGCCTGGCCTCGGGCTTCGCTTTTCAGCGTCTCGAGCGTTTCGGCCAATTTCGACCGGGCTTGCTCTGCGGCGGCCAGGTCCTGGCGCAGGGCGGCGGTCTCCTTCTCCAGCGATTGCCGCCTGGCGATCTCCGCATTCATCACGGTGCGAGCGGATGAGTCGGCGGCAAGCCGGTCGGCGATCCCGCGCCGCAATTCCTCGCGTTCGGCGGCAGCGGCGGCGAGTGCGGATTGAAGCGCCTCGATCTGCGCGGCGAGTTTCTCGTTGACGCGGCCGGACTCCAACTCATGCGCGCGAGCTTCGCCGGCGGCGCGCTCGATTTCCTGCCGGGCGGCCGCGAGCTCACGGGCGAGCGCTTCGGCTTTCACTTGGAGCGCATGGCGCGCGGCGGCCAATTCGCTTTCGCGCCGGGCTCGGTCGGCAAGGTCCCGCGCCAACCGTTTATTCTCTTCGTGCAGCGCCGCGACTTGAGAGAACTTCTCCGCCGCGCGGGCGCTCAACTGTACCGACTCGCGCCGGAGCGCCTCGAATTCCCGGCGCAACTCGGAGTGGGCCTGCTCGGATGCGGACGCGGCGGCGCGGGCCTTCTCGAGATCGGCCTGCGCCTGCGCGCGCTGCGAGGCATCCGCCTCGGTCTGCCGCCGGGCCTGTTCGAGCGACGCGGTCAGCGCGGCGTTGGCTTGGGCGGACTCCAATTCATGCGCGTGAGCTTCACTGACGGCGCGCGCGGTTTCCTGCCGGGCGGACGCGAGCTGACGGGCAAGCGCCTCGGCTTTCGCGTCCAGGGCCTCGCGCGCCGCAGCTAATTCCCTTTCGCGCGGGGCGCGGTCGGCGAGGTCCCGCGCCAAGCGTTCATTCTCTTCGCGGAGTGCCGCGACCTGCGACGATTGCTCATCTGCGCGGGCGGTGAGCTGCTCCGAATCGCGCCGGAGCGCCTCCAATTCCTGGCCCAGCATGGACTGGGCCTGCTCGGACGCGGCCGCGGCGGCACGGACCTTTGCGAGATCGGCCTGCGCCTGTCTGCGCTGCGTGGTTTCCGCCTCGGTCTGCTGCCGGGCCTGTTCGAGCGACGCGGCCAGCGCCTCTTTCGATTCCTGGTGCTCGCGCGCGGCCCGGGCGAGGTCCGATTGCAGCCGCTTGTTTTCCTGCGTAACGCGGTCCAGGTTCTCGCGCAGGCCACGGGCGTCTTCCCGCGCCCTGGCGTGGGCGGCGGACTCGCCCGCAAACTCCGACTGAAGCCTGGCCAGCGCCTCGCGGTGCGCGGCGAGTTCGTCCGGCGGCTGCTTCTGCGTCAGCAACTCTTTCTGCAGCTCCTGGATCATGGCCAGGTACGAGGTCACGTTCGAGAGCGAGACCTGCGTCGCCTTTTCGCCGAGCCATTCGATCTCGCCGAGGCGGACTTTGAGGACCAGGTCATGTCCGTTCTGGAGCTTGAAGTGAACCTGGGTGATCGGCCCCATGTCCGGCTTGCTGCGGACGTACGCCGCCAGCCGCAGGTCGAGCCCTTCGGGCAGCAGGCGCCGGGCCGCGCCGTTCATGAAGCAGATGTTCCCGTGCCGGTCGAGGATTACAACCGGATAAAGCAGTCCTTCGAGAGTCTCTTTCGGACGCTGCGCTTCCATGAGGCCCCTCAAGAAGCGGTGAGTGCGGGGGCTGACGCCTGAGAATACCGGAGTGATAATAACGCCTCGCGCGGCGGTCGTCAATAGTTTTTATGGGCAGGTTTGCATTACTTGCTTCGGTTCGCAATCTGGGCATTGATCGCGTCGAGGATCGGCGACAGGAGCTCGATGCGCTGCTTCAAGGCCAGGGAAAGTTCCAGCTTTTCATTCGCCTCCGGCTGGGCGGCGGGCTGCGCGCCGGGCTGCGCGGCGGGTTCGGGCGCTCGCTGGGATTCGTCCTTGAGAGCCTCGCTGGCGCGGGCGCAGTCGAGGATCGTGTGCTCGATCTTGCCGGCGAGGTCTATCAACTCGGTGGTCTTCGCATCGCGGAGCAGCGCGGGCAGTTGCTGGGCCTTCGCGTCCGCGAGCATCTCGTTTCGCCAGCGGGCGACGGTCAGGGACGACTCTTCCGCGACGAGCAGCTTGCGAAGGTCCGGTTTGATGTGCGAAATCTCGGCGGCCTCGGCTCGCTCAACGTCGCGGGAGACGCGGATTTTACAAATGCATTCCATCGGGGCTTTTTCGTTTTTCTGTTCTTTGGTAAAGGTGGAAGTGCAGCGATTGGGGAGCAGGAAGGCGTCCAGCGCGGCCTTGAAGGTCGTGCAGGGGAGATTGCAGGTGACGCGGCCGACGGCATCCTTGTCTATCGTCACTTGGACGGTCGTGAAGTAAATCACTCCGCTTTTTATGACGCTGGTACTGAGCCGCGCCCCGTTGACCTGCGCAACCAGGCCGGCGACGGCCTCCCCGAGCGCCATGTCACGGACGTTGATGCTGAAGGGCACGTCCAACGGGTCGCTCCTTGCGCCGAGGCTCCGGATCAGGCGCTCCGGGGCCGTCTTGGACTCGGGCTGCGCGGCGTCCGGAGTTTCCTTCAGCAGGACGGACGTATCCAAGGCGAGGCACATCTGACCGAAGCTGATTTGACCGTGACTGTCCTCGGCTTTCTTCCAGAGATTCCCGCCCAGTTCGGCCGGCAATATAACCAGGGGCCCGGCCGGCGGGACGCAGGTCATGAGAATCCATTTGCCGTCGGTGGAAATGGTGACTTGCGGCGGCGCGGAGATCATCTTATATCCTTCTTTTTCCACCGTGACCGTGTGAGTGCCGCGCGCGAGATCCCTGACGGACAGCTTGGCGGGCGTGACGGCGCCGTCCCAATGGCCGTCCACGAGAACGTTGGCGCCCTGCGGCATGGAATCAACCCCAACCGTAGTGCAGCCCACAGATAAGAAAAGCGCGGCAGCCGTCAGCACAGCAGTCCATCTCCGCATCACTGGCTCTCCCTGGATAGTCATGGTTTCGGATTGTCCTTGAGACTGTGCTCGATGAGGAACTTCAGAAGGCTGCTCTCGTTGGCGCTGGAAAGCAGGCGCTGCAGGCCTTCCCAGACGCTCGGGTCGGCGATGAGCAGGCCGAGCGAGCCTTTGCCGTCGCGGATGTCGCTCATGGCGCCGTTCAGCTTGTCTATGGCGGCGGCGAGCTGGTCGAGCGCCTGGCGCTCGGCCTTGTCGTAGATGACCGCGTGCGCGGCGCCATCGCCTTTTTCCACTTCCTTCAGGATCGCCTTGGCGGAGTCCACCGCGTCGGCGAATTCCGTGAGCGCGTTGGACAGTTTCTCGCCGTGGATCAGCTCGCCCAGGCCGCCTTTGCCGGACTCCACTTCCTCAGCTGTGTTGCGGAGCGACTTCGCGGCGGCGCGGAGGTCGTCGAGCGATTTCGGCAGCTCCGGGTCGTACGCCAGGGAATGCAGCAGGCTCGGGCCCTTTTCCGCGTTGGTGAGGATCTGGCTCAGCGACGCCGCGGCCGAGTCCAGGTTCTTGACCAGCGTGGCCTTGTCCAATTGGCTCAGCACGTCAATGATTGTCTTGGCGATTTCGTTGGCGCGCCGGAAAGTCTCGCGCGCCTCGTCGGCCACCTGGTAATAGTCCATGGCCTCCTGGCTCTTGATCGCCGCGCCGTCCGGAAGCGTGGGCGCGCTCTCGGAGCCGAGGGTGATTTCGACGTACTTGTCGCCGAGGAGTCCCAGGCTGCGGATCGTGACGACCGAATCGTCGCGGATGTCGGCCTGGTAGGTCCGGCCCAGGCTCAGCTCCATCTGGACTTTCGCCTTGCCGGAGGAATCGCGGACGATCCTGATGCGGCGGACGGTCCCGGCGTTCACCCCCGCCACGCGCACGGACGCGCCGGAGATCAGGCCGCCGGCGTTCTCAAAGGTGGCCGTGAGCAAGTACTGGCGGGTGAAGAGGTGCGAGCGCTGGCCGAGCGCCAGGATGATCAGGATGATGATGATGCCGCCGACGACCACGAAGAGGCCGGCTCGGACGGAATTGTACTGTTCTCTAGGCATCGCAGCCGCTCCCTATTGAAACGCTCAAGCTTCGACTTCGCCCGCCAGGAACTGGCACACGCGCGGGGTCGTGCACGCCTCCATCTCTTTCCAGGTCCCGACGGCGATAATGCGGCCCGCATCGAGCATGGCCACGCGGTCGGTAATCGTCTCGATGGCCTGGAGGTCGTGCGTGACCATGATGCTCGTGACGTGGAACGCCTGCCGCGTTTTGGCGATGAGCGCGCTGATGCGGCGGACGTTCGCCGGGTCCAGGCCGGTGGTCGGCTCGTCGTAGAGAATGATCTTCGGCTCGAGCGCCAGCGCCCGGGCGAGCGCGACGCGCTTCTTCATGCCGCCGCTCAGTTCCGCCGGCATCAGCGCTTCGGTGCCCGGCATGTCCACGAGGCCGAGTTTCTCGGCGACGATTTTCATCCACTGGTCCCTCGGCATGCCGGGGTTGCGCTCGAGCACGCCGTAGGCGACGTTGTCCGCGACGGTCATCGAATCGAACAGGGCGCTGCCCTGGAACACCATGGCCGCCTCGCGGCGGACCTCCTGCAGCTCGAACGAGTGCATCCGGGTCACCTCGCGGCCGTGGACGAAGACCTGGCCCGAGTCGGGCCGGACCAGGCCGATGATCTCCTTGAGCAGGACGGTCTTGCCCTGGCCGCTGCCGCCGACGAGGGTGATGATTTCACCGTCGCGCACGGCGAGGTTCACGCCGTCATGGACGACTTTGCCGCCGAAGGTCATCCGAACGTCGCGCAGTTCCACGGCGGCAGTGGCGGCCGGCGCGGCCGGCGCGGCGACGTTGCTGTGGGTCTCTTCGGTCATATTCGCCCGCTGCCAAAGATAGCGACGAGGGCGCTGGTCATGATCAGGTCGGCCGCCAGGATCAGGATGCAGCTCATGACGACGCTCTGGGTCGCGCTCCGCCCGACGCCGACGGTGCCGCCGGTCGTGCGCAGCCCGTAGAGGCACGCGACCATGGTGATGATCCCGCCGAAGGCGATCGTCTTGATGAAGCCGCTCATGAAATCGCCGATCACCACCTCTTCCTGGATCCGGCTGAAGTAGAACGCCGGCGGCACGTTCAGCATCATCATCGCCATGACCATGCCGCCGAGGATGCCGATCACGTCCGCCAGCGCCGCCAGCAGCGGCAGGCAGACCATGCCCGCGAGCACTTTGGGCACGACGAGTTTCTTGACCGGGTCGGCGCCGAGCGACTTCATGGCGTCAATCTGTTCGCTGACGGCCATCGCGCCGATTTCCGCCGCGATGCCCGACCCGATCCGCCCCGCGACGAGGAACGCGGCCAGCACCGGCCCGAGCTCGCGCAGGATGACCAGCGCCACGCCCTCGCTGACGTACGCCTCGGTGCCCCAGCGCTTCATCGTCTCGCCGGTCTGCACGACCATGACCATGCCGGTGAACAGGCCGAGCAGCGCGACGACGTTGATGGATTCGTACCCGATCCGCTGGAGCTCGACGACGAACGCCGCGCGCTCGAACGGCCGGCGAAAGACCCGCCTCAGGAAAGAGAGGGTGAGCATCGCCACGCCGCCCAAGTGGTTGAGCGGCTCCAGCAGCGCTGCTCCGAGCCAGGCCAGCAGGCTTCTCATGGCGTCCTCGGGACCGGGCCGGACTTCGCCGCCGGCGCGAGACCGGCCAGGAAGGCTTCGGCGAGATCGGCGCGGCCGAAGTTCCATTCGATGATTTCGTAGATGAACCCGGCGCGCGGGACCAGGTACGCCACCAGGCGCGTTCCGCCGCCGGTGACCTGGACGTCATACTCCGCCCGGAGCGCCGATTCGCCGTTGGGCAAACGCTCCGCGCGCTGCGAGATCTCTTTCTTCACGTCGAAGAAGGACATGAGCTTCTTCAACGCGAGCCATTCCGGCTCCTTCGGCGAGAGCTTCACGCGCTCGATGAGGAGATTTCCAGCGCGGCCTTGCGGCTTGAAGAGCACCGCGTTATCGCCCTGGGGCTCTATTCGCCAGCCACCGGGCGGCAGCTTCAGCGACAGGCCGAGTCCCGACCACGGCGCGGTTCCGTCGGAATGGACCACGCCCGTCGAAGCGCAGCCGGTGACGAGGAGAAGACAGAAGAAGCCGCACGGAAGCCGCAGAGCAAGCCGCGAGCGTCGGCCGGATCGGCTCATGCGCGAGTCCTCTCGTTCAGATGCAGCGCTCATTCCAGCTTGATCCCCAGTTCGCGCAACTGGCGCGCGTCCACCGGGCTGGGCGCCTGGGTCATCAGGTCCACGCCGCGCTGCGTTTTCGGGAACGCGATCACGTCGCGAATCGTGTCCAGCCCGAGCAGCAGCATCGCCAGCCGGTCAATGCCGAGGGCGATGCCGCCGTGCGGCGGGGCGCCGAACTTCAGCGCGTCGAGCAGGAAGCTGAACTTCGCCCGCGCCTCCTCGTCGCTGATGTTGAGCAGCCGGAAGACGCGTTGCTGCACTTCCGGATCGTGGATTCGAATGCTGCCGCCGCCGACCTCGACGCCGTTGAGCACCACGTCGTGCGCCTTGGCGCGGGCGAGGCCGGGCTGCGACTCCAGCGTTGGCAGGTCCGCCTCCTGCGGCGAGGTGAACGGATGGTGCCGCGCGTCCCAGCGCTTCTCCTGCTCGTTCCACTCCAGCAGCGGGAAATCCAGCACCCAGCAGAACTCGAAGGCGTCCTTCGGGACCAGGTTCAGGCGGCGCGCGACTTCCTGCCGCAGCTCGTTCATCGCGGTCCGGGCCGCGGGCGCCTGGTCGGCGATGAAGAAGAGCAGGTCGCCCGGCCGCGCGCCCATGGCGGCGCGGATTTTTCCCTGGAGTTCCGCGGAGATGAACTTGGCGATCGGCGAATTGAAGCCGGCTTCCTCGACGCGGACCCAGGCCAGGCCCTTCGCGCCGAACCGGCCGACATACTCGGTCAATTCATCCAGCCCGCGCCGCGGGAGCGAACTGCCGCCGGGCGCGCAGATTCCCAGCACCTTGCCGCCCGCGCCGGCGGCGGAGCGGAACACCTTGAACTCGCTCTGCGCGGCGATCTCGGTCACGTCGTGGAATTCCATGCCGTAGCGCAGGTCGGGCTTGTCGGTGCCGTATCGCGCCATCGCGTCGGCGTAGCTGAACCGCCGGAACGGCGTCCGGACCTCGCGGCCGAGCAGGTCGCGGAAAATGCGCGCCATCATGCCTTCGATCAGCGCAACGATCTGGTCCTGGTCCACGAAGGACATCTCCACGTCCAGTTGCGTGAACTCCGGCTGCCGGTCGGAGCGCAGGTCTTCGTCGCGGAAGCACTTCACGATCTGGACATAGCGGTCCATGCCGGCGACCATGAGGATCTGCTTGAAGAGCTGCGGCGATTCGGCCAGCGCGTAGAACGAGCCGACGTTGAGGCGGCTGGGCACCAGGAAGTTGCGCGCGCCGCCGGGCGTGCTGCGGATCATGATCGGCGTCTCGATGTCAATGAAGCCGTGCTCGTCGAAGTAGCGGCGGATGCACTGGATCAGCCGATGGCGGAAGATCAGGTTGCGCTGCATCTCGGCGCGGCGCAGGTCAATGTAGCGGTACTTCAGCCGCGTCTCCGTCGCCACGTCGGCGGCGTCAATCTCGAACGGCGGCGTCTCGGCCTTGTTGAGAATGTCCATGTCGGCCGCGTGGACCTCGATGCCGCCGGTGGCGAGTTTCGGGTTCTCCATGCCCTTCGGGCGCGCGGCGACCCGGCCGCGGACGGAGATGACGAACTCGCTCCGCAGCGCCGCGGCGCGCTCATGCAGCGCCGCGTTCTCCGGGCTGAAGACGACCTGCGTGACGCCGTAGCGGTCGCGGAGGTCCGCGAAGAGCAGCCCGCCGTGGTCGCGCACCGTCAAGACCCAGCCGCAAAGCACGACCTCCGTCCCGGCGTGCGAAGCGTTCAGTTCCCCGCAGGTATGTGTGCGGCGCGTGCCGACCATTTTGTCTCCGATTGAAAAAAGCGATCTCACGCAAAGACGCCAAGGCGCCAGGAACGACAGCGGCTTGGAACCACAGATGGACGCAGATGAGCACAGATAAGAAGAACAAGAAAGGATCGTAATCCTAATCGTAATCGTACTCGGCCTTCGTCCGGTTCGTGTCTGTGTTCCTCTGTGCTCATCTGTGGTTTCGACTTATCGTTGTCCAGCCGTTTCAGCTTTGAGCAGGGCGATGGCTTCTTCCAGGGTGATATGCTTTTCCTCGCCGGTGGCCATTTCCTTGAGCTTCAGTTTTCCGGCGGCCAATTCGTCCGGCCCGACGAAGATCGCGTAGCGTGCGCGGCATTTGTTCGCCGAGCGCATCTGCGCCTTGAGGCTGCGGCGCTCGTAGTCCATCTCGGCGCGGATTCCCTCCGCGCGGAGTTTCTCCGTCATGCGGAAGATGTCCGTGCGGACCTCGTCGTTGACGGCGACGAGATAAGCATCCGCGCCCGCGGCCGGCGCAAGCGCCTGGGCGATGTTCTGCTTCTGGAGCGCCAGGATCGTCGGGACGACGCCCACCGCGAACCCGACGCAGCCGGCCGGCGGGCCGCCGAGTTCGGCGACGAGGTTGTCGTAGCGCCCGCCGCCGCAGACCGCGTCGCGCGCGCCCAGGGCGGAATGCGAAAGCTCGAACACCGTCCGCGTGTAATAATCGAACCCGCGAACGAGGTGATCGTCCACTTTGAACTCGAGGCCGGCGCGCGCCAGAAGCGCCGTCACCGCCTCGAAGTGCGCCCGGCAGTCCGCGTCGAGGTGATCACGCATCGGCGGCGCGGCGCGCGCAATCTCGCGGCAGGCCGGGTTCTTGCAGTCGAGCACGCGGAACACGTTCCGGTCGAAGCGCGACCGGCAGTCCGCGCAGAGGTCGGCGCGGCGCGGCGCCAGGAGTTGGCGCAGCACGTCGCGGTAGGCCGCCCGGCAATTCGGGCAGCCGATCGTGTTGATCTTGACCTGCACGCCGGGCAGCCCGGCTTCCTTGAAGAACCGCGCGGCGAGCAGGATGCTCTCGGCATCCACCGCCGGCTCGCCGGAGCCGACCGCCTCGCAGCCGATCTGCTCGAACTGCCGCAGCCGGCCGGCCTGCGGGCGCTCCTTGCGGAACATCGGCCCGACGTAGTAGAGCTTCCAGAAACCCTGCTGCTTGAGCAGCTCATGCTCGACCACCGCGCGCACGGCCGGCGCGGTGCCTTCGGGCCTCAGCGTGATCGAATCGCCGGAGGCCGCCGGATCGCGGCCGGCGTCGGCGAAGGTGTACATCTCCTTCTCGACGATGTCGGTCGCCTCGCCGATGCCGCGGACGAAGAGGCGCGTCTCCTCGAACATCGGCGTGCGGATTTCCTCGTAGCCGTAGGTTCGGAAGACGCGGTGCGCGGTCTCCTCGATGCGGCGGAGCAGCGGCATGTCGCTCGGAAGCGCGTCCGGCATGCCGCGCGGCGCGGAGATTTTTTCGATCTTTCCCATGTGCGCAGAGACTCTCCAGGCAATATCAGGTGCCGGATTATATCAGGTTGCCATGCCGTTGAAAAATCAGACCGGCTTGCCGCGGCGGGTGAAATGAAGCGCCAGCCACGTCAGCACGGCGATGGCGGCGATCCAGATCGCGGTCAACGCAATGGTCCGCGTGCCGAGGTCGGCATAGTTGGGGAAGAACCAGCCGATCGGGATCAGCCGGTAGCTTTGGGTGATGGCCGGAATGCTCCAGGCCCGGTGCATGTTGTACATCGCCTCCGGGTCCGCGACCATCAGCGCCCCGAGCAGCGCGCCGGCGGCCAGCAGCGCGTGGCATAACCACCGCAGCCACGCGTTCCCCAGGCAGCGCTCATAGGCCACGATCGCCAAGGCGGCCAGCAGCGGGCAGACGCAGGCCATGAACCGCGAGGGCGGAGACCAGTCGCCGTGCCAGCTCCGCCAGCCGGCCGCGATCAGCGCCGTCTCCAGCGCGACGGGCAGGAGCAGGGCCGCCATGAGCCGGCGGTCGCGCCGGTAAAGCAGGGCGGCGCCCATCGGCGCGAGGATCAGCGCCGGCGCATACGCAATGACGCCGCCCTCCGAGTCAAGGAAGAGGGCGCAGAGATACGTGGCTGAGCGGCGCCACGAAAGCGAGGCCCATGGCGAGAACCGGTCCGGCAGCGCACTGATCGGCGCCGGACTGAACACGCCGTAGATGGCGTGGTAGAAGCCCAGGAGCGCGGCGGCGGAGGCGAGCGGGGGCAGGATCAGCGCGAGCAGTTTCGCCACGTGCAGCCGGCAGCGGACCAGCGCAATGACCAGCAGCGCGGCGCTCAGCGGTGCGTACCGGACGTGCAGCCACGGAAGCGCGGCGGCAAGCGCGCCGACGGCCAGCGCGGCACGGCCTTCGAACCGTTCATCCGTCAGCAGGGCCATGCCCCAGACCAGGCCGGCCGCGGCAGCCATCTCCGGATAGATCTGCAATCCGTACGTGATGAACGGCGAGGTGCAGGCGAGAAAGGCCACGCCGCGCGCCGCCACGGCCGCGTTCACCCCGATGTTCCGGAGCAGGACGAACAGGCCCGTCAGCCCGGCCGCCGTCAGGAGCAGCACGGCCAGTTTTGCGCCACAGGCGCCGGCTGCGGCGTAGCCCGACAGGATCAGAACCGGCAGGCCGGGATAGTGATACGGGCGCAGAAAACTTTTCCTCGTCTCCGGATTCGTGATGACGACGGTCTGGCCATCGGGAGTCAGGCCGTTGGCGAATCGGCCGGTGATGCGCGGGTCGTAGTTGTTGCGCAGATCGGCGTCGCGGTCGCGCATCAGGCTGTCCGCGTAGACGAGATAGTGCGGCTCGTCGCCGTCGAGCGGCCGCGGATGGTCGAGAAGGAAGAAGCCGAGGCTGATCGCGAGCACTGCGATCCACACGTCGCGCCGCCGGACCGGCGCCGCCGAAAGGAAGGCGGCCTTGAGGAGCGGATACAGTTTCCATGCGAGGAGCGCCAGGTAAAGGAGTCCGACGTCGTTCAGGAAAAGCGGCCGTCCGCTGATCGGCCCGAACGCGACCAGCGCCGCGACGAGCGGCGCGCCCACGAGGAAACGGATTCCATCCCAAAGGAGCAACCCGGATAGCGGCGCGCCCGTCCGCCGATGAATGTAACCGTTCGTCAGGCCCCAGATCAGCGTAAAGGCGACCGTGAGAACGATCGCATACCCGGCAAATCGGCCGAGTGAAATATACCGCCAGGCCAGGTCCCGGAAGTGCACCGGCGCGGCCGGATGGAGTTCGGCGAAGCCGAGAAACGCGCTGACCAGCCCGCCGGCGACGGCGCCGCTGAGCAGGACGAGGAGGAAGGCGAACACTGTGCGACGTCTTTCGGAAGTTGCCATTCGGAGATTCTGGCCTCCGGCGCGGCGGGCGTCAAGTTAGTTTTTTTGACAGCATAACAGGATGGACAGGATGGGATCGTTACGACGCACTACGAACGGTTGATTTACAGGATAACGGGATGGACAGGATGGGCTCGTGACGACGCATTGCAAACGGCTTGATTTACCGGATAACGGCATGCAGGATATCGGCGGGCGGCGAGTTCTCCGCGTCGCACACAAATTTTATGAAAATTTGACAGAAGGGGAATTGTGGGATAGACTTGTTTGATTGTTAACTGTACGCCGCGCGACGTAACCTATCTCCGAAGTGGAGTTTACATAGAACTCGGTGAGCAACCTCGTTTCGGACCAGGTACTTGACCGCATTCGCCAGGCAACGGATATTGCTGCGCTCGTGCGGAATATAGTCCCCCTGAAGAAATCCGGCTCCGGGCAGATCGGCCTTTGTCCCTTCCACAAGGAAAAGACGCCCTCGTTCCACGTCAATTCGGAGAAGCAGATTTTCAAGTGCTTCGGCTGCGGCGTGGGCGGCGACGTGTTCAGTTTCGTGATGAAGACCGATGGCGTCACCTTCATGGAAGCGGTTCGCCTGCTCGCGGAGCGCGCACACATCGAGTTGCCCGAGCGCGACGGCCACGGCCCGCCGCCAGGCGAGAAGGAGCGCCTCTACGAGGTGAACGGCTGGGCGGCGGAGACGTTCCATTATTGGCTGCTGCGCGACGCCTGCGGCAAGGCGGCGCTCGAGTACCTGAAGAAGCGCGGCCTGACCGATAAGACGATCAAGGAGTTCAAGCTGGGATTCAGCCCGGATTCGTGGGACTCGCTGGTGAAGGCGGCGAGCAGGAAAAAGTACGACGGCGATCTGCTCCGCAAGGCCGGCCTGACGGCGACCAGCGAGCGGAGCGACCGGTCGTACGACCGGTTCCGCAACCGCGTAATCTTCCCGATCCGCGACGCGCAGGACCGCGTGATCGGGTTCGGCGGGCGCAGCCTCGGCGACGAGGAGCCGAAATATCTCAACAGCCCGGAGACGCCGCTTTTCTCCAAAGGGCGCGTGCTTTACGCGCTCGACAAGGCGCGCGCCGTCCTGCGCGAGAAGCGCCGCGCCGTCGTCGTCGAAGGTTACATGGATGCGGTCATGGCGCACCAGTTCGGCGTCGCGTGGACCGTGGCGGTGCTGGGAACAGCGCTCTCGGTGGAGCACGTGCGCCTGCTGCGGCGGCATGCGGACGAGGCGGTTCTGCTCTTCGATTCGGACAACGCCGGGCAGAGTTCGGCGAGCCGCAGCGTGGACGCGTTCGCCGCCGAGGAAATGCCGGTGCGCGTCGCGACGCTGCCGGGCGGGCTCGACCCGGACGAGTTCCTGCTCCAGCAGGGGCTGGAGGCGTTCCTGGCGCAATTGGATAAGAGTGCGGACGGAGTGACGTACAAGCTCGAGCGCGCGCTGGCCGGGGCCGGGCAGGCGGCGGCCGGCACGAAGGCGCTCGACGACGTCCTGGCGACGGTGGCGCTGATGCCGAACTCTACCGCGCGGTTCCAGGAGGTGCGCAAGATCGCCACGCGCACGGGAGTCCACGAGCATCTGCTCCAGCAGCGCCTGCAGTCGCTGGCGGCCGCGCCGCAGTCCTGGTCGGACGAGCCGCCGGCGCAGGAGAGCCGTCCGGCGCGGATGGATTACGACCGGCAGCTTCTCTCGCTCATGCTGGCATACCCGCAGACCGTGCCGATGGTGCGGGAGCAGCTCCATGTCGAAACTTTAGACGATGCCGCGGTGAGGGCGCTCGTCCAGCGGATTTTCACGCTCGCGGAATCCTCGGAGGAAACCGGGCCGGCGGAACTGCTGGCCCGGACGCAGGAAGAGGAGCTTCGCGCCGTCGTTGAAGAGATGATTGCCCGGGAGCCGTCTGCGGCGTCCACGACGGACCCCGCCGGCACCTGCTCCTGGCTGCTGCGCCAGATCGAGGCGCGCAGCCATCTGCGGCTCGCCGGCGAGCTGCACCGCAAAGTGACCACCGCGTCCGCGCCGAGCGCGAAGGACCTGAATGCCCGGCTCCATGCCGTGCAGGAAGCGCATCGCGCGCGCGGGACGTTGCACGTTCAACGGGATTCTAACGGAGGAACAGGCTAGATGGAGAAGCAGCCGACGCCGATGGAGTTGTTGCTCAAACGCGGGAAAGAGCGCGGGTTCCTCACCTACGAGGAGCTCAACGACTGCCTGCCCGACGATACCGTTTCGCCGGAGAAGATTGACGAGATCCTGATGCAGCTCGACGAGATGGGCATTGACCTGGTGGACGAGACGGACGTCGAGGGCCGCGCGGCGCCGGCCGAGCCGGTCGAACAGCCCGGCGCATGGGAAGAGGAAGCCGAGCCGCCGCCCGGTGCGCGGATTGACGACCCGGTGCGCATCTACCTGACGCAGATGGGCGAAATCCCGCTCCTCTCGCGCGATGAGGAAATCCGCCTCGCGAAGAAGATCGAGATCACCCGCAAGCGGTTCCGCACCAAGCTGCTCGAATCGGACTTCGTGCTGAGCCATTGCCTGACGATCCTCGACGGCGTCAGCGAGGGCGAGCAGCCGTTCGACCGCACGCTGCACTTCGACTCGACCGAGGAGCACGACCGCGAGGAAATCTCCAAGCGGCTCATCGAGAACGTCAAAACCCTCAACCGCATGCTCGAGCGGAACAAGGTGGACTTCCGCGAGTTGGAGCGCCCGCGCGTGGCCGCGCGCCGCCGCGTGGAGATCCTGCGGCAGATGCGCACGCGCCGCCGGCGCGGCGTGCGCCTGCTCGAGGAAGTCAGCATCCGCACGCGCAAGGTGCAGCACCTGATGATGCGCCTGAGCGAAATCTCCGACCGGATGGACGCCCTCCAGAAGGAGATCGAGCGCGCGCAGAAGTCCGGGAAGGACGCCGACCGCCTCCAGCGCGCCGAGCAGGAGCTCGACCAGCTCGAGTGGCAGGTCGTCGAGGAGCCCGGCTCGCTCCTGCGCCGCGTCGAGGCCGTGGACCGCCGCTTCGACGAGTACGAGGACGCCAAGCGCCGGCTCTCCGCCGGGAACCTGCGCCTGGTCGTCAGCATCGCCAAGAAGTACCGCAACCGCGGGATGTCCTTCCTCGACCTGATCCAGGAAGGCAACACCGGCCTCATGCGCGCGGTGGACAAGTACGAGTACAAGCGCGGCTACAAATTCAGCACGTACGCCACGTGGTGGATCCGCCAGGCGATCACGCGCTCCATCGCCGACCAGGCCCGCACGATCCGCATCCCCGTCCACATGATCGAGACGATGAGCAAGCTGCGCAACGTCTCGAAGACCCTGGTGCAGGAACTCGGCCGCGAGCCCTCGATCGAGGAGATCGCCGGCCGCGCGGCGCTCTCCGTCGGCGAGACGCGCCGCGTCCTCAAGATTTCGCGCCACCCGATCTCGCTGGACCGCCCGGTCGGCGAGAGCGAGGACAGCTACTTCGGCGATTTCATCGAGGATGAGACGGCGGAGTCGCCCATCAGCGCCGCGTCGCAGGGAATGCTCAAGGACAAGATCGAGGCGGTCCTGAACACGCTGACGCGCCGGGAGCGCGAGATCATCAAGCTGCGCTACGGCATCGGCGACGGATACACCTACACGCTCGAGGAAGTCGGCCGGGTCTTCAACGTCACGCGCGAGCGCGTGCGCCAGATCGAGGCGAAAGCCATCCGCAAGCTCCAGCACCCCGTGCGCGCAAGAAGGCTGGAAGGGTTCCTTGAAGGGATCCGAGGATAGCGCCCGCTCGTACTCGTCCTCGTCGTCGTCCTCGTCGTCGTCCTCGGACGTCCGTTAAGCGCGTTCGAGGACGAGGACGAGAACGCGAGGACGAGGACGATAGCGGAGAGGGCGTTGCGCTGACCGCTTTTTATCCGCCGTTCGCCGCAGGCTTCTCATTTTTCGCGGCTGCGGCGGACACAGGGGCTTCAGCGGGGCTGGTCTTGCACTTTGGCTTTCGGGCGGCTGCGGTTGGCGGCGCGGCCGGCTGGCGCGGACTGACCGCTTTGCGACCTTCCAGGAAGTATCCGATCCGGCGGTATTTCTGGTACCGCAATTCCAGCAGACGATCCACCGGAAGCGCCACCAGCTCGGCGAGTCCGCGCGAGATGACCTCTTTCAGGTTCGCCGCCATCAGGCCGGGATCGTTGTGCGCGCCGCCGGGCGGCTCGGGGACGATTTCGTCCATGATGCCGAGCCCGACCAGGTCATTCGCGGTGAGCTTGAGCGCTTCGGCGGCCTTGGGGGCGTCATCGCCGGAACGCCACAGGATCGCGGCGCAGCCCTCGGGCGAGATGACCGAGTAGTAGGCGTATTCGGAGATGATGAGCCGGTCGCCGGTGCCGAGGCCGAGCGCCCCGCCGCTGCCGCCTTCGCCGATGACCACGCTGAGCAGGGGCGTGCGCAGGCGCGACATCTCCATCAGGTTGACCGCGATCGCCTCCGCGACGCCGCGCTCCTCGGACCCGATGCCCGGATACGCGCCCATGGTGTCAATGAACGTGACGATGGGAAGCTGGAATTTCTCGGCCAGCTTCATCGCGCGCAACGCCTTCCGGTAGCCTTCCGGATGCGGCATGCCGAAGTTGCACGCCAGCTTCTCCTTGGTCGTATGCCCCTTCTGCTGGCCGACGAAGACGACGCGCTCGGATCCGACGCGCGCGAAGCCGGCGATTACCGCCTTGTCATCGCCGAACCGCCGATCCCCGTGGATGTCCAGGAAGTCCTCGAAGACGAGGCCGATGTACTCCGCCGACGTCGGCCGCGAAGGATGGCGCGCGATGCGCACCCGGTCCCATGCGGAGAGATGCGAGAAAATTTCCCGGATGACCTCCAGCCGCTGAGCCTCGAGGTCGCGGATCTCCTTCTCGAACTCGGGTCCCTTGGCGGCGGGATCGGCACGCCTCCTCTCGATCTGGCGCTCGATCTCGCGGATCGGTTCCTCGAACGGCAGCGTGTACTTGTCCATGGATCCTCCCGATGCAGGCGCCGACATTGTATCACCGTCCGCGCGCGAATCAATCGTTACTTTGCGCGGACGCCCGGCCGAAGCGTGATTTCACAGAACCTTGTGCCCCTCGACGAAGGTGTGCTTGACCTGAATCCGCCAATCGCCGGGCTTTCCCTTCAGGCTGCCGAGGACCAGGTCCGCGCAGCGGCCCGGCTCGATCGTGCCGGTGTCCCGGGCGAGCGGCGCGGCGCCGGCCGGCCGGTCCATGCCGGTGACGTGGGCCGCGTTCGTGGCGCAGGCGCGGGCCGCCGCCGGGAGCGCCTCGTCGAGCTTCCACGCCCGGTGCCGGGCGTTCCATACGCCGTCCATGTCCTGCGTCAGCCAGCTCAGGAGATTGCCGAAGGCGCGCGACATGGTCAGCACGCTGCCGAACAGCGTCTGATCGCTGCCTTTGAGCCGGAGGTAATCGCCGGTAGGCGCGAACTCTCCGTCGTTCCCCATGACCGTGAAGGAGCGGATGCCCCGAGCGCCGGCGACGAACATGGCGTCGGTCACGACGATGATCCGGCCGATGCCCTTGCGCTCGATCACGTCGCGGACGTACGCGGGGGCGACGTGAAAACCGTCGCAGATCAGCTCGGCGTAGATCTCGCGGCTGCGGAGGACGGCCTCGACGACGTTGCCGCCGTGGAACGGTTTGAAGGAACTGCCGGTGGGGCCGTTGAGGAAGTGGATCGCCACGCGAAGGCCGTTCGCCGCGAAGCGCAGCACCTCGTCGGCGTCGCAGGCGCTGTGCCCGGCGCCGACGAGCACGCCGAGTTCGGCCAGGCGGCGCGCCAGGTCCTCCGCCGGCTTCCCGAACTCGGGGACGATGTTGACGTACGAGATGTGGCCGCGCGCGGCGCGGTTGAGCCGCTCGAAGAGCCGGCGGTCGGGCGCGCGGAAGTTTTCCGGGTTCTGCGCGCCCGCCTGCGCGGGCTTTCGGATGAACGTGCCCTCGATCAGCGCGCCTTCCAGCCGCGCGCCATGCCGGCCGTTCAGCGGGTCCGCGATGTAGTCGGCCATGTGACTGAGCGCCCGCTCCAGGTCCTTCATCGGCGCGGCGACCGTCGCGAGCATCACGCGCGTGGCGCCATTCCGGGCGAAGTGCTGCATCAGTCTCGGGAAGCCTTCGGTATAGGCCGAAGGCGAAGCGTCGAACCGCTTTTCCTTCGCGTCGAACCGCCCGCAGGTCAGATCGAGTCCGGTCCCGCCGTGGACGTGGATATCCACGAATCCCGGCAGCGCGTAGAGCCCCGCGCCGGAGATGGCCTTAGCGCCGGGCGCGCGCCCGACCTTGCCCGTGGCGGCGATGCGGCCGTTCTCGATCAGCAGGTCGCCTTCGGAGACCTCGTGCCTGCCCACAATCCGGACGCGGCGGATGACATAGTCCATTGAACGGCCTCCTGACTTCGCGAAGCAGGGACGCCAAGGACAGGGTATGATACCGGGGCAGGGCGCGGGCGTCAAAGAACGTCCGAAGAAAGATCACCGCGAAGGACACGGAGAACACGAAGCAAGGCGCAGAGAAATGAAGCCTGCAAATGCTTTCTTCGTGCACTTCGTGTTCTTCGTGGTAAGAAATTACTTATGCAGTTCTCAATCGCTTGACACTCGGCGCGGTTGCCGATAATCTTGATAAGAGGTCCGGTCGCTCACCTTTCGGAGATGCCCGCCGGTGAAACTGCGCCGATCGCTGTCCCTCGCCGCTGCCGCTATTGCGTGCAGTCTGGCGCTGGGTTCATGGGCCGCGGCGCTGCCGGTGGCGGTCGCGTATCCCGGTTTGAACAACTCTCTCGCGGCGCCGAGCGCCCTCGAAGCGCAGTTGCTCGAACTGATGCAGCAGGCCCGGGACGCGCGCAATTTGCCTCGGTTCACCTGGGACGCCATGACTTCCGCCGTTGCGCGCGAGCAATCGGAAGACATGGCGAACAACGACTACGCCGACTACGTTTCTCCGCGGCTCGGGACGCTGGAATACCGGCTGCATCGGGCCGGAGTCTCCGCCGGGAACGCGCACTTCGCGGTCTATCGCATGCCCTCGGTCGCCGCGGTGATGGAGAGTCTCCAGAAGACGCGGCTGCACCTCCAGGATTCGCTGACCGACATCGGCATCGGCATCGTCAAGCGCGGACCGCGGGAACTTCTGGTGACCATCATCCTCTACGAAAAGCATTCCCAGTTGGACCCGTTTCCGACGCTGCCGATCCTGGGCGCGGAGTACCGCCTCTCCGGCCGGCTGGAGAGCGGCCTGGAGAAACCCTTCCTCGTGGTGACGACGCCGGACGGACAAGTGACCGAACGCCCGCTGAAGCTGTCCTCCGGCCGACGGTTCGATACCACCGTCCGCTTCGACAAGGGCAGCGGCGAGTACAGCGTGGAAATCACCGCCAGCGCCAGCCTGGGCCCGACGGTGGTGGACCTGATGCACTGCTACGCCGGCGTGGAGTATCCGCCGCCGACGATCCCGCCGAAGAGGATGCCGATGTCCGCCGACCTGCGCGAGGGCGCGCAACTGATGTTCGACCTGATCAACAAGGCCCGCGCGGAGGCCCATCTGCCCGCGCTGGCCTATGACGAGCGCCTGTCCGAGACCGCCCGGGCGCACAGCGAGGACATGTTCGAGAACAAGTATTTCGCGCACGATTCGCCGACGGTCGGCAACCTCGCCGAGCGGATGGCCAAGGCCGGCATCAAAGCGAAAAAGTTCAGCGAGAACATCGCGGACAACCAGGACCTTCTCGCCGCGCACGAAGAACTGATGGACAGTCCGGGCCATCGGAAGGACATCCTGGACCCGGACCTGACGCGCGTCGGCGTCGGCATCGTTCGAGCCGAGAACGGGCAACTGCTCGTGACCGAGGATTTCATGGAGGACTTCCAGACGTACGATACCTCCGAGCTGGCGGCCCAGTTGATCCAGGACCTGAACGCGGCCCGCGGAACCAACGGGCTCGCCGGGCTGGCGGAATCCTCCGCGCTGGCGGACATCGCGCTCGAGAACTCCAGTTCGATGATGGCTAACGGCAAACTGGACCAGAGCAAGGCCAAGGCGCTCATCGCGCAAAGGAGGCCGAGACTGCGGTACATCCAAGCCCTGATGTTCGAATCCGCCGACCCCGCCGCGCCCGCGCGGATGGCCGAAGCCCTGAAGGCGCGTTACCAGGAAGTCGGCGTGGGAATCGTCCAGGACAGCTCGCCCTCGGGCGCGAAGATATTGTGGACGACGGTGCTGCTGGGAGAACGGTAATGTCAGCGCGGCTCCCGGCGATGATGCTCCTGGGCCTTGCGCTCCTCGGCGCGACCGCAAGCGCCCAGCCTTCGGCCGGACGCGCGGAGGCGGAATCTCTTCCGCCGGACTGCCTGGCCGTCACCGTGATCGCGGACGCCGGCGCGGCGCTCCAGCGCGCGGACAATATCCTCTCGGCACTGGAAGGCAAGCCGGCTGACGGCTCGTTGCGAACAGGGCTGGGCGAGCTGATCCGAAACCCGGACTTCGCCGGCGTGGACCTTTCGGCGCCGCTCCGCTTCTTTTACATGAACCCGAAACTCTTTCCGCGCCCGTGGGTTTATCAGTTCGGCGCGACCGATCCTGGCACCTTGAAAAAGGCCATGTCGGCGAACAGGCCGGAGGCGCAGGAGGGCGAAGGGTCGCTTCGGCTGGAAGGCCGGCAGGCCACCTGGTCGCTGGATGCGAAGGCCGCTGAGAGCGTGCTTCAATGGCAGAAGGGCGGCGGCAAGCTGCCCGACTTCCGGGCGGCGGGCCAGTTCCAGGCGCGCCTCGATGTGCAAGGACTGCTGCGCGCGTTCGACGCCGATCTCGCAGACGAGGTCCTGCTGATGAAGGACCGTGCGCGCCAGGCGCTCCATCGCGGCGGCCGGACCGGCCCCGCGATCGAGCAGGAGATTGCCGCCGTCCAGGCGCAGTTGGACACCGCCGTTGCGGCACTCCGGCAGGTGCGCGACATGGACTTCGCGCTTGAGTTCGACCCCGCGTTCGTCCGCGTTGCGCTGGACGCCCGCCTGGCGGATTCCGCGCCGCTGAGGGCGCTTTTCCGCGCGCACGCGCCGGGCGATCTGGGCCTGCTCGGCCTCTGCCCTCCGGAGGCGGGCCTGGTGGTCGTGAACAATCTGTCGTTCGTGAAGGCCGCAGGCCAGATGCTCCTGAACATGGCGGGATGGTCTTCCCCGGAAAAACCCGAGCCGGGCGCCGGCTCAGGGCACAGGGCCGTGGCGCTCTTTCTAACGCAACAGCCGGACGAACCGGCCGCGCCGACGCGCGTTCAGATCCTGGATCTGCGCGACGGGGACCAGGCGGTGATAGCGCGCCAGGAGTGGGACCGTCTCGCGCGCCGGGCGTCCGAGCCGGCGAACCCCGATCACGCCGGCGGCGAACTGTTCAGCCTGCGTCCAGCCGGCGCCGGGGAGCCGGTTCCGGCCGGCGTGCGTCTGGCCGAGATCGTGCCGGATGAGGTGACGCTGCAGCCGAACGGCTTGGCGGTGTTCCGGCGGTTCCTGGGCGATCGCGTGCAGGCCGCGCAAGAGTGCCGCGGCGATACCTGCATCACCGTCGTCGGCGGCTCTCCGGCGGAGCGGGTGCGCCAGGCCGACGCTCTGTTGGAGGCGAAGAAGGGCTCGCTGGCGGACTCCGCTCGCTTCCGGGGCAGCATCGCATCGCTGCCGGAGAAGCCGAACCTGCTGGTTTACATTTCTCCCGATGCGCTTCGCAGGTGGTTTGCCCTCGCCGGGCGCGCCTCTTCGGAGCCGATCCCTGCCGACGCGATGGGCCTCTCCGCCGGCCTGGCGATCGGCGGCGACGGCGCCCGCCTCGTCCTTAAATTCCCCACCGCCGCCATCCCGCGCGCGAAGTGAATCTCCGCCCGGCGGATCGTCTCCCGGTGTGGCAATTCCCGGCGCGGTCCCCGGCCGTGTCGGATCTGCCCACACTTTCCCGGCCCGCTCAGGGATTCCGCGATTTCGTATCTTCCGCATACGTCAGGGTTTCACCAATACTCGGCGCGGCACGCGGCTTGCTATGCGTTTCACAAGCCTCCTCGTGCGTTGCGGCCTTGAGGCGTTGTTTTCACGAAAGATTTTTCCAAAAAAACCTGTTGAGAAAAAGAGAATTCCGTGGTACACTCGTTGCCACGTTTGGGCCGGCTTCATGGTCAGCGGCTCAGCCTCCTTTCCTTATAGTCGTGAGGATTATTTATGCAGCAGCACTTCTTCGGACGCCCGCGCCTGATTCTCGCCGCTGTGGTCTTCAGTGCGGCCGCCATTCTGGGCGCGCGCGACGGCTGGACACAGCCGGCTAAAGCCGGCTATCCCAACCCCACGCCCTCGACGAACGGCAACGGCGACCTGATGGGCAACGTCAAGCGGATCCGGGCCGTACCCGGCCCTCAGCTCAACGTCACCGGCACGCGCGTCCTGTCGTTCGACGACCTGATCAACGGGGGCGGCACGACGTACGCCGTCTACCTGTGGCAGGATGGCGACCCCGTGCCGGGCGCGCCCGTGGCCAACTTCACGAAAGGGGTTGATTCGGAGCCTTTTTCATACACAGCGACGCTCACCGTCAACGACGGCCCCAATATCGCCGGTAACGCGGCGCCCTACAATGTGCACCGTTTCTGGAACTGGCGCGTGGACGTCAGCAACGGATCGGGGACGACCACCGGCGACGTATGGCAGTTCCGCGTGCCGCTCGAAGCGCCCACGAACAACTCGACAGACGTGAGCGTCTACTGCAAGTTCGAGTGGGAAGCAAGCGCCGACTATACCTCGGGAGTGGCAACGGAGGGGATCTACATTCTCGACCCGAATAATCCCAATCCACTGGCACAAGGCTGGTACAGCGGCACGACCACGACGAGCCCGAACCCGAATCTGACCCACAAGATAGTCAATCTCTTTCCGCTCGCGCCGCCGCCATGGGGCACTTACCCGATCTACCGCGAATTCTGGATCCACGATGCCAGCTACCTGTTCGAAGGCTACCCGCGGCTGCAGCCGAGCACGGTGTATCAGTGGCGCATCTGGTACACCTCGACGACGGGGATACCGCTGTCCAACGCCACGATCCAGCTTGATTTGCTCGAGAGCATACCGGCCGGGCAGACCGCGACCTTCACGATCACTGACCCGGCGGGCAATGCCGGCAAGGGTCTGGCTGCGCCGATTACGCTGACCGGCGAGATTGACGTTGACCCCAACGGCGATGCTTTTTACAACGCCGTGAGCGCGGATATCGCCGCTCAGGCCCCGGCAGGCTCAAACATCTCGCTCATCACCGTTACCAATACGACCGTCGCGGGCAGTGGCTCGCCGGTCGTCACGCTCACCTGGCCCGTGTCCGGCACCGCCGGCAACAACGTGACGGTAACCATTGACCCTGCCAGCGCGACCTATCTGGCTACCACTCCGGCGCCGATTCCGCCGGCGACCGCGGCTAACTTTACGAGCGGCGTGACCTCAAAGGGCTTCTACGGGCCCATCTACAGTTTCACCACGGTGAGCGAAGCTTCCGTTGACGCCGTGGACGCGGACGCCGGCGAGAACTACGACGCCGCCGTGCAAAACTTGATTGTTTTCTGGCAGCACCCGCAGGGCCGCCTCGCCCGCGATCCGGAAGAAAACGTCGCGACCTTCGCGCCGCTGGCAAGCCAACTGCAGGCCATTCATCAGAACGACCTCCAGCCGACCGTCAAGACACTGATCTTCGGCACAGAGCAAATGGCCGCCTCGTACGGCGGGCTGGACACCGGCGGAGTGCAGGCTGCGCCGCTGAATAATATCCAGCAGGTCTATGTGCCCGATATTACGCAGTGGCCGGGATGGTATACGTGGGGCGGAGCGACGGCCGTCAAAGGCGCCTATGATACGGGGCAATATAACAAGCGCGTCGGCGCAGGCTATCCTCTGATTTTCCCGGTGTTCCCGCTCTTTTACTCAAGCGCTGACGTCCAACCGTACCCGTGGGCGACGCAGGACCGTTACCACGAGTGGGTCGCCAAGGGCATTCGCACCTGGCTCCAGGACGCCGCGAATACAACAACCTTCGGCGCCATAAACGATCACGCCTGGCTGCCCAACTTGCAGTACATCGTACTGCTCGGCGACGCCCAGCGCGTGGCCCCAAGCTTCTATTACTACTATGACCCCTTCTACCCCGATGTAAATAACAGGTGGCTCCCGACGGACTTCTTCTATACGACGCAGAACGGCACTGGCGCTGCCAGTACCACTACCCCGACGGGGGTCGTCTCCACCACGGTCGGCACCAGCAATTCGGGCGGCTTCCAGGTCAGCCGCCTTCCCGTCCGCGCGGCGCCCTACATCACGATTGACCAGTCGGGCAATACCTTCCCTCCAACTCCCGTTCCCTCTCCATTCGGCCCGCCGTACTATGACCCGTTGCCGTTCCTCAGCAAGATCCGCGACTACTGCGACATCCTCAACTCGTCGCCGACGGACGCTGCCAAGAAGGCGGCCTTCGCCAATTGGTTCCACCAGGTCGCGATGATTGACGGCGCGACCGAGTACTACAAGTGGTTCCAGTTCTTCCCCGGCCTCGCGCAGTACCTGCTGGGCATGCAAGTGCAGGACAACAGCCTCAGCCCGAAGCGCGACGCCTTCAGCGGTCTGATCGTGCGCGAGTTTGACCTCAACGGGCTGGACACCGACGTGGAATCCTATACCACCACGGGAGGCGAGGCGCTGACCCTCTCCAATATCCTGGGCCGCATGTCCATTGACAACGGCTATGACGTCAACCCATGGAACTCGGCCACAGCCGATTCCGACGTCCCCGGCTTCGTGTACCTGCTGGCGCGCGGCGCAACGAACTACGGCGGCAAAGACGCCGACAGCCAGACCGGGATCAATGGGCAGACGCTCGGGGGCGGAGTGCTGGACCTGACCCCGTCCTACGTCAACCTGACTTGGGTCATGGCCCAGCAGGACGCGACCTTGAACGGCGCCCCCGCGCCGGTGATTCTCACGACGGACTTCTTCCCCGCGTATATCCCGTCAGGCATCCCATCGCCGAACCCGGCCAACTTTCCGACGCCGACGACCAAGGCTCGGCCGGTGGTGGTGTCGCCGGCCAATGTCGCAACCCGTTACGATAACTCAATATGGGGAACCAACCCGAACACAAGCCTCGGGGAAGCGGCCATCCTGGCGCAAGGCGGCCCCATCGCCTTCGCCGGTTTCAGTTCGGGCACGTACCAGACTTCCGTCCAATATGGCGTCGACACCGACGCGCAGTCGGTCATCCTGTACTCCGGGCCGACGGATGAGAATGAGGGATACGTGTTCCCCACGATCACCAACGGCACGGCCGACCTGACGCCTTTCAGCGCGGATACGGATGCCGTGATCGGCAAGATCGAGGTGACCTCGTACATGGCTCAGCAGTATGGCCTCGTCACCAGCCCGGTCGTCGGCGACCTCTTCAACAATGCGCTGGCCCAGTACGTCACCACACACCTGGACGACTTCATGGTCAATGACCAGCGCGAGGCGACCACCATTTTCGGCGCCACGCTCCTGGGCGATTCCGCCATCGCGCTGCCCGGCCGGGAACCGGTGACGGCGGGTGATTTCACCAGGCCGCAAGTCACCGATACCAGCCTCCGCGCCGCCACCGTGGTCACCGGCTACAGCCCCCAGAGTCAGTACAACAGCCAGAACATGCCCGTCAACGTCATCCCGCATTACACGCCGGGCAACAACACCGGCGCGGTCGTCACTCTGCAAATCCAGACGAGCGCGCCGTTCGTCCGCGTGCGCGTGTTCACCCCGTTCAATCAGAACACTTCCTATGTGCCCGGCGAGTGGGTGGGCGGGCTCAACGACATGACCGCCATCGCGGCCGTCCCGGCTACGGCGGGGACGTCCGTCGCCACCAACGAGTTGATCTGCGAGACTGCGGCGGGCGCCGCTACAGTCACGTTCAACGCCCTGACGCCGTCGGTCTATTTCGTCGTCGTCCAGGCCCAGAGCCCCGCCTGGACCGGCGCGGTCCAGACGGACCCATACCGCTGGCTGCAGGAACGTTGGTTCTACTGCCAGGCGGTCAACGAGTTCGTCCGTGAAACCGTTGACTCGACGACCGGGAAAAAGATCAACTTGCTCGTGGTGGACATGGATCAGCATGACCGCTACTATCTGAACGGCTCCATCTTCACCCAGCACCAGCTCAACAGCACTCAACACGTCCTGCCTCCCGCTCCGCCGAATATTATCAACGGCGCCCCGGCCGCTCCCTGGGACAACATGAGCGACACCTTTTACGTGGACCCGACCCAGGCCGACGGGACCGGCATCAACTCAGGCACCCCGCCCGAGGACGTCAGCGACTCGCCCGCGCTGCCCTATCTGAACTCCCTCACGAGCAACGCGTATGAATACCAGTTCTGGTGCGGCAACGTGTACCACACCCTGGCCACCAACGGCCCCAGCATCCTCAGCAGCCAGCGGTATTACGGCGAGATCACACCCCAGGCGCTGCAGTCGTTCCAGGCCACCGGCGGCGTGGTGCTCTGGTTCACGGGGGACTGGAACCAGGACTTCCCGGCCCCGGGCTACCTCTTCCAGTTCGAGGCGCTCATGCCCCCCGAGACAGGCTACCTGACGAGCTACCTCGCCAATGGCGGAAAACTGTGGATGGACAGCCAGGACTTGACTACTGAGAGCGACGCCGCCGTGGATGTTATCGGCACTTTCAGCGCAGAGCCCGAGCTGAGGGTCTCCACCCCCTGGCCCTTCGCACTGACTTTCCTTTCGAAGTATCTCGGTGCGACCCCGATGACGCTCTATACCCAGTACACAAACGTGAAAGGCGACGAACTCGACACCATGAGCGGCGGCGCGAGCAAGGGGTTCACCTTGGATCCCCAGCCGATCAATGATGTCAACGACGCCGGCGGCGACGGGAGAAACAGCCTCGTTTGGGGATCCGAGGTGGATCCCCTTAACATCACCGAGATCGCTGCCACCGTCTTCAAGTGGAACACCTCTTCCGGTACCGGCGTTACGACCGGCAGCCAATCTTCCGCTACGCAGAATATCCTCTTCACGGGCGCCACGGCGCCCCTCATACTGGGCGGTCAGACGATCTTCTTCACGTGGCCCTTCGAGTCCGTCAGCCACCTCGGCGACATCACCGACGATACGACCGGCCGGGCCTACATCCTGAAGGCGGCGATTGACTGGCTGGCCGCCGTGCCCGCGCCGTTGCCGGGCCCGGTCTCCAATATGCTTCCGGCCAACGGCTCGACGACGACGACCTTGCTGCCGGTGCTCTCATGGACCGCCGGCCTTGACGCGACTTCGTATATTCTCGAATACGGCGCCGGCGCCACGCTGCCTGTTTCGCCGATTACGGTCCTGCTCGCCGGGACTTCATATACGATACCGGCGGCCCTCGTGGCGGGAACGACGTACACCTGGACTGTGATCAGCGTCAACGCCAACGGCCAGACCCCGGGACCCGTTCAGACGTTCATCGCGCACGCCGCAACCGGAGGCGGCGGCACCACAGGCCGCGGCACCGGCACCACAGGCACAGGTACAGGCACAGGCACAGGTACAGGCACGGCCACCGGCGGTGGCGGCGGCGGTGGCGGCGGCGGCTGCTTCATCGCAACCGCAGGGTATGAATCCCCGGAACGCCGCCTCGACGGCATCGTTGAAACGAACTGCACCGGCTCGTATGTCATCTCCCCGGAGCATTTGCGGCAGTTGAACGACATCCGGGCTCTGCGCGACAACATGCTCCTGCACTTCCCGGCCGGGCGCGCCTTCTCGGCCTGGTATTACGCGATCGGCCCTTACGGCGCCGAGGCGATCCGCGATAACGAACCGGCGAAGGCCGCCGTTCGCGCCCTGGTGCTCAACCCGCTCGCCGAGCTCTCGCGTGAGTGCGAGCAAACGCAGAAGTAGTGATCCACCGGCCCGGAAGGCCGGCAGAGGTAATGCCGATGATCGTCTCACGCCGCAAGCGCGCGGACCGGTTCAGCAGCGCGGCTCTCGTGTGCCTGACCGCCGGTCTGTGCGGCACATCGTGGTTTACTCTGAAGCCGCCGGCCCCCGTGGAGCTTTCCCGGGCGCCGGCGGCCCCTCCGTCCGTCAGCGCGCCCGGTCCGATGGCGCCGGCTGCCGATAACCTTTCGATTCTCTGGCAGGGCGCGACTGACGTGTCTGCGGCGTCCGGTGGCCCGTCGTCCCCGGCGGCTGGACTCCCCGCGTTGGCCGGTGACGCGCCTCCCTTTACGATCCGAGGGACGATCGCCTCCTCGTCCGGTTCCTTCTCGTTCGCGTTCATCCAGACGGCGAGCAGCGCCTTGATGATTCGCCAGGGCGAAGTCGCGGAGGGCTGGAAACTGACGGGCGTCACGGAGAATGCCGCGACCTTCGCCAGGGAAGATCGGACGATCACGCTGAGCATGGCCAAACCAGAGTATAACGCGGCAGGCGGGAGCGCGCCGGCAAGCGCCGGTTCGGCTCCCTCGCCGGCGTCCCGATTCCCTCAGCCGGCCCCGGTCGCGGCCGCGCCCGTGCAGTTGCCGCCGAGCCCGCAGCCGGCGGGCGGCCCCAGCACCGCAGCGGCTTCGACCTCCGTCGGCTCGGCCACGGCCAAGACGATCGAAGTCGTCGTGCCTCACAGCGTCGTGGACACACTCCGGGCAAATCCCCTGGCCGCAATGCAGGGCCTCAGTATCGAGCCCTACATGGTCAACGGGCAGATGCAGGGCTACAACGTACCGAACGTGTCGTCGGACTCGGTCGCGGCACCGTACCTTTCCTCGGGCGACCGCATCCTGGCCGTAAACGGCGCCCCCATCAACTCCGCCGGCGCCGCGATGAACATCTACCAGCAGTTGAGCGCCAGCGGCGCCTCTTCCGTCACCGTCACCATGGAGCGCGGCGGACAGCGGTTGAACGTCGTTTACACCATCAAGTAGGCTTCAGGGCTTGGGCGGGTGGGCGTAGTCCGGCGGATTGGCGTCCGCCGTGGCCAGCGGCGCGAAAACCATCTCGATCACCGACTGCCGGTTCTCCCCTTCGAACGATATCTCCAGCTTGACCGCGGCCGGCGGCATGTCGCGTTTCCAACTGCCGATCCACCGCGCGCCGTCGTAGAAATTCAATTGCCAGAACGTGATCCCCGCCGCAAGCCGTTCGAGCGGGCGGTCCTGCGGCGGCTTCCCCGGCGCGTACTCCGTCTCTCTCCTCAGCAGCACCAGCTTCTCCGCCGCGTCGCCGTCCGTCCTCAGCACGTAGCTGACGTCGGTAATCTCCGCGTCGCCTGCCGACGCGGCCGGCGAAAGGCGGGCGGTCGTCAGGAACTCCAGGCAGGGCTCCTCGGATATTTCCGACGGCGCCGTCGGCACGCCGGTGAATGCGAGGACATGCTTCGCATCGGGCAGGACGGCTGCGGTCAGGTCGTGCCGGAGGATGCGTTCGAGGCCCGCCTCGATGCGGCGCTGGTGCGCGGACTGGCCGGCCTCCGTCATGGCGCGCGCCGTCAGCGTCAGCGTCCCCATCAGCGTGGCCATCAGCATGGCCGCGATCGCCAGGGCGCAGATCACCTCGATCAAGGTCAAGCCGGGCGCGCGGGGCTTAAAGGCGGCGGCTCTCATGGCCTTGTTATTCCCCTAGTGTTTAGTTGCGTAAATTGGCGTACCAATTTACGCAACTAAACACGGTCCAACGGAACGCATAACCCAATACAACGACGCGGCTTATCGCGGTCATGCTTACTTGCGGAAATAGGACGCCTATTTCCGCAAGTAAGCACTCGTCGGAGCCACCTTGGGAGGCAGCCAGAGTATCGCCGAGGCCACGCATTGCTCGTCGGGCTGTTCGACAGCCTGCGGGGACACGGAATCTCCGGTCGCGTTGTCGAAGGACACGGCTGCGGGCCGCACGGTGACCTCGTACGCCGTCAGGGCCGCCGCCGTGGCGTCCTCCGATATCGCGGAGGCCGTGATCCGCCACTCGTACGTCCCCGAAGGCGTCACGAACACGCCGCCCCCTTCGCCCGCGAACCCGGCCCGGAGCCCGGCGACCTGGGCCGCGCACAGGCGTGTGCAGGCCAGGATCTGGTCGGCCTGGGTGTGCGCCTCCAGCGCGTTATTACGCGCGACCAGGATCCCCACGATCACGCCGCCCAGGATGGCCACCGAGGCTGCGACTTCCACCAGCGTGAACGCACCCGGCCTGCGCAGGGCGCGCCCGGGCGCTGCGTTGGCTCTACTCCTCATCGCCGGTCTTCTCCACGTAAGTCATCTCGCCCGTCAGGCGGTCGAACGACAGCACGACCTCTTCGCCCGTGTGCCCGGTCAGCGTCACCACGTGAGGGTCGAGCGTGCCGTCCGGCGCGGCGGTGACCTCCGCCACGTCGCGCACGACCTCCGTTCCATCCGCGAACCGCACCGAGACGAATTCCACTCCCCGCGGAAGACGGTGATAGGCGAAAGTCTCAGACCCCATCTGCACCCACCAGGAGTTCTCCGCCACATCGTAGAGCACCTTGGTCGGCCGGTTCCGCGAAGCGGCGGCGCTGAGGGCCCACTGCGCGACGCTCTCGACCTCGTGCGCCGCTCCGCGCAGCCGCCAGCGGACGCTGATGCCGTCAACGGCCAGGCGGCTTACGGCGAGCGCCACCGCGAGGATGGCCAGCGCCGCCATCATTTCGATCAGCGTGAGCGCCGGCGCGCCCGCGCGGCGGGGCGTCCCCGGCCGGATCACCGCCCATCCGTTGCGAGCGGCCAAACTATGGTTGCTGGACGCCACCGGTCACTGGTCCTTCCTGGCCCCGCCGAGTTCCCAACTGTTGATGTCCGCGTCGTATCCTTCGCCGCCCTCCACGCCGTCGCGGCCGTAGCAGATGATGTCGAACCGCGCGTGCGTGCCGGGACACTGGTAGAAGTATTCGTGTCCCCAGGGATCGAGCGGGATGGATTCGCTGTCCAGGTACTTGCGCTGGCCCCACTTGTCGGCGGAAGGGCCGCTCGTCGGCTTCTGCACCAGCGCCTGCAGCCCCTGTTGAGTGGTCGGATAGAAACCGTTGTCCAGGTAGAACAGGTCCAGCGCGCCCATAAACTGCGCAATCTGCGACCGGGCCGTGTTTACGCGCGCGTCCTCCAGCCTGTCCAGCACCACCTTCCCCACGACCGTCGCGAGCATCCCGAGGATAATCACGACGACCATGACCTCCAGCAGCGTCATACCGGCCGCGACGCGCCGCGCGAAGCCCGCGTGGAATCTCATCTTCATCTCCCGTCTAAATATGGCTCAACTCGAGGATCGTCACCATCAGCGAGGTGGCGATGAACCCGACCACTCCGGCCATCAGCAGCACCAGCACCGGCTCCAGCGCAGCCAGCAGGCGTTTTGACGTCACGTCCACCTCCTGCTCATAAGCCTCCGACACGTGCTCGAGCACGTCCGCCAGGCTGCCGCTGCGCTCGCCCACGGCCACCATGTAGCCGACCATCGGCGGGAAGAGGGCGCTCGCCTGCATCCGGGCGGAGATCTCCTTTCCCTCGATCACGTCCCGGCGGACCCGGGCGATCTCCTCGGCGAACGCGGCATTCGGCACGACGCCCTCGAGAACCTCGAGCGCTTCCAGCGCGGGCACGCCCGTGCGCAGCAGGGTGGAGAACGTCATGGCGAACCGCGCCACCAGGCTTTTGAGCCACAGCTTGCCGAGGATCGGCATTCGGAGCATCCAGGCATCCATGGCCCCGCGCCGGCGCTCGGACCGCCGCCACCAGGCCACCGCGCCGACCGCCGCGCCCGCCGCCGGCACGACCATCCACGCGAAGGCGCGCACCAGGTCTCCCAGGCGGAACAGAATCTGCGTCGTGAGCGGCAGCGGCCGGTGGTGCTGCTGCAACAGCGGCTTGATCACGGGCACCACGTAGCCCGAAAGGAAGACCATCAGTCCGAACACCATGACCAGGAGGATGGCCGGATAGATCAGCGCGGTCGTCACGCGCGACTGCATCTGCCGGCGCCGCTCAAGAAACTCCGCCAGCCGCATGAAGACCGTATCCATCGAGCCGCTCTTCTCGCCGGAGGCCACCATGCCCACATAGGAGCGGTCGAAGAATTGCGGATAGCCGGCCATGGACTCAGCGAGGGAACGCCCCGCGTTGACGGCCTCGGCCACCTCGCGCAGGGCTTGCGAAAGGCCGCGATGCTCACACTGGGAAGCCAGCACGCCCAGCGCGCTGACCGCGGGCACGCCCGAGGAGAGCAGGATGGCGAGCTGGCGCGTGAAGACCGTCACGTGCTGCACAACCCGCGACCGCGGGCCGGGCAGGCGGTCCACCAGGCGGACCGCCATGCGTTCGGCGCGCTCGACCCGTTCCGGGAAGAGGCGCATCTCGCGCAGCCGCGCCCGCGCGTCCTCGGCGCTGTCGGCCACCAGCGTGCCGGCCACCGTCGCGCCCGCCTCGTCAACCGCCTTGTACCGAAAGCTAGCCATCGCCGAATCCGGCCTAAACCGCCGGCACAGGCGCCCTCGCCTGTGCGGAAATGCTCATCGTATCGCAGCCGAGGGCGGCTGGGACGCCTGGGACGCAGTGTTTAATCGAGGCGCCTGCGTTTCATCATCTCGCTGAGTCACGCGAAGGACCTCCTCGACGGTGGTCAGCCCGGCGAGCGCTTTCCCTGCGCCGTCGGCGCGCAGGAGCGTCAGCCCGTTGCGCGTCCCGGCCTCGCGGATCTCGGAAGCGGAGGCGCGCCGATTGATCAGCGGCCGTATCGCGTCGTCCACCAGCAGAAGTTCGTAGATTCCCAGCCGGCCGCGATAGCCGGTCGCCAGGCATTGATCGCATCCGGCGCCGCGCCGCAGGCTCGCCCGTCGACCCTGCTCGACGCCGAGGTTCAGCAGCGCCAGGTCTGCGGCGGAGACCTCGTCCGGCCGGCCGCACGCCGGGCAGACCCGCCTGACCAGCCGCTGCGCGAGCACGGCGAGGAGGGACGAGGAGATCAGGAACGGCTCAACTCCCAGGTCCAGCAGCCGCGCGATGGCGCCGGCGGAGTCGTTCGTGTGCAGCGTGCTGAAGACCAGGTGGCCCGTGAGCGAGGACTGCACGGCGATGGAGGCCGTTTCCTCGTCGCGGATCTCGCCGATCATGATGATGTCCGGGTCCTGCCGGACGACGGACCGGAGCATCGAGCCGAATGTGACGTTCTTCCGCGCCAACACCTGAATCTGGCTGATGCCCGGGACCTTGTACTCGACCGGGTCCTCGATCGTGATGATGTTCTGCTCGGGCGAGTTGATCTTCATCAGCGCCGCGTAGAGCGTGGTGGTCTTTCCGCTGCCGGTCGGCCCGGTGACCAGGATCATGCCGTGCGACATGTTGATCAGGCGCTCGAACTCGGTCAGGTTGCGGTCGGAGAGGCCGACTTCCTCCAGCTTGAGAAGCTTCTGCTCCTTGTCGAGCAGGCGCAGCACGGCCCGCTCGCCCTCGTCGGTGGGGATGACGGACATGCGCACGTCAATCTCGCGGTCCGCGTAGCGGAACGAGGCGCGGCCGTCCTGGGGCGAGCGGCGCTCGGCGATGTCCATCTTCCCCAGCACCTTCACGCGCGAGAGGATCGCGTCCTGCGACGAGCGCGGCAGGTCCAGCACGTCGTGCAGGATGCCGTCGGTGCGGAAGCGCACGCGCAGCCGGTCGCCGGTGGGCTGAAAGTGGATGTCGCTCGAGCCGCTGCGCACGGCCTGCGCCACGAGCAGCGAGACGAGCTTGACCACGGGCGTCTTGCGCATGAGTTCGGCGAAATCCGTCACCCGTTCGATCCGCGCGGCGCTCTCGGCGAACTCATCTTCCGGCAGCTCGCCCGCGGCGTATTCGAGGTATTCCGGCCGCTGGCGCACGGAGCGGTCCACGACCGCTTCGATCTCCTTGCGCGGCGCCAGCACAAACGTGACGGGCCGCCCGAACAGCACCGAAAACTCCGCGACCACCGCGTGCATATCCGGCCCGAGCGCGACCGCCGCCTCCACCGTATCCTCCGTGATCCGAGACGCAACCGCCCCGATCTGCCGCGCGTACTCCGGCGGAACTTTCTGAAAGAACTCCTCCGGCGCTACAACACCCGACAGGGAAGCCAGATAGGAAACACCCATGTATTGCGCGGCCCATGCCGAGAGGCGTTCCTCATCCACGCTGGGCTGACGCCGGATGACTTCGGCCGGCGGACGCCAGTCGGTCTCGCAGGCGGCGGCCAGGGCAATGGCCTGCGTGTCGGAGATCACGCCGGCCTTCTGCAGCGCGTCAAGGGTGTTCCGGTTTTCGCTCATTGGCTTTCAGGACTCTGGGGCATGGCCGGCGACGGCGGCGGCGCCGGCTGTGGCGCCGGCGGTGGCTCCACGTACTTGTTCACACTATTGTCCTGCAATTCGGGATTGGATTCGTTCATCGCTTTCAGTTGGGCTTTCTGGTCCTCGGCCAACTGGGCCATGTTCTCTTTGCTGCGGATGACGTGCGGGGTGATGAAAATGCACAGGTTCACCTGCTGAAGCTCGGTTACGGTGTTACGGAAGAGCCAGCCCAGGACGGGGATGTCGCCGAGGAACGGCACTTTCTGGATGGTCTTCGTGTTGTTCGTGTTCGTCAAGCCGCCAATGACGATCGTGGCTCCGTCAGGCACCGTCACCTGCGTCGTGGCTTTTCGCGAGTTCTTGTTAAACAGCGGAACCCCTCCTGTCGTGACCGTAGTCGGCTCGAACTCCTCGGTCAGCGACACGATCTCCATGCGGACGGTGCCCTCGTCATTGATGTGCGGGGTGATCTCCAGCGAAATGCTGGCCGTGACCGGCGGGCCGGCCGTGACGCCGCTGGTCTGGCCCTCGGGCGAGATAATGGACGACTGCGTCTGGCGCTCCTCGGAGATATCCACGGTGGCTTTGCAGTTGTCGTTGGTCGTCACGAGAGGCCCGGCGATGAACACCACGCTCTGGTCCTGCTGCGACAGTTGGACGATGGCGGGGATGTTGAGGTTCTTGAAGACAGCGGCGGTGAGCCCGCCGTTCGCAGGAGGAACGGGCACTTCGCCGGTGCCGTTGGCATTGATCGTCGTCAGGCCGAAGCTGGTGGCGGCGACGCCGATGAGGCCGGAAGTTGAAGTGGGCACATCCGCAGTGGCCAACTGGACGCCCAGTTGCGCCATCCGGTCCGTGCTCAGCTCGACGATGGCCGACTGGATCTGCACCTGGTCCCTGGCCTTATCTATCTGCTTGAAAAGCGGAAGATATTCGGCGTAGCGGTCCGGCGAGGCGATGACAATCAGCGAGCAGTTGATCAAGTCGGCGATGACGGTGGGGCACTGCTCGGCCGCGCCCGCGCTGCGCGCTTTCACGGCGGTGAACACGCTGTTCAGCACCTGCACCATTTCCGCCACATCGCGGTTCAGGACCTTGTAGGTGTGGAACGTGCGCGACGTCTCGGCGGGCAGCACGTCCACCATCCGGATGAACTCCGTCACCCGCGCAACGTCTTCCGGATAGCCGAAGAGGACGAAGGAGTTGATGGACGGCTGGACGATGATGGAGAACGACTCCATTCGCCTCTTGATGACCGGGTCGGCATTCAGCGCCATGTTCTTCACGAAGGCTTCCACCACGCTCCGCAGGCTGTCCACCGAAGACCTCTCCAGCGTGACGATATCGGGCCGGTTGCCCTCCCACCGGGTATCGAGCATGTCAATCAGCGCCAGCATCGTTTTCACTTGCGGGCCGTACTCGGTGATGATCAGCGTATTCGAATCGGGATAGACCTGGACGCTGCCGGCCTTCGACTTCAGGGCCATCAGGATGCTCATCAACTTGGAGGCGTCGGCCTTCTTGACCTCTTTCGTGATCGTCACGAGCGTCTGCCCGGCGATGGCGCCCTCGTTCTGGTTCTGGACGATCGGAACGCCTTCCATGGTCCCCTCGGGGACGATCTGGATCTGGTAGGGCGTCTCGATCATGACGTAGCCGGCGGCGCGCAGCGCGGTCGAGAGAATCTCCGCCGCCTTCTTCACCGGCACGGCCGCGGCCTGGCCGTTCGAGACGATGTCAATCTTGCGGTCCCCGGGGAACTTGTCGGGCAGCAGGACCGGCTTGTGGGTGAACTCGCTGAGGTACTGCACGACGAGGTGCAGCGTCACCCCGGAGAAGTTGATGGTGACCATGTCCTCCGGCTTGACAACGGCGGGGACCGGCGCCGGCGGTGGCGCCGCAAAGGCGCCGACGGCCAAGGCCAGGTTCAACACGGCCGC
Organism: Candidatus Brocadiia bacterium; assembly: GCA_052139675.1. Classification (GTDB taxonomy): domain Bacteria; phylum Planctomycetota; class Brocadiia; order CAIUPP01; family CAIUPP01; genus JBEKCB01. Next base: position 53,160 of record JBKQWE010000083.1, read on the forward strand.
GATGTGGAATGCGCGAGTCGGCTTCATGGCTCGACCTCCTTCGAAACTCGTTTGACGTAAACGACTTGCGTGGCGACGTCGGTCCTTCGCACAAGCGCCTCGAAGGCTTCATTCGGCCCATCGGCGGGGGTGACCGTCACGGTGAAGTAATCGCTCTGGGCGGACAGCGCTTGCGCCAGGATGGCCTGTCCCGATGAAGCGGTGTCCAGTCCCTGCACGAACGCGGTGACGGCCGCATCGCTCTGGAACGGCTGTTGCTCCCGCTGCGCAATGACCTGCTGAGAGATCGTCGGGTCGCCCCACAGGGCGTCGAGCACCTCGCGGGAGGCCGTGTTGAGGTTGATGCGCTCCGGGTGCGTGCTCAGCAGCGAATCGAGCTGGCGCTTCATGTCGCTCTGGGTGAACAGGATCGGCCTTAATTCGGGGATCCGTCGCAGGCCGGAGATCATCGGCAACGGGCTCTTCGGAGCGAGGTCGTCGTGCGGGCCCGGCGTGGCCGGGTCTATCCACGCGCAGATATCGTCGAAATCGCTGCGGCTTCCGCCGGCGGTCTCGACCAGGCGCTCGAGCGCGTCGCGCAGGTCCGGGTTCTTCGTCGGATTGGCCGGCGGACAGGCGGCGCGATTCACGTTCAGCTTGCGGTTCTCGTCCACGATGTTGACCAGCACGTTTTCCGGTCCGATCTGAAAAGAGAGGTTGTCGGCCGCCCAGGGCTGGTCGAGCGAATCGAACCGGCCGGCGCCGCCGTTGGCGCGGAGCATGGCCATCGCCTTGTTCAGCGCGGACTCCGCGGCGCATTCCCGCCGCAGGGCGTCGCGCGCGTTGCGCGCCGTGCTGCCGTAAACCCCGGCCGAATAGCTGAAGGCATAGCCCAGCACGACCAGGATGCTCAGCACGAGCACGGTCATGACGAGAACGAACGCCCTGTCATTTCGATGGCCGCTCAGTGGTCTCATAGGCGGAAATCTGAACATGTGCGTCAATCAGCGCCGTCTGTCCGGCTCTTCCGCCGGCGGCGCTCGGAGTAATCCGAAGTTCCTTCGTCCGTACGGCCGGCGCAATCTGCTCGACGGCATGCAGGAAGAGCGCCAGGTCCTCGCGCGTGACGCTGATCAGCGCCAGGTCAATGATCTGCTCCTGGATGCGCTCGTCATACCGGGCCGGGCTGGCGCTCATGGTGGCGATGGCGACGCCGCGGTCCTTGGCGATGGCGTTCACGGCGTTCGGAGTCAGGCGGACGCCCGGAGGCAGCGTCTGGCCCGCCACTCCCGATTGGGCCTTGAGCGCGCGGAACTCGTCCGCAAGGGTTTCCAACGTGCGCATCCGGTCGCGGTGCTGGCCGCGCTCGACCGCCGCAGTGCGCAGGTGAAGCGCCAGGCCGATATCGGCCACGGAACAGGCCACAATGGCCAGCGCCAGGCCGAAGACCCAGGGATGCTGTTTGATCGTCGCGGCGGCGTTCATCGGTAGCGCAGCTCCATGGTGAAAGTGGCCCCCGAGCTGCCGGAGGTCCGCGTGACGAAGTGCGGATCGGGCTGAAAAACCTTTGAGGCCTGCACATTCGCGCGGAACGCGGAGGCGGCGGCGGTGTCCCGGGCGCGGCCGGTGACGGCGATGCGGTCCTGCCCGATGTCCAGCGTGTCGAGCGCCACGGTCATGTCCGCCGGGACGAGTTTCATCAGGTCGGCCCAGCGGTTCAGACAGGAGACGATGCGAAGGCGGTCGCTGCGGGTAATCTCCTTGCGCTCCGCGGCCACGGCCGCTTCGGTCACTTGGAGGTTCGGCACGCCGCGAATGCCCGTGACTTCGGTGAAGAGGGCGGCCTCGCGCGTGCGGTCGTCCGTAATCGCCTCCTGCACGTCCAGCGTCCGGCGCAAGAGCGACATGCCCAGAAGGGCGACGAGCGCTGTGGCCAGGGCCAGCGCCGCCACGAGGCGCCGCTCGATGCGCCGCGCGTACGGGGAATAGGCGAATTCTCCGCCGCGCAGGTTCACCGCCAGGTGCTTGCGTTCCTCGGCCTCCGCCGCCGCTCCCAGCGCCGCCGGATACCGCGCGTCGTCCGCCAGGTCGCCGGCCGGCGCCGCCGGAAGTTCCAGCGCGGATTGCAGTTCCGCCGACAGCGCCGCGCGGATGCTCTCGGGCGCAAGCAGTGCGGTGCGCCGGAAGGAACACGTTCCATGGCTGACCTCATAGGCGCGGACGGCCGCGCGCACTTTGCCGGCAAGCACGCGCGCGTCGGGGATCGCATGGCTCTGCGGCGCGGCCCATTGGATGACCTCGCAGGCGAGCACCTCGCCGTCCCGGAGAAAGGCCACCTCCAGTTCGATCCCGGCGAGCCGCACCAGCAATGTCTCCTCGCCGCCGGGCAGGACGCGGGCCAGCGATGCGACGGCCGGCTGAACGATGCAGGGATCAACTCCGGCGGAGCGGAACTCCGCGAGCAGGTCCTTCAGACGCTCCCTCGGGCACGCGGCGACGAGCAAATGCGCGCCCGCGGCGCCGGCGGGATGGATGTCGGTCAGCGGCTCGATCACGTACCCTTCAACCTTGCCCGGAAGCCGGCCCTCCAGCGCGTAGGTCAGGGTGGACTCGACGCGCCGCGCGGCGCGGTAGGGGAACGAGACTTCCCGATAGATACACCAGGAGGAAGGAACGGCCACGGCGACCGTAGCGTTCTCGGCGCCGACCTGGCGCATCAAAGCCGAGATCGCTTCCGCCGGCGGAACGCCGCCCGGAACGGCAGGGGTGTAGGCGATGTCGGCGATGCTTTCCGGGGCGCGGCCCGGCCGGAAATGCTCCATGCGAACGGCTCGGAGCGTTCCGTCGGACAGCTCAATACCGACAATCATCGCGTACTCCTCGCTCGCATCGCACGGGGAAAATACCGAGGAAGGGAAAGGCGACGCGACACGTTAGCGTTATACCACTTGGAGTGAAAAGCGGCAAGGGCCATGCGGGACTTATTGCCCTCCCGCTTCGCGCTCCTGAAGTACTGTAGGTTGCGATTTACGCTGCAATTGCGCAAGAAAACTCGCGCCGATTAGGATTTTCTCTCCGACAAACCACTGTCAAACCGCCGGGGCCCGGCTTTCGGGAATGGTCCACAATAAGCCTATGCAATTATCGTTCCCTGGGTCGTCCTACATCGGCATTTATGTTCTAAGATATTGTACTAACTTGACTTCCAACCATGAAGCGGCGTGGATACTTGGTGGACCTGCCGAGTTCTCCGGCACGCAGAGCAGGGCGATTGGTCGGCTTTTCCTACATGGTTCTCAGCCTTGATTCTTGCTGCGAAGCGGGTAGAATGAATGCGCGGGAGCCGGCGCGCTCAGCAGGGGCGGCTGCATGGCAAATCCCGATTGAAGGGCGTTCCGTTGGAAAAGCCAGCGCAAGAGCCTAAGCTGCGGGTCGAGCTGCTTAGGCTTCTCATCTCGGTAACCCTGCTGACGCTGTTGTCCTTCGGGGTTGCGTGGTTCCTCCCGTCCGTCAGGTATGGCGCCGCACGGATAATTCTGCTCATCGTGGCAGGCGCTCTTGCCATCGTTCTTGTCGGGTACATTGGCTGGGCGATCCACTGTGCCTTGTATCACTACTTCCTCATTTATGCATGGATGTTCTGCCGGAGAAGCGGCCTTGAATTGAAAAGGTGGAGAGGCGGGATGGCGTTCGGTACGTCGGGAGTTAAGACGGAGTATGTGATACTCGAGCTTGATTGCCTGGACGTTCAAAAACAGAGGAGATTAGTTCGTCTGCTGATTGGGGCTTTTGGTATCCGCAAGGTACTAACCGACGAGAAATATCCCGAGTCGTCTGGCGAGGAGTGGCCCACGCCACCCTGGCCGCCGCCTGACGGGCGAAGTGCCAAGGAAAGCAAAGGCTCCTGACCCCTTTGTGCCAGCGCCGGCATCTACACGTCGCCGTTGGAGCGGCGCATAGTCGGTCCGCGGCTATTTGAAAATCTGCGTATTGGGCAGGGCTGATTTCAGATACGTGAACCCGGCGCGCGTCACCCGGGTTCCCTCCAGGTGCAGCTCTTCCATCTCCGGCATGTCCTTCAGGTATACTAAGCCGGCGTCCATGACGCTGGTTTTCTTCAGATAAAGCACCCGCAGGCCTGTCAATTCCGCCACGTACTCCAAACCGGCGCTTGAAATTTTGGTCTCCGACAGGTCAAGCGTCCGCAGCGTTTTCAGCCCCGTCAGATGCGGCAGCCCGTCATCCGTCACTTCGGTGTGGGTCAGATCGAGCTCCTGCAGGCCCTTCATTCCCTTCAGTTGCGCCAACCCGAAGTCCGAAACCTGGGTGCCGCCCAGGGCAAGCTTCTGGAGACTGGGCATTTCCTTCAGATACACCATTCCGGCGTTCGTCACCTTGGTGGACGACAGATCGAGCTTCTGCAAACTTTTCATTTCCTTCACATGCGCCCAGCCGGCATTCGTCACAGCGGTGTAGTTCAAATCGAGTTCCCGCAGACCTTTCAACTCCTGCAGGTCCGTCATTCCAGCGTCCGTCACCTTGGTGCCGCCCAGATCGAGCGTCAGGAGGCTCTTCATCTCTTTCAGTTGCGCCAGGCCGGCGTCCGTCACACCGGTGCCGCTCAGATTGAGCTTCTGCAAGGCCGTCATCTCCTTCAGGTTCGCCAAGCCGGCGTCGGTCACGCTGGTGTAAGCCAGGTCGAGCTCCCGCAGGGTTTTCAGGCCCTTCAGGTCCGACAGTCCGGCATCCGTCACCCGTGGGCCTCGCAGAAGGAGCGATTGCACGTCCTGCTTGTCTTTCAAAGCGGCCAGGTCGGCATCCGTAGCACTGAAGAGAGTCAAATCCGTGGCAGTCGCCGTCATGCTGAAACCGGCCGACGCCAACGCCAGAATGCAACCCCACGCGCGCTTGCCCATCTCTTTGCCTCCCTTTCAGCCGAGATTTCCCGCGTGGCGGGCGGCTGGCGCCCGTCGCCGCCGTTTCCCAGATTATACCTTCAGCGGAGGAAATGACAACAGTGGCTATTTGTCGAAGTGCGTATTGGGCAGGGCTTTTTTAAGATCCGCCAGTCCGGCGTCCGTCACTTTGGTTCCGTCCAGAAAGAGCGTCTGCAGGTTATTCATCTGCTTCAGTTGCACCAACCCCGCGTCCGTGATCGGGGTGGCTACGAGTTCGAGCGTCTGGAGGCTTTTCATCTCCTTCAGGTCCGCCAATCCGGCGTCCGTCACCCGGGTATGCCAGAGAATGAGCGTCTGGAGGTTTTTCATCCCTTTCAGTTGCGCCAGGCCGGCATCCGTCACCCGGGTGAACGACAGATTGAGCCACTGCAGGCTTTCGACCTTCTTCAGTTGCGCCATCCCCGCATCGGTCACCGGGGTTCCCCAGAGAAAGATGTCCTGAAGAGCGTTCATCTTCTCCAGGCTCGCCAGTCCGGCGTCCGTCACCTTGGTGCCGCCGAGGTTGAGCGTCTGGAGGCCGGTCATGTCCTTCAGTTCCGCAAACCCGGCATCCGTCATCCGGGTGGAGGACACGTCGAGGGACCGCAGGTCTTTCAGATCCTTCAAGGACGCCCAGCCTGCGTCTGCCACGGACGATCCTGTGACCTTCAGCGAGCGCAGTTCCCGGTGGTCCTTCAAAACGGCGAGGTCGGCATCCGTGGCGTTCTGGAGTATCAGCGACTTTTCCGGCGCAGGATCTCCCGCGGCCACGTGCGTCCCGAAACCGGCCAGCGCCATCGCCGGAATCCATATCCACGTGCACTTGCGCATCTTCCTGCCTCACTCTCGTCTTTTGGGACGGCGAATCCGTTTTCGCGCGATAAACGGCTTGTGATCCCGCTCCTCCGACCGCGCCATCATGTAGAGCAGGTCGGAGAGGCGGTTGAGGTAAACCGCCACGCTGCGGTTCGGCACGGCCCTGGCGCGGCGCAGCGCGACGACGAGCCGTTCCGCGCGGCGCGCCACGGTCCGGCAGACATCCAGCAGCGCGGAGGTCGCGCTCTCGCCGGGGATGAGAAAGCAGCACTCCGTAAGCTTGACTTTCCTCTCGAGCGCCGCCGTCAACGCCTCCAGTCGCTTCACGTAAGCGCCGTCCACTCGAAGTTCCAGCCGCCGCAGGTTCTGCGGCAGCGTCATCAGCTCCGAGCTCACGATAAAGATGTCCCGCTGGACCGCATGGATCGCCTGCCGAGTCTTCTCCTCGCGGATGGACGCCTTCGCCAGGCCGAGGAGCGAGTTCAGTTCATCGAGCGTGCCGACTGCGTGGATGCGCAGGTCGTCCTTCCGCACGCGCCCGCCGAAGAGCAGGTCCGTCCAGCCCGCGTCCCCGCGCCCGGTCGTAACGCTCATAGTCGCTTCCTCCCTAAGTATCGGCCGTTTGCATGATAACATTAAGCGTTCGGCACTCGGCAATATGGTTGACTGTTCCGTCCCGACCGAATAGCATGGAGCCGTGGATGTTCGGCCGGATGGACCTCCAAGGGATTCCCTGTGCCTCCTGAAGCGATTTTGCCCGCCTTTCTGCCCGTGACCCCGGACGAGGCGAAGGAGCGCGGCTGGGACGAACTCGACGTGATCATCGTCACCGGCGACGCCTATGTGGACCATTCTTCCTTCGCGCCGGCGTGGCTCGGACGGATGCTCGAGGCGAAACGGTTCCGCGTCGGCATCCTCACGCGGCCGCGGGCGGACCCTGTTGAGGACATCGCGCGGCTCGGCAAGCCGCGGTTGTTCTTCGCGGTCGCGGCCGGATCGGTGGACTCGATGGTCAACAATTACACAGCGCTGAAGCGGCCGCGGCGCGAGGACGACTACGCGCCCGGCGGCATCGGCGGCGGCCGGCCGAACCGCGCGGTGATCGCCTACTGCAACATGATCCGGCGCGTCTTCGGCGGGTCGGTGGGAATCCTCGCCGGCGGCATCGAGGCGTCGCTGCGGCGGTTCGCGCATTACGATTTCTGGGACGACGCCGTCCGGCGCCCGATCATCCTCGACGCGCCCGCCGACGCGATCGTCTACGGCATGGGCGAGCTGCCGCTCGAGGAGATCGCCCAGGCGATGCGCTCCCGAATGTCCCGCGACAGCGCGGACGCGACGGCTTCCGAGGCGCTCGCCGCCGTGGCCCGAAGCGTGCGCGGCGTCGTCTACCGGACCGCCGCGTCCACGCCCGCGCCGAACGGCTATCGTGCGCTGCCAACTTTCGAGGAGGTCCGCTCGAAGCCGCACGCGCAGGTCCGCTCCTTTCAGCAGGAAATCGAGTCGCGCGAGACCGGCCTCTGCCAGGACTGCGCCGGCTATCGCGTCGTGGCGAACCCGCCCGCGCGGGCGCTGACCACCGCGGAGATGGACGCGCTCTACTCGATGCGTTTCCGGCGCCAGGCGCACCCGTCCTACCGCGAGCGCGTCCCCGCGCTGGAGCAGGTGCAATTCTCCATCACCAGCCATCGCGGCTGCTTCGGCGGTTGCGCGTTCTGCGGCATCTACACGCACCAGGGCAAGGCCGTGCAGAGCCGCTCGCGCAACTCGGTCCTGCTCGAGGTGAAGCAGATCGTCCGCCACCCCGAGTTCAAAGGCACCATCCGCGACATCGGCGGGCCTTCGGCGAACATGTGGATGCTCGGCTGCAAGCACGGCGCGCCGTGCGCCAAGCCGAGCTGTCTGGCCCCGCGCATGTGCCGGAACCTGAACGCGAACGGCCTGCCTTATCTGGAACTGCTCTCCGCGGCGCGGAAGGTCAAGGGCGTCAAGCACCTCTTTGTGACGACCGGCGTTCGGATGGACCTGGCGCTGGCGTGCGACCCGTTCGTCGAGGCGTTTGCCGAGCACTACACCAGCGGCCACGCGAAGGTGGCTCCCGAGCACGTCGTCCCGGCCGTCCTGCAATTGATGATGAAGCCGGAGGGCGAACTGTTCGTCCGGTTCCTGGAGAAATTCCGCCGCGCCTCGGCGAAAGCCGGCAAGGAGCAGTACGTGCTGCCGTACCTCATCGCCGCGCATCCCGGTTCGAGGGTGCAGGACATGCTCGAGGTCGCGCTCTACCTGCAACGCGAACGGCTGCGCGTGGAGCAATGCCAGGTCTTCATCCCGCTGCCGGGCACCGCCAGCGCGGTGATGTACGCGACGGGGATCAGCCCGTTCACCGGCGAGCGCGTCTTCGTCGAGCGCGATCCGCGCCGCCGCGAGATGCAGAAAGCCCTCGTGCTGTATCATCTGCCGGAGAGCCGCAAGCTCATCCTCGAAGCGCTGGACATCTGCGGCCATCCCGAGCTGGCGCGAGTCCTGGTCCCGCCGAAGCCGACTCGGAGGCCGCGGCGGCCATGACCACCCATGATATTCCGCACTCCGGACTCGGCACTGCGCACTTTCTAGCCGTGCTGATCGCCATCGCGATTCTCGGATATCTCGTCCTGCCCGGCTTGCGCTGGGGCCTTCCGTCCGAGGAGCGCAACATCCTGACGTTCGGCGCGGACCGCAGCGCGTGGCGCGCGCCGCCGATCTCCGAGCGCGAAAAAGATTCGCCGTGGACCTACTACCCGAACTACCTGAGCGGCGGGCCGAAGCGCACCGGCGCCTCGCCGCGGAGCGCGTTCAATCCGCTGCGCAGCTACCATCCCGACGAGTACGTATTCCTCAAGAGCCTCAGCGCGATGAAGCCGTCGGCGCTGAAGGTGTTCCCCGGATTCTTCGGCTGGCCGGCGCTGCAGTTCTACGTCAGCGGAGTCGCGCTGAAAGTTTCATCGTGGTTCGGCGCGGTCACGCTCGTCCGCGACATGGATTTCTACTTCCAGCATCCCGAGCAGGCGGCACGGCTGTACGAGGTCGGGCGGATCGTCACCTTGCTCTTTGCCGCCGGATGCATCTTCGTCATCTGGCGCACGGCGGGAAGGCTGTTCGGGGCGGCGGGCGGGACCGCAGCGGCGCTGCTGCTGGCCGTGACGCCGCTCTTCACGATCAACGCGCGCTACTGGACCGCCGACGTGCCGATGCTGTTCTGGATTTCGCTGGCGTTCCTCTTCTCGACCCACATCCTCGCGGGCGGCGGGCGGCGCTGGTACGTGCTCGGCGGAATCGCCGTGGGCCTGGCCGCGGCCACGCGCTACCAGGGAGCGGCGGCCGCGTCCCTGATCGCCGCCGCGCACTGGATGCGGCCCGCCGACGCTGAAGCTATGGCGGGCAAGCCCGACGCCGGCGATTGGCGCGAAAGGGCGCGGCGGTCCTTCACATCGGGAGACCTCTGGATCGCGGCCGCGATCTCGCTCGCGGTGTTCCTGGCGTGCAACCCGTACATCCTCGCGCGGCCAGGGCAATTCGTGCAGGAGTTCTCGGGCGAATTGAAGGGAAGCCATGACAACTGGGCGCGGTTCGCATTGGATGGGGCGTTTTCAGTCGTGACCGGACTCGGGTTGATCTTCCTCTTCGCAATCTTTGCGGCATCGTTCCTCGCCGCGGTCCGGCGCGACCGGGCGATATCGTTTGTCCTGCTCGGTTTCGGCCTGCCGGCGGCGGTCCTCTTCGTCGGCCGGCCGGCGATGGCGCGGTACTGGATGCCCGTCCTGCCGCTGCCGGTGCTGCTGGCCGCCTGGGCGTTCGCCACGGTCCATCGGCATGGAGTGGAACGGCGCAAGCCGGGCGCGATTGTCGCTCCGCTGATCCTGCTGGTGATCGTCCTTGTCGCAATGGGCCTGCAGTCGTTCGCTTTCGCCCGGCTCTACTCTGACCCGCAGTGCGACACACGCACCCGCGCGGGCGAGTGGATCGCCAAGAGTATTCCGGCCGGAACGACGATCGGCGTGCTTTCCGAGCCGTGGCAGTTCGAGCTTCCGCCGCTCGACTCGCGGAAGTTCGTCATTCGCAACCCCAGCGACTCCACAGCGCACGGACCGGAGGATTTCCTCGTTATGAGCGACCTGCAATTCGCTCCGGAGGGTAGATTGCAGAGCGAGAAGGAGTTCCTGTCAGGCCACGTCGTCATCCAGCGTTTCGAGGCGTGGCCGGTCGGCCAGAAACTTGCCCTGCGGTACGGCCCGCAGGACATGCACTATGCGAATCCCGAAATCATAATCGCCGAGCGCATATCGAAGGGCGGACGCTGAATGTGCGGCATCTGCGGAATCGTCGGGCTGAACGCCGCGGCCGGCTTCGGACAGCCGGACATCGCGCGCATGTGCGATGCGCTGGCGCACCGCGGTCCCGATGACTCGGGGTTCCATCTCGGCGATTTCAAAGTCGAGAGCGGACCGTGCCGCGTCGGACTCGGCCACCGGCGGCTGAGCATCATTGACCTGGCGAAAGGGCACCAGCCGCTGTCGAACGAGGACGGCACGGTCTGGATCGTCTTCAACGGCGAGATTTATAACTTTCAGGAGCTTCGGCCGGCGCTCGTCGCGCAGGGGCACCGGTTCCGAACCGACTCCGACACGGAAGTCATCGTCCACCTCTACGAGCAGAAGGGCGCGGAGTGCCTCCACGAGCTGCGCGGGATGTTCGCCTTCGCGATCTGGGATTCCGCCGCGCGCAGCCTGTTTCTCGCGCGCGACCGCATTGGGCAAAAGCCGCTGTGCTACCGCGTCGAGAAAGACCGCATTCTCTTCGGCTCCGAGATCAAGTCCATACTCGCGGCCGGCGGCGTGCCGCGCGAACTCTCGCTCGAGGCGCTGCATCATTACCTGACCTATCAGTACGTACCGCACCCGCTGACGATGTTCCAGGGCATCGCCAAGCTGCCGCCGGGCCATTACCTGACGTGGAAGGACGGCCGCGCGGAGGTGCGCGAGTACTGGCGTCCGACGTGCCGCCCGGAGCCGCTGAAGGAGGCGGAGTGCGTCGCGCGCGTGCGCGAACTGCTCACGGAATCCGTCCGGCTGCGGCTGATCAGCGACGTGCCGCTCGGCGCGTTCCTCAGCGGCGGGCTGGACTCGAGCATCGTCGTCGGGCTGATGGCAAAGCTCTCCAACGCGCCGGTGAAGACGTTCTCCATCGGCTTCGCCGAAAAAAGGTACGACGAGCTGGAGTACGCGCGCGCGGTGGCGCGGCATTTCAAGACCGAGCACCAGGAATTCGTCGTGCGGCCGAACGCCGTCGAGATCATCCCGAAACTCGTCTGGCATTACGACGAGCCGTTCGCGGATTCCAGCGCGATCCCGACATACTACGTCAGCCAGATCACGCGGCAGCACGTGAAGGTGGCGCTCACCGGCGACGCCGGCGACGAGGGCTTCGCCGGGTATCCGCGATACCGCGCGGTGAAACTCGGTCTGTGGTTCGACCGGGTGCCGGGATTCCTGCGGCGCGCGCTCGCGGGAAAATACTGGCAGCGGCTGCCGGTGTCGGTCGAGCAGAAGACGAAACGGCGCCGGCTGCGCCGCCTGTTCGAGGCGCTGAACCTGCCGCCGAAAGAGCGCTACGTGCGCTGGTGCGCGATCTTCGACGACGGGCGAAAAGCGGCGCTGTACTCGCCCGAACTGCGCGCGGCGCTCGCGCCGGACTCCTCCGCGGAAATCTTCGAGGAGGAATACGCGAAGGCGCCCGATGCGGATTTCCTCGCCGCGACGATGTTTGTGGATTTCATGCGTTACCTGCCGGATGACCTGCTCTTCAAGGTGGACATCGCGAGCATGGCGCACGGGTTGGAATGCCGCGCGCCGTTCCTCGACCACAAGCTGGTGGAGTTCATCGGCCGGATTCCGACGGACCTGAAGCTGCGCGGGTTCACGACGAAGTACCTGCTGCGCCGCGCGTTCGGCGAGATGCTGCCGCCGGAAATCCTGCGGCGTCCGAAGATGGGGTTCGGCGTGCCGATCTCAGACTGGTTCCGGGGCGAACTGCAGGGATACCTGCGCGAGACGCTGCTCGATCCCACCGCGCTCCGCCGCGGTTATTTCGCGCCGGAGTACGTCCGCCAACTGGTCGAAGACCACGTCGCCGCGCGCGCCGACCACGGTTATCGGCTCTGGGCGCTGCTGATGTTCGAACTGTGGCATCAGCGGTTCCTGTGACCTTCTTATTCGCGATACGAGAACGACACCGCGTACGCCTCGACCATCGCTGAGACGAAGAGGATCGGCAGGATGATCGTCAGGTACGCGGTGACGCGCTGCGCGATCGGGGACCAGTCCGCGCTCCGCCACATCGCGAGGGGACCCGGCGTCATCCAGAGCGTCATGCCCATCGTGTACCAGAAGCAGGGCAGTTCGAGGAGGAGCGTCAGCAGGCCGCAGATGCGGACGGAGATCGGCGGCGGTCGCCGAGGCGCGTCGTCATCCGGCGGGAACTCGCGCGCGATCAGGCCGATCAGGATAATGTTCAGCCCGGTGAAGAAGCTGATGACCGCGGCCAGGCCGGGGATGATCCCGAGCAGCATGTAGACCAGCATCGCGACGCCGTTGAACGCGAAGATGAATAGCCCCAGCGCCGGCACGGACGGCTTCTTTTCGCGGATTCCCCGGAGCTTGAGCGCCACCCATCGCGGGAACGCAAGCAGCCGTTCCATCCGCCGCTGATACACCGGCGTCGCGCAGGCCATCCCCGCCGCGAACAGCACCGCGGCCAGGCCGGCGTAGAGCGTATGATGGAGCAGAAACAAAACGGATCCTGTCATGCCGGCCATTATATCGCAGATTCCCCGGCCGCCGGCAACCCATCTTTGATAGCGATGGGGCAACGGTATAGAATACGCCCTCATGGACCTTCAAGCGGCCGTGAACACGGGAAATGCCGGTGCGCCGCGGCGGCGGGAGATTCTCCTGGCCGCCGCGCTCGTCGCGATCACGCTCCTGGCGTATCTCCCGGCGATGCGGGGCGGCTTCATCTGGAACGACGACATATTTCTCACCCGAAACCCACTGATCAAGACTCCGGACGGGTTGCGCCGTTTCTGGTTCACCACCGACCCGCCCGATTATTTTCCGCTGACGTCCACCAGCCTTTGGCTCGAATGGCGACTGTGGGGCATGAATCCGGCGGGCTACCACGTCGTCAACGTGCTCTTGCACGCCCTGAGCGCCGTGCTGTTGTGGCGCGTGCTGAAGCGGCTGAAGGCGCCCGGCGCATGGCTGGCCGGCCTGATTTTCGCCGTGCACCCGGTCAACGTGGAATCCGTCGCCTGGATCACCGAGCGCAAGAACACGCTGGCGATGGTCCTTTATATGGCCGGCCTGCTGGCATATCTGAGATTCGACGAGGACGGCGCGCCGCGAGCTTACGCCCTGGCGCTGGGCTTGTTCCTGCTGGCGCTGCTCGCGAAGACCTCCGTCATCATGCTGCCGGCGGTCCTGCTGCTGTGCGCCTGGTGGCGGCGCGGCCGGATCGGGCGCAGGGACATTCTGCGGGCGATCCCGTTTGCCGCGCTTTCCGGCGCGCTGGCGCTGGTGACGGTATGGTATCAGTATCATCGGGCGATCGCGGCCGAAGTCGTCCGGACGGACAGCTTTCTCGCGCGGACGGCCGGCGCCGGCTGGGCGGCGTGGTTCTATCTCTGCAAGGCGCTGGTTCCGGCGAAACTGTGCTTCGTGTATCCCCGCTGGGCGCTGGGCGTCTCTTTCCTTTCGTTCCTGCCGGACCTGCTGCTCCTGGCGCTGCTCATCCTTCTCTGGCGGAACCGCCGTGGCTGGGGGCGGCCGCTTCTCTTCGGGCTCGGCTACTTTCTCGTGAGCCTGGCGCCCGTGGCCGGGTTCCTGAATATCTACTTCATGCGGTACTCGCTGGTGGCGGATCACTGGCAGTACACGGCCATGATCGGCATCGCCGCGCTGGCCGCCGGCGTGCTCGCGGGCCAGGCGGAGCGCAGCGGCGCGTCCGGGAAAGTCGCCATCGCGGCGGCCGCGGCGCTCGTCGCGGTCCTCGCCGCGGCCACGTGGAACCAGTCGCTCATCTACCGCGACGCCGAGACCGTCTGGCGCGACACGGTCCGGAAGAATCCCACCGCCTGGATGGCCTGGGAAAACCTGGCCGCCTGCGTGAGAGAGCGAGCGGAAGCCGATCACCAGCCCGCGCAGGCCGCAGAATCGCTCAAGGAAGCGATCGGCTGCTGCGAAAAAGCCATCGCGCTGAAGCCGGACTACGCGGAGGCGTACGCGACGCGCGGCGCCGCCTGGTACGGCCTCGGCCGGCGCGACCTGGCGCTTGATGACTACGACGAGGCGATCGCACGCAGGCCGGACTATGCCGAGGCCTGGCTCCTGCGCGGCCGTCTCCACACCGACGCGAACCGGCTCGGCGAGGCGATGAGCGATTATGACCGGGCGATCGCGCTGCGGCCGGACTTCGCAGCAGCTTACTGCGAGCGCGGCAACGTCCAGGTCAGAGCCCATCGTTACGATGAAGCCGTCCGCGATTACACCCGCGCCATTGAGCTGAAAGAGGACCTGGCCGAGGCGTACAACGATCGCGCAGTCGCTTATCTCCACTTGAGGGAATACGCCAAGGGCCTGGCGGACGTGAGGACTTGCCAAAAACTGGGCGGGCGGCCCGCGCCGAAGCTGGTCGAGGAACTCGTCCGGGCCGCGGACCGGAAGGAATGACGGGAGGCTGGAATATAGTTCTTGTAGCAGGGCGGGCACTCTGGTAAAATGCGTGCGACGAAGGGCGCCGCTCGAGGGGACGAGATGGCCATACGATTCAGGTGTCCGTGCGGCGAGAAGGTCAAGGCGCACGAAGGCGCTGAAGGACGGCACATCAAGTGCCCGCACTGCCAGGCAGTGCTGCGCGTTCCCGACGACGGAAAGTCCACGTATGACACCGTTGGAGTGGCGGTCGCCCTCACGCACAGCGATGAGCTCTCCGGCAGCGCGATGCCGGCCGGGTCTGCCGAACCGAAGCCCGCGGAGGTTTCGGCGGACGCCGCGCCCGCCAAAGTGCTTATCCTCGTCGCGGACAGCAACGCGAGGGACCGCCGGATGACCGCGCAGATTCTTCAGGAACATAATTACGTCGTATTGGAGGCGGCGGACGGCCCGAAGGCGCTGGAGCTGATCCGGGCCGAGCGCCCGGCGGCGGCGGTGCTCAACGTGAAGCTCGACATCCTGAGCGGGTTCCAGGTCGTTCAGCAATTGCGGAGCCCGAGCAATGCCCTGAACAAGGACGTCTGGATGACGCCGGTGCTCATGACCACCGAGCGGCTGATTGGCCGCGAGAAGCAGTATTCGATGTCCCTCGGCGCGCGCGGCTACTTCATGAAGCCGGTGCGTCCGTCGGAGATTTGTCCGAAGTTGGAGAGGATCACCGCGAAGCAGCATCAGGAGTAAATTGAAATTTCCCGCGCCCGCGCGTGCGCGATAGAGTGTGCGTCCCGCGTGAACACCCCGATTCGGAATATCCTGGCCGTGACCGGACGCGTGCGCGTTCGCAGCGGCCATCTCAACATGCTGGACTTCCTCGCCGGACTCGGCGGACAGGGGTACGGCGTGTCCCTCGTCTGCACGTCCATGCCCCTGGAGATCGCCGAACGGGGATTGCCGTTTCCGTGGACGACCTGGAGCGCCCTGGCCGGGCGCTGGACCGGGTTCATCGGCGCGGGGACGTTCCGCGAATTCATGCGCCGGACGAAAGCGGAAGTGATCCACGTCCACGGGACCGGACTGCATTTTTCGGGGCGCCGCTTTCTCAGGGCCGTCCGCGCGCCGACGGTCTTCACGCCGTATTCGCTGGACGGCAACGGCTACGAGGTCGCCTGCATCCGCCGCCGCGCCGCGCGCGTGATCGCGCTGAGCGAATTCATGCGCGAGGGCCTCGTTAACCGCTGCCGGCTCCCGCGCGAGACGCTGCGCCTGGTGCCGCCGGGCGTGGATTTGAAGCTCTACGACTTCCTGCCGCCGAGGATCGGCGAGCGCATCCCCGTGATCGGCGCCGCGGCGCCGCTCGAACCGGAGCGCGGCCAGTCCGTGTTCCTCCAGGCGGTCAAAATCCTGGCCGGTTCGGTCCCGGAGGCGGAGTTCATCGTGGCGGGCGACGGCCGGGAAGAGCGCTCGCTCCGGAACGAGGCCGCCGCGCTCGGGATCGAGAAGCGCGTGACCTTCGTGACGCGGCTGGCGAACTATCGCGGCGCGATCTCGGCGCTGGATATTTTCGTGCAGCCGGCGCTCGCCGGCGGTCTCGGCTACGGCGTTCTCGAAGCGATGGCGATGGGCAAGGCCGTCGTCGCCACCTCCACCGGCGGCGTTCCGG
>JBKQWE010000084.1:0-61405 GCA_052139675.1 Candidatus Brocadiia bacterium
ACCCGAAGGGAATCCGGGACGTGGCGGAATGGTACATCAGCACCCTCACGCGCCGCGAACATATCCGGGAGATTTTCGACCGCCAATGCGATATCGCGCTCAAGAACCTGGCGCTCATTCACCAGGCAGTCGGGGACAACGTGGCGGTCATTTTCGTCAGCGGCACCGACTTCGGCACGCAGAATGCCCCCTTCATCTCACCGGACGCCTACCGCGACCTCTTCCAGCCCTTCCACCAGAAGATTAACAACTGGGTCCACCGCCATACGTCCTGGAAGAGCTTCTGCCACTCCTGCGGCTCCATTGAGCCGCTGATCCCTGATCTCATCGCCGCGGGCTTCGACATTCTTAATCCGGTCCAATGCTCGGCCGCCAACATGGAGCCGGAGCGCCTGAAGAAGCGATACGGAGAAAAACTGGTCTTCTGGGGCGGTCTGGTTAACACGCAGAAGACCCTTCCCTTTGGCACGGTGGCTGAAGTGGCGCAGGAAGTCGAATCTCGACTCAAGATATTCAGCTCCGGCGGAGGCTACGTGGCCAACCCGGTCCACAACATCCAAGCCGGTTGCCCCGTGGAAAACGTGATCGAACTATTTCGCCTTATCAGGGATATCCAGTATTAGACGGTGAAACGGAAATTCACCATCTGCAGGACCTGCCCCTCCCGAAAACTTCATTCGGCATCGTGTCGGGTGCTGAAGATGCCCCGCGGCGCAAAAACATCGCTCTGGCGCCGTAGTCCAGGCGACCGGAGCAGAGGCCGCATCTCGCTGCGGGGTACGCCCTTGACAGGAGGGAATCCGAGGTCCAGAATACGGCCTTTGACGGCTGACCGTCGTGCGAACGGCGGCCGCCAGGGAAATCCCGGTTGAGTAAGTCTGTCGGAATCGCGGTTGGCGATACGAACCTGGAGATAAGCGGTCATGAAAAGATCGGCACTCCGTCTCGCCTCAGCGGCCGATGCTGAGGCTTCAACAGGCGCTCTGGGACAGAGGGAGTCCGTCGTCCGGCAGTGGGAGCCCTTTGAGATTGAGCTCCGCGCCGGGATCGAGATGACAAACCCTTATGTCGAGGGCTTGCCGGAAAACGCACGGGCATATGTGAACGCCATCTTCCGCCGCGAGGGCGGAGGAGCCGGCCGCAGACAATACGCGGCGGCCGGATTCTGGGATGGCGGGCGCACCTGGCAGATACGATTCGCGCCGCCATTTCCCGGTAAATGGTCCTACCGCACCCTTTCAAAGGACCCTGGCCTTAATGGCAAAGAGGGAAGGTTCGTCTGCAGAGCATGGACGGAACAGGAAAAACGGGCCAACCCTGCGCGGCGGGGGCTCGTCCGCGTCTGCAAACATGGCGCCCGGCCAGGCCGCTGCTTCGAGTATGCGGATGGAACTCCGTTCCTGTGGGTAGGCGATACCTGGTGGGACTGGACCCGGCGCGGGATTTCCTTCGATAGCTTCCGGAAGGTGGCCGATGACCGGTCCGTCAAGGGCTTTAATATCGGCCAGCTTTTCTTTGCCGGTAAGGGCTGGGGCACAGAGAGCTCTCTCCTGGACGCGGCCTGCACCCTCCCGGATATCCTCCACATCCGCAAAATTGAGCGCATGATCGCCTACGCGAATTCCAGAGGGATAACCGTCTGGGTTCACGGGTGGTGGTCACGGCCAAAGATGAAGGAGGAAATAGGCGAAGAAAACATCCGCCGCTGGTGGCGGTATATGATTCATCGCCTTGCAGCTTACAACGTGATCTGGGTGGTCGCAGGCGAGTATAACATGCACAACTACGGAGGGTTGGGACTGCCCTTCTGGAAAAGCCTGGGAAAGATGATCAAGCGTGAGGATCCCCATGACCGTATCACCAGCGTTCACCCTACCCCGCCCGGATGGAGTGGCGGCGCAGAGGCGCCCCAGTGGTCCACGGCAGAGGTGCTGCACAGGGAGCGTTGGCTGGACTATAACCAGAGCCAGGTCGGTCATGGACGATGGTGTAACGAGATGATCCCCTGGGTTGTCGAGCGGTCCTGCCGGCGCAGGCCGCCCAAGCCGATCGTGGTGACCGAGCCCTGGTACGAATTCGCCCAGGGAAACCCGACCGCCGCGGATATCCGCTTCGGCGCCTGGTCGGCCATGCTCTCCGGCGCCGCGGGGCATTCCTATGCCGGAGGGCACGTATGGAAAGCGCATGTTCCGGAGTGTCCCGTCCGGCCGGATATGTGGCCGATGGAGATGGGCTTTGAGACCAACACGCTGGACTATCCCGGCGCGCGGTCGCTCAGCTTTATGGCGAGCTTCCTGCGCAGCTTGCCGTGGTGGGAACTCGATCCCCATCCCGAACTGGTGACGGAGAACGCTTCGCGCTATTGCGCGGCCATCCCTGGAAAGCTATATATCGTCTATCTTCGCTGGGGCGGCGCCGCGAAGATTGACCTGTGCCGCTCCTCCGAGCAGGATTCGTTTAGATATGAATGGTTGGACCTGGCCGATGCGAAAGTGCGGGACGGCGGCGTTGTCCACGGCGGAGCGGTCCGGGCCTTTCAGGCGCCAGGGGATTCTCCGGGAAGCCCGCAAAGCAAGGATTGGGTTCTGTACATCCATCGTGGCGGCGGAAAACGCGGTAAATGGTCAGACAGGGCTTAGGCGCCGCCTGTCTCTCCCGAAAACCATCTGCCGTCAAACAGTTCGACCCGATAGCGGCGGCCCGTCATGGAGAGAGCGGCCATCCGGCGGATTCCGGTCAATCGCGTGCGGAGCAGGATCTGGTGAACGCACTTGACGCCCTGACGGAAAGCCGGGGGCCGGCACTCTGCTGGACCCGGAATGCCGGTTGGCTGCTTGGACATCAGGGCATGCTGATCGGGATTGACCTCGACCTGGAGCCGCCCGGCCATCGGCTCGCGGAGCCGCGCATCCACGTTGAGGAGGTCGCTCCCAGGCTCTCCGCGCTCTTCATCACGCACGGCGATGACGACCACTTCAACACTTTCACCTGCCGCGCGCTGGCGGCGAAATCCCAATGCCGTTTTGTCCTGCCCGCCAACTGCACCGTCAAGGCCATGACGCAGGTCGGAATACCCGAGGAACGGATTCACGTCGTCGCGTCCAGGCCGCAGCCGGCCGGCGTGCGGCGGCCCGCGGTCCCGGACGGCCATTTCTTTCCCTTCGAGATGCTCGGAATCCAGGTCGCGCCCCAGCGCGCGCTCCACGGCCATCGCCACGGCGCAGTCTGGGCCTCGGCGAACCTCGACGATTGCGGCTACCTTCTGACCATCGGCGGCAAAAAGGTCTTCCACCCCGGCGACACCGTGCTCCTGGACGATCATCTCGCGCTGGGCCGGCTCGACGTGCTGTTCATCTCTCCGACCGAGCACAATATGCACGTCGAGCGGGCCGCCTTCCTGATCGAGCACCTCAAGCCGGAGTACGTCTTCCCGCAGCATTTCGGAACGTACCGGGTCACGCCCGAGAACGCTTTCTGGACCGTAGGCTACCCGGACGAATTAGCCCTCGCGCTTTCCGAGAAAATGCGGTCCCGGTACCACAAGCCGGATGAGGCCGCCGTTTTCGTCATCGAATAAGGGATTTTTCAATCCACGCCTTTTAGGGAGACCGTTATGACGTTCACGCAGAATCTTGGCCTGACGCTGCCGTCCATCGTCGCGCTGGCGCTCACCGGCTCTATTGCCTCCACGGGTTGGGCGGCCGATTGGGAGCACGTGCAGGAGATCAAGAAGACGCTGTTGACCGCCACGGCTCAACACGCCATGGAGCAGCAGAAGACGACCGCCGCGGAACCGGTGGCCATCGCCTTTCCGGCGGACGTGTCGGCCGGCGGCGGGCTGAAGCTCACCGCCAAGTCGGCCGATTCGCTGGCCATCGAAGTCATGGCCGAGCCGGAAGCGTGGGACAAAAGTCCGGCGTCGTGCGTGCGCATTAAGCTGCCCAAGGCGACGGACGTGGTCACCCACTACAGCGGGTTGACCTTCAACATCAAGACCGAGGAGGGCTGCTCGCCGGAAGTGCGGCTGGGGTTCCGGCTCGTCGGCGCGGGCGGCCGGCAGATCGCCGAGATGCGGCCGCGCATTCCAGCGCTGAGTCCCTGGGGCGAGAATCCGCGCGAGGTCTATCTCGACTGGGGGTCCATCGGCTACGGCCGGGAAGCCGAGGTCATGGGGACGCTGCAATCCGTCGAGGCCATCGAGATCACCGCGGCGGGGATCCAGCGGGCCCCAAAGAAAGACCCGAGCGCGGGGCCGCAAGCCGCGAAGTTCACCATCGCGGACCTGCGGCTCGTGGATTACCTCAAGGGATCCTACGATCCGAGCCGGCAGTGGCTGCAGTTCGACGAGTCGTCCGGCAAATGGAAGCCGGGCAGCGAGCGCGACCTGACCTTGCAGCACCGCACGCAGGAAGTCAGCGGCATCGTGGCCAGATTCGGCGGCGAAGCGGGGCTGAAGTCGGCCATCGCCTCGCTCGACTTCGCAGCGCGCACGCAGTGCTGGGATGGATCGTTCCTGGACGGCCGCCGCCCGCCGCACACCGTGGCCAGCGGCGAGTACACCTTCGGCTTCACGATTTACGGTTTGCTCGACGGTTATCAGGCCCTGGAGCAGGCCCATCGGCCCGAGTTGGCCGAGAAGCTGGCCTTCGGCCCGACGACTCTGACGCGCCGCGAAGCCTATCAGCGGATGCTCTACCGCGGAGCCATGGCCCGCACCGCCGCCCTGCCTTCGCAGTATCGCGACGACATCATCGGCGGCGACACGCTCATGACCGGCGCCAACCGCGTGCTCGGTTACGCCATCGCCATGCGCGAGGTGGCCGACGTGCTGACCGACGCCGCCCGCAGGAAGGAAGTGCTCGACCATTACCAGCCGGTCATGCAGCAGATCGCCGACGCCCAGGGCAAATATTCCGGCGGGTTCCCGCTGCTCGGCGAAGGCGACCGGTTCGACGGCCGCGGCATTCACTACGACGCCGGCTACGTCCGCACGCACATGGACTTCCTGGTCGTCGGCGTGCAGCGGACGGGCGACCCGCTGCTGGTGAAGATGCTCGAACGCTACCAGACGGTCTTCGCCGCGGCGATGGACTCCACCGGGACAGGCATCCTGCCGCTGATTTCCGAGCGGCACCAGGGCCGGGAGCCGGTGGAGCTGATCCTGCCCGACGCCACCGCCCAGGTCGGCCTGAAGCACAAGCTGCCCATCATCGCCCAGTGGGGCTACAACGTCGGCATGCCCGTCTGGACCAACTGGGAGCGGCGGCCGGGCAACCATTTCAGCTACGCGTCGCATGCCCGCGGCTATCCGCTGGGCGCTCACATGAGCATCCTGGTTGACGACATGACGGCCGTGCCGCCGCCGAAAGACCTGGGGTATCTCTTCCCGCGGCAATATCCGGTCTGGTCCACGCGGACCTTCACCAAGGACGGCCGGTTGACGCGGACTTCGACGATGACCATCCGGCCCGACGGCACGCAGGCGAGCGACTTTGTGATCGCGGTCGGCGAATACCCGGTGACGGTCGGCGTGCCGGTGGCGATCAAGAGTCCGCAGGGCGCGGTCGCGGCGGTGGCCGAGAAACTCAGCGGCTGGCCCAAGTTGCTGCCGGCGGACGCGGAGATCGAAATTTCCGGCGACTTGGCCGCCAAGGGGCGAATCGGCCAGGCGTTCCAGTGGGTCATCGCCAAGCCGACGCACCTGGTCATCACCGGTCCGACGACCACCCCGCCGCCCGAGGCCGGCACGCCGCCGGAACCGCTGCGGGCGGAATTGACCCTCTCGCCGGCCCCGGGCACGGCGCCGGAGAAGGGCGCCCTGCCGATTGAACTGACGGTGCTGCGCGGCACAGTACCTTACAAGTACGTAACGGTTCCGGCGAAGTAACAAAATTCAAACAGGAGCCTCTTATGGCCATGTCGTTCGTCAGGCTGAGCAAGCCGCTGTTTCCGTCGCCGGGTTCCGTGAAGAGCCTGCGATTCAAGGTGTCGCCGAATGGCCGGTATCTGATGACCGCGGAGGGCAGGCCGTTCTATTACCTGGCCGACACCGCATGGACGCTGTTCAAGCGGCTGAACCATGAAGAAGCGGACGTCTATTTCGAGAACCGCGTGGCGCGCGGTTTCACGGCGATCCAGGCGTATTGCCTGCGCGGGTTGCACGCGGCGAACCTCTACGGGGATTATCCGCTCCTCGACCGCGACCCGACCAGGCCCAATGAGGCCTTCTTCCGGAACATTGACTACCTTGTGAACCGCGCGAACGAGCTCGGGCTGGTGATGGGAATCGTCACCTGCGTCGGCGAGCACGTGCGCAAGCGCGGGTATGACGAGCAGATCTTCACCGAATCCAACGCATTCGCCTTCGGCAAGTTTCTCGGAAGCCGGTACAAGGACAACGCGGTGATCTGGTACCTGGGCGGCGACCGGTCGCCGATGGATGATTTCCCCGTCTGGACGGCGATGGCCCGCGGGCTGAAGGAAGGAAGCGCGGGGCGGCAACTGGTCTCCTATCATGGCCACGGCCCATCCCCGGGCTTCCAGGGATATTCCTCATCCTTCTGGCTTCACAACATGGACTGGCTCGATTTCAACACGATCCAGTCTTCCTGGCAGTGGGGCACGCTCTGCTACGAGTTCGTGACGCATGACTACCTGATGCAGCCGCCGAAGCCGACGATTGACATGGAGTTCCGGTATGAGAACCACATTCCGTCGGCGAACAGCAAGCAGCCGCGCATCAACGCGCACCAGATCCGCGAGGCGGGTTACTGGAACATGCTCGCCGGGGCGGCGGGACTCGGTTACGGCGCACAGGACATCTGGCAGTTCTTCGAGGCCGGCAACCCCAGGCTGTCCTACGCGGATTATTCGCTGTTCATGAAGGAGCAGACGGCCACGTACAATTGGCGCGACGCGATCAACTACGAAGGCTCGTACTGCATGGGCCTGCTGCGGCGCCTGCTGGAGATGCGGCCCTGGCATCAGCTCGTGCCGGACCAGGGCCTGATCCACTTCGGCCAGGGGATTCTCGAAGACCACATCCAGTCGGCGCGCGCGGCGGACGGCGCCTTCGCGCTGGCCTACACGCCGTTCGGCCATCCCTTCACCGTGCAGATGGACCGCATCGCCGGCGCGAGGGTCAAAGCGCACTGGTATGACCCGCGGACAGGCCGCTGGAAATTCATCGCCGAGTACCCGAACACCGGCACGCAGGTCTTCGTCCCGCCGTACACCGGCGATCAGATGGACTGGGCGCTGGTGCTCGACGACGACGCTCGAAACCTGCCGGTCGCAGACCCGGAGTAGGCGCCGCGCAGGGGCGCACGCCGCGCGCCGGCAACCCTTGAAGGTGTGAGATGCTTCGCTGCGCTCAGCCAGAGCGCGCAGCGTACTGCGCGCGACATGACGCCGGCTGACCCTATCTGAGTTACTTCAGGGACGCCACACTAGAAGACGGCAATCGGGTTGAACAGCGACCCGGTGCCTCTCGGCAACCGCAGCGGCGCCAGGACCACCATGAACTCCTGCCGCTTCTCTTCCTCCACGACTTTGACCAGCTCTTCGAACTGCAGGCTGTCGGCCACGCACATTCCCATGGCCGCGACCTGAAGCGCGTGAACCGGAAACGACATCCCCTCGACGTTGCAGGGCACGGTCTCGCCATCGCCGTCGGGAAGGAAAACGGCGACTTTTCTCTCGTGCAGCAGGCCCATGGCGCCGGCGTGGAGTCCGGCTTTGCCTTCGCCCCCGTAGTTGTTGTCCCACGGCCCCAGCTCAAGCCTGCGGCGGTGGTGACCGGTGCGAAAGACCAGCATATCGCCCTGGCCGAGGCTGACGCCCTGGGCTTTTTCCGCCGACTCCAATTCCTCGGCCGTCACGGCCTCGCCCGGTTCGAGCCACTGGACGCCGCGCAGCTTCGGAATATCCAGCAGGACGCCCCGGCCTACGATTCCCTGCGCATACGCCGTGACATCCAGCGTTGTGGGACCCTGCGAAGTCACGCTCGCGGCGGGCTTGCCGTTGTACAGCTTCCCCTTGTAGCT
Organism: Candidatus Brocadiia bacterium; assembly: GCA_052139675.1. GTDB lineage: Bacteria > Planctomycetota > Brocadiia > CAIUPP01 > CAIUPP01 > JBEKCB01. The sequence goes on from JBKQWE010000084.1 coordinate 8,046, forward strand.
GATGTGGCAGAGCGCATCCATGTGCGTGTGGCAATCGCCGTGGAAGATGCTGGCGAAGTAGTCCACGGCGAAACGCGGTTCGCCCTGTGGCACGGCCAGGTCGTGATTGCGGACCATGTAATGCGCCGGCGGCGCGGGGTTGTCGGGCCCCGCCGTTTTGTTGATCGGTATGGCCAGCGACACGCTCCGCCCGGATTTCACCAGCCCGGCGGCGCGGCGGACGTGCTCCGGCGTGATGTAGTTGAGCGTGCCCCGCTCGTCGTCCGGCCCCCATTTTCCCCAATTGCAGACCCTTTGGAACAGTTGCTCGAATTCTTCCTTCGATATTCGGGCCGGCGGAGTCTTCACGGCGCTCTCCTGTTGAACATTATGCCGGCAGCATGCCGGCATGCCCGGGCCCGCGCGGGATGATGGGCCATACGTCCACCACGACGTCCTTCTCCACCACGTGATAGGCGTCGTAAAGGTTGATCGTGGTGGGAGCGTATCCCGGAATGAACTCCGCCGTGTCGCCCAGGCGGAGATCGCACCGGTCGTCCACGTCGAAGAGCGCGTGCTCTTCGGCGAAATAGCGCGCCTGATACTGCGGGTATTTCGCCAGGGTGGGCTGGACAAAGTCAATCCCAATGGACTTCCGGCCGGAATCGAAAACGATCGTCTTTCCGTGCTGGATGACCACCGTGCCCAGTACCGTGAGGGAGCGGGAGAATCCGGGAACAAGGTTCCCGTGGAAATTGTCCATGAAGACATACGATCCGGCTTGTATCTCCGTAACGATCGGAATCGCAGCGGTGATGTCATACGTGCCGGTGCCGCCGCAGGAGACCACCTCGCAGGGGAATCCCGCCTGGGCCAGCCGGTCCACGACCTCCGCAACGTAAGCCATGGCCGCTTTCACCTTTCCGGTGCGCACGGTTCGGTCGGGTTCGTGCATGCAGTGGCCTTCGTAGCCCTGCACGCCGCGCAGCCGCAGCCCCTTGAGGCGGCTGACATGCCGGGCGAGCGTCACCGCTTCCTCCGGCGAGCGAACGCCGCCGCGGCCCATGCCCACGTCTATCTCGATCAGAACGCCGAGCGCGCTCTTCTGCGCGCACACCGCTTCCGACAGGTCGGTCGCATTGCGAGGGTCATCCACGGCCACGGCAAGGCTTCCCTTCCGAGCCGCAGCCGCCAGCGCGCGGACCTTTTCCCGGCCGCCGACTTGGTTGGCGATCAGGATGTCTTCAATTCCGGCGCGGCCCATGACGATGGCTTCCCAGACCGTGGCCGTGCAGATGCCCATCGCACCGGCATCGAGCTGCAGCCGCGCCAGCTCCACGCACTTTTGCCCCTTGACGTGCGGGCGAAGTTTGGCCGGCAACCCCTTGAGCTTGCCCATCATAAAATCAATATTTCGCCTGGCCACGTCCAGGTCCAGAATGAGGGCCGGCGTCACCAGCTCATTTCGTCTCTTGCCGATGGCCGACTTGTACGCGTCGCGTATTCTCCGGCGCCAGTTCGCTGTGATGTCGCGGCTCCTCATTTCAGGTGGACGACCTGGCCGTCGCGGGCGGATTCATAGCAGGCCCACACCAGACGAATCGTCTTCACGTTGTCTTCGCCCGGCGTCTCCGCCTGGACTTCCCCGCGCATGGCCCGCAGCAGGTGATCGTTGCAGGTCACGATGCTGGCGTCCACGATCAGGTGATTCGGGCTGGACCACTTGTAGATGGCCGGGAGGTATCGCCTGGCCTGCGTGCCGGTCCGCGTCGTGACGCGCAGCCAGTAGTCGGCGGTGATCTCGGCCGTCCCTTTCTCTCCCTCGACAAAAATGAGCGTCTGCGGGAAAACGTCGTTTTCATACGGAATCTCCGGATAGCCCATCTCGACGAAGACGGACGTCCGGCGCTCGCCCATGGTCATGAGGACCGTGGAAACGTCCTCGCCCTTGATGTTCTTATGAATTTTCTGGTTCTGACAGTACACGCTCCACGGCTCGCCGAAGAAGAAGCGCGCGATGTCGAAAAGGTGGGTCCCCATGTCCGTGAGGATGAAATTCTCCAACTCGTTCAGCGTGGGTTCCTTGACGAATACCGGAAAGCCGGAGACCATGGATATGCGCGCGCGGAACGGCGCGCCGATGATGCCCGAATCCAACGCCAGCTTCAACTGCCGGATGGGTTCCTGCCAGCGCCAATTCTCGTGAATCAGGTAGCGGATTCCCGCCTGCGCGCACGTCCGGACCAGGTCTTCCGCTATGTCCACCGACGGCGCCATGGGCTTCTGGCTGATGACCGGCACCTTATGAGCGGCCATCATTCGGACGAAACCGGGCAGGCTGAATGGGTTGGTGCAGAGGTCCACGAAGTCCACCGTCTCGCGGCGCAGTAGCTCTTCAGGGTCGCCGTACACTTTTGAAATGCCGAATTCGCGGGCGAACGCCGCTCCCTTCGCGGGCGTGCGGTTGTACAGCGCGACACACTCGGCGTCCTGGAGTTCCTTCCAGGCGGCCATCTGAAGGCGCGCAAAGTACCCGGCCCCGAAGAACGCAAACCGCGACTTGGCCATCGGCTCCGACCTCCATTCCGCGAACCCGGCAGGGCTGCATTGCCCAGCCTGCACGCGCCTACTCTAACACTCACTCCCACCATCGTCAACGAGCGCCCGCATCCGCCTTGACAGCGAAAAACCGCCAGGCTACAGTCGGTTGTCGCACCCTGCGGTCGTCTCGATTTGCGAGGGATTCAATTCCGGGAGACGCTCCGATGAAGCTGGAACAAGTCTGCCGCTGGCTGACGAACGGAAGGATTGTTGATCTCACCAAGAAAGCATCGCCCGGCAACGCGGAAGGGCCGGTCGGCACGGGGAAACGGAAATACGAGATTCGGGAATTCCGTTACCCGCCCGGAGAGATCATGCACTTTATTGACATGGAGAGCCATATCTCCACGCACGTCGAAGCCCCCTCGCACTTCGTCCCCGTGCTGCATGGCAGGCCGGCCCATGACGTCAGTGAAGTCGCCCTCGACCGCTTCTTCGGCATGGCGGTGCTCGTGGACTGCAAGGATCTGGCGCCGAAAACCCCGATCGGCGCCGCGGTGCTGCGCCAGGCGCAGGTCCGGCAGGACGACATCGTCCTGATCGGCAAGTGCCCGCATCCGGGAGAGAACCGGTGCTACATGGCCAGGGACGGCGTCGAGTACCTCCTTGAGAAGAAGATCAAGCTGGTGGGCGTGGATGACACCGTTTTCCCGGAGAATCCCCAGGTCCTCGGCAAGGAGATTGAGAAGTACTATCTCCATGACCTGCTGCTCTCCAACGAGATCCCCATCATCGAGGCGCTGAGCAGCCTGGACCAGCTTCGGAAAACGCGGTTCCTCTTCTTTGCATTCCCCGCGAGGATGGGCGGCCTGGAATCCTTCCCCGTCCGGGCGGTGGCGATCGAAGGCGATTGATACGCCGTGCGGTCAACAAACGTGCCGCGGCCCGTTCCGGCAGGTCAGAGAAACATCAAGGCTGCCGAGCGTATGTCACTCGGCAGCCTTGACTTGCATCTGGTGGAGATAGGGGGAGTCGAACCCCCGGCCTCTAGAGTGCGATTCTAGCGCTCTCCCAACTGAGCTATATCCCCGAAAACCTTTTTCGCGACGGCCGCCGCCGAACGCCCGGGCGGCCCTGATTTCCTGGCGACCCCGAGGGGATTCGAACCCCCAACATCCAGATCGACAATCTGGCACTCTAACCAATTGAGCTACGGGGCCGCGACTTTTATCGCCTCTCAAGTGGGCGATACCGGACTCGAACCAGTAACCTCTTGCTTGTAAGGCAAGCGCTCTAGCCACTTGAGCTAATCGCCCGGCAACACAGCAAATATACTACGGAATCCGGGCGGTTGTCAAACTCCCCCGCCGCGCGCCCGCCGCCGGCTGCCGCGGTCTGCGGGAATTGGCGCTTTCTTCGACGTTCCTGGTATACTCTCGCGGCTTGTGGATTGCAGGCCGCCTGCCGGCCCATGAGCGGGCGGAAACGGCTTCCGGAGGGAATACATGAAACGCTCGGAAGTGAATGCGTTGATGCGCGAGGCGATCCGTTTCGTCCGCGCCCGCCAGTTCATGCTGCCGCCCTTCGCGTTCTGGTCGCCGGCGCAGTGGAAGCAGAAGGGACACGAGGCGGACGAGATCCGCGACTGCATGCTCGGCTGGGATATCACGGACTTCGGGCTGGGCCGCTTCCACAAGTTCGGGCTGATCCTCTTCACCATCCGCAACGGCCGCCCCGCCGACCGCAGATATTCAAAGTGCTACGCCGAGAAACTCATGATCGTCGAGGAGCGCCAGCTCACGCCGATGCACTTCCACTGGAGCAAGGCCGAGGACATCATCGTCCGCGGCGGCGGGAACCTGGTCCTCCAGCTTTTCAACTCGACGCCGCGCGAGGGCCTGGCGCGCACGCCGTTGACGGTCTCGATTGACGGCGTCCGGCGCACGTTGAAGGCCGGATCGAAGGTCACGCTCACGCCGGGCGAGAGCATCTGCCTGCCACGGCGGCTCTATCACAAGTTCTGGGCCGAGTCCGGCAAGGGCAAAGTCCTGGTCGGCGAGGTGTCGGCGGTGAACGACGATCAGAAGGACAACCGGTTCTACGAGCCGGTCGGCCGATTTCCGACGATCGAGGAGGACGAGGCGCCGCTGCACCTGCTCTGCTCGGAATATCCGCCCGCGCCCCGGGCACGTTGAAGCGCCGCCGCGCCGGCGATCCTTCGAGATTCCCGTCCCCTACTTCCGCCCCCGTCCGCGGCGAGCTTTCGCCTTTTGCGCCGCTTCGAGATCCTCGATCACCGTCGTGTATTGCTCATGGACGATCTTCGCGTCGAACCCCGTGAACGCCCGCAGCATCTCGCCCTGCTCCATCGCGCTGAAGTAGCCCATGCACGGAACAAAGAAGTGCTTCTCCTCCAACGCGATGTGCTTCGGATAGAGGTCGGCCAGCTCGTGGAGGTCCTGTTCCATCGCCTTCAGCGCGGCCTTCTCTCCCTTCACGCAGCGGCCCTGATCGAGCATCAGCCGGCCGACCAGCTTTCGCGCGAGCACGTGCTCCTCCGTCAGCCGGTCCATCGTCCGGCGATGCTCGTCGGACAGCGGCTTCGTCGCCAGCGCGCGGAAGAGAATGTCCTCCTCTTTTCCGTGGTGGCAGCGGTCGGTGTACGACCGAAAAAAGCCGACCACGGAGACGATCCATTCCGCATTCACCTCGCCGCCCTTATGGAGCCGCAATACTTCCTTCGTCAGGACCGGTATCACGCGCTCGATCAGGCGGTGCTCCTTCACCAGCACATCGGCCGCGACCATGGCGGGCTCCTTTCAGTACATTCCCTCGCTGTGACTCATAATCGCACGCCTCCGCGGTTCCTGTCAACCGATTCGTTGACAGCCCATCGCCCCACTGATAGAATCCAAAATTCGTGCGGGCCGCGACTCACGGACTTCTTCCGGGATTTCGTCTCATGGCTGGAGTGCGCTACAAGCCGGACCTCGACGAATTCGTCGCCCTCTCGAAGCAGGGCAACGTGGTGCCCGTCTGCCGCACGCTGCTCGGCGACACGCTGACCCCCGTGAGCGCGTACGAGAAGTTCGCGTGCGGAGAGTACTCGTTCCTCCTCGAGAGCGCCGAGGGCGGCGAGAAACTGGCGCGGTACAGCTTCCTCGGCACGAACCCGTTCATGGTCTTCCGCGCGCGCGGCAGCGAAGTGGAGATCGAGAGCGGCGGCGCCGCGCGGAAGTTCCGGTCGGAGGACCCGCTGGCCGAGCTGCAGAAACAGGTGTTCGCGTTCCGCGCCGTCGGCGTGCCCGGGCTGCCGCGATTCTGCGGCGGCGCCGTCGGCTACGCGGCGTACGACGCGATCCGCTACATCGAGCGCCTGCCCAACCCGCCGCCGGACGCGCTCGGCCTGCCCGATCTCTTCTTCGCGTTCTACGACCTGATGGTGGTCTTCGACCATCTGCAGAAGACCGTGCTGGTGATCTGCTCGGCGCGCGTCGAGGGAGATCCGCGCCGGGCCTACGAGCAGGCGGTGGCGCGGATTGACGAGGCGGTGGACCGGCTGCGGACGCCGGTCATGAAGCTCAGCGACGACATTACGCCGCGCGGCGAGATGACGCTGCAGTTCCGCAGTCATTTCGCCGCCGAGCACGGCAAGCCCGGGCAGGCCAAGGCCGCGTTCTGCCGCGCGGTGGAGAAGTGCAAGGAGTACATCCTCGCCGGCGATATCTTCCAGGTGGTGCTCAGCCAACGCCTCTCCGCGCTCACGCAGGCGGAGCCGTTCAACGTCTATCGCGCGCTGCGCGTGATCAATCCGTCGCCGTACATGTTTCACCTGCACCTGGGCGAGCTGCGGCTGGTCGGCTCGTCGCCGGAGGTGATGGTCAAATCGGAATCCGGCAAGGTGACCGTCCGCCCGATCGCCGGCACGCGCCCGCGCGGCGCCACCGACGAGGAGGATGCCGCGCTCGCCGCCGAGTTGCTCGCCGACCCCAAGGAGCGCGCCGAGCACATCATGCTCCTCGACCTCGGCCGCAACGACGTCGGCCGCATCTGCCGCTACGGCACGGTGAAGATCGAGGAGGAAATGATCATCGAGCGCTTCAGCCACGTGATGCACATGACCTCCACGGTCACCGGCCTCCTCGACGACGGGAAGACCTGCTTCGACGCCTTCCGCAACTGCTTCCCCGCCGGCACCGTCTCCGGGGCGCCGAAGATCCGCGCGATGGAAATCCTCGACGAGCTCGAGCCGGTCAAGCGCGGCCCCTACGCCGGCGCGGTCGGCTACGTGGATTTCCGCGGCAACCTCGACACCTGCATCGCCATCCGCACGCTCATCTTCTCCGGCCACGAGGTCATCGTCCAGGCCGGCGCCGGCATCGTCGCGGACTCCGTGCCCGAGCGCGAGTACGAAGAGACGCTCAACAAGGCGCGCGGCCTTTTCCGCGCAATCCAGGTCGCCGAGTCGCTGGAGCCGGCATGAACGTCCTGGGAATCGAGAGCAGCGGCCCGATCGGCTCCGCGGCGGCTTGCCGCGATGACGCCGTGCTGGCGCACCAGGCGCTCGAGCATGGCATGGAACAGGGCCGCCTGATGGTGTCGCTGGTGGACCGCGTCATCGCCGCGGCGCGCTGGGACAAGCGGCGCGACGTGGAACTGATCGCCGTCAGCCAGGGCCCCGGTTCCTTCACCGGCCTGCGCGTGGGGCTGGCGTGCGCGAAGATGATGGCGATGCTGCTCGATCGGCCGCTCGTAGGCGTCTGCAGCCTCGACGCCATGGCCGAGAACGCGCCCGCCGACGCCTTGAACATTCTGACCGTCGTGGACGCCAGGCGCGGCCAAGTTTACGCCGCGCAATACCAGCGAGCGGGCGGCCCTTCGGCAACCGCTCTGCGCCGCGTGCTCGACCCGGTTATCCGCACGCCCGCCGAACTGCGCGCCGCCGTGGCCGCGCCGGTCTATGTCATGGGCGACGGCGTCCGCGCGTACGCCGCGGATTTCGCGCAACCGGGCTGGACGCTCGCGCCCGAGGAACTCTGGCACATCCAGGCGAGCCACGTCGCACGGCTCGGCCTGGCGCTGTTCCGCGCGGGCCGGCGCGACGATCCGGCCGCGCTCGAACCGATCTACCTTCGACTGGCCGAGGCTGAAGAGCGGCGGCTGGCCCGGCTCGCGACGCAGGCGGCCGAACGGAGTGCCTTGTGAAGAGCGCCGACGTCTCCGCGATGGTGAGCCGATTCCGGCCCGCGCTCTGGCCGTTCATCTGGGCGCACGCGCTCGCCGGGTTCGTCGCCGCGCACGGGAAAGAGGCGCTGGGCCTTGACGCGGATTCCTGGCTGCAGGGGATCGTCGCCGGCGGGCATTGGGCGGTGCTGCTCGGCGGTTCCGCCGCCGCGCTCACGGCGGTCTTTAACGAAGAGTGCGGAGTGCGGAATGCGGAGTGCGGAATGCAGGCCGGAGAGCACATAGCGACGAATGCAGAGTCTGATTCTCCTGCTTCAATCCGCACTCCGCACTCCGCACTCCGCACTCCGGAACTCCCCGCTCCGCACTCCGAACTCCGCACTCCGCGCTCGGTGTTCTGGGTCGCGCTCGCGCTGATGCTGGTCGGGCTCGGAACCTCGCCGGCGCTCGCCTGGTGGTATTTCGACGTGTACCTGATCGGAGTGATCCTCGTCGCCGCCTATGCCGCTCCGCCGCTCCAGCTCTCGGGCCTCCGCGTCGGCGGCATCGCTGCGCAGGCGTACGGATTCGGCGCGCTGACGTTCTACAGCGGCTACGCCGCGAGCAACGATCCAGCGTTCCGCGCGGAGTTCTCGCCGCTGTATCTGTGCGGCTTCATCCTCCTCTTCGTGGCGCTGCGACTGGCGCTGAAACCGCCTTCGGCGAAATGGGCCTTCTTCCTGTACTGGCTGTTTCTCGCGAGCGCGTTCGGCTGCCTGGGCGCGGCGGAAATCCGGCTGGGGAACCGCTTCGGGACCGCCCTGCTGATCGTGCCGCTGGCGGGCTGGTGCGTAGCGGGCGTGCGGGGCAACCGCGACCAGGCCGAAGAGCCGCCGCTGAGCCTCGCGGCCGGCCTGGGCCTCTGCCTGGCCACGGACGCCGCCGTGGCGCTGACGTCGCTGCTGCGGTAACGGAATGACGATAGACCATTGCCGATAGACCACCGAAATGCCAGAGAAAAATCCTCCGGAAGTAGCAAGGCTTTTGAAGTTGGATGAAGGGCTCCGAGAAGAAGCTGACCGAATGTTGAGCGGTTCGGGACTCGGAGCGATCCTTCGGCGCGAAGGGTTTGAGTCCGTCGGATCCTACGTGATGCGGACCATGACTTGGCGCGATATGGACTTTGAGCGTGTCGAGGAGGCGCCGGACTGGAGCCGGCATTGGAAGCTCGGCGCGATGCTTGCAGAGTCTGATTGGGTTTGGAAGTTCAGTTGCACCCACGCTTACCGGCAGCCGGCCAGCGCCGATGAGGGGCTTTATTGGGGACTGAGAGTCTCCGATCCCGCTGGCGGTCAAATCTGGAAAGTGGACCTCTGGACGGCGCGGGCAGAAGAGTTTGCGCGAGGCTGTCCCAACCGCTCCCGATGGGCAGGTCTGTTGACCGACGAGGCCCGTTTTCGCATTCTGGCCATCAAGGAAGCGGTATGCAATCTGCCGGAGTACCGCCGCGAAATGCTCTCAGTCCATATTTATGAGGCGGTGCTCGACAACGGCGTTCGCGGGGTGGAGGAATTCAAGCGCTGGTGGCGGGCGCGAACTCGACATCTGAGCAAATCCTAAGCGGGACGGCAACGGCACCGACATACGATAAGCCTGCGCGCCAGCCTATCGTCTATTGTCCATCGTCCATCGTCGCGTTAGTCGGCTCTCAGCTGGCCGTGCCGAGCGCCGCCATTGTGATGTATCGAAGGACCCAGTACCCGATCCCCGCGTAGACCGCCGCAGCCACGTCGTCGAGCACGATTCCCCAGCCGGCGGGCAGCCGCTCGATGCGGCGGATCGGGAACGGCTTCGCCACGTCGAAGGCGCGGAACAGAAAGAACGCCGCCGCGATGGACGGCAGCGTGTGCGCGGAGAGGTCGCCGGGCGGGACGAAGAGCAGCGTCAGCCACTGGCCCACGACTTCGTCCAGCACGAACTGGCGCGGGTCGGCGGCCTTGAAATAGTCCTCGGCCCATCGTCCGAGGCCGATCCCGACCGCGGCGGCGACCAGGAGCAGCGCCGACACGATCCATTGCGTCGCCGGGCCGAACTCGAGCCAGAGCAGATAGAAGATGATCGCTGCGGCCAGCGAGCCGAACGTTCCGGGCATCGCCGGCAAAAGCCCCGCGCCGCCGAAGGTGACGATCCAGCGTCTGTACATGCCGATACCTCACTAGAGTGCGGAGTGCGGAGTGTAGAGTGCGGAGCTGAACGAGGAGCCGGCTTCGCCGGCACTATGGCGCGCGGAGCGCGCTCAATGCGGGCGAAGCCCGACCCACTTTCAATTCCGCACTCCGCACTGAGTTTAGAGTTTTCCGCTTCGCCAGATCGCCACCGCCAGCAGCATGCCGAGAACCCCGGCGAAGAGGAACCCGCCCAGGCCGAGCATGGAGGTCTCCGGCATGTGCGCGGCGAAGAACATGCCGCCGAGCCACCGCGGCAGGCTGCTCATGAACGGGTGGATTTTGGCGTGGAGCAGGATGCTCGATCCGACCACGATGCCGGTGACCACCACGCTGAACGCCAGCCGGTTCGTCGCGCGGTCCAGCTCGCGGATCATCCCGTCGAACTCGCGCAGGTGGAGCGTCACCTGCAGGCTGCCGTCGAGCAGCTTGCGCGAGAGCGTGCGCAGGTCCTTCGGCAGCCGGCGCAGCCCGTGGCCGATGAACCAGGCCTCGCGCAGGATGTTCCCCGTGACGCGCCCCGGCGAGAGCTTGTCCGCCGCGAGCGAGAGCGCGAACGACTTCGCCACCGGCGAGAGGGCGAACTCCGGGTCAATCTCGCGCGCCATCATCGCCATCGTCACGAACGATTTGCCCAGCAGCACGAAGTCGCGCGGCAGCAGGATGTGATGGTCGCGCGCGAGCCGCAGCACGTCGTTCATGCAGTGCCGCACGTCCAGGCGGCTGGTCGGAATTCCGTAGTACCGGTCCAGCACCTCCTGCAGGTCGCGTTTCAAATGATCCACGTCGGTGTCCGGCGAGACGGCGCCGATTTCCATGTACACGTCGGCGATGACGTCCACGTCCTTTTTCGTCAGCGCGATGAAGCTCGTCGCCAGTTGGGCGCGCAGTTCCTCGCTGAGGCGGCCGACCATCCCGAAATCCAGCAGCCCGATCCGCCCGTCCGGCGTGATCAGGATGTTGCCGGAATGCGGGTCCGCGTGGAACAGGCCGGCCTTGAAGAACTGGTACAGGAAGATCTCGACCAGGTCGCGCGCCAGCCGCTTGCGGTCAAAGTCCAGCGCGGCCAGCTCGGCCTTTTTCGTCAGGCTCACGCCGGCGATCCGTTCGAGCGTCAGCACGTCGGAGGTCGTCAGCTCCCAATACACCGCCGGCACGCAGACGCGCTCGTCGCCGGCCAGCTCCTCCTTCATCTTGGAGGTGTAACTCGCCTCCGTGACGAAGTCCACCTCGCGCATGAGCGACCGGCGGAATTCGTCCACCACCATCGGCAGGCGCAGCGCCTTGAGCTCCTCGAGGCGGTCGGCGAGCGGCGCGGCGAACTCGAGCAGGTCCAGGTCGGCCGTCAGCGCTTTCTCGACGCCGGGCCGCTTGACCTTGACGGCGACGGGCGTGCCGTCGCGCAGCGTCGCATAGTAAACCTGCGCGATGGAGCCGGAGGCCACCGGCGCCGCGCCGAATTCGCTGAAGACCTCGGCGATGGGCCGATGCAATTGGTCCTCGACGATCTTGCGCGCGACGGCGGTATCGAACGGCGGGACGTCCTCGGTGAGCATGCGCAGCTCGACGAGGTACCTTTCCGGCAGCAGGTCGCCGCGGGTGGAGAGCGTCTGACCGAACTTGATGAAGGTCGGCCCGAGTTCCTGAAGGGCGATACGGACGCGCCGCGGCGCGGACAGCTCGTCGCCCGGCTGGCGGCGCGAGTAGCGCAGCGGGAGGAGGTGGTTGAAGCCGGTCCGCTGGACGAAGTGCCCGAAGCCGTGCCGCGCCAGCACGTGCAGGATGGGCACCAGGCGGCGCACCTGCTTTCGCGTGCGGGCGAGTTGTCTCAGGCTGAAAGGCATGCCGGCCCCTTAACGGAACGGCCGCCGATGGCGTCGGCGCGATGTTACTGCCGCACGCTCCACAAGTCAACCGCCCGGCTTCGCCAGTTTCTCCAGCACCGCGCAGTTCGACCGGACGCTTTCGGCGGAACGGCGCAGCGCCGCGCTCTCCGCCTCGGTCAGTTTCAACTCGATGACCGCCTCGATGCCGGCGCGGCCCAGCCGGGCGGGCACGCCGACGAAGACGCCGGAAAGCCCGTACTCGCCCTCCAGCAGCGCGCAGACGGGCATCACGCGCTTCTCGTCGCGCAGCACCGCGGCGACCATCGCCGCCGCGGCGGCCGACGGCGCGTAGAAGGCGCTGCCGGTCTTGAGCAGGGCCACGATCTCCGCGCCGCCGTCGCGCGTGCGCTGGACGATCTCCTCGAGCCGCTTCGCCGGGATCAGCTCCGTCACCGGCACGCCCGCGACGGTGGTGAAGCGCGGCAGCGGCACCATCTGGTCGCCGTGTCCGCCGAGGACCATCGCGCGGATGTCCTTGACCGAGACGCCGAGTTCCATTCCGATGAACGCGCTGAACCGCGCGGAGTCGAGCACGCCGGCCATGCCCATGACGCGGCGCTTCGGGAAGCGCGTCCTGCGGTGCATCAGCCAGGTCATCACGTCGAGCGGATTGCTGACGACGATCACCGTCGCCTGCGGCGCTTCCTCGGCAACCTGGTCCGCAATGCCGCCGACGATGGCGGCGTTTTTCTGGAGCAGGTCTTCGCGGCTCATGCCCGGCTTGCGGGCCAGGCCGGCGGTGACGACCACCACCTCGCTTCCGCGCATCGCGGCGAAGTCGTTCGACCCGATGAACCTAGCGTCGGCGCCGAGGATCGGCGCAGCTTCGGCCAGGTCGAGCGATTTGCCCTGCGGAAGTCCTTCCACGATGTCAATCAGCGCCACGTCGGCCAGCCCCGCTTCTCCGATCCGCTGCGCCGTCGTTGCGCCGACTTGCCCCGCGCCGACAACCGTCACCAGCGGTCGAGACATAGTGCGCCCCTTTGCTTGAAGATCATTGTTCATTCGGGAATCCAACCCGCAGAGGACGCCGGCGAAAACGAAAATCCCTCACCGGCGCTTTTCGAGGACTTCCTCCGCGTCCTCTGCATTCTCCGCGGCGACGAACCGCTGCCCTACACCGCTTCGACGGAGGCGACTTCAGGAATGGCTTCCTTGAGGATGCGCTCGACTCCCATCTGGAGCGTCATGCGCGCGCCCGGACAGCCGCAGCATGCGCCGCGCAGCCGCACCTTCACCAGCCCTTCCTTCGTCACGTCCACCAACTCGATGCCGCCGCCGTCCATCGCCAAACGCGGGTCAATCTGTTCCGAAAGGACTTTTTCGACTTCTTCGCGTGTCACCATGGGATGGCTCCTTTTCTAATATTCCCATATCTATTGTAACAAGGCCACGCGGCGGCGGCAAGAACCCAGTTGCTTTCTTCCGCGCCCGGGTAGTAGACTGTTTTTTGAGGCAGGAGACCGGCCGCGGCCTTGGATCGGGGGTGCAGAACGAAGCCTTTTGAGATCGTGAAAGACGTTTTCTGGGTCGGCGCGCTCCACCCGGAACTGAAGATTTTCGACGACCTGATGCCGACGCGCCGCGGCACCACGTATAATTCCTACTTGGTCCGCGGCGACCGGATCGCCGTCATAGACGCGGTCAAGGGCCTGTTCGCGGACGAGTTCCTCAAGAACCTCTCGTCGCTCGTGGACCTGAAGCGCATTGACGTGATCGTCCTCAACCATACCGAGCCGGACCACTCCGGCGCGCTCGAAGCGCTTCTCGCCGCCGCGCCCCAGGCGCAAGTGTACGCCTCGAAGGCCGCACGGCTCTACCTCGCCGACCTGCTCAACCGCCCGTTCGAGTGCTTCGCCGCCGGCGAGTGTTCCGAGGTGCCGCTCGGGAGGAAAACCCTGCAGTTCATCTCCGCCCCGTTCATCCACTGGCCGGACACCATCTTCACGTACCTGCCCGAGGACGGCATCCTCTTCCCGTGCGACGGCTTCGCCACGCACGTCTGCGACGAGCGCATGTACAACGACCTGGCCGCCGACTTCGAGGAGGACTTCCGGCTCTACTACGACAGCCTCATGCGGCCCTACCGCGACAAGGTGCTGGCCGCGCTTGAGGCGATCAAGCCGCTCGACATCCGCATGATCTGCCCGAGCCACGGACCGATCCTGCGCCGCGACCCGAAGCATTACATCGAGAGATACCGCGAGTGGGCCACGCTCAAGCCGCGGGCGAAGCCGTGCGTCGCCATTCTCTACCTGAGCGCGCACGAGAACACCGCGCGCATGGCGGCGGCCATCGCCGAAGGACTCCGCAGCGCCGGCGCCGACGCCGATCTGCTGCGCCTGACCGAGACGGACGACGCGCGAGTCCGCGATGCGTTCGAGTCCGCCGACGGGTTGATCTTCGGATCGCCGACCATCGTGCGCGACCTGCCGCCGGCCATGTGGCGCGCCCTGTCGCTGCTCTCGACGGTCAAGCTCCGCGCGAAAAAAGCCGCCGCCTTCGGCTCCTACGGCTGGAGCGGCGAAGGCGTCGCCTTCATCGAGCAGCGGCTCAAGGACATGCGCGTCCCGCTGGTCGAGTCCGGCCTGAAAACCAAGTTCACCCCGGCCGCCGAGGACCTCGAAGCATGCCGCGTCTTCGGCACCCGCTTCGCCGCCGCCGTCGCCGGCGGGTGAACAGACGGAAACGAGACGATACGCCTATGAAAACGAGGCCTAACGCGCAGAACAGGGAGGATCTCAGGCCGGAGTATGACTTTGCTCGAATGAAAGGTGGAGTAAGAGGCAAGTACGCGAAAGCCTACCGCAAAGGGACCAACCTGGTTTTGCTGGCGCCGGACGTGGCCAGGCAGTTTCCCGACGACCGGTCTGTTAACGATGCGCTCCGAGCTCTGATTAGCGTTTCGAGGCGAGCCGTGGCGCACGCGCGCTGAGCGCCTTGGAGCCGGTGTACTCGCTTCCGACTCGTACGGCCACACGCCGGGCAGAGTTGAATCATGTTCGCCATACCGCACAATTTCCCGCAAGCGCTTCGGCGCGCCGGAGTTTTTCTCGCGGCGGCGTTGCTGATCGCCGCCGGGTTCACCGGCTGCGCGAACGGCCCGCGGAACCGGGGCGCCGCAGCAAGGCCGGCGGCCGCTCCGCTGGCCAATCTGCCCGAGCCGGGACGCGAACCGGGCAAGCAGGTTCCGGATGACGCCTTTCCGGGCCGGATCAGCCCGAGCGAGCGGGTCTTCCTCGGCAAGGTGCTGAATATCCAACGGGGAACGGGCAACGTCAGCCGCATGGGCGCGCCCGGCAAGGCGGAAGTCGAATGTGTGCGGGCATTCCGGGGCGTGCAAGTTGGCCAGCGAGTCCTCGTCACGGTGTTCAAGCCGCTGTTTCGCGCTTACAGCGAGGCGACGCTGGAAATGACCATCTTCAGCAACGGCGGCGCGGACGTCCGCCCGGGCGACCAGTGGCTGTTCCTCCTCGGCGGATTCGAGAAGACCGATTCCGCCAATCCGGAAATCCCCGGCGAAACGCAGGTCGGCGCGCTGGCCTTCTGCCCGAAGGGCGACGAGCCGGTCATCGCCGAGACGGAGCAGGCCGTTGCCCTCGACTCTCTGGCGCCCGCCGATCGGTTCGCGGCGCTGGCCGCCCTGCTGAAACGCGGAGGATTGACCGGCGCGATTGTCGGGCCGTACGCGGTCTCGCAGATTTTCGCCCTGCGCGCGCTCGACGGCCCGGCCGCGGCGCGGACGCTCGCTGCGGCGCTCCGCGACGCCACGAACGGCGTTGAGCTCCGCGCCGAGGCGCCGCCGCGGCTGGCGGCGCTGGCCCAGGAAGCTCTCGAAGCGCAGCCCGGAGGAAAGCCGGATACGGACTTGAACCGGCTGGCCCGCCAGTTGTTGCTGGAGTCCGCGCCGGGCCTTGAGAAGGCCGAGGCGGAGATCGCTGAATCGTACGCGTTCTGCGTCGCAGATCTGGGGCCGCCGAACGACCTGCAATTGGCCCAGCCGGCGCCGATCGCCGCCGCGCTGCGGGCGCTCGTCCAGCGCGACGACGTCGCCGGCCACTTGCGCGGCGCCACCATCGGCACCGCCGCGGGCGTCCACACGCAGTACGAAGCATATATGAAGGTCCTCAACGCCGTCGCCGGCGCCGGCGGTTCCGAACAGCCACAGTAGGACTTGTTGTGGCCTTCGGGCTCACGTACAATTATAAAGTCAAGCAGAACCTGGCGGTGGCTTCCAGCTCGAATGGAGAATTAACGATGCTCACAAAATACCTCGAAGCAGCAATGAGACACGCGCGGTATGAAGTGCTGAAGGATGATGGAACCTATTACGGCGAGATTCCGAAGTGCCGCGGGGTGTATGCCAATGCCCGAACTTTGGAACAGTGCCGAGCCCAATTGGCTGAGGTCCTTGAAGATTGGCTGCTGTTCAGAATCCACCGCCACCTTTCGCTGCCGACGATTGATGGGATACGCTTGAGCGTGAAGAAAGAGAAGACTGCCTGATTGCCTCCATTCCGCGCCGTCTCTCGCCGAGACTTGGTTCGCAGTCTTCACCGAGCGGGCTTTGATGGCCCATATGCCGGCGGCAAGCACACATTCATGGTCAAGGGCAGCTTGGCGTTGACCATTCCTAATCCGCATCAACGAGATATCGGCCAGGAGTTGCTTGCGCGCATTCTCCGTCAGGCGGGCATATCCAGAAAGGAATGGGAAGCACTTCCCTGACCGCCGTCGGATACACCGCTCCGGCCGGCGGCTGAAGAATCGCTGAGGACGTTCGAAGCGCTTTTCTGCCGGCGATCCTCTTTCTGCTCCCATCAGGAATTTCCGTTTTCAGCTTGCGTTTCGCCACTGAGTTAGTATAATGTTAACAGACGCGGCGAAAGGCGGCAAAACATGAAAAACGGCTTCATACATCTGAACGTTCACTCGAATTACTCGCTGCTCTCCGGCGCGGGCCGGATTGAGGAGTTGCTGGGGCGGGCGCGCGAGCTGGGGTTCGATACGCTCGCGATCACCGACACGAACGGGCTCTATGGCGCCATGCTGTTCCTGTCGAAGGCGCGCGAGATCGGCATCAAGCCGATCCTGGGAGCGGAGATCGAGTGCGCTTCCGGCAGCGCGGTCTGCCTGGCGCGCGACCGCGAAGGGTACGCCAATCTCTGCCGCCTGATCACCGCGCGGCAGCTCGACGAGAATTTCTCGCTCGCCGATGCGCTGGTCCGGCGCCAGGAAGGGCTCTTCATCCTGACGCCCGACGCCGCCC
This sequence comes from Candidatus Brocadiia bacterium, assembly GCA_052139675.1. Classification (GTDB taxonomy): domain Bacteria; phylum Planctomycetota; class Brocadiia; order CAIUPP01; family CAIUPP01; genus JBEKCB01. The sequence continues at coordinate 25,109 of JBKQWE010000084.1, forward strand.
TGCTTCGGCGGCTGGCCGGCGCGATCGAGGGCGGCCGGCTCTTTCATGAAATCCGGTATTTCGCCGATCCGGCCCAGCCGCGGTTCGAAGGCGCGCCGCCGGTCGCGACGAACAACGTCCACTTCGTCTCGCCCGGCGGCCCATTCGACCTTGCTCAGGGCCGCCCTGAGTTCAATCGAATGGGCGGCCGCGAGATGCACCGCCTGCTGACGGCGATCCGGAAGAACAAGTTGCTCTCCGAGGTCGGCCCGGACGAGTTGGCGCCGCCGGACGCCTGGCTGAAGAGCGCCGACGAGATGATCAGCCGGTTCTCCGGCAGCGCGCTCGGCCGCAAGGCCATCGCCAACACGCGCCGGATCGCCGACGCGTGCAACCTGCAGCTCGAAACCGGCAAGCCGATCTTCCCGAAATTTTTCTCGCTCAAGGAGATACCGCCTGAGTTGGCCGGCGAATCGCCGCGCACCGCGCTCCGGAAGCTGGCGCTCCGCGGCATGCACGAGCGCTATCCCCAGAGTGCGCCGCGTACGGCGCACGACCAGAGTACGCCGCGTACGGCGCACGACCAGAGTGCGCCGCGTACCGCGCACGACCAGAGTGCGCCGCGTATGGCGCACGACGCTCCGACGCCGGAAGTCGCCCGGCGGCTGGATTACGAACTGGCGGTCATTGACGACCTCCACTTCTCCGAGTATTTCCTCATCGTGTGGGACATCGTGAATTTCGCGCTCCGGAAGGGAATTCCCATCGTCGGCCGCGGATCGGCCGCGAACAGCCTCGTGGCGTATTGCCTGGGCATCACCAGCGCCGACCCGCTCGCGCACGACCTCTATTTCGAGCGCTTCCTCAACCGCTCGCGCACCGATTGCCCGGACATTGACCTCGATCTCTGCTGGCGGCGGCGCGACGAGGTGCTCCGCTACGTCTACGAGCGCCACGGCGCAGATCGTGTGGCGATGGTCAGCAACCACAATACGTACCAGGCGCGGTCGGCTTTCCGCGACGTGGCGCGCGTCTTCGGGCTGCCCATGGAGGAGATCAACCGCCTCTCCGCGATGCTGCCGCATTACTCGGCCGAGAGCATCCGCGACGCGAAGGAGCTCTTCCCCGAGGCGCGCGATTTCCCGCTCGACCGCGAGCCGTACCGCACCATCGTCGCGCGCGCCGAGGCGCTCGACGGGTTCCCGCGCCACCTGAGCATCCACATCGGCGGCATCGTCATCGGCGACCGCCCGCTGACCGACTACCTCCCGCTCGAGCGCGCGACGAAGGGGATCGTCGTCACACAATTCGAGATGAACGCCGTCGAGGCGATCGGCCTGGTGAAGATTGACCTGCTCGGCCATCGCTCGCTCTCGCTCATCGCCGACACCGTCGTCGCCGTCGAGCGCAACCGCGGCGACGCGGTCGCCCTGGCGCAGATTCCCGACGGCGACGGCGAGACCGCCGCCCTGCTGCGCGCGGGGCGGACGATCGGCTGCTTCCAGATCGAGTCGCCCGGCATGCGCAGCCTCCTGCAGATGATCCGCGCCGAGAGCCGGCTCGACGTGATCCACGCGCTTTCGCTCATCCGGCCCGGCCCGTCCGGCAGCGGCATGAAGGAGCGCTTCGTCCGCCGCCGCCTGGGCGAAGAGCCGGCGGCGTATCTCGATCCGCGCCTGGAGAAAGTCCTCGGCGACACCCACGGCGTGATGCTCTTCCAGGAGGACATCCTCAAGGTGGCGGCGGTGATCGCCGGGTTCACGCTCGAGGACGGCGACACGCTGCGGCAGGCGATCTCGAAGAAGCGCTCGCCCGAGCGGATCGCGGCGCTGCAGGAGCGCTTCCTGCGCGGCGCGGCCGGGCGGGGCGTCCGGCCCGAGACGGCTGGGGAAATCTGGAAGCTGATCCAAAACTTCGCCGGCTACTCCTATTGCAAGGCGCACGCGGTGACGTACGGCGCCATCTCGTACCAGGCGGCGTATTTGAAGGCTCACTACCCGGCCGAGTTCCTCTGTGCGGTCATGGCGAACCAGGGCGGATTCTACGAGACGCGCGAATACCTCGAAGAGGCGCGGCGCTGGGGCGTGCGAATCCTTCCGCCGGACGTCGCCCTCAGCGGCGTCGAGCACTGCTCCGGCGGGACGATGCTCGAAGGCCGGCGGACGCCCGGCTGCATCCGCATCGGGCTGGCGCAGGTCAAGGGCATCTCGCAGCGGGCGTTGAGCTCCATCCTGCACGCGCGCGCGCAGAGGCCGTTCGCCTCGCTGCGCGATTTCTATTTCCGCACCCAGGTCAACGATTCCGAGACGGAGCGCCTGATCCTCTGCGGCGCGCTCGGGAACTTAGGCCGGACGCGCCCGCAGCTCCTCTGGGAACTGCGCCTGCTCTCGAAGGACATCCGCAAATCGTTCGCCGGCGCGATGAGCGATGAACTCTTCGGCCCGGAACCGGCGCCCGCGCCCGACCCGCCCGGAACCGTCCCGCCGCTGCCCGAATATCCGGTCGAGGAGCGGATCCGCCTCGAGCAGGAAACTCTGGGCCTCTCGGTCAGCGACCATCCGCTGCGCATGTTCTCCAGGGAGCTTGCGGAGCGCGACCTGGCGCGGTCCGATCAGCTTCCGGCGAAAGTGGGCCGGAGCGTCACCGTCGCCGGCTGGCTGGTGACCATGCGCCGCGCGGTCACCCGAGACCGGCAATACATGAAATTTCTCACCCTCGAAGACCGTTTCGGGACGATGGAAGTCATCCTGTTCCCGCAGACGTATCGCCGATTCGGGCACCTCATCCGCAGCTACGGCCCCTACCTCGTCCGCGGCCGCGTCGAGCAGAACCACCGCGCCATCGGCATCACGGCGGACTGGCTGGACATGCTGAATTGAACGAAACGTCGGTTCAGTTGACCGGCCCGCCGGGTTGCGATAAACTATCTCACTTACACCGATCCCCGGCGTGACGGAACCCGGTACGAGGACTCCAATGAGCAAGCAGTCGGCCAAGGAACATCCGCACAAGGCGGATTGGACGAACTACCTCCGCAAGATGATGATGATCCGCGCCTTCGAGGAGAAGGTCTTCGACCTGCTCGGGCGCGACGTCCTCAAGGGCGCATCGCACGTCTATGCCGGCGAGGAAGCCGTCGGCGTCGGCGCGTGCGCGGCCATCGGGCCGGACGACTACATCACCAGCACGCACCGCGGCCACGGCCATTGCGTCGCGCGCGGCGGCGAGCTCAAGTACATGCTCGCCGAGCTCTGCGGCAAGGCCACCGGCTACTGCAAGGGCAAAGGCGGCTCGATGCACATCGCCGACGTGAAGGCCGGCAACCTCGGCGCGACCGGCATCGTCGGCGGCAACATCCCCGTCGCCACCGGCGCTGCGCTCGCCTGCAAGCTCAACGGCAAGGGGCAGGTGGTCCTCTGCTTCTTCGGCGACGGCGCCTCGAACAACGGCACGTTCCACGAGTCGCTCAATATGGCCGGCGTCTGGAAATTGCCGGTCATCTACGTCTGCGAGAACAACCTCTATGGCATGTCCGTCTCCACCGCGCGCGCCTGCGCCGTGCAGGACATCTCCGTCCGCGCCGCTTCCTACAACATGCCCGGCGTGACGATTGACGGGCAGAAGGTCCTCGAGGTCAAGGCCGCGGTCGAAAAGGCCGTGGCATCCGCCCGCGCCGGCGGCGGCCCGATGCTGATCGAGTGTAAGACCTACCGCTATCGCGGCCATTCCCGCAGCGACCCGCGCAAGTACCGCACGAAGGAAGAGGAACAGTACTGGCATGACCGCGACCCGATCACGCTCTTCTCGCAGCACGTCATCGCGCAGGGCGCGCTGACCGAGGCCGAGGTCGCCGCGCTCCAGAAGGACGTGGACCGGGAACTGGCCGAAGCGGAGGATTTCGCGCTCAACCAGAGCCCGTACCCGGATCCCAGCACGTTGCTGGAGGATGTTTACGCCGAGTGGATCGAGGGGAAGTACGGCTTGGAGCCTTATAAACCTGCGGTTTGAATCCAAGAAATTTTAACCACAGATGAACACAGATACGCACAGATACGGCGAGTTCAGACGACAGCAAGAAACGCATGGATGAAAACGCCCGCGAGTTCCTTCACAAGGAGTTGACGGGCGAGATTATCAAGGCGGCTTTCTCGGTTCACAACGCCCTGGGTTGCGGGCTGCTGGAGAAGCCTTACGAGAATGCTCTGGCGTGGGAGATGACGCTGAGCGGACTGAACGTGAATACGCAGAGGGAATTCCGCGTGCTGTATCGCGACAGGGAAGTCGGCATATATTGCGCCGACTTAGTGGTGGAGGAGAAGGTGATCGTCGAGGTTAAAGCCGTCGAGCAATTGACCGACGGCCACCGCGCGCAGTTGCTGAATTACATGCGGCTGGCCGGCCTGCGAGTAGGTCTCCTGATCAATTTCGCCGGCCCGCGGCTGCAATACGAAAGGATGGTCCTGTAACCTATCCTGCTTTTACGTTTTTCCGTATCTGTGTCCATCTGTGTCCATCTGTGTTCATCTGTGGTTTAAAAACATAGTTATCCGGGAAACACGACATGGCTGAGATCTGCTACTGGCAGGCGGTCCGTGACGCGCTGCGCGAGGAGATGATCCGCGATCCGCGCGTGTTCATCATCGGCGAGGACGTGGCCATTTACGGCGGGGCTTACGGCGCCACGCGCGGGCTCTACGAGGAATTCGGCGCGGAGCGCGTGCGCGATTCCGCCATCTCCGAGGCGGCCATCGCCGGCGCCGCCGTCGGCGCGGCCATGTGCGGCTATCGGCCCGTCGCCGAGATCATGTACATGGATTTCATGACCATCGCCATGGACCAGTTCTGCAACCAGGGCGCCAAGAACCGCTACATGTTCGGCGGCAAGACCTGCGTGCCGATGGTCCTGCGCACGGAAGCCGGCGCCGGCCGCAGCATCGCCGCGCAGCACTCGCAGAGCCTCGAGGCGTGGTTCCTGCACGTGCCCGGAATCCTGATCGTCTGCCCGTCCACTCCTTACGACGTGAAGGGCCTGCTCAAGGCCGCCATCCGCTCGAACGACCCGGTCCTCTTCATCGAGCACAAGATGCTGTACGGCTCGAAGGGCGAGGTTCCGGACGGCGATTACGTGCTGCCCCTCGGCCAGGCGGCCATCCGGCGCGAAGGGAAGCAGATCACCGTCGCCAGCTACTCCCGCATGGCGCTGCGCTGCAACGCGGTCTGCCAGAAGCTCGCCGGCCAGGGCGTGGACGCGGAGATGATTGACCTGCGCTGTCTCCGGCCGCTCGACCTGCGCTGCCTGCTCCAGTCGGTCAAGAAGACCGGCCGGCTCCTCCTCGTCTCCGAGGGATGCACCGACAACAACGCCGTCAGCGAGATCGCCTTCCGCGTCAACGAGCACGCCTTCGATTACCTCGACGCGCCGGTCGCCCGCCTCTGCGCGGCGAACGTGCCCGTCCCGATGAGTCCGCCTCTCGAAGACGCGGCGATCCCCAACGAGGCGGCGATCGAGAAGGCGATCCGCGAAACCCTGAAGTAGCGCCCGGCCCGCAATGATGAAGGAAGAGGTGGCGCCATGATTCAACAGATCCTCCTGCCGAAGCTCGGCGAGACGATGACCGAGGCCTCCGTCGAGAAATGGCGCAAGGCCGAAGGCGACCCGATCCGGAAGGGCGATGTGATCCTCGAGATCACCACGGACAAGGCCACGCTCGAGGTCGAATCGTCCATCGTCGGCACCCTGAAGAAGATCCTCGCGCCGGAAAAAGTCACCCTGCCGGTCAACACCGTCATCGCGCTCGCCGGCGAGCCGGCCGACACGCTGCCGGACAACCTCGAGGAACTCCTGGCCGCCGCGCGCGGCGAAAAAGCCGCCCAGGCGTCGGCCGCCAAGCCGGCCTCGGAGGACGCTTCGGCCGCTGCGCCGGCCGGCGCCGAAGCCGAAGTCGAGGCCATTCCCGGTCCGACCGGCCGGATCCTCGTCTCCCCGCGTGCGCGGATGCGTGCCAGGGAGTCGCGCGTGCCGCTCCAGATTCTCCGCGGCAGCGGTCCCGGCGGGCGCATCGTCGAGAAGGACGTGTCGGAGTATCTCGCCCGGAGAGAGCCGATCCGCGCGACGCCGACCGCGATTGAGATCGCCTGCGAGCGCGGCATTGACCTGACGACGCTGCGCGGGACCGGGCCCGGCGGAAAGATCTCGAAGGAAGACGTGCTGGCCGCCCAGCCGGCGGCGGCGCGCCCGGCGGCCGCGCGCGAGCGGCGCGTCGAGCTCACGGCCATGCGCCGGATCGTCGCGGAGCGAATGGCCAAATCCAAGCGGGAAGCGCCCCACTTCTACCTGACGATGGAGGTGGACATGACCGCCGCAGCGGCTCTGCGCGCGAAGCTCAACGCGGACTTGCCCGCCGGAGGCGTCGGCTTGCCCGCCGGAGGCGTAGGCTTGCCCGCCGAAGCCTCCGCGAAGACGGGCGGAAAGATGCGCGTCGGCTTCCACGACCTGCTGATCCGCGCCTGCGCAAAGTCGCTCGGCGAAAACCCGATGATGAACGTGATCTGGGGCGGCGATCACATCCGCGTGCGCGCCGAGATTAACATCGGGCTGGCGGTCGCGCTCGACGAGGGGCTGATCGTGCCGGTCATCCGGAACGCCGACCATCTCGACCTGGCCGCGACCGCGCGCACTTCCGCTCAGATGATCGAAAAGGCGCGCTCCAAGCGCCTGCTGCCGGACGAATACGAAGGCGGCTGCCTCACCATCAGCAACCTGGGGATGTTCGACGTGGACAACTTCATCCCGGTCATCAACCCGGGCGAGAGCGCGATCCTCGGCGTCGGCCGGATCGCGCAGAAGCCCGTCGTCATCGCCGGCGGCATCCAGGTCCGCTCGATGATGTCCTTCACCCTCAGCGCCGACCACCGCGCCGTGGACGGCGCCATCGCCGCACGATTCCTCAAGCGCGTGAAAGAACTCCTCGAAAAGCCGGAGGCGCTCGCGTGAAATGATCGGATACGGTTGATCTCTCGCGTGAAACTGGTTATACTACTGGTATGAAAACAGCGGTCTCAGTCCAAGACGACGTTTTTCAGAAAGCGGAACGGCTGGCCCGCCGGATGAAGAAGTCTCGCAGCAGGCTTTTCACTGAGGCGCTCCGGGAGTATGTTGCACGGCACACACCCGATGAAGTCACCGACGCGATGAACGCGACGCTTGACAAGGTCGGGGAGGAACCCGACCGATTCGTCTCTTCGGCAGCGCGCCGCGTCCTGGAGAGAACGGAGTGGTGATCTCACAGGGCGAGGTCTGGTGGGCCGAAATGCCAGTGCCCGCCGGCTCCGGGCCCGGATTTCACCGTCCCGTCGTCATAGTTCAAGGCGATGCATTAAACCGGAGCCGGCTCGCGACCGTTCTCTGCGTTCCCCTTACGAGCAACCTGAAGTGGGCGGACGCGCCAGGAAACCTGCTCCTGGCGGCTCACATTACCGGTCTCCCGAAGGACTCCGTCGCTAATGTGTCTCAGCTTGTTGCGCTGGACAGATCGCTTGTTACCGAGCGAATTGGTAGGCTGCCTCGCGCCAAACTCGAACTCCTGCTGACCGGCATAGACGTCGCGCTGGGGCGGTGAGGAACGCGACCAAGGCCGCAGGGAAGGTGAGACGATGAAACCGAGCGACCCATATTTGAAAACCGTCGAATGGTCGCAAGAGGACGGCTGTTATGTCGGCGCCTGTCCCAGTGTGATGCTCGGCGGGGTCCACGGTTCAAATAAAGCAAAGGTCCATCGAGAATTGTGCCAGGCCGTCAAGGAGTGGATTCGCATTCGCGAGGAGGACGCAAAGTTCGACCGATGCGTCTCCTTGGCTGCGCGCGGCGTCGCTAAGAGAAGGGCGCGGTGAACCCGCCAGGCGATATCTGGCGCATTTCGCCAGTCGCCGGTCCTCAGTCCTGCGTTTTCCCGGCCAGAACGTCGGCCATCGCGTACATCCCCGGCTTTTTCCCGACGAGGAACTTGGCGGCGCGGAGGGCGCCGCGGGCGAAGGTGTCGCGCGACTCGGCGCGGTGGACGACCTCGACGCGCTCGCCGAGACCCGAGAAGAGCACCGTGTGATCGCCGACGATGTCGCCTCCGCGCACGGCGTGGATGCCGATCTCGCCCGGCTTCCGCTCCGCGGACGCGCCGTGCCGGCCATAGACGGCGTCCTTCGCCAGGCTCCGGCCGGTGGCGGCGGCGATTTCCTCGGCGATGCGCAGCGCGGTGCCGCTGGGCGCGTCCTTCTTGAACCGGTGATGCGCCTCGATGATCTCGATGTCGTACTCCTCGCCCAGGGCCGCGGCCACTTCGGCCGCGAGCCGGAAGAGCAGATTGACGCCGACGCTCATGTTCGGCGAATGGAGCACCGGAACTTTCTTCGCGGCGGCGGCGACGGCGGCTTTCTGGTCGGCGGTCAGGCCGGTGGTGCCGATGACCAGGGCAACGCCTTTTCCGGCGGCCTCGGCGGCGCGCGCCACGGCTGCGGCGGGCAGGCTGAAATCAATCAGGACGTCCGCGGGCACCGTCCAGTCGCTCGCGAGCGAAACGCCGAGCTTTCCGCAGCCGCACAGTTCGCCCGCGTCGCGGCCCAGGTCCGGATGGCCGGGCTGCTCGAACGCGGCGACGACCTTCATCCCCGGCTCGTGCGACACCAGGTCCACCAGCCGGCGGCCCATCCGCCCCGCCGCGCCGTTGATCGCAACGCGTATCATGGTCACCTCCGTTGCCTGCGCTAACCGCCTGCCGCCCGGGCGCCGGAGCGGCCGGGATTGCATAAATGTAACTCCAAGACGCCCGGTTGTAAACTGAGAGATGGCACTTGGAGCCGCCCACCGAGGCGGGCTCCGTCCGCAACGGGCAAACGCCCGGCACGGAATAGTGCGGAATCGTCCTTGACAATCCAGCGTTTCAGGGGTACAATACACTCAGTAGTTAGGTTTGGCCCAGTAGGGCCGCAGCGGACGAGAAGACTGTAGAAGGGCTTCGTGGTGCAGAGGTGGACACAAGGCGCGGCGGGTCGCGTGACCTGCCCGTGCCCGTTGGTTGGCTCAAGCGTGGACGTATCCTCGCTGACCTGCCTATTCCCTTCCCCGTTTACCTTGCACATGTTCTATCGCAGGCTTTCTCCCGACTGTGCGTGTAACGGCGCGACCTAATCGCCCGGTTGGCGAATCGTCCTCGTTCCGGCGATTGAGCCCCGATGTGGCGGCTCACCGAACGAGGATTCGTGCCGAGGCAGGCGCATGAGAGGAAAGACACATGGCGCAAGGTAAGGTGAAGTGGTTCAGTGATCAGAAGGGCTTTGGCTTCATTACGCCGGACGACGGCAGCCCGGACGTGTTCGTTCATCATTCCGCGATTCAGGGCAGCGGCTTCAAGAGCCTGGCCGAGAACGACGTCGTGACGTTCGAAGTCGAAAAAGGCCAGAAGGGCCCGCGAGCCACGAACGTGTCGAAGGTGACCTAACAGGCTGACAGCCTGGTAGACGTGATAGCCGCTGCTGTGGAAGGGACACAGCAGCGGTTATTTGTTTTAATGCTAATGCGTCACCTCCTCGCGGTTGTCGTCCTCGAACCGCTGTTCTGACGGACCGAGGACGACGATTTGCGGATTTTCGCGGCCCCCCACCAACATGCGTCCGCCGATTAGCGTCAGCGCTTCGAGGCTTGAGATTCTCCCAGTTTTGCCTCTAAGCGCTCCAGTCGCTCCGCGATATCCGCAATGCCTCTCGCCATGTCCTGGCGAGCCTTGACGGACTTATCCATCCAGAGCCTGATCCGCCTTAGAATTAGCCAAGCCAAAAGCACCGTCAGGACAAGAGGAATTAGACTCAAAGAGATACCGACCACATCACGCAGGTCTTGCATCGCTATCCTCCTTCATCCTGACTTGAAGATGGTCGCACCTTCTTCGATTCAAGCCACGTGTCAACGTCGCGCTTGTCGAACTTGATGTTGCGCGCATTGAGCCGGATGTACGGCGGGCAGTCGCCGGTCTGTATGTAGCGGTAGACAGAGCGTTTGCTTTCGCCCAAATAATCCGCCAACTCCTCAACATCCATCAGATACATTTCATGCTCACCACAAGCAGCTATTTAACGCCATATATTGCCAGATATGCTCACTTGTATCTCGCCGTAAGTCTCTTGTCAAGTTAAATCCGTCAGTTCCAATAAAAAATGCGCCCGCCGATTTTTGTCGGCAGGCGCATGGATTGGCTGGCGCGCCCGGCAGGACTTGAACCTGCAACCTTCGGGTTCGAAGCCCGCGACTCTATCCAATTGAGCTACGGGCGCGCTCTGTTGACTGTGTCTTGCAGTGTACCGCGCCGCTGGCCGGCAAGCAAGCCCGCTGTCATCTCCCGGGCATGAGCCCGGCCAGTTCGAGCCCCTGCTTGAATTTCGCGCGGGTCTGCGCGCTCAGGCCGAGGCGCGGAATCAGCAGCCGGGCGAGCGCCCGCAGCTCTTCGGCGCTCCCCTGCTTAATCTCGATTTCCACTTCCGCAAGACGGCGTCGCTTCGCGCCGGCGATCAGCGTGAAGTCGTCGAGACTGACGAGCGCGCGGAGGCGCTTGCCGAACCGCACGGCGTACGTATCGCGCCGGTTCCGAACGCGGAAGATAACGCGCGCTTTCCGTCCGTCGAGGATGCCGAGTATTTTCGCGCTCAGGTCGCCCTCGCGGCGCAGCGCGCCGGACAGGCCGCGACGGTAGCGGCTCCATGGGACGATCCGTTCGCGTTCCTCGCGCATGCTGACGCCGCGCAGCGGCCGCCGGAGCGACTTGAGGCCCAGCACGGCGCGGCCGGGCGCGAGGCGCGATGTCCTGCGGATGCGGCAGGCGTAGCCGGCACGGTACAGGCGCCAGTCGGGCGTTTCCTGGTAGGCGTCGCGGATCACTTCGCGCCCGAGATGGCGCACGCTCGAACAGATTTCCCGGAGCGCCGGATGCACGCCCGCCAGCGCAGAGGCGTCGCGCGCGATCAGCTTGCATTCGACCTCGATGTGCGGCTTCTTCATGTCTGCTCTCCAGACAACGGAACGACGATTTTGACCGCGAAAACGCGAAAAACGGCGAAAAGTACGGTGTCTATCAGCGATCCTCCATTGATCGTTGCGTTAGAAAAGGAAAGGTCTCTCGCAAACGCGCCAAGAGCGCAAAGAGCGAAAAACAGTTTGATTTTGTTCTTCTTTGCGCTCTTGGCGCCTTTGCGAGAGTATTCCTTTCTTTATGCAAACGTCAATAATGGCTTTCGCGTTTTCGCGCTTTCGCGGTCTCAATTCGTCTTCAGTTCTCTCCGTCTCGCGGCACGAAACAATGCACGCTCAACGCGCCCACCGGCGCGGCGCCCCGATCTTCCCAGAACTGCGGATCGCGCACGCTCTCTTGAAGTCCGGGCCTCTCCACGACGAAGAGCGGCGGCCTCGGAAAACGCGCCGCCTGGGATTTCGCGGGCCGGCGGCTGCGCAGCCAGGAGACGAGGTAGCCATAATCCGCGGCGTCCGGCTCCGGGTGAGAGCGGTCCACCAGCTTGCAGCGGCCATCGGGGACTTCGTCAATGAGATAGCTCGCGACGGCAAGTTTCTCGCGGTAACAGACGCCGTATTCGCCGAGCGTGCCGTCGTTCGCCGAAACGAAGTCCAGCAAATCGCGCGTCGCGCTGACCTCTAACCACGCCAGCGCGACCAGGCCGAGCGCGATGAGGATCGCAACTGCGCCGCTCCAGGCGATGACGCCCGGCGCTCGGCCTTGCAGCCATTGCCAGACCGATTCGCCGAGGAGCGCCGCCAGCAGGAACGTGACGGGCCAGCAGACGATGAAATAGTGAAACATCACCCGGTGAATGGAGAGAAGCACCGTCGGCAGGAGGAACCAGAGGAGCAGCAGCCATAATTCGGGCCGCGCGCGGAGGCGGAGAATCGCGGCGGCGAGCCCGCCGAAGATCAGCACCATGCACGCGACGGTGAACCACGCGCCCGACGGCATCGTGCCGGAGAGATCCGGCGTGGAGACGCCCAGCAGCGACTCGAATCCGCCGTATCCCATCAGTTGCGCCTGCCACCAGATGGCCCTGGCGCCGTGGGCCGGCGTTTCCCGGATGCTGGCGCGGACCGGCCGATAATCGCCCTTCGCGAATGCCTCGCCGCGCAGCACGACCACGGCGAACGGCGCCCACAACACGGCGTAAAGCGCCGCGCCGACGGCCAGTTGCTTCAGCGCGCGCTTCGAGCGCCGCCGCCAGAGCAGGAACAGCACGATCGGCCAGAGCGCCACGGTCGAGTAGTGAATCTGGTTGAGGACCGAAAGCATGACGGCCATCGCCAGCGCATGGCGCCATCGCCCCTCGCGCAGCCAGGCGAAAGCGAAGATGAAAAAGAGGACCGTGAAGAACGGCAGCAGGTCCTGCGCCCAGATTTTTCTCGACTCGAGGACCGCCCACGGCGCTACGGCGAAGAGCAGCGCCGCAGCCAGCGCGCCGCCGCGCGAGAGGAACCGCCGCCCGAGCAGGTAGGTCAGCGCGATCGCCGCCGTATTGAGCATCGCCGGCAGGATCGCCAGCGCAATCGGATCGCTCGAAATGAGCGCCGGGATCGCGAAGAGGCAGACCGCCATCGGCGGATTCCGCAGCCCCGTGCTCGAGACGAGTCCCGAGAGCTGCCACTGCCCGCTCGCCTGCTTCACCGCCAGGCTGTGCAGTTCCCGCTCGTCGGACTTGAACTCCATCAAGTCGAGCCGGGAACACCGCAGCCAGCCGCCCAGCAGGACGATCGCGGCGAGGAGCAGCCAGTGCGCTCTGGAGCGGCAGAAGCCCATCAGGCTCAGCATGGCCGGCGCGCCTTTGCGGATGATCCCTAAGTGCAGCAACGCGCATCCTACCACCACCGCCGACTGCTCGACAAGACGGGAATGACGGCTCTCCTCGCGATTCCGCCCCTTGCGAGGCGAAACGGATTCTGTTAATATACCCCGCCAGATCAGGTGCCCGGCCATTCTTCATCCGAGGGAACGAACGTGCGGAAAATATTCCTCTCCGAAAACGAAATGCCGAAGGCGTGGTACAACGTGCAGGCGGACCTCCCGAAGCCGCTGGCGCCGGTGCTGCATCCGGGCACGAAGAAGCCGGTCGGCCCGCAGGACCTGGCGCCGATCTTCCCGATGGCGCTCATCGGGCAGGAAGTCAGCACGGAGCGCTGGATCGAAATCCCGCAGCCGGTGCAGGAAGTGCTTTCGCTCTGGCGGCCGACGCCGCTCGTCCGCGCGCTCAACCTCGAGAAGAAACTCGGCACGCCCGCGAGGATTTATTACAAGAACGAGTCGGTCAGCCCGGCGGGCAGCCACAAGCCGAACACCGCCGTCGCGCAGGCGTATTACAACAAGATGGAAGGCGTCCAGCGGCTCGCCACCGAGACCGGCGCGGGCCAGTGGGGCAGCGCGCTCTCGTTCGCGTGCACGCAGTTCGGGCTCAAGTGCAAGGTGTACATGGTGCGCGTGAGCTTCGACCAGAAGCCGTACCGCAAGTCGCTGATGCGCCTCTGGGGCGCCGACGTGGTGGCCAGCCCCAGCCGCGACACCGAGGCCGGGCGCAAGGTGCTCGCCGCCGATCCCCATTGCGCCGGCTCGCTCGGCATCGCCATCAGCGAGGCGGTCGAGGACGCCGCGACGCACCCGGACACGAAGTACACGCTCGGCAGCGTGCTCAATCACGTGATGCTGCACCAGACCGTCATCGGCCTCGAGACGCTCCAGCAGTTGGAGAAGGTCGGCGACAAGGCGGACATCGTCATCGGCTGCGCCGGCGGCGGGAGCAATTTCGCCGGGCTCATGCTGCCGTTCATCCCGCAGAAACTCACCCGCCGGCCGGACCTGCGGTTCGTCGCCGTCGAGCCGAGCGCCTGCCCGTCGCTGACGAAAGGCCCCTTCCGATACGACTTCGGCGACACCGCCGGCCTGACGCCGCTGATCAAGATGTACACGCTCGGCCACACGTTCATGCCGTCGGGCATCCACGCCGGCGGGCTGCGCTATCACGGCATGGCGCCCATCGTCAGCCACCTGAAGAACCTGGGCATCATCGAGGCGGTGGCCTATCCGCAAAACCCCGTCTTCGAGGCGGCGCTGACGTTCGCGATGACCGAGGGCATCGTCGTCGCGCCCGAGACGGCCCACGCCGTCCGCGCGGCGATTGACGAGGCGCTCCTCTGCAAGCAGCGCAACCAGTCCAAGTGCATCCTCTTCAACCTGAGCGGCCACGGGCATTTCGACCTGTCGGCGTACGACGCGTATCTCGGCCGCACGCTCGAGGATTACGAGCACCCGGAAGAGGCCATCGCCGAGGCGTTGCAGCACCTGCCTGCGGTCGAATAGCAACCGACGATTGACGGCGGACCCTGGACGACGGCGGTTTCGCCGTCATCCGGACCGGGTCATTCGTCATTTCTCCATAATCCCGCCATGCCGATACGACTACAGAATCTGACCCTCGACGTGAACGAGCCCGGCTCGCTCCTGGCCCGCAAGGCGGCCGAGCGGCTCGACCTGCCCGTCGTGATGATCCGCCACATCCAGGTCGTCCGCCGGGCGATTGACGCGCGGGCCCGGCAGGTGCGTTTCGTGCATACCGCCGACGTCGCACTCTCCGATCCGGCCGCCGAAGCCGAGGCGATCGCCAAGGGCAAGGCCGCCGCCATCGAGCCGGCGGCCGCCGTCAGCCTGAATCCCGGGACCGAGGAAGTCCACGGGCGGATCGTCGTCGTCGGCTGCGGGCCGGCGGGCCTCTTCGCCGCGCTGCAGCTCGCGAGGATGGGATATCGCCCGCTGCTGCTGGAGCGCGGCGGCCCCGTCGCCGAGCGCAGCCGCGACGTGGGCCGGTTCCTTTCCTCGCGCGAACTCGACGCGGACTCCAACCTGCTCTTCGGCGCCGGCGGCGCGGGGACGTATTCCGACGGCAAGCTCCACTCGCGCATCCGCGATCCGCGCGTGCGGTCGGTGCTGGAGACGTTCGTCGCCGCCAGCGCGCCTGAGGATCTGCTCATCGAGGCGCGGCCGCACATCGGGACCGACCGGTTGCATGCCGTTGTGGCGAACCTCTGCGGAGAGTTGGAACGCCTCGGCGGCGAAATCCGCTGGCGCGAGCGCGTGACCGAACTGGCCGTCGCCGGCGGCGCCCTGCGCGGCGTAAAGACGGCGCGCGGGACCATCGAGTGCAACGCCCTCGTCCTGGCCATCGGCGGCAGCGCGCGCGACACGTTCGAGGCGCTGCGGCAATCCGGCCTGGCCCTGGAGCCGAAGCCGTTCCAGATGGGGCTGCGCATCGAGCATCCGCGCGAGGTGATTGACCGCGCGATCTACGGCCGGCACGCCGGCCATCCGCGCCTGGGCGCGGCGGACTACGTGCTGGCGGGGAAGTCCGTCGCGGCGTTCTGCGTCTGCCCCGGCGGCGTGCTGGTCGCGGCCTGTTCCGAGGCGGGCGCCGTCTGCACCAACGGGATGAGCGCGCATCCGCGCGACGGCGAATTCACAAACGCCGCGCTGGTCGCCACGGTTCAGCCGAAGGAGTTCGGCGCGGAACCGCTTTCGGGCCTTGAGTATCAGCGCGGGTGGGAGCGCGAGGCGTTCCAGGCCGGCGGCGGGGATTACTCGGCGCCGGCGCAAGCGGCAAAAGATTTTCTCGCCGGCCGAGTCCGTGCTCTGGGGCGCAGCACGACCTATCCGCTCGGCGTCCGGCCTGCGGCGCTGGAGCGCGTGCTGCCGGCGGCCGTGCGCTCGGCGATCGCCGCCGCCCTGCCCGAATTCGAGCGCCGGATCCCGGGCTTCGCGGGCGAGGCCGCGATCCTGGTGGGCGTTGAAGCGCGGGCTTCGTGCCCGGTCCGCATCGTGCGCGATCCCGCGCGGCGCGTATCGGTTTCCGCCGATGGGGTGTATCCGGCCGGAGAGGGCTCCGGGTATTCGAGCGGTATCATGAGTTCCGCGGTGGACGGGCTGACCGCGGCCGAAGCGCTGATTTCGCGGTTCGCGCCGCCGCGAAGCTGAAGTCGCACAATCGCCGGCACAATTCCCTTGAACTACCGCCCGAAACGTGCTGCAATAGCCGGCGGTTTGTCAAAATGCGAAAGAGAAGGCGATGAAGCCGCACCGGGCGCGAATGACAACTGCGGCGTTCCTGCTGGCCTGCGCGCTCGCGCTGGCGCCGGCGAATCCGGCAACGGCGGCCAACGGAGAGTGGGAGCGCTTCCCTCAACTCGGCCGCGACGATTTCCTCTCGAACGTGATCACCGCCGTATGCCGCGATTCCCACGGCCGCATCTGGGCCGGAACGGACCGCGGTCTCGTGTGGACCGACGACGGCGGCAAAAGCTGGACCCGAGTGGAACTCGCGGAGGCCCAGCCGCGGCTGAGCGGCCGCCGGCGCGCGCCGGAGACCGGCGCCGCCGCCCCGCCGGCCGGCGAGCAGGCCATCCTTCGCGATACCGTGACGTGCATCGCTCCCGGCCGCGGCGGCATCTGGGTCGGCACGCTGAACGGGCTGTGCTTCGGCAACGAGGACCTCACTCATTGGGACCTCTGCGGCTGGGACTCCGGCGGGCCCGGCTCGGAAATCCGCGCCGTCGCCGAATATCTCGGCGAGGTCTGGGTCAGTTCGGCGTCCGGCCTTTACAAGTCCAGCAACCAGGGCGACCAATGGGAGCGGCTCAAGGGCGTCTTCCCGCCGAACATCAGCTCCATTACGCTGGGCGAAGGCCCCTCCGGCCGCGCGTGCTGGCTGGGCGGCTTCGACGCGGCCGTCCAGTACGGCGGCGCGCCCGACGTCCTCCGAAGCACCGACGGCGGAAAGATCTGGGTGGTGCTGAAGACCGGGACCGCCTCGGCGGTGGGACATCCCGTCTCGGCCCGCGTGCACGGGATTATCCTCGATGGCAAGCGGCTCTGGGCCGCCACGAGCCATGGCCTGGCGCAGAGCGACGACGGCGGCGATACGTGGACGACCGCCGGCGTCGGCTCGGGCCTCAGCGCCGATGAGACTTTCGACCTGGCGGCCTCGGAGAGCGGCCTCTGGATTGCCACGAGCGAGGGGCTTTTCCTCAGCGCGGACCGCGGCGCAACCTGGCGACACGAGGGAAACATCGCCTGCCCGGTCCGCATCCTGGCCCGCGACGGGCGGCAGCTCTGGATGGCGACCGGCGGCGGATTGATCTGCAGGACGCGCGGAGGCGACTTCAAGACGTTCAGCGTCCGCTCGAACATCCTTTCCATCGCCGTGACGACCGATTCCGACGTCGAGACCTGGTGGGTCGGCACGACCGGCGGCCTGGCCAGTTCGCGCGACGGCGGCAAGACCTGGCGCACGCTGACCGTGGCCGACGGGCTGCCGAGCAATGTCATCCTGACTCTGGCCGCCGAAGGCGATCAGCTCTGGGCCGGCACCGACGGCGGCGTCTGCCAGGCGATCGAGGGCGGCGAGGACTGGCGCTGCTACTCCCGCCAGAACGGCCTCCACGGGCTCGTCATCCGCGACCTGCTGCTGGACAAAGGCAGCGTCTGGGCCGCGACGAACCGCGGACTCAGCCTGCTGCGTCCGCGGGCGAGCGAATGGCGCTCGTTCCAGGTGACGAAGGACTGGCACCACGTCTGCCTCGTCGGCGACAACCTGTGCGCGGCGGTGAGCGATCCGCAGGATCCCGCGCGCGGGTTCTCCGTGATCCTCGGCAACCCGGACCAGGAGAAGTGGCGCACGCTCCGCATCCAGGGGCAGCACGGATTGCCGGTCCACGAGATCATGACCGCCGGCGATGACCTCTGGGTTGGCTCGGACAACGGGCTCTTCCGCAGCCGCGACGGCGGGCAGACCTGGGCGCGCTTCGCGGCGGAATCGCTCTGGTCCTCGCGCGTCACGCAGCTCGCGAGCATCGAGCCGAACCGGGTCTGCGCGCAGGCCGCGCCCAATGATCCGCCGTCCACGACGGCCTTTCTGAATTTCACGCGCGACGGCGGGCGCTCCTGGCTGGTGCTGCCGACGGCGGCGCCCGGGCACGCGACCGCGCTGAAACTGATCGGCGACCGGATTCTGATCGGCACCGTCCAGGCGCAGCTCGGCTCCAGCCTGACGCGCGGCGGCCTGGCGGCGTATTCGCCGTTCGAGGCCGACCTGCGGCCCGGGCGGACCGGCTGGCTCACCTGGGACCGGATCGCGGGTTTCGCCGCCTCCACCTATCGCGCCGACCGGCTCGGCTGGGTCTCGGCCGTGGACCACTTCGCGCTCCACGGGCCGACCGTCTGGTTCGGCTCGCTCGGCTCCGGCGTGATCGAGCGCGGCGTGCCGATCATGGACGATGTCTTCCGAAGCTGGGACGTCACCGGGGTGGCGCCGCTGGACATCGGCCCGTTCGCCACGCTCAACGGGCAGGATGTCCTGGCGATCGCCGACTCGCCCGAGGGGATGTGGTTCGGCACGGCGACCGGCCTGTTCCTCTACGACCGTCTCGGCCAGGGTCAAAGCTGGCACCCGGCCGCCGGCGGCCTGTGCGCCGCGCCCGTCCGGGCGATCGCCGTCCGCGAGAACGAGGTCTGGGTCGGCACCGACCAGGGGCTCAGCGTGCTCGATCTCTTCGACTCCACGTGGCGCACTTTCGCGGCGAGCCAGTCGCCGCTGCCGAACAAC
Source organism: Candidatus Brocadiia bacterium (assembly GCA_052139675.1). GTDB lineage: Bacteria > Planctomycetota > Brocadiia > CAIUPP01 > CAIUPP01 > JBEKCB01. Next base: position 43,766 of record JBKQWE010000084.1, read on the forward strand.
GCCGTCACGGCGCTCGCCTCCGACGGAGAACGAATCTGGGGCGGCACCGCGCACGGCGCCTTTGTCGTGGACCAGGCCGGGAACTGGCGGCCGCTGCTCGAGGATGAAAGAATCTCCTCGCTGGCCCTGGGCTCGGCGCGGGAGTATTTCGGCACCGATTGGGGCGTGTATGCGCTCGACCGCGACGGCATGACTCGCCGGCACCTCGACAAGGTCCATTCGTCGCTGCCCGACAACAACGTCGTCCAGGTCTTCGTGGATGGGCCGGACATCTGGGCGGCGACGCCCGCCGGCGTCAGCAAAATCCTGTCCGACCCCGCCGAGCCGCCGCCGTCCCCGGAGATCGAGACCTCGCTGCGCGGGCCCGAAGGCGTGCTGCTCGTCGTCAACGACAACTCGGACGTCTCGCAGAAGATCGGCGAAAAATATGCCGCGTTGCGCAAGCTGCCGCCGGAGAACGTCTGCCACATCCGCTGCACCGCCGATGAGACCGTGGATCGAGCCGCGTTCGAGGCGGACGTCCAGGCGCCGATCCGAACCTATCTCGCCGTGAAGAAGCTCTCGCGGGCCATTTCGTTCATCGTGACGACCTCGGGCGTGCCGTTGCGGATTGCGCCCGGCGCTGTCCGGGGCGGCGCCGAGCGGCCGGGGACGGCGGTGGATTCCGAGCTGACGCTCCTGGCGCAGCCGCGCGCGCTCAGCGGCCAGTTCGAGAATCCCTACCTCAACCGCGACGAACCGTTCAACTCCACGCTCTTCGGGATGTATCTCGTCACGAGGCTGGATGGGCCGTCGGTCGTGGAGGATGCCCTGGCGCCGGGCCGCGAGCTCTCGCTGGTGCGCGACGCGATGGCCGTCGAGAAGGACCACTCGTTCGGCGCGCGCGGGTTCGCCCGGTTCTCCGCGTTGCCGTTCGAGGACGAGGACTCGGCGCGCATCAACGCGGCCATCCGGGTCAACTATCGCGCTCTCGCCAAACTGGACCGCCTGATCGGCCGCGTGGTCCCTCCGGTGAAGGATTCGCCGCCGTTCTTCCGGCCGGACCAGGCTGTCAACACGTTCTTCTTCCTCGGCGCGGGCGTGGGCGAATACAAGCCGGAGGTTTTCTCCTGGGTCAAGGGCGCGCTGGCGGTCAACCTGGACCGGGTGAGCGCCTCGTCGCTGCGCGACCGAAAGGCATCGTGGCTCGCCGGCGCCCTCAGCGCGGGCGTCTGCGCTGCCATCGGCAACGTGGCGGATCCCGGGCCCGATGGCGTGCTGCTGGTAGCCAACCTCTTCCACTCGATGAAAGCCGACTCCACCTGGGCGGAGACGGCTTACATGTGCATTCCGTACCTCTGCGGCCAGACCATCGTCATCGGCGACCCGCTCTACACGCCGCTCAAGTAGTGCTTACTTGCGGAAATAGGCGTCCTATTTCCGCAAGTAAGCATGGCCGTTATAAACCACGTCGTTATATTGGGTTATGCGTTCTGTTGGACCGTGTTTAGGCATTTCCGCATTTGCCTTTCACGCGCCGCACCGTTATTATCTGGCTTCGGGAATTCCTTCCCTTTGCCCGAATCCGGCTGACGCAAGGAGAGGTGTCCGAGTGGCCGATGGAGCAGCGTTGGAAACGCTGTGTCCCGCTTGCGGGACCGGGGGTTCGAATCCCCCCCTCTCCGCCATCCCTGCCGGCTGATAACCCTGTGAAGAGGATCGAATGATTATCGGCGATCTCACGCGTCTGCCGGGAACGTATACCTACTGCCATCGCGGGACGAAGAAGTTTTTCTTTCCCGATCTGATGCCCGATCGCGGCGGCGTCCGCGGGACCATCCCATTCGCAAAGGGCGGGCTTTTCCGCGGCAGGCCTGTGGGTTGGAAAGGCGGCTCGCTGTACGATGTCGGCCTCGATGTCCTGATAGACCTGAAAACCACCTGCTTTATTGACCGCGTCGTCATCGCGCAGGACGCCGCGTCGTCGTCCGCGTTCGCGGGCGTGAGGGCGCTGGTTTCCTGCGACGGCAAAACGTTCCGCGCCGCCGGCCGTCTCGATCCGGGCGTTCGCGGCATGATCGCCGATGAGACCGTCGTCGTCCCGCTTGGCGTAACGGCGCGCGTATTGGTCCTGCGTTTTACCGCCTGCTTCCGGAACATCGTGTTCAAGCACATGGCGATTTTCGGCCGCGAGCTCAATGCGCCGGTCGTCTATCCGATCCCGGCAAGGATCGAATATCCTTCGCGCCGCGGCAGTCCGCCGCCGGTGAAACTCGCGGGCATAGTCACCGGCGATCACGCGTCCGAGGATACGAAGTTCGCCGCGCAATTGCTCGCCGAAAAGATCGCCGAGGACTTCGGCGCGCATATCCCGATTGTGAAAAAGTCGGAGAGGACGGATACCGCGGGCATGGTCATCCTCGGCAAGGCGGGCGAGATAAAGGCGCTCGACGCCAAATTATCCGGCGTCAGACCCGAAGGCTACGCGCTTCGCGCGGACGGAAAGACCGTCCGGCTTTGCGCCGCCGACCGCCGCGGGTTGGTCTACGGCGTCGAGGCGCTCCTCGCGTTCTTGCGGGCGTCCGGCGACGCGCTGCGCGTGCCCGCCTGCGCGATTGACGATTATCCGGCGTCGAAAATACGCGGCGTGCATCTTTGTCTGCCGCGCCGGGAGGATATCCCGTTCGTCAAACGCCTTATCCGCCACGTGCTCGCCCCGATGCGCATGAACACCCTCTTTCTTGAGTTCGCTGCGGGCATGCGGTTCGACCGGCGTCCCGAGATCAATGAAGCGTGGCTGCGCGCCAACCGCAAGGCGGCGCTCGGCGAATGGCCGCCGGTGCCGCACGGCGACATGGTCACCAGCGATGGCTGTCTCACCAAGGACGAGGTGCGCGACCTGGTTGCTTATGCCAAGTCCTATGGCTTTGAGGTGATCCCGGAGGTCCAGTCCCTAAGTCACGTGCAGTATCTCACCATGACCTATCCGGAGATCGCCGAGAGGGAAGGCAAACTCGCCTCGGCGGGCGACATTGAGATCGAGAAGGCAGACAAGAAACCGGACGAGTTCTACCCGCACTGCTACTGTGCTCTGCATGACCAGAGTTATGAAATCATATTCGATCTCATTGACGAGATCGTGGAAGTCGTCAAGCCCGCGCGTTACGTGCACATGGGGCATGACGAGGTCTACCAGATCGGCGTCTGCGAACGCTGCCGGAACCGCGCGCCGGCGGAACTCTTCGCGCTCCACGTGAACAAAGTGTACGCCCATCTCAAGAAGAAGGCGCTCGGCATGATGATCTGGAGCGATATGCTCCAGCCGGTGACCACGTACCTAACTCCGCCGGCCATTGATCTCATCCCGAAGGATATCATCCTGCTCGATTTCATCTGGTATTTTCACACGGACAAGGACATTGAAGACCAACTGCTCGAGCGCGGTTTCAAGGTGATCATGGGGAATATGTATTCGAGTCATTATACGCGCTATGAGACGCGGCGCTCGAAAAAAGGAATCATCGGCGCGGAGGTCTCAACCTGGGCGCATGGTGACGAGTCCACTTTCGCGCGCCTCGGCAAGCTATACGACTTCATCTATTCCGCGAACATGATGTGGTCCGACGCTTATCGCGAGAACTTGCGGTTCACCTATGACGACATCATCGCGTCCATGCTGCCGCGCATACGCTCGCGCCTGCACGGCGAATCGTTTCCCTCGCAGGCGGCGCGACGAACCTTCACGATGCTGAAGGTCGGCGCCGCGCCTGAATCGGGCCGCCGCTCATTCCACGGCGTGCCGTTCAGACTCGGCGGCGGCGTCACGGTGGAAGGCCCGGCGGTGCGCGACCGCAGGTATCCTTCCGAAGTGAGGATCGCGGTTGGGCGGAAATTCGATAGCCTGGTCTTTCTGCACGCCGCCGGCGCCAATGCGGAGCTGACCAGGTCGGACCGCATGCCGCTCGGCGCCTATGTGATCGAATACGCGGGCGGCCGGAAGATAAGGGCGCCGATTGAGTACGGCGTGACCCTTGCAGCGATCAACCGCCGGCATGCGCAGCCGATGACGCACTCGATGTATCGTCACGCCGGCTATATTGCCACCTATCTTGCCGATCCGTTCGTGCAGGAGAAGACGGACGAAGGGCGGGAAGTCACCATCTACGGCTATGAATGGATGAATCCGCGGAAGGATACTGCGATCAAAGCGGTGTGGCTGACCGCGGAGGGGACATCGGATGCGTCCGTGACTCTGTTCGGCGTGACAGGCGTGACGGTAAAACCCTGAACCGCCTAACTAATAGAGTTCAGGCCTAATGTGTTTTCAATGAAGCTTGTCTTGGCAAGCGTATAAGCTTCCCGATCCGACTTATATCGTTTCGCCAGATCGGATTTCAGCGTGCCGTACTGTGTCGCAAGCTCTTGGTTCGCCCGCAGGCAATCCCGAAAAGCCACGTGTCGCGCAAGCTCAGAGCTGTCTTCAGGACAGAGATAGAGATGGTGAGCCGGCCACGCGCGTCTGCGCCCGGCGCGCGGCACGTCCTCCGCCTCGCGAGCAAAGGCCTCACGTCCTTGAATGCCCAGGTCGCCCTGGTGAATATAACCAACCCCGCCGAGAGTCTCTATGGCCCGGGGCAGGTCCTCACGCGCAACGACTGCATCCAGGTCAATGATCGGCTTGGCATCCAAACCCGGCACGGAAGTGCTCCCGATGTGTTCGATTCTCCGGCATAAGATACCGAGCGCATTCTGCAAGACGGCCCGAAGTTCCTCGAACATTTGCGGCCAGCGCGGATTGTAAGGGACGACTTCCACCGGCCCATCGGGCATCACCTGGGCGCCCTCTTAGGCTTGCCTTTATGCGCTTGAGCAATCACAAAGTCCACGAGTTCCTGACATTGAAACCAGCCCGCCCACATATTGTGTCCCTGCCCTTTGACTACATTAAGTGTCATGACTCCGCCTAATCGGCGATATCGTTCCGCCAATTCGCCGGAGTTCTTCTCGATAGGCACCACGGTGTCGCTATCGCCATGTATGTGATAGATGGGCACGTGGGCTTTGGCCAGCGACTCTATTCGGTCAATGGGATTATGCTCAGCCATTTTAGCCCGGAATTGCTCCTCGGTCATGCCGTACGCGGCGGACGCGTTCTTGAGACTCGGATAAGTATTGAGATTGCATACCGGATAGATTCCCGCCACGCACGCCGCGGACAACGGATGCTCGACCGCCCAGTTATAGAGCATCAACCCGCCGCGGCTTCTCACCAGCAGGCACGCCTTCTTCGAGAGACCGCGTTTCCGGGTCAACTCCTGGTACAAGTCGGAGAAGAGGGCCCGCCCTGCGGGATTGCCATGGGATTCGCCGACATCAATCCCGGCAACCGCAATGCCGGCACTTAGGAACTTCTCAAACATCCACTTCTCTTCCGGACCCGGCAAGCCCGGCAGCGTCGGTGCGTACCAGACCCACGGCGTCTTGCCGCCGGCGGCGACTTGTCCCGGCAGAATGAGGAACGCAGTGCAACCCTTTACGCTGAACACCTCTCCTGGCAGCGGCAGTTCCTTTGACGGTTTCTCCATTGTTTATCCTTTCTGCAAAGCCTCGCGAAAACTACCATAGTGCATGCCGCAAAAGCAAGCGCCGGAGCCGCCGCCCGGAGACGGCTTGACAGCGGCAACTCGACCGTCTAATCTCACGTCTGAAAATCGGCCCGTCTTTGGAAGACGGTAAACCGGAAATCCCGGCAAGATCGGAGCGGCCATCGCGTGATTGAGCATATGGCAACAAAGGAACGTATCGTCGCGGCGCTGCGCGGCCAACCTGTGGATTATGTGCCCATGGCCTTCCACTTCTGGCACTCTCCGCCGCGGCATCCGATGGCAACCTGGACGAATGAACGGGAACGTCTGGAGTTCTATCGGCGCCGGGAGTGGGATGCCCGCGTCGAAATCGGCACGCAGGTCTCGGCGCTGCCCGAGGTGGAGGTCGAAGTCCGTTATGAGACTCTCAACGACGAACCGATCCTGCACCAGATCTGGCATACGCCCGCGGGCACGCTGGAAGAACGGTTGCGGGTCACGGATGATTGGCCCCGGAGAGGACGCAACGCCGACAGTCCCGTCGGCTTCTACGATGATTTCAGGCCGTCGCGGTACATCGAGTTTCCATTCAAGAGCGAGGCTGACTTGGCCACCTTGCCGTTTCTCTTCCCCGTGGACAATCCGCGCGACATGGAAATGATGAAGTCCGGGCACCGCGGAGCCAGGGCCCTGGCGGACGAGTTCCGCGTGCCGCTGCTCTGTTATCACTCGGCGGGGATGGACTGGCTGATCTGGCTCTTTCCTCCGGCGGAGATCATCCTCCGCGCCCGGAGCGAGCCGGCGGTGGTCCACGCGCTGCTGGACCAAATCAACGCGGCCTACAGGCGGCGACTGGAGGTCCTGCTGGAGCTCGGGGTGGACGCCGTGAGCCGCAGAGGCTGGTACGAATCCGCGGACCTGTGGAGCCCGCGGGATTTCCGCGAGTTCGCCCGCGGGCCGATCGCTGAGGATATCCGCACCACCCACGCCGCCGATTGCCCGTTCATCTACCTGATGGACAGCGGCATCGAACCCTTGCTCGGCGAATTGGCGACGCTCGACTTCGATTGCCTGTTCGGAGCAGACCCGGCCATCCGACCGTTGGATCTGCGCGAGGTTCGAAAGGCGCTGCCGGGGAAAGCGCTTTGGGGCGGGATCAGCTCAACGATGCATCTCGGCCGCGGCACTCCGGCCGAAACGGAACGCGCGGTCGAGCAGGCCTTTGAGTCCTGCGGCCGAGTCGGCTTCCTGCTCGGACCGCTGGAGGCGCTCCGCCACACCTGGCCATCGGATAACATTCTCGCGTTTGAGCGGGCCTGGCGCCGGCTGCGCAAGGCATGAGGAAGACGACGGAAACCGGCCCAAAGCGGAGCATCCCGGTTCAGTAGGACGGCGCCATGCAAGACCTCATCATCTGCAGCGTCGGCTGCCATGCCATGGAAATGGCCGAGATCGTCGAGCGCATCAATGGCATCAGCCCGTCGTGGAATCTGCTGGGCTTCTTTTGCGAGAAGAACCGGTACGAGAAATGCCGCGGACTGACGCTCGACGGCTACCCCGTCCTCGGCACGATTGACGACCTGGCGAATCATCCGAACGCCGCCCTGGCCATCGGCAACGAATTCAAGGACCCGTTTCCGATGGACCGCGCCGCCACGATCTTCGACCCCACTGCGTTCGTCTCGCGTTCCGCGAAGATCGGCAACGGGTGCGTCATCTATCCCGGTTGCTTCATCGGCCACAATGCCGTCCTCGGCAACCGCGTGTTCAGCCTGAGCGGCAGCGTCATCAACCATGACAACGTGCTGGAGGATGGCGTATGCCTGTGCAGCAACGTGACCCTTGCCGGCGGCGTCCACGCGGAATCCGGCGCTTACTTAGGTCAGGCCTGCAGCGTGCGCCAGTACCTGCGCATCGGCAAGGACAGCTTCATCGGCATGGGCGCGGTCGTCGTCAAGGATGTGCCGCCGAATGCCGTCATGGCCGGCAATCCTGCGCGCAAGCTCAAGGACAGGCGCATAACCTATTGAGCACCCTTAGGCGCATCGAGTGACCACATGCTGGGACTGAAATGGAAAGACACCCTCGACGAGACATTGGACAGGCGTTCCCGATTTATGAGACGTCAGATGCAGGACGGCATCCTTGTCTCGTTCGCCTCTGTCACTGTGGACACGCGCGATGAATGGGAGCGCTTCGATCGGAAATGGGGCAAATATGAGGTGGGCAGCCGCCGCGGTTTTCCATCCAACGAGGAAATCTTCGACCGTGAGACCGTAGGGATGGCCAAGCGCGGCCTGGTGCAGGACGATTGGCTGCCCGTGTCCTACTCGATTCTCGACGCGGGTGAAAGCATGATCCGCGGGCTCTTTGGGAAAGAGATGGAGTTCCTGCACCGGCGGCATCAGGCGGCCTTCAGTCTGCCGGAAGTTCTCATGCCCGATTATTCGTCCCTCTCGGATTGCAGGTTCTCTCTGGACTATCCGTGGACGCGGAAGTTCCTCTCAGTCCAGGAATATTTCACGGAGCACGCCGGCGGCCTGCTGGCCCAGCATCCATGTTTGACGATGGATGCGCTCCACTTTGCCTGCGAAATGCGCGGAGCCACTCAAACCTATTTGGATATCTATGAACACCCCGATGAATTAAGACAACTCATGGAAATCGCACTTGATTTCAATATCCGGTTCCAGCAAGCCCAAATGGATCGCATCGGCGGATTTCGGAACGGCTGTTTCGTCTGGCTGGGCGATTGGGTCCCCTTTCCCAACGCGGTGTCCCTCAGCGTGGATGCTTACGTCGTTTGTTCGCCCGAATGCTATTCCCGCTTCGGGTTCGAATATCAAAGCCGCCTGATCAAGCATTTCGGGCATGGCCTGATGCATTTTCACTGCAACCGCACCGACCTGGCAGCGGTGGTGGCCAAGTTGCCCGGACTGGAGCTGTTCCAGTTCGGCGGAGATCCCAAAGATCCTACGCCGGAGATCGAGCACCTTCCGCAAATGCGCGCCGTCGTGGGCGATATTCCTATCCGGACCACGTGCTCTTTGAAAGAGTTTCTGTCGCGCCTGGACGCAAAGACGTTGCTGCCCAACGTCTGGTACGACGTGGGGCAATCTATTTCCGTTGAGCAGGCGAACCAGGTGATGAAACAAGTTAGGAACTATCACGTTTCAGGCGAATGCATCCGAGCATAGTGCCTCTGTCTGGAGGTCGAGCATGACGCGAATTCTCTGCCTGTCGTGCAGCCCTCGAAAGGGCGGAAACACGGACTTCTGCGCGCAGGTCGTCGCCGAGGAACTGCGCATGGTTCCAGGGGTGGGCGTCGAGATCGCGCGGCTTAACGATTACGACATCAAGCATTGTCTCGGATGCCGCAAGTGCATGGAGTTGAAAGATTGCGTGATCCGCGACGACGATTTTCACGAACTCTGGCGCCGCATCATGGCAGCCGATGTCATCATCCAATTCTCGCCGGTGTATTGGCTCGGCCCGCCGGGCAGGCACAAGGACTTGATTGATCGTTCGCACGCCTTCTTTGCCTGCGGCCGGGTGCTGGCGGGCAAGACCGGCTACACCATCAGCGTAGCCGGCGATTCCGGATTCGAACCGCATGAGGCGTGTGTTGAAAGTTGGTTGAGATGGTACGGAGCGGAGGTCCGGGGCCGCCTTCGAGTCATCGCACGGGAAATGGGCGCCGCGGAAACTTCTCCCTCCACGGTCGCCGAGTTGCGGCGCTTCGCCAGGGAGATCGCGCCCTGAGAAGTCCGTCTGCACTTGCAGTACGTCCCGCATCCGGGTCAGCCGATCTGGACTGCGAGCATGGAGACGGAGCCGCCGTCAATCCCTTCGACCGGGAAGCGGACCGGCTCATTTTTTCTCCGGGCGCCGAGCACGTACAGCAGCGGCAAGTAGTGGTCCGGCGTCGGGATCGAAAGCATCGCGTCGCGCCCCAGTTTTTCATAGGCGACCAGAAAAGCATCGTTTCCTTCGAGGAGCAACTCCCGCGCGCGCTTCTCGAATCGGAGCGCCCAGTCGAATGGGCTGATTCCCTGCCTGCCCCACGCATACGCATGCAGGTTGTGGACGATGTTGCCGCTCCCGATGACCAGGACGCCTTCCTCGCGCAGCGGCGCCAGCCGTTTTCCGATTTCATAATGGAATTCCGGCGGCTGCCTCCGGTCAATGCTCAGTTGCACGACGGGGACGTCCGCCTTCGGGAAAACGTGGCACAGCACCGCCCAGGTCCCATGATCGAGTCCCCACCTCTTGTCGAGCCCGGCGGACACCGGGCCGAGCAAGTCGCTGACGCGCCGGGCGAGCTTCGGGCTTCCGGGCGCGGGATATTCGATGTCGTAAAGTTCCTGCGGGAATCCGCCGAAGTCGTGGATGGTTTTCGGCGCGCGACCGGCCGTCACCGCCGTGGACGAAACATACCAGTGGGCGGAAACGGAAAGCACCGCTTGAGGGCGCGGGATTGACTTCCCGATCGAGGCCCAGCCGTCGGTCCAGGCATTCCGCTCCACGGCATTCATCGGATTGCCGTGGCCGACGAAGATCAGCGGCATCAGGTCCGTCGCGGAAGGACCGGGCATGTCAGTCACTCCCGGCAGCCATTTCAGCGCTTCCTGCCGCGCTTCGGCGCAGCGGACCGTTTCGCCTTGGCCTTCGCGGCGGGCTTTGCGGAACGCGCGGAGCGGCCGGCGGCTTTCTGCGCGGTCTTGGGCGGCTGGCTGAGTCCGCCCATCAGGTCCAGGAAATCGGCCGACTTGAGCGTCATTTTCTCGGCGTGTTTTCGGTCCTTGGAAGGCCGCGTGGAGATCGTGAGCGTGTACGGCGCGGCCACCCGGAACGGAGTGATTTCGGGGATGCGCCGGACGGCGCGGCAAACGTGCTCGCGGATCACCGCCCGCGCTTCGTTCGGGTGCAGGTGGACGGCGACGGAGTTGAAAACGCCGTTCTGCTCCTTTGTCAGCCCGCTCGCGGAGCCGCGCTTGATGCCCCATTTCACCGGCGCGACCTCGATGTTCGGCACGAGCGACCGCGCCTCGTCGCAGGCGGCCTGGTCGCCGCTGACCATGACGACCGGCACGTTGTAGTAGCCCGCGATCAGCATCCAAAGCCCGAGTTCGCCGATGGACCGCCCGTTCAAGCTGTAGTCCTCGACGCCGAAGCTCATCGTGTGGCAGAGGTGGCCGCCGTCGGTGTTGGTCTTGGCGTGCTGACCGATGACGATGGAGGCGGCGAAGGTGCCGTCGCAGCCGAACGATGGCTGGCCGGGCGAATACGGCCGCCCGCCGAGCAGTTTCGCGCGCGGGTGCAGCAGCGTCCGTTTGATCGCGCTCGGACCATGCCCGTCGGCGACGAGGACTTCCGTCGCGCCCGCTTCGAGCGCCCCTTCAACCGCCGCGCTGACCTCCAGCGAGACCAGGTCGCGCGCCTCCTCGTAGTACTTCGAGTTCGAGTAAATGTACTCGTGCGCGCACATGACGCCCGCGCAGCCTTCCATGTCCGTCATAATGTGGATCTTCATTTCCGTCATTCCTCCAGAAGAAAGGGCTCCGCCCTGTCCGGCAAAGATCGGGATTTGGCCCCTGGCTGATGATAACCGAGTTTCGGTCACTGTTCAAGAGGCGGGTCGTGCGGGTAAAATACGGAGAGGAAAATATCGAACGCCGAAGCCCGGTCCTCAGCGAGGTGGCCCATTGTCCATGACACTTCCGCGCGATGAAATTCGGGAAGCCGTCAGGCGCGCGCTGGCGGAGGATCTCGGCCCCGGCGACGTGACGAGCGAGGCGCTCATTCCGCGTGCGGCGCGCGGGCGCGCGTTCATCGTCTGCCGCGCGCCCGGCATCGTGGCGGGATTGGCCGCCGCCAAAGAGGTCTTCCGGCAGCTCCGCCCGAGCGCGTCCTTCAAGCCGCTGACCGCCGACGGCCGGCGCGTGCGCCGCGGCGAGAAGGTCGCGGAGATCGCCGGCCCGGTCCGCACGCTGCTGGCGGGAGAGCGGACGGCGCTCAATTTCATCCAGCGGCTCAGCGGCATCGCCACGCTGACCCGCCGCTGCGTCGAGGCGGTCGCGGGCCGCGACGTGAAGATCCTCGACACGCGCAAAACCACGCCCGGCCTCCGCGCGCTGGAAAAATACGCCGTCCGCGCGGGCGGCGGAACCAATCACCGCATGGGGCTGTACGACCAGGTGCTGATCAAGGACAATCACCTGAACGCGCTGCTCGCCGAGGCGCGCGGCGACAGGCCCGGCGCGATCCGGCGGGCCGTGCTGCGCGCGCGCGAACGCGCCGGGAAGAATACGCTCATCGAGGTCGAGGCCGAGTCGCTGCCGATGGTCGAGGCCGCCATCGCCGCCGGCGCCGACATCATCATGCTCGACAACATGACGCCGGCCCGTATGCGCGAGGCCGCTCGGCGCGTCCGCGCGCATCGAAAGAAGTTCGGCGCCCGCCGCCCGATCACCGAGGCGAGCGGCGGCGTGACGCCGGACCGTCTCGCGCGCATTGCCGCGACCGGCGTGGACACGATTTCGCTCGGCATGCTGACGCACTCCGCGCCCGCGGCGGACTTCGCGATGGACCTCGCCGCGGCGGAGAACGGATGGACGCCATGACGACTTCAGGCGTGGACGTCGGCAGCGTGGCGGCGAAGGCGGTGGTCATGGCCGGCGGCAAAGTGGCCGGGCGCGGCATGGCGCCGACCGGGGCGGACCCGGCGCTCGCCGCGGAGACGGCGTGGGCGAAAGCGCTCGAGGCGGCCGGCGCGGACCGCGCGTCCGTTTCCCGCCTGGTCATCACCGGCTACGGCCGGCGGGCGACGCGGCTTGCCGGCGACGTGGTGACGGAAATCTCCGCGGCGGCGCGCGGCGCGTTCTGGCTCGGCGCGCCCTGGGGCCGCGCTCGAATCGTCGCCGACCTCGGCGGCCAGGACACGAAGGTAATCGTGCTGGACGCGGAGGGCAACGTGGCCGATTTCGCGATGAACGACAAGTGCGCGGCGGGCACCGGGCGGTTCCTCACGCTCATGGCCGCCTGCCTGGAACTGGACCTCGCGGAGATGGGCCGCCTGTCGCTCCGGTCGCGCGCGCCCGTGCCGCTGAACTCGACTTGCGCGGTGTTCGCCGAAAGCGAGGTCATCTCGCTCATCGCGCAGGGCCGGAAGAAGGAGGACATCGTCGCGGGGTTGCACGCGGCGATCGCGTCGCGGATCGCCACGATGGTCCGGCAGATGGGCGGGCGCGAGCCGGCCGAGGGGCTGTTCTTCGCCGGTGGCGGAGCGCAGAACGCCGGGGTGCGCGCCGCTCTGGAGTCCGCGCTCGGCCAACCGGTCTACGTGCCGCCCGAGCCGCAGTTCGTCGTCGCCACCGGCGCGGCGCTGATCGCCGCCGGCCTGGGCGGACCGCCGCGCGTCACTTGAGCTGTTCCAGCCCGCTCTTCGCTTCCGCCACGGCGGGCGATTCCGGCCATTTCTCGATCACGCCCTGGAAGAACACCCGCGCCGCGTCTTTCTCGCCCATCGCCGCGCAAGCCCGGCCGGCGAGCACCTGGACTTCCGGGATGCAGTCCGGGTCGGTCGCGAATTTCAGCCAGGTCGCCGCATCGCGGCGGACTTCGCCGTACTTCTTGCGCAGCAACTGCGCCTTGAGCCGCAGCACGACCGGCGGTCCGTCGAGCCGCTTGGTCGGGAAGGCCCACAGCCATTCGTCGAGCCGCGCGAGCGCCGCGTCGCCGTCGCCCTCGCGGATCTGGGCCTCGGCCTGCTGCGCGAATCGCCCGTCGGCGATGGCCCGCGGCTCCTTCGGCAGGAAGGCCGGATCGGATTCGGCCGCGAGATAGATTTTGCGCGCCGCGTCCGCGTGGCCCTGGTCGCGCTCGATATCGCCGATTTGCAGCGCCGCCTTCCGCCGCCGGGTCGCGTCCGATTTCGGCAGGTCGTCCCGAAGCGCCGCCAGTTCCGCCTCGGCCTTCGCCGCGTCGCCGGCGTAGTAGAAATGCAGTTCCGCCAGCTTGAACCGGATGTCCGCGCGGAGCTCGATCTCCTGCCGGCCCAACTGGTCGAGCGCCAGCAGGTAGTACTTCTCCGCGGCCTGCCAGTTGCGCAGCGGCTCGGTGTAATACTCGGCCAGGTCCAGCGCCACGGAGTGGAGCTGCGCCTTGTTGAGGTCCGCGCGGCGCCGGTCCAGCTCGATACCGGCGTCGAAGACCCGCCGCGGCTCCTCAATCTCCTTCAGGAACGAGCGGAAGGCGAGCAACGGCTTCGTCGCCAGCTTGTCCACCGGATAATCCTGGACCCAGAACCAGAACTGCTGCCGCCGCGCGAAACTGAAATCCTGGTCCTGCCGGAGCGGCTCGACCGCGATGGTGAGCGTGAAGCTGTCCGAACTCTGGTCCGCGGCGTGGGTGGTGTGCGTGACCTGGTAGCGGCCCGGAAGCATGTAGACGTGGACCGGGTCGCGCTCGCGGCTGATCAGCCCGTCGCCGAACTCCCAGAACCACTGCGTCAACGCGGCGGCCTGCGCGCCGCTCTCCGAGGTGAACTGCACGGCCACCATGCGCGCGCTGCCGCACTCGAGGTACTGGAACTCCTCCATGCCGAACGCCGCGCAGACCGGCCGGGTAGAGTCGTCGGTCTCCAGCACCGGCACGGCGAACACCGACGGAAACGCGGAAGGCGGGATGATTTGCCACGCGGAAGCGCCCGGCGGCGTCCACACGGCGGCCATCCGCCGGCCGCCGTCGAACGCGAGGCCGACGTAGCGGAAGGCGTGCCGGCCGGCGGCCAGGTTCCTCTGCCCGTTCTTCTCGCCGTGCCGCGACTCGTCAATGTTGTGCCCCTGGCCGGGCCACTCCGCCACGAGCTCGCCATCCACCAGCATGAACGAGCCGTCGTCGCTCATCGTCGCGAACTTGTAGACGCCCGCCTTCGGGCACTCCAGGAAGCCGTCGTAAACGCTGATGTACCTGGACTGCGGCCCGAACGGGTTGTAGGCGTCGAAGACCTGCTTCCAGAAATCCATGCCGTAGAGGCGCGCGCGGCCCAGGGATTCCTGGACGCCCGTCCAGGTGGCGCCGCTCATGCCTTGCGGCATTTCGAGCGTCTTGAGCATGAGCCCCATCTGCGGCGGCTTCTGCTCCACCGCGGGCGCAGCGGGATTGCCGAAGTAGACCGCGTAGGTCCCGCCGCCGTGGTCGCCTTGGGGCTCCGAGAAAACGATCAAGTGCTGGCCCGCCGGCGTCGAGCGGACGACGGCGAAGTCCACGGGTCGGCCCAGCGGAGCGACGACGCGGATGTCGGAGCCGTCCGGCCTGGCGCGGTCGCCCGCGAAGATCCACGCGCGGTAAGCGCCCGGCCCCTTGGCCGGAACTTTCAGCAGCGCGCGGTAGCGCCAGGCCGCATCCCACCATTCCGGCCGCACCACCTGCGCCTCGGCCGGACGGCCGCTGAGCGCCGCCGCGAGAAGCAAGGCGCAGAGGCTCAGCCAGTTCGCGCGATGCAGGGTCATTCGCTCCGCTGCCTACTTGTC
This sequence comes from Candidatus Brocadiia bacterium, assembly GCA_052139675.1. Classification (GTDB taxonomy): domain Bacteria; phylum Planctomycetota; class Brocadiia; order CAIUPP01; family CAIUPP01; genus JBEKCB01. The sequence goes on from JBKQWE010000084.1 coordinate 58,863, forward strand.
GAAAACGGGGAACTCGTCGTCCTTCAGCGGCTTCGCGGGCTTCTCAGGCGCCTTCGGCGCGGCCGGCTGCTGCGGCGGCGGCTGGATTTCCTCGCGGCCGACGATCTCGATGCGCACGTTGTCGAACTCGTAAATCCCGACCGGCCAGAACGCGTACAGCTCCACGCGCAGCCACTCCGGCTGCTTCGGTTTGCCCTCGACGGTGGACTTGGAAAGCGCCGGGTGGAAAACGGTGGCGAAGCGCCGCCACTCGCCGTCGGAGTTGTGGAGCGTGCACTCGACGCGGTAGATGCTGCGCTCGAGGACCTGCTCGCCGGATTCCGTCATCGTCGGCCGGCCGAAGAAGCCCTTGATGAAGACCATCGGCTCGCCGCCGCAGGTGTTGCGCGCGTCCACGCTCAGCCGGTAGACGGCGCCGGGCTCGACGCGGATCAATTCGCACCGGTAATGGATGCCGTGGTTGCCGCCCACGGTATCGTAATAGGGCGCTTTCGTCGGCTGCCGGGCGGGCGGATTCGGGATCGGGTCTTCCGCCGCGGCCTGCGCGTCGCCGGCGGATTGTTTGGCGGCCTGCGCGGCGAGGGCCAGGACCTTCTCGTTCCAGGCCACCCATTGGTCGTCCTGCAGGTTCGTGTCAATGCGGATGCAGCGCTTGCCGTCGGTGCCGCCCGGGACCCAGAACGTGCCGAGCTTGTCGCACGGGTCCCAGCCGGCCGGCCACCAGCGCCCGTCCTCGAAGCTGCCGTTCCTGACCAGGTTCCCGCTCAGCGCCTTCATCTGCATCGCGCTGAAGGAATCCCGGTTGAGGTACTTCACTCCGTCCGGCGCCGGCGGCAATGCGTCGCGGTCCTTCGTCGCGTCGGCCGGGTCCGCGCCCGCGGCCGCGGCGAACCCGCCGAGGAGAATCAGCGCCGCGATTCCAGCCCCGATCTTCATGGCCCGGTCCCCGCCTCGGAAAGCGCGCGGAAGTAGCCGCTGACCAGGTCGCGATATTCCGGCGGCACCCCTTCGTTCGCGCCGGCGGCGATCTCGTCGCGGATTTCCTTCGGCAGCGAGGCCGAGTTGTCGCGCGTGAGCCGCTTCTGCCGCGAGACCACGTCCTTGAGTTCCGCCAGGTTCGAGAGCACGATGCGCGAGCTGCTGCCGGCGGTCGGGATGTCGCCCTGCTGGAGGCTCGTCTGGATCTGCTTCATCAGCTCGATGGTCTTCGGGAGTTCGCCGTGCGGGTAGTTGTATTTCCGCAGGCCGTAGTCGAGGCTCTGCGCCTTGTCAATCAACTGCTGCTGGAGCTGCGTGACGCGCTTGAGTTCCCCGCGCACCGTCGGCGGCATCGGCCCGCGAAGCCCTTCCTGGCCGAAGCCGCTCGCCTTGCCGCCGCCGGTCGAGCCGCTGGGCGACTCCGAGCTCGAGTCCTTGACCGAGCCGGCCTCGAAGGGGTCCAGCGTCAGCCGCGTCGGCGTGTTGCGGCCGCCCTTGCCGCTGGCGGTGTCCTGCACGTACTGGCCGCTGGATTTGCCGGTGCGGCCCTCGCCGCTGCGCCCGCCGATCTCCTGCGAATCGGGCAGCACGTTGCCCGTGACGCCCTTGGCGCTCATGTCGGCGATCGGCCCATCCGCCGCGCCCCAGCCGACGCCCTTGTCCATGTTGTCGAGCCAGTTGCTCGTCGCGTCGGCCGCGTCGTCGAGCAGGTCCTGCTCCTGCTCCAGCAGGTCGCCGATGAGGTCCTCGAGTTCCTTGGGCAGCTCCGCCAGCGGCACGTCGTAGTCCTGGACGGCGTCCTCCATCTTCCACGCGGTCCGGTCGGGAGACTCCGCGAGCCACTTCTCGATGTTCGTCTCCAGGCTCTTGGCGAGCTCCAGGCCGCTCTGCTCGAGCGGCACCGCCAGCTCGACCGCCTTCTGGTTCGCGGCGTCGGCGGCTTTCTGCACGTCGGTGTAGATCTCGTTGAATTCCTGGGCCTGGGTCGCGAGCGAGAAATCCTGCGGCGGCAGCTTGCTCAGGTCGGTGGCGAGTTCCTGGAAATACTTCGCCCACTTGAGCTCGGAGTCGCCGACCTTCTTGAGGTTCTCCTCGTCGCCCTTCGAGAAATCATTGACCGGCGTGTCCTTGAGCTGCTTGGACATCTTGACGACGTCTTCCTGTTCCTTGATGAAGTCCTTGACCGCGGCGAGCATGCGCTCGGCGCGCTCCCGGTTCCCGTGGAGCACTTCCTCCTGGTCGGCCTGGCGCGTTTTCGGCGGCGCCGTCAAGCGCTCCCGGGCGAAGGCCTGCGGGTCGCTCAGCAGTTTTTCGAGCAGGTCCGCGATCTGCTGTTCGGTCGCGGCGGCGGTGTCGAGCGCCGGCAGCGCCTGCGCTTTTTCCCGGGCGCCGCGGACGGCTTCGAGTTCGTCCAGGGCGCGCACGACCTCGTGCGAGGCGATCGAGGAAAGGCCGTCGAGCAGGTCCACCGCCGCGTTCTCGGCGTTCTCGCGCACAGTCTGGACCGCGGTCGTGTAGATTTCCTCCTCGGCTTTGCGGAGCGGGCCGGCGCGGTCGGCCAGGCC
>JBKQWE010000085.1:0-90103 GCA_052139675.1 Candidatus Brocadiia bacterium
CGCGTGAGCGGCGCACGGGGTGTGAGATTCCTCGCTACGCTCGGAATGACGCTCGCCACTTCAGTGGCTCTTTCCGCGACTTTCAGTCGCGACTCAACCTACCGCCTTTAGGCGGTAGTGGTTTAGAGGACGATTCAAGGGCAAATTCCGGCTTGCGCGGGCGCATTTCTGCGTTGATGTTTCCAGAGGGAGGAGACAGATGCACGCGGAACTGGCGACTCAGTCGTCGTGGCTCTGGCTGATCATTCCCGTCGTAATCATTCTCTTCTTCTGCCTCGTCCTGCCCTCGATCAGGGTCATCGGGCCGACCGAGGTCGGGCTTGTCATCAAGAGATTCTCCAGGAAAAAGCTCTTGACGGACTGCCCGATCGCGTTCGCAGGAGAGGCCGGATACCAGGCGCAGCTCCTGATGCCGGGCTGGCGGTGGAAGTTCTGGGTAGTTTACAAGGTGGCCAAATATCCCTGGGTGCAGGTGCCGGCCGGCGAGCTGGGCGTGGTGATCGCGCAGGTCGGCGAGCCGCTTCCCATCGGAGCGAAGTCCGCTGTTTACAAGAAGGAGTTCGGCAACTACACGGACCTGAAGAATTTCATCGCGAAGGGCGGCCAGAAAGGCGTCCAGCGGCCGGTCCTTCCTCCGGGCACGCTGGCGCCGATCCATCCGGTGGCATTCCTGGTCATCACCAAGGCCAATGTCTACGGCGAGCCGATCTCGCCGGACATCCAGCGGATGGCCGCCAGAGAGAGACTGACGCCGAAATCCTTCGGCCTGAATCCTTCGCAGCTTGAGGTGGTGCGGATCGAGCCTCTGCCGGACCCCAGCGGAAAGGTGAGAGACACCATCGGGATCGTCACGATCTTCGAAGGTCCGCCGCTAGCGGCGGGCGACATCGCAAGCCGGATCGGAGGTTTCGCGGACGTTGAGAAACTGGAAAAGGCCGGCACGAACGACAATCACCTGATTGAAGTCGCCCTCGGCACCAAGAACCACTTGCACAATAATTATCAGGACCTCCAGGCTTTTCTGGACAACGGAGGCCGGATCGGCCTGCAGTACGATCCGCTGCTCTACGGCGCCTACAACCTGAACCCGTTCCTCGTGAAGGTCGAATTGGCTTTCATGCTGGTGGTGGAGCAAGGGCAGGCGGCGGTGATCAAGTCGTACGTCGGGCTGCCGACGGAGGACACCTCCGGGCTGGAGTTCAAGTTCGGGTCGCTGGTGAAGCCGGGCCATCGCGGCATCTGGGAGGAACCGCTTCGGACGGGCAAGTACCCCATCAACCCGCGTTGCTACCAGTGGGAGATCGTGCCGACGGCGATCCTCACGCTGAACTGGGCTGAAGCGGTGTCCGAAGCCCATCACCTGGACGCACGGCTCGAATCCATCCGGGCCAAGAGCCGCGAAGGGTTCGAATTCCAGATTGACCTGCAGGTCCAGATCCACGTCCCGGACGTGAAGACGCCGCGAGTCATCTCGATGGTCGGCACGATGCAGAACCTCGTCAACGAGGTCCTCCAGGCGGCGGTCGGCAATCACTTCAGAGACCGGCTGCAGGCGCTGCCCGCCGTCAAGTTCATCGAGACCCGGCAGGCCGTTCAGGAAGAGGCCTTCCTCCACATCAAGAACAAGCTGGACGAGTACGGCGTCGAGACGAAAGGCGTGTACATTCAGGACGTCGTTCTTCCCGAGCAGATCGTCAGCGTGCTGACGGCCCGCGAGATCGCCAACCAGGAAATCGAGACCTTCAAGAAGCAGCGCGAGGCGCAGGACCAGAGGATCGAGACCGAGAAATCCAGGGGAACGGCGGACATGCAGACGTCTCTGGCCAAGTCCGAAGTCAACATCAACATCGAGCAGAACAACGCGAATGCGAAGAAGGCGCAGGCGGACGGCGAAGCCTCTTATATCCGGCAGACCGGAGAAGCGGAAGCCGCCAAGACCAAGGCGATCGGCATGGCCAACGCGGAAGCCTATACCGCCCAGGTCAATGCCCTCGGCCAGATACCCACGGCGCTGGTCAACATCAGCAAGGAGCTGGCGCGGGAGAAGATCAAGATCGTCCCGGACATCCTCGTCGCCGGCGGCGACCTGGGCGCGTTCCAGGGCCTGGCCGCCGCGCTCACGAAGAATCTCCAGGCGAAGTCGGAGCCGAAAGCGGCGCTCCCCAAGGCCGGAGAATAGTCGGCGCCCTGACGATCAGACCGCGAGCTTGCCCTGTTCGAGCAGGCACTCGATGCACTCGCGATAGATCTGCTCGGTGGTGTAGCGCGGCGAATAGCCCAGGAGCCGCCGGCCTTTCTCGATGCTGGCGCACGGTGAGTGGCTGATGTGCTCCAGCGTAATCCCGTAGTTCTTCTCGCCGACGGCCTCGCGGTATCGGTCCAGCGGCAGGAATTTCAGGTTCGGCTTCCTGCCGAACAGCGTGGCCACCGAGTTGCAGCAGCCCGCGAGCGTCATGGCATAGGGCGCCACGGCGCTGAAGCTCTGACCGAGCGCCGCCTCGCGGCGGGTCATGGCCAGCTCGAAGAGCTGCGCGACGTCGTCCCCGTGAACATGGTGGAGCCTGCCCAGCCCCATCTCGGGCAGGCAGACTTCCTGCCCGGTGGCCAGGCGCTCGTATACCTTGACGCCGTCGCGGGTTCCCTGCGGATCAATCGGCAGCCATCTGCGGCCGGAGATGTGCCCGGGATGGATGACGGTCGCCGGGAATCCTTCCTCGCGATACTTGCGCAGCAGGAACTCCTCGATCTTCGCCTTGTCCGCGCCGTACGGCGTGATCGGCTTGCGCGGAAAATGCTCTTCGTAAGGGACTTTCTCCGGCGGGCCGTAAGCCCAGACCGTGCCGCAGTGAATGAAATGCCCGATTCTGCCCTTGAAGGCGTCGTACATCTGGTGATTCTGTCCGAGCGTAAAGCAGAGCATGTCCATGACGACGTCAACGTCTATCTTCGCCATCCGCTGCGGCCACGTGCCGTCGGACTCTCCGGCGGTTCGGTCGGCCAGGACCCATTCCACCTCCGACCAGCCGAGCCGCGCGTCGGCGTACTGCGGCTGCGAGTGCCGCGCGACGGCCGCAACGGTGTGGCCTGCCTGGACAAGCCGCGGCACCAGGTAGCTTCCAATGTGCCCGGTCGCGCCGATGACGAGTACTCGCATGATCCTCCTCCTCCAAGTTGCGGTTTTCTGGATAGAACTGATCCTCGTAATCGTAATCTTACTCGTAATCGTAATCGCCGTTTTGCGTCTCGACTAGAAGAAGTCCGGTTACGATTATGATTACGATTACGATTACGAAGCCGCGCTGTCAAGTTCCAGGCTCCCGATTTCGGCTTGCGGAACCGGCCGGGATATGTAGAATATCACCCGCGTGGCTCACGAGGGTATCGAACGGCCGGTCAACTGGGAAATCATGGCCAACTCGGCGCCGCTCCAGAACGCTCCTCCGGGAACGAATCCTTCCTCGACGCGCCTGCTCCTCCTGCTGCCGCTGTTCATGGGCAGCGGGTGCGCGGCATTGGTGTACGAGATCGTGTGGCTTCAGTTGCTGCAACTCGTCATCGGCTCCACGGCGGTTTCGCTGGGAGTGCTGCTCGGCACGTTCATGGGAGGCATGTGCCTGGGCAGCCTGCTCTTGCCGCGGCTGATCTCCCCGAAGCGCCATCCGCTGCGGGTCTACGCGGCTCTGGAACTGGGCATCGGCGTGATTGCGCTGGCGGTGCTGTACGGCATGCCGCACATCGAGACGCTCTATACCGGCGTCGCGGGCGGCGGGTGGATTGCGTCGCTGGCGCTGCGAGGGCTGATGAGCGTGGTGTGCCTGCTGCCGCCGGCGATGCTGATGGGCGCGACGCTGCCGGCGCTCTCCCGCTGGGTGGAGACGACGCCGGAAGGCGTCTCGTGGCTGGGCTTCCTGTACGGAGCGAACATCGCGGGAGCGGTGGGCGGGTGTCTCCTGGCCGGGTTCTACCTGCTGCGCATCTCGGACATGGCCGCGACGACCTATTTCGCGGTGGCCGTCAATCTGACCGTAGCGGCGATCAGCGTGGCGTTGTCGGCGGTGTGGCTTTATCGGCCGGTCGCCGTCGCCCCGGCGGCGGCGGAATCCGGGGACGCAGCCGGCCCGTGGAGCGTGTATATCGTGATCGCCCTGTCCGGGCTGACGGCGCTGGGAGCGGAGGTGGTCTGGACGCGGTTGCTCTCGCTGCTGCTGGGAGGCACGGTTTACACGTTCTCGGCGATCCTGGCGCTGTTCCTGCTGGGCCTGGGGATCGGCAGCGTGGGCGGCTCCTTCCTGGCGCGGAGGGCGCACCCGCGGCTGGCGCTCGGATATGCCCAACTGTTCCTGGCGGGCGCGATCGCCTGGGCGGCCTGGGCCCTCACGGACTCGCTGCCGTTCTGGCCGATCAACCCTTCGATTTCCGTCAGCCCATGGTTCACGTTTCAGTTGGACCTGCTTCGGTGCCTTTACGTGGTGCTGCCCGCGGCGATTTTCTGGGGAGCGAGTTTCCCGCTGGCCCTGGCGTCCGCCGCGCGCCCGGGGCAGGACCCGGGACGGCTGGTGGCGGGCGTCTATGCCGCGAACACCGTCGGCGCGATCGCGGGCGCGCTGGCCTTCAGCCTGCTGTTGATCCCCGTGATCGGCAGCCAATGGTCGCAGCGGATCATGCTCATGCTCGCCGGCCTGTCGGCGGTCGTGTGCCTGGCCCCGGAGGCCTGGCGGCGGCTGCGCGCGCGCGAGGGGATTCCGGCGGAGCGCGCCTCGGCGCTGCCGGCGATCATCGGCCTCGCGGCGGCCGTGGCGCTGATGCCGCTGCTGACCTGGCGCGTTTCGCCGATGCCGTGGCTGACCGCCGCCTTCGGCCGCTTCTCCGGCACCTACGTCCCGGAAGTTTATCCCGGCGTCCTCGATCTGAAGGAAATCGAGCTGCTCAATTTCGCCGAGGGCTGGCACGTGACTCTGCGAGCTTCTCCCGACGGCGCCATACGGTACGAGCCCCAGACCAGCGGCGAAGCCGGCCAGGCGCTGGTGTCGGCCTCCAAGACGGTCATGGACTCCTGGATCGCGGCCAATCGCGCGCAACTGCTCTCCGCGCTGCGCAAGGGGCAGGCTTTTGAGCGGCAGGAACCGTCTTCCGCCGCGTACGGCGGCGGCGCGGCGACCTGGCACTGCGCCCTTGTGCGCGAAGGCATGAACGTCACCGTCGCCGTCACGGAGGACAAGGAGAGTTATCGTTATTTCCACGGGGCCGGCAAGGTGCAGGCCTCCACGCACCCGCAGGACATGCGCCTGCAGCGCATGCTCGGACACCTGACGGTGCTGGCGCGCAGAGATCCCGATGCGGTGCGGTCGGTCCTCGTGGTCGCCTGCGGCGCGGGCGTGACCGCCGGTTCGTTCGTGCCCTACGACACCGTCCAACGGATCGTCATCTGCGACATCGAGCCGATCGTGCCCAGGGACGTGGCGCCGATGTTCGCCAAGGAGAACTACAACGTGGTGACGGACCCGCGCACCCGGGTGATCCTGGACGACGGGCGGCACTTCATCCGCACCACGAAGGAGAAGTTCGACGTCATCACGTCGGACCCGATTGACCCCTGGGTCAAGGGCTGCGCCGCGCTGAACACGCGCGAGTACTACCAGATGTGCAAGGACCACCTGAACCCGGGCGGGATCGTCGCGCTCTGGTTCCCGCTGTACGAGAGCGACCCGGCGACCGCCAAGAGCGGGATCGCGACCTTCTTCCAGGTGTTCCCGAACGGCATCATCTGGAGCAACGACTCTTCGGGCGAGGGATACGATACGGTGCTCTTCGGGCAGGTGGACCCGGCCGAAAAGATTGACGTGGACCGCTTGCAGGACTGGCTGGAGCTGCATCCGAAGGTGCGGCAATCGCTCGAGGACGTGAACTTCGGGCAGCGCCGCCCCGTCGGAGAAGCCCACGGCGAAAAGCCGGAGGTTTCCGTTGACCTGCTCTCGACCTACGCCGGGCAGGCCTCGGACCTGGCTGGGTGGCTCGTCGGCGCGCAGATCAACACCGACATGAACCTGCGGCTGCAATACCTGGCGGGGCTTACATTGAACCGCAACTCGAGCCAGGAACTGCTCGACGATATCCTTCTTTACTATAAGTTTCCGGACAACCTCTTCGGGGGCTCCGAAGAGCGCATGGCGGCCCTGAAGAAGACCCTGGCGGCGGCCTCGCGGAAGCCGTGAGCCTGTCTCGGCGGCATCACTGGTGTTTCCTTGCGGAAACAGGCGTCCTATTTCCGCAAGGAAGCATGGCCGCACTAAGCCCTGTCACGTTAGTGAGTTATGCGTTCCGTTGGACCGTGTTGAGTTGCGTAAATTTGCGCACCCAATTACGCAACTCAACACTAGAGCTTCAGCGCGGGCAGGCCGGACTGCACCCGGGTAAGCAGCGACACGAGCGCCTTGCGCTCGGAAACGGAAAGGCCGTGCATGAGCGCCGACACCCTGCCGGCGTGATCGGGCAGGAGTTTCTCGATGAGCCGCCGGCCGGCCGGGGTGAGCGCGATGGGCGTCACCCGGCGGTCGTCGCCGCTGGCCTCGCGCTTCACGTAGCCGTCGCGCTCAAGTCCGTCCACGAGGCCGGTGATGTTGCCCTTGGTCACCCCGTACAGTTCCGCCAGCTCCGAGTGGGAGAGCGCCCTGGGCAGATATTCCAGCAGCAGCCCCAGCACGACGTATTTGCCCTGGCTGATCCCGTAGCGCGCCAGGTTGGTTCCGATGGCCGCCGAAACCTCGTCGGCGACGCCCAGCAGCACGTGGACCGCCCGGACCGCGGTGGGGTCCAGCGACGGAAAGCGCTCGGCGAAGCGCTTCAGCCGCTCGTATTTCGGGATGCGATGAACCACCCAGCGTTTCACGGCCATCAGCCGCCCCTCGACTAAGCTGCGTATAGTATATCAGTCAATAGTATAGCTTCCAAGAGCATTTCCCGGTTTTTCCTCCCGTCAGCTCACGCAGCGCGCTCGCCTCCCGAAGAACGACCCTCAGGCATTGACCTCCGGCTAGATACGATACGTACCTAGTGTGGTATCCCGGGAAGAAATTAACCACGCGCGGTCTGAACTTCTGCGTGGTACTTTTGGCCGCGATACCCGGTCACGGAAGGGGATTGGCGAGGTGGCCGGCGAGGTTCGTGCCGTCGCGCGCTCAGCGGAGAAGACGCTTCAGCGTGCGGAGCGTGAGGGCGATGTCGCGAGCCGAGATATCCAGATGCGTCACGGCGCGGGCGCGGTCGGGAGCGGTCAGCATGATCAGGATTCCCTTCGCCTTCAGCGCGGCCACGGTCTCCTGCGCTTTCTGCGGGCCGGCCCGGAATCGGAAATAGATGAGGTTCGTCGGGAACTTGCCCGGATCAATCTCGAGCGCCGGGATTTCCGCCAGGCCCTCGGCGAGCCGGCGCGCGTTTGCGTGGTCCTCGACGACGCGCTCCACGTGATGTTCGAGCGCGTAGATGCCGGCCGCCGCGAGATAGCCGACCTGCCGCATGCCGCCGCCGAGCATCTTGCGGCACCGCCGCGCGCGCTCGATGAAATCCGCCGGGCCGGCGAGCATCGTCCCGACCGGGCAGCCGAGGCCCTTGGAGAGGCATTGCGAGACGGAGTCGCACAGCCGGCCGTACTCGCGCGGCGTGTGGCCCGTCACGGCGGCGGCGTTCACTAGGCGCGCGCCGTCCATGTGCAGCCGGAGCCCGCGCGCCTTCGTCAGCCGCCGAAGTTCGCTCACCCGCTGCAGCGGGTAGCAGGTGCCGCCGGCGCGGTTGTGAGTGTTCTCGACGGTCACCAGCCGGCTCAACGGCTGATGGATGTTGAGCGGGCGGATGGCCGACTCCACCGCGGCGGCCGTCAGGATGCCGTCGGGCATGTCGAGGGTGCTGAACATCACCCCGCAGAGCGCCGCGCCCGCGCCGACCTCGTAGTTCACCGAGTGCGCGCCCCGGTCGAGAATCACCTCGTCGCCCGGCTGGGTCCAGCTCTTGATCGCGACCGTGTTGGCCATCGAGCCGCTCGGCATGAAGAGCGAGCGCTCCTGGCCGAGGAACTCCGCCGCCATTTCCTCGAGGCGGATCACGGTCGGGTCGTCGCCGAGGACATCGTCGCCGACCTTGGCGCGCATCATGGCGCGGAGCATGCCCTGCGTCGGCCGCGTTACCGTATCGCTGCGAAGATCAACCATTGGAATCTCCACTGCACGAGGGGAAAGCGTCGGATGTCGTATTGTGACGACTGGGGCCGCAGCCGTCAAGCGATTCCGCGGCGGGGCGGTCTTGACATTGCTCTCGATTTCGCCATAAGATGAAGGGCGAGGGTGGCCGGCAGGGAACTCCGGCCCGATGGCCGCGAACCTTCCGAGGGGACGGCGCGGCCGAGGCGAACCAGCCTGACGACAATCCAGGGAAGGAGACTATCCATGGGAGCTTGGAACAAGGCAGGCTCTGTCGGCATGGCCTTGGGCGTGGCGCTGTTCGTGGCGTTCGGCTTGATCGCGCTCGTCGCGGCGCGCCCAGGCGGAAGCGACCTGAAGGCTGGGCCGATAGATCCGGCTGTGGCGGCGCCGGCGGAGCAGTTGGGCAAGGCGTTCGCCATGGTGGCCGCGCACGTCCGGCCGGCGGTCGTCAGCGTGTTCTCCGAGAAAACGGTGAAGTTCCAGGCGCCCGACTTCGGGATGCCTTTCGGCAACGATTTCTTCCGGCAGTTCTTCGGCCGGCAGTTCCCGCAGAACCAGCCGCAGCCGATGCCGCGCGAGTACAGCGTGCCGCAGCAAGGGATGGGCTCGGGCATGATTATTGACAAGCAGGGGCACGTCCTGACGAACTACCACGTGGTGAGCGACGTGGACGAGATCAAGGTCCAACTGGCGGACAAGACCACCTTCGAGGCGGAGATCGTCAGCAGCGACCCTCAGACCGACGTGGCCGTGATTCGGATGAAAGGGAGCGTGCCGGACGATTTGCCGGCGGTGGAATTCGGCGATTCGGACGCCATGGAGGTGGGCGACCTGGTCATGGCGATCGGGGCGCCGTTCGGCTTCCAGCAGACGGTGACCACCGGCATCATCAGCGCCAAGGGGCGCTCGGGCGTCGGGATCAACACCTACGAGGACTTCCTCCAGACCGACGCGGCGATCAATCCGGGCAACTCCGGCGGGCCGCTGGTGAACATGCGGGGCCAGGTCATCGGCATGAACAGCGCCATCGCCACCCATATCGGGCAGTTCGCCGGAGTCGGCTTCGCCATCCCGATCAACCTGATCAAGGGCGTCCTGCCGACGCTCGTGAAAGGCGGCAAGGTCACTCACGGCATGCTCGGCGTCAAGATCCAGGAGGTCACGCCCGAGCTGGCCAAACTGTTCGGCCTGACCGAAGCCAAGGGTGCGCTCGTGGCGCAGGTCGTCGCGGATTCGGCCGCCGACAAGGGCGGCATCAAGGCCGGCGACGTGATTGTGCGGTACGACGGCAAGGACGTGGAGAGTCCGGCGCACCTGCGCAACATGGTCGCCGCCACCGCGCCGGACACCGAGGTGAAGGTCGGCATCATCCGAGGAGGCAAGCAGGAGACGCTGACGCTGCGCGTCGGCACGCTGACTCCGCAGATGATGGCCGAGGCCGCGCCCTCCGAGGAAGGCGGCGTCCTGAGCAAGCTGGGGATGAGCGTCCAGACGCTGACTCCCGACCTGGCGAAGCAGTTCGGCATCCGCGCCGCTCAAGGCGCCGTCATCACCGACGTGGAGGAGGGCGGCGCCGCGTCGCTCGCGGGCCTGCAGGCGGGCGACCTGATCGTCGAGGCCGACCGCCGGAAGGTGGCCAGCGCCGGCGACCTGCAGGAAGCGCTCGACAGCGCGAAGGACAAGGACACGGTGCTGCTGCTCGTCAAGCGGAAAAGCTCGAGCCTGTTTGTGGCGCTGAAGACGAAGTGACCGTGCGCCGGCCGAATGACGAGCCGGCGCGAGAAAGGAGAACGGACCATGGCAGGAACGAAAATCGTGGAGTTTATGCTGGAGTTGCCGACCGCCGCCGCAGTCAGCGTGGCGGGAACGTTCAACAACTGGGATGTCCGCCGGAACCCGATGCGCAAAGGCAGAGACGGAATCTGGCGGGGCCGGGTCTCTGTGCCGCCGGGCCGTCACGAGTATCGTTTCGTCGCGGACGGGGTGTGGATCAGCGACCCGAAGGCCGCAGAGTCAGTCCCCAATCCGCACGGCAGCAGGAACTCTGTCCTGAAGGCCTGACATGGCGGGCGATTCCCTTTTTCGCAAGATGATGCGGACGGACGCGCCGGCGGCCGTCATCGTGATCCGTTTTCTGGCCGGCGGCGTGTTCCTGATCGAGGGAGCGAAGAAGTTCCTCTTCGTCGCCCAATGGGGCGCCGGGCGGTTCGCCCGGATCGGCATCCCGGGGCCGGAGTTCACCGGGCCGTTCGTGGGCACCGTCGAGATCGTCTGCGGCGCGCTGCTCCTGCTGGGCCTGCTGACGCGGCTGGGCGCGGTCGTGCTGCTCATCAACATCTCCGTGGCCATCGCCACCACGAAGATTCCCATCCTCATCAAGAGCGGATTCTTCGCGATGGAGGACCCGGCCCGGACGGATTACTCCATGCTCATGAGCCTGGTTTTCCTGGCGGCGGTGGGGGCCGGAAAATGGTCGCTCGATTCCGTGCTCTGGGGCGGGCCGCCGCGCACCACGCCGAGGACGGCATCCTCATCCCCTGTCACTTCGCCCGGCGCCGATAATGGGCGGCGACTTTAGCCGCGGCGCGGACCAGGTCGCGCATGTCGCGCACGGTGAAGAAGTCGTTCATCCATAGCTGGATCGTCCGCCGCTTGACCTCCATCGCGCCGGGATAGTGGGCGACGTCGTAATCGGGCCGTCCGCCTTTGTAAAGCGGGCAGGCGTCCGCGCAGGCGTGCGGGCTGAGCAGGTGGTCCCGGAAGATCGGCCAGTCCATGACATTCGACTGGAAGGCCCCGACTCCAATCCCTTCCGCCCGCATGGCGGCAGCGAATTCCGTGTTGGTGCAGTGAAGTTTCTCCGGCGCGATGTGGAAGAGGTAGTACCAGTACGTGGCGTAGTCGCCCTTGCGCACGGGGCGCGGGGTGATGCCGTCAATCCGCGCCAGCGAGCGATCCAGGTAGCGGCCCAGCCGGTTCCGAGTGGAGCAGACGCGTCGGACTCTCTTGAGCTGCTCCAGGCAAACCGCCGCCACCAGGGTATTGAGCCGGTAGTTGTACGGCGCGAAGAAAGGCTGAACGCCACGGCCTTCGCGGTCGTAGCACTTGTCGGCGAAAAGGTCCGCGCGGCGCGCCAGGCCCTGACGGTTCGTGAGCATGATCCCGCCGTCGCCGGCGCCGATGTGCTTGCTCTCGTTCAGGCTCCAGCAGCCGATGTCGCCGAAGGTGCCGGCGTAGCGCCGCCCCTGCCTGCAGAGGTAGCTCTGCGCCATGTCCTCCACCACGGCAATTCCGCGGCGATGCGCCAGGCGGACAATGCCCCGGCTGTCCGCCGGGAGGCCCGCCAGGTGCACCAGCATGATGGCCTTGGTCCGCGGCGTAATCTTCCGCGCCACGGTCTCCGGCGTGACCTCGACGGTCAGCGGGTCCACGTCGGCGAAGATCGGGACGGCATTCTGCGCCAGGATGGGGATCAGAGTGCCCATGTCGGTGATCGGGCTGGTGATGACCTCGTCGCCGCGGCCGATGCCCAGCGCCCCGATCGCCGTGTGAAGCGCGGCCGTGCCGCTGGAGGCGGTGACCGCGTATTTCATTCCGAAGAGCTTCTTGAACTGCTCGCGCAAGGCCATCACCTCGGGCCCGCGGGTCATTTGAATGGCGCCGCGCTCGAAGATCGGCTTGATGGCCCGCCATTCCGCCAGGCTGTGCTTCGGGCCGGTGGAAAAAGGAGCGACCCGCACCGGCGGCCCGCCTTCGATGGCCAGCTTCGCAGGAGTCTTTCGATTCATGGCTTCCTCCTCTTCTTGAACCATTTCACCCATCTCCGACGCGATCGCCGCTCCTACTTCGCGGGCGCGTCCTCCATCGCCGCCTCGTCATCGAACCCGGGCACCTTGTAGTTCTTCAGGCCGCCCAATCGTTTCCACTCGCGGTACATCAGCAACAGGAAGACCAGCGCGGCGCAAAGAAACGGCAGCCGCCAGGCCGGGATCATGCGATAGCAGTAGTCGGTGCCCCACTTGTCGTCGGGGAACGCCCGGCGCATCACCGTCATGTAAAGGCCCGCCGCCAGGGTAGCCAGGATGCCGCAGGCCGCCTGGACGATGGCGTTGAACGAACAGAACTGCCCGTACCGGCTCTTGGGCCAGACCAGCATCTGCATCGGCTGCCGCGTGGTATCGTACAATAGTCCCAGCGGCAGTTCCACTGCGGCCAGCGCAATCAGGATGTGGAACGCGGTCCGCGGCTGGAACTTTCCGAACAGCCAGATGAAATTGAGCGGCACGATCGCCACCAGCCCGATCTTGATCCAGACCATGACCCGCATCGGGTGAAAGCGGTCCGCCAGCATTCCCGCCGGGTAGCTCAGGACCATCTGCACGCCGCTCACCGCGGCGGCGATGAGGCCGATCTGCTCCAGGGTCAGCCCCAGCGAAAGGCTCAGGAACACCGTATAGGTCCCGCATGCCGAAGATACGGACCAGAAAATGTTATGCACGAACATGTAAATGTACAGCCGGTGGCTGAGGCACTCTTTCGCGTAGATCCTCAGCTTCGTCCAGAAACCCTCGCCCATCGCCGGAGCGGGCGGGTATTTTCCCTCTTTGATCCCCAGGCACATCGTCAGGAAGCCGACGAAATAGACCAGCGCGGCGCACAGGAAAATCAACTTACTGTGCGTCAGCGCGTGCTGGTAGATGAGGCCGTTCCACAGCATGGCCGCCAGGCTGCTGACGAGCCGGAAGAGGCCGAAAAAGCGCGACATGAACAGGCCGGGCACGACGTCGTTGAAAAAGTAATAATACACGGTGGTGGCGAACATATTGAGGACCGTGAACATAATCCATAACACCGCCATGGCCAGGATCGCCACCGCGCCGGCGCTCCACCCGGTCATCGGGCCGATGCGGCCGTGCAGCCACACGCCGATTTCCGTTGAGAACGCCAGCAGCACGAGCGCGCCGCAGATGAACGGGGCAGAGAACAGCATGAATGGAATCCGCCGCCCGAACCGCCCGCGATAGCGGTCGCTGGCGGTCGAGATCACCGGGTTGAGCATCGTATTGATGATGTTGGGGATCGTCGCCGTGACGACGGGCAGGAGAAAATCGGAGATGCCGAGTTGCTTGAGCCGCAGCGGCACGATGCTCGGGGCCACCGACTCCATGAGCTGGAAAACGAAGTCGCCCCACAGCAGCATTAAGAACACCCACGCCAGCCCCGCCTTCGTGTACTGCAGCGTGCCCACGCGGAAACGCGCGTTGGTGTCCACGATGGGCGGCATCTCGGGACTGCTCAAGGTCGCGGGCTCCGTCATTCTCCGGGCTTCAGCCGGGATTTTCCATTCGACCGTCCCCTGGAGGACAGTCAGCGTTCAAAACGCATGAGACTAAACGGTCGAATTGCCGATGTCAAGCCGTATCTCGGCAGTCTGCCGGTGATATATTTGACTGGGACCGGCTCGGCCGTTACAATTGCGGCGTTTGATGCCGGAGCCTGGCGCGTAACGCGGCGACTGGATTGAGGAGGCTGCGCAGCATGTCCATCCGACTCATCTGCGTCTGCGGGCGGGGCATGGTTTTGCCCGGCAAATACGCCGGGGAGTACGTCCAGTGTCCGGACTGCCGGGCGATGCTATGCATCCCCACCCCTGAAGAGGACCTGACGCTCATCCGATGGATCTGCCGGTGCGGCCAGCGTCTCAAGGCCCGGCCTTGCATAGGCGGGCACAAGGTGAGTTGTCCGAAATGCGCTTCCGAGGTCTCGATCCCCTTCTCGGCTGAACATGCCACGTTCCTCGAAGAGAACTTCGTCATGGATGACAAGAGCCGCATTGTCCGGCGGGTTCCGCAACTGTCGCGCGAGGATCCTTAGTGCTTCCTTGCGGAAATAGGCGTACTATTTCCGCAAGGAAGCATGACCGCAATAAGCCGAGTCATTATGTCGAGTTATGCGTTCCGTTGGACCGTGTTTTGTTGCGTAAATTGGTACGCCAATTTACGCAACTAAACACCGGGCAGGTAACGTCTCACTGTCGGTTTCAGAAGGGCCCGTGGCAGTCACTTCCCGTCCTTTTCGTTCACGGCGTTCTCTTTCTCGCCGGCATCTCCGGCCACGGAACGACGCAAGACCCACCCGATCGCCCGTATAACGAGTATGGCGATCAGCATTCCCAGGCAGAAAGTTAGGAACAGGAACGCGACTTGGTTTCGCAGATCGGTCCGATATGCTCCGGCGATAACCGCGGCAATGATCCCCGCGACGGGAGAGACAACCAGCGACACACGGCGGAAGCGCACCTTCAGCCGCGCGTCCTTCTCGGCGCTCATGTATTCACCTCGCGTTGGGAACCTTGTCAAAGAATCCGCTGACCCCCGCACGGGCAGCATACACCGAACGAGGACCTAACTCAAGTTGCTGCGCGCGGGAATTACCGGGAAATCGCTTGACAAATTAATGTCCCAGCCGGCAAATGCGGACTTGACTCACAGAAAGTAAACGTTACACTGTTGTCGGCAGCAAGAGGCAGGGCGACGCAGGTGTCGGGCAACTCTTTTCACGGAAAGGGCGGTGCATGGCGAAAATGAAATTGGCGAAAGTGTCTGTGGGGGACCTCAAGAAGGAAATACTCCGCAGGCACGGAATACTGGCGAAGCTCATCGCTGCGCGGGATGCGCTCGACCGCCGGATCGCCGAGTTAGACGGCCTGGGCCTTGCGAAGCCGGCGACCGCAGCCCGCAAGAAGCCGGGCAGGAAGCCGGGCAGGAAGAAGGCGGGGCGAAAAGCCATGAAACCGGCCAGAGCCGGCAGCTTGAGCAGCAGATTGGCGGAGGTCCTCAAGGCCAAAGGCAAGTGCACCGTTGCCGAAGCCGCCGAGGCGGCGCTCGCGGCCGGCTACAAGAGCAAGTCCAAAGATTTCGCGAACATCGTCAGTATGGCGCTGTCAAAAGACAAACGATTCCGGCGTGTGCGCAGAGGGGTTTACGCCCTCAGAGGCTAGTTTCAAAACCTCGTAATCGTAATCGCCGGTTTCCGTATCAACACGACAGCGGCCGAGTACGATTACGATTACGATTACGAGGAGCAACAGGGGCGCGCGGCCGGGCGCCGCCTACGACTTTACCTCGCACGTAATATGCACGGTCGCCTTCCCAAGGCCTTGCCTGGGAACGGGAATGAAATCGCCCTCGATGGGCTTTCCCTCAACCCGGATCCGGGCCTGCTTGCCGCGCCGGACATGGATTTCAAAATTCGTCCCGCGGAACGGGCGGACGAAGCGGATATCGTTCCACATCGAGGGCAGCAGCGGACGGAGATGGAACCCTTCGAGCGTCCGGCGGAAACCCAGCATCCGGTCCACCACGTTCAGGAAGTTCCAGCCCACCGTGCCGGTGCGCCACGGATCATCCGAAAAATGGTGCTTCATGCGCAGGGCGCTGGGGCCGACGTAGCCGCTTGTCTGGGCGTAAGGCTCCGACCTTGCTGCGTTGGGAATGATCCGGCTGAGCGAATCGAAGGCCTTGTCGGCCCGGCCCGCCTCGAAGTCCGCCGCGACCTTGAAGCTGGCGGCGTGACAATAGACGTTGCCGTTGGTGCCGTAGCCCGGCGGCGTGCCGCTGAGCTGGCCGATTCCGGGATCGAACTTCGTATAAGGCGGCCAGTGATGGACGGGACCGACGGGCGTGTCCACGATCGGTTCGAGCCGCCTGGCGATCCGGCTGTACGTCGCCGCGTCCGCCACTCCGGAGAGCATCGCCCACGACTGCGGGTTGATGAAGAAGCGCCCCTCGCGGCTGCGGCTCGAGCCGATGCGCTTCCCGTCGTCGCTGATGGCGTAGATGAAATGGTCCCCGTCCCAGCCGTGCTTCCAGATCGCCTTCTTCAACTGGTCGAAGCGGCGGGCGCAGGTCTGCTCGATGTCGCGCTCGCCGCGCCAGGCCGCGAGCTGGCCGGTCAGTTTCAGCACTCGAGCCAGGGCCATGCTCATCCAGATCCCCTCGCCGATCCCGCGCGAGCCGGCCTTGTCAATCAGGTCGTTCCAGTCGCCATGGTGCAGCAGGCTCAGGCCGTGCCGGCCCCGGTCGTTCCAGAGGAACTCCATCGCCTTGAGGTTGTGCTGCCAGAGCGAGCCCTTGCCCTTGTCGGAGTACTCGACGACTTCGTCCAGCAGGGAAAGGTCGCCGGTCTCGCGGATCAGCGCGTCGGTCGCATGGCTGATCCACGACGGCGAGTCCGCGTAGTGCTTGTCGGCGGAGGCGATGTCCATGCTCGGGACGCGGAACGCCCGCGGGCAGAAGCCGTCGCTGCGCTGATGGCGGAGCGCCTTCTTCAGCATTTCCCATGAGCGCTTGGGATTGATGACGCTCATCCCGGCGGCGTCCTGGCAGGTATCGCGGTACCCTTTGAAGTAGAAGCGCGCCCAGTCGGACATGAGGTAAAGCTGGTGCTTGAGCCAGACGCTGAAGAGGCGGTTGAAGTCCTGGTCGGGAGTCTCCAGCTTCAGGCCGCCGAGGCGCTGGACCTTCTCCCGTTTCATGGCCACGAACTCCCGCTCGATCTTCCGCCCGTCCGCGAAGGCGTTCTTCATCCGGCGCGCCTCCGCGACGTCCATGGCCAGGCCGAGCACGATGTTGATCGTGCGCGAGGCGCCGGGCTTCAGGCGGAAGTTGTGCTGCATCGCGCCGACCAGGCATTCCACGCTGGCGACGCTGTTGCCCAACTGGCCTTCCACCACGCGCTCCGGGCGCGCCATGCTGCGGTAGCGGCCGAGGAAGTGGTCGCGGCTCGTATCCCAGCGGCTCGGCTTGACGTCGGCGTACATGAAGGCGCGGTATTTTTCCTCGACGACCGTGTACGTGGTGTTCTGATAGAAAAGGAATCCTTCCTTCGGCGAATAAGCCGCCCGCAGTCCGCCGAGGTAGCCGTACGGCATGTTCACGCCGTCGAGCACGATGTCGGCGACGGAGAACAGCGAGAGGTCGCGCGCGCGGCGCGATTCATTGGTGAGGCGGACCGTCCAGATCTCGCCCGAATAATCCCGCGGGACGAAGAGGCGGAACTCGACGCGGATGCCGTTCTTCAGCGTGCGCAGGATCGAGTAACCCAATCCGTGGCGGCACTCGAACTCGTCGTGCTCGGTCCAGCAGGGGAAATACCCGGAGCTCCAGAACTCGCCGGTGGTGTTGTCGCGGATATAGAGCCAGCGCGGGCCCTCGCGCACGTCCTGTTTGCCGAAGAGATTGGTGACGACGCCCTTCTCGCTCTGGTAGAGCGAAAGCCCGTTCATGCTCTGCCCGGCGCAGGCGAGGTAGGTGGGGTTCCAGAAGAAGTTGAACCAGTCGCGGTTCGGGGTGTGCGGCGTGGTCACGACATATTCCAGACCGTCGTCGCTGAAGTGGCCAAAACTTCTCATTTTCGCAGAGCCTCCTGGATCCGAATAGTGGAACAGGTTGCGAAACCTCGTAATCGTAATCTTACTCGTAATCGTAATCGCCGTTTTCGATCTCAACAAGGCGAAGGCCGAGTACGATTAGGATTACGATTACGATTACGAATGGCGGAAAGTCCGTTCACCCGAGCATCTGCACGAACCGCCGCAGGTTGGCCAGGCTTATGCCGATGCCTTTGAGCGGCTCCTCGATGCCCTCGAACTCGATGGAAAGCACACCGTCGTAGCCGGCTTTTTTCATGATGCCCAGGCACTGGACGATGGGCACCTCGCCGTGGCCGATGACGGCGCCGCGCAGGTAGTTGCCGCCGCGCGACTGGAACCAGCCGGCGCCGGGCGCGGGATTGCGGCCGCTCTTGACGTGGAAGTCTTTCGCGTGCACGTGGAAGGCATAGGGCATCGCGCGGCCCAGTGCCTGCGCCGGGTCCTCATCCACGCAGAGGAAATTCCCCATGTCCACCAGCCAGCCGAAATTGGGGTGATTCACGGCGTTCATCAGCCGCTCGACGCGCGAGCTGTCCTGGGCGAAGAAGCCGTGGTTCTCGATCATCGTGCGGATGCCGAGATCGGCGGCGAACTCGGTCACGGCGCGGCAGCCTTTCGCGAGGACCGGCAGGGCGTCGTCGAATCCGCGGGGACCCTTGTGCGCGGGCGCGTAGCCGTACGTCGCATCGTGGCGCATGCCCGGCGCGCCGAGGATCTTCGCCACGCGGACCTCGTCCTTCAGCCGCTCGGCCTCCGCTTTCCAGTCGCCCTTCGAGCCGTTGAGAAAGTCTGCGCCGATGGTGTAGTTCGCCGCGGCGATCCCGGCGCGGTCGCACAGCTCGCGCAGTTTCGGCGCGAACGACAGCGGCGTCTCGCCCGCCGGCAGCTTCAGCACGCTGAACTCCACCACGTCGAAGCCCATCTCCTTCGCCTTCGCGGGGATGTCGTTGAACTGCAGCGTGCCGGCGGCCACCGCCTGGCTGAAACTGTACGAGCTGACTCCGAGTTTCATAATCGCTCCTTTGCGCGGTTTAACGGGACAGGATTTCCCGGCCCTTGCCCTGCTGGATCAGCGGCACATAGGCTGCGAGTTCCGGGGAATCCAGGAATTTTCCACGCTGCAGATCAATGGTCTGCCGGCGCTCGTGGCTCATGTAGGCGGCCATCACCAGCTTGACCACGCGCGCTCCGTAGGCGAAATCGAGCTTGGCGCTCTTGCCCTTTTCCAGGCAGGCAATGGCGTCGCGCCATTCGCCGACGTATCCGTACAGGTCCGGTTCGTTGGGCTGGACGACGAGCTGTCCGCGGCTAGCCTGGGATTTCTCCAGGGCGAGCTCCGCGTTGCCGACGCTGGCCGCCGCGTCGTCGCTGATGAAGATACCCGACGACGAGTTGAGCGTGTTGACGTTAAGCGCGTAGCCCGGGCCTATCATTTCCATGTTCAGCCGCAGGCCGGGCGCCTCGTACATCCACGAATCGGTGGCCTGGACCACCACGAGCTTTCCGCCCTCGCTCTCGAAGGTGAAAGAGACGCACGCGTAGTCCTCGGCCGGCGTTTTGGCATAGTCCACGCCGCGCTTCATCAGGCGGCTCTTCCAGGGCTCATTGCCCCATTTGAGCAGGCCCATGTTCGCCGTCAGCGAAAGCGGGATCAGCCGCTTGCCGGAGGCCGGCGTGGCCAGTTCCTCGCCCACAGCCACGCTGTGGCAACCCATGTCGCACCAGACGCCGCCGCCCTGGCGAGTGGGATCCCAGAACCACGCCTCGTGCGGGCCGCCGTGCTCTTCCGCGGTGCGCACCAGATTCGGCGGGCCCATCTTCTTCTCGATCGCCAGCAGTTGCTGCCGCGCATTGATGACGGCGGGCATGTGGATCTGGTTCTCGAAATAAGCGGTCGGCCAGCCCCTGGACTCGATCAGGCTGACGACTTCGTTGGCCTCGGCCACGTTCCGCGCCAGCGGCTTTTCCGCGATGATGCCCTGGATCTTGCTGCCCTTGGCCGTGGCTTTCACGATGGCCTTGACCGCCTCGAGCCGCGCGAAGTTGGGCAGGAAGAGACAGACGACGTCGGCCTTCTGGCACAGGTCCTTGATGCTGTCGCAGACCACGGGCTTGCCGACGCCCGAGGCGATGGCGCGGTCGCGAAGCTCCTCCGCGCCCTTCAACGCGTACACCGCGCTGACTTCAGCCCCGCGAACCGAGTGCAGGGCCCGCACGTGGAAATTGGCTACGAAGCCCGCTCCGATGATGCCCACTTTCATGACGCTCGCCTCCTCTCAGGGTTTCGTTCTCGCAGCTCCCGCCGAAAGGCAGGCATGACCGCTGCAAGAATTACGCATTGGAAATCGCCCGCCGTCGCTATCCTGTGAATCAGCCTTAACAATCCGTCGTACCAAAGAAATCCTGTCAATCCTGTAATCCCGTCAAAACAACCGGGCGATTCCCGCTCACGACAGCTTCAACTCGCCGACCTTCCGCTGCGCGGCGATCAGGCGGTCCTCCCAGTCTTCCTTGTCGGAATCGGGGATGCGCTTCTCGCGCTGCATGGCCTCGTAGACGCGGCTGAGGGACTGCTCGAGCGAAAGGCGCGGGCGGAACTCGGGCACGTCGCGCATCAGCCGCGCCGGACTGTAGATCACGTTGTAAGAGAAGATCTCCTGGCAGATTCCGCTGTTCGGCACCTTCGCCGCCACGATCGTTTCGAGCGGCACGCCGACCATCTCCACCTCGCGGCCGATCACCTTCATCGCCGTGCGGTGATACTCGGCCCAGGTGCCGAACTCGCTCTTCATCATATTGTAAATCTGGCCGACGCATCGGTCGCGGCCGATGGGGAAGACGAACGCCGGCGCCGCGTCGTCCACGTACAGCCACTGATGCAGCGCGCGGCCGTCGCCGCAGAGGGCGATGGGCTTGCCCTTGCGCACGCGGTCCACCCACGCCGCCTCCCACGCGATCTGCCGCAGCAGGGACCAGGTCGGCCCGAAGGTGCTGCTGGGCCGGATAATCGTGACCGGAAAACCCTGCCCGTTGTACGCCTCCATGTAAATCCGGTCGGCGGCCGCCTTGTTGCGCCCGTAGTCGGTGATCGGCCGCAGCGGATGGTCCTCCGTCACCGGGAGCCAGTCGTATTGCACGCCGTACGCGCAGACCGTGGAGCAGTAGACAAGGTGCTTGACGTCGCGGAACGCGCGCAGCGCGCTGCGGGCGTCGTCGGCGCCGTAGCAGATCATGTGGATCGCCGCGTCGAACCGCTGCGCCTGCATGGCCGCCTCGAACGCCGCGCGCTCCTTGAGGTCGCCGTGGATCACCTTCACGCCCGCCGGCACCGTGCCGCGCTTGCCGCGGTTGAAGAGCGTCACCTCGTGCCCCACCTCCAGCAGGAGGCGGACGATGCTCGTGCTGATGTTGCCCGTTCCACCGACGACGCATACGCGCATGAGATCAATCTCCTGTCACAATAATCAGGTCCGGGGTTTCGCGGATGAAAACAGTCGCGACCGGCGCGAGTCTTAACGGCGATATTCTACACTCTTTGGCAGGTTCCGCAAGCCCAATTCGCCCCCAACCGCGCGGCTTGCGCCTTAACGCTTTCCTCTTCCGTCGTCGCCGGCGCCATGATGCGCCTCCTCGCGGCTTTCATGTCCGCGATGGCTGTACCGATTGACGATGCCCCCAATGTCAAAGCCGCCGCCGAAGAGGTACAGGTCCTGCGAATCGTCGTACGAGTACGAACCCTCCGGCGGAGAAATCGGTTGGATATCGAGCACGTCCGCGGGCGGTATCGGCGGCGGTTGCTGCTCCTCCGGCGGGGCGGGCGGCTGCGGTGGCGGCTTGGGCGTGAGCAGGCGCCTCAGTTCGGCGAGCAGGTCGTGCCGGGCCTGGACCTGCTGCTCAGCCGCCTGGGCCTCCGCCAGCGTTCTGCGTTCGCCGGCTAACGCAGGCGCGTCAACGGTGGTGTTGGCCGCGGCCTTGACGAGGGCGGCGGTCGCGGCTTCGACGCGCTCCGCGGCTTCCGTCAGCTCGTCCTCATTGTCGTTGAGCTTTGCCGAGAGAACTGCGCGCGCGTCGTCGCCGAGGGAGAACAGTTCGTCGAGGAGCGGCTGGCGCTGCGCCGTCTCGATCCTGCGGATGATGATCGGCGCCATCGTCGCGGCATACTGGTCGGGCGTCAGTCCCGCGCCGGTCGAGCTCTCCGCGGGCGCGACGGCGGCCAGCCGGCGAAGTTCTCCCAGCGCCGCCGGGCCGATCGCGACGAACCGCTCGATGGCGCTCTGCCCCTTCATCGCCTGCTCCGACTTGAGCAGCCGCAGCGCCGTCTCAATCGCCTGCTTCTGTTCCGCCGTCGGCGCCGGTGCGGCGATCGGCTGCACGTACGTCTCGATCAGCGCGTCCGCCCGTAGCAGCGCCGCCGGGGTGAGGCCCGACTGCGGCTGCGCTGCCGGAGCTTCCGCGCCGGCGAGCCGCGCCGCGATCAGCGCCATGCCGAGAGCCCACGCCGCGATTGTGCCGCTCATTTTCATGAATGCACCTGCCCCTGAAAGCCTCCTCGACGGCCTGCCGGAAATGTACCACTCCCGGCTGACAGCCGCAAGGAAAATGCAGCGGCGGCGGCGAACCCGGCTCGACTCGACGCGGGGCGCTATTTTCCGAATTGCCGCTGGAACAGCTCGCGCAACGCCGGCTGCTCCATGGTGACGCTGCCGTCCTGCGCGGCGCGGACGACGGCGCAGCATTCGTAGAGCTGGTAGCCGTCGTAACCGCCTTCGCGCGCGAGGCGGATCCAGTCGGCCACGACCCGCTCTCCGCCGGGCTTGCGCCAGATATTGTTGGCATAGGGGCAGAAGATCGTCCGAATGTTCCGGGGCCGCGTGAGCGACAGGACTTCTTCCGCCAGAGGCGTCCTCGGCCAGAGCTCCTTCATCGTCACGCTGTCGCAAAGCCCCTCGCGCAGCCATCGGCGCCAGTCCCAATGGATTTCCATCGCCGCTCCCTGTTCCGGCTCCATGATGCCGCTGGTGGGGCTGATGTGAAGGCCCATCGGCTTGCCGCGGCGGCGGGTGAGCTCGCGGACCCGGCGGTAGAACTGCGTGTACGGCTCGCCGCGCAGTCGCCGCCACAGGGCCAGGTTGAAGTCGTCCGTCTCCCAGAGGTCCACGCCGTATCGCTCCAGGAACTCGTCGCGCACCGGCTTCTCGAAACCGAACTCCCGCCACGCGAGCGTGCTGTGGTGGTTGCGGACGCGCAATTCGATTCCGTCGGCCCCCGCGTCCAGGCAGTCCTGCACCCACGTGAGCCACCAGTCCTGCGCCTCGGCGAACGACGGCGAGAGCAGGGCGATGGGCCCTTGCTCCTTGCCGCGCGCGACGGCCAGCAGTCCGGCGGCGCCGTCCAGCGCGCACCGGGCGCGGATGCCGTCGTAGTCCGGGAAGACGTTGGTCGGCGTGCCGGGCCAGCAGTCGAACTCGACTCCGAGCGTGCGGAAATCCTGGACCCCGCCGCGCAGGTCGCAATGGTCCGGCTCGCCGGCGGCGGTGCGGGACATCAGGCCGTAGGTCAGCCGCCGCTCTTCTCCGTTTTCGCCGAATACATGAATGAGGTTGATCAGCGTGTTGGCGAACGATTCTCCGCGGCCCTCGACGGCCAGCGCCAGGTACGGGCTGCGGACCTCCAGGTCCTTCACCCGCAGGACGCGCGCGCGGCGGCTCTGCCCGGAAGGCCGGCCGCCGGACGAGGTGTGCTCCCAGACGGGATAGTCCTCGACCACTTCCTCGCGCGTCATCGGACCTTCGTACGGGCGATAGGAGGCGTTGTCATCGCTGACGAAAAGGCGGACGCCCTCCACGGAGAAATCGGCGGGCCGGTCGTCCTCTTTCACCAGGTCAATCCGCGTGAACGTCCCGCTCTGCGCCGGCCCGAAGACGCCCGGCTTGCGCGACGTGATCAGATCGCGCCGTTGCGCGGCGAAGTTCGCGATCCAGCCGATCGGCCCGCCGATCCGAGCGAGCTTGCCGTGGGCCTTCGCTGCCGGCGTCCCTTCGCCGAAACTTTCGAAGAAGCCCATGTCGAACGGCTTGATCAGCCCGAAAAGTTCCAGGTCATGCGCGTGCGCCGACTCGACGGCGACCGGGAGAATCTCGCCCATGTTCTCCACCGTCCTGGCCCAGTTCCTGTAGGCCAGGCCGGCGATGCAGCAATCCCACAGCCCGCTCTTGGCGCCGCCGTAGTAGATCCAATGGACGCGCTTCACGCCCCAGCGGTTGAACTCGGCGAACAGCCGGTCGAACATGTCGCGGGTGAACGGCGCGTGCATCAGGTCGTCCGGGAGATCCACATTGACCTCGAGGGAGAATTCCCGGCTCGCGCT
Source organism: Candidatus Brocadiia bacterium (assembly GCA_052139675.1). Taxonomy (GTDB): domain Bacteria; phylum Planctomycetota; class Brocadiia; order CAIUPP01; family CAIUPP01; genus JBEKCB01. Next base: position 23,993 of record JBKQWE010000085.1, read on the forward strand.
CGGCGGGTAAGAAAGAAACGGCCTGGCGATGACTCGGTCGCCCAGGACCCTGACCCGGCGGATGAGGCAATCATCCCGGAACTGGACCCCGATCAGCCCGGCGGTCGGCCGCGGCTGCGGGACGGCGGCGGAGACGACTTCGTCGCCGTCCACGCAAGCGCGCAGGCGGCCGTCGTTGAACTCGAAGGCCACCAGGTAGAAACCCGCCTTGGCCGGAATCTCCTTGCGAGTCGCCGCCAGTTGCGACGGTCCGTAGTTCATTATGGAGTGCATGCCGCGCTTGAGGTCCACGACGATGGTGTGCGAGCCGTCGCCGCAGGCTAGGACCGCGCCGCCGATCGGCTCGACTTCCACCTCGACGTGGAATTCCCGCCAGCCGTTCCCGGGGACGATGAACTCCGCGGAGACGGCGCGCCCGCTCCGCAGCGCCCCGCGCTCGAAGCTGCACTCCCGTTCGCGCTCCATCCACTCCGGCGGGAGCTTTCCATTTTCAAACGTGAAGTTCATCAGATCGCGCATGGGCCGCCTTTCATAAAAGCCGGAGCGGTGCTGGTGAAGGACCGGAACTCCGGCTGTCATTGTAGCGGCAAGACGAGCGCGCGGCAAATGCAAGAATGGAGCGTATGGCTTAGGGTGTTATATTATAACATGCGTTACTGTAACTAGTTACGACATATATGATGCAAGTTGCGTTGCCAGAGTCAGTTATGACGCGCTGGGTTCGTTTTTTCAACTCGTCCCGTAAGCGGTATCATCCGTTCCCCCAGCATCTTGGGACTTTTCACGCATCAACGCCAGAACGAAAGGTCTCTCGCCAAGACGCGAAGAGCGCCAAGAATAAAAATCAGGTTCTCTTTCGTTCTTCGCGCTCTTGGCGGCTTGGCGAGAGAATTCTTCTTCCTGCGAGCATCATATTATAACACCGGATCTTCGGCCGAGAGCGGGCGACCGAAGTCAGTGCGCTTGCCAGTGGTTTCAGTGCGCTTGGGAGCGGGTTGAGTGCGCTTCAGTGCGCTTCGCAGTGGTTTGGGTGCGCTTTTTTCGGCGAGTTGGATTTGACGCACGTAGGCCTCCGCTCAAGAACGCATCGTTGCAAAACGGCCGCATTACACGTATCATAGATAATCTGCGCGCAGGTCATCGCCCATCGCTGACGCAGGCCCCTTGCGTCCGCAGCCCGCCACACGGAGGGCGGGCAAGCCCGCCATGCGAACGGCGGGCAAGCCCGCCCATGGCGCGTTGTTTTTTCAGGCCGGTGATCCGGAACTATGATATCGAACGCCTCGCACATCAGGAATATCTGCATCATCGCCCACGTGGACCATGGGAAATCCACGCTGGCCGACCGGCTCATTCAGCAGTGCAACCTGGTGACCGATCGCGAGTTCCGCGATCAGATCCTCGACACCATGGACATCGAGCGGGAGCGCGGGATCACGATCAAGAGCAACAGCGTCACGCTGCCTTACAAGGCGCTCGACGGCAAGGACTACCTGATCAACCTGATTGATACGCCCGGCCATGCGGATTTCTCGTACGAGGTGTCGCGCGTGCTGGCCTCGTGCGAGGGCGCGCTGCTGCTGGTGGACGCCGGGCAGGGCGTGCAGGCGCAGACCGTGGCGCACCTCTTCAAGGCCGTGGAGCACAACCTGGAGATCATCCCGGTCATCAACAAGATTGACCTGGCGACGGCCGATATCGAGGGGACGAAGGAGCAGATCGAGGAAGAACTCGCGCTTCCCACGGACGATGCCATCCTGTGCTCGGCCAAGACCGGCAAGGGCGTCGAGCAGATCCTCGAGGCGGTCATCCAGCGCATTCCGCCGCCCGCCGGCGATCCGGAGGCGCCGCTCAAGGCGCTGGTCTTCGACGCGATTTACACTCCCTTCCGCGGCGTCGTCGTCGGCTTCCGCATCATGGAAGGCACCATCCGCCCGGGCGACGTCATTCGCTTCATGTCGAACAACGTCGTCTATACGGTGATGGAAGTGGGGTGGTCCCAGATCAAGCAGGTCCCGCGCGAGTCCATGAGCGTCGGCGAGGTCGGCTACGTGGTGGCCGGCATCCGGACGCTGGCGGACGTGCGGATCGGCGATACGATGACGCACGACCAGAACCCGACCGCGCAAAGCCTGCCCGGTTTCGAGCCGGTCAAGCCGATGGTCTTCTCCTCGATCTACCCGATGTCCGCGAGCGACTACGACGCGCTGGCGGTGGCGATCGAGCGCTACGGGCTCAACGACGCGTCGCTGGTCTATCAGAAGGACTCGTCGGTCGGCCTCGGCCTGGGCTTCCGCTGCGGGTTCCTCGGCGCGCTGCACCTCGACGTGGTGCAGCAGCGCATCGAGGAGGAGCACGGCATCTCGCTCGTCCTGACCGCGCCGAGCGTGGTGTATCGTGTCCTGCTGTCGAACGGCGACGTGGTCGAGGTGGACAACCCTTCGTACTATCCCGACCCGGCCAGGATCGAGAGCGTGGAAGAGCCGTTCGTCCGGGCGTCCATCATCACGCCGGAGCAGTCCATCGGGCCGGTGATGACGCTGTGCATGAGCGCCCGCGCGACGAACCCGCGCACGCACTACATCGGCCGCCATCGGCTCCAGGTCGAAGTGGACTTGCCGCTGGCGGAGGTGATCTACCACTTCTACGAGAACCTCAAGCAGATCACGCAGGGATACGGATCGCTCGATTACACCATGCTGGACTACCGGCCCTCGGAGATCGTCAAGCTGGACATCCTCGTCAACGGCGAACGGCTCGACGCGCTCTCGCAGCTCACCCACGAATCCAAGGCGCGGTCCACCGCGATGTACGCCTGCGAGCGGCTCGAGGAGACCATCCCGCGGCAGAATTTCAAGATCGCTCTCCAGGGCGCGATCGGCGGCACGATCATCGCGCGCCGGACGATCAACGCCCTGCGCAAGGACGTGACCGCCAAGTGCTACGGCGGCGACGTCTCGCGCAAGCGCAAGCTCCTGGAAAAACAGAAGGCCGGCAAGAAACGCATGAAGATGGTCGGCCAGGTCTCCGTGCCGCAGGAGGCGTTCGTCGCCGTGCTCAAGGCGCCGGGGGACTGAGGGCGTGCGAATAAGGAACCAATCGTCCTCGTCCTCGACGTTCTCGTCCTCGTCCTCGAATGGGCGTTCCATACGGCCGAGGACGAGGACGACGACGAGGACGATTCACGCAGTACGGTCTTCGCAATCGTAAAGTTATGAATCAGAATCCAGTCATCCCATCCGACGACACCGCGCAGGGCCTCTACGTCCACATTCCCTTCTGCCGAAGCAAATGCCGATACTGCGATTTCTGCTCGCGGCCGCCCGCCGACGGCGAGATGGATCGCTTCGTGCGTGCGCTGGAGATGGAAATCCGGCTGCGCGCCTGCGACCGGCCCGCGCGCACGCTCTACGTCGGCGGCGGCACGCCGTCCTTTCTCGGAATCGCCCGGCTGCGCGCCATCCTGGAGGGACTCCGGCGCGCTTGCCGGCTTCAGACCGATTGCGAAATCACCGTGGAGGCCAATCCCTGCGACCTCGCCGGCGACTGGCTGGCGGCCTGCCGCGCGGCGGGCGTCAACCGCCTCAGCGTCGGCGTTCAGGGAATGCGCGACGAGGACCTGCGGTTCCTCGGACGCGCCCACTCCGTCGCCGACGCCGTCGGGGCGGTGCGGCGCGCGCGAGCCGCCGGGTTCGACAACCTGGGGATTGACCTCATCGTCGGACTGCCCGGACATACCGCAGGCCTCACGCGGGAGATCCTGACCGAGGCGGTCGCGGCCTTCGCGCCGGAGCATCTTTCCTGCTACCAACTGACCTGCGCGCCCGGCACGCCGCTGCACGATGCCGTCGTCCGCGGAGAGGTCCGCATGCCGGACGCCGACACGGAAGCGGCCATCTTCATGACCATGCATGAAACGTGCGAAGGGCTCGGTTACGAGGGCTACGAGGTCAGCAACTTCGCGCGGGCGAAAGCCTTTCGCTCGCGGCACAATAGCGCCTACTGGACGCACCGCGACTATCTCGGCTTCGGCCCGTCGGCCCACAGCTTCCGGAACCCGGTGCGCTCCTGGAACATGGCCTCGCTGGCCGAATACTGCGGATCGCTGGAGCGCGGCGACTTGCCCGAGGCGGGGCGCGAGCAACTGACCGACGCGCAGCGCGCGGCCGAGATCATCCTGCTCGGCCTGCGCACGCGCGACGGCTTCTCCCTGGACGAACTGCGCAAGACCACCGGCGTGGACCTGCCGGCCGAAAAGGGACAGGTCCTGTCCCGCGCCGAATCGGACGGCCTCCTTCACCGCAACGCGAGCCGTATCCAGCCGACCCGCAAAGGCCTGGCCGTAGCCGACCAGCTAGCCGTCTCCCTCGCGCCGGAGGCGCTGCCGGACTGCTCGTAGTGTGCCCGTCAGGGCACACGAAGTAGCGCCTGACGGCGCCACTACAAGCGACCAGGCGACGCGCGCTACTTCTCTACGCGGTAGATATGCACCGCGAGTCTGCCGAAGTCGTCGCTCAACTTGCCTTGCTCGGCGACGAGGGTCCGATCCTCGTCCACGACCTCGATCTTTGTGCCGGGCTTCAGGGTGTCCAGCAGAATCGTCCCTTTGCCTGACTTGCCGTGGGCGTCTATGTTCTGCGCGAAGATCACTAATCCGCTCTCGGCCTGCTTCGCCAGGCACTGGGCGGGCAGGCCGCCTTCGATCTCGATCTTGGGCTGGACCTCCGCGTCCGGCGCGCAGAGGACGGGCGTCAGGCGCGTGATCTGCTCGTTGATCTCCTTCATCGCCTTCTGGTTCTCCTCGGACGGGCCGAACTCTGCGAAGGTCGGCTTGAACCGGTGCGTGAAGTAGCCGATGGCCGTCGCGCCCTTGATGATCGCCTGCCAGACCTCGTTGCGGATCTCCACGCCGGTGACGGGCGCGGCGTTCTCATGGCTGCCCGTCAGGCATTCGATCCACTGATAGACCGGCTTGTCCTTGCCGGCGTACGCGCGCAGGTCGTCCATGCCCTGCGAGACGCGCCCGATCTTCACCGGCTGGTTCCAGCCGTAGATGGGGTAATCGTCGAAGCCGACCACGTCCGCCGCCTTGAGCATCTCCGGGTAGAGCTTGTCCTGCTGCGCGCGGTTCCACCAGTGGTCGAGGGCCGTGTCGTGGATGAAGAAGTCGCTGACGGTCATGACCATCGGCCGCGACGGGTCGAAGAGCTTCAGGGCCTTGTACTTGGTCATCAGGGCCTCGGCGCTCTCGCGCGACTCTTTGCGCGGCTCGGAGAGCAGGAGGTTCCGGCCTTCCTTATCGAAGGCCTGGACCTCGGCGATGGCGCCCCACACGTTCGCTTCCGGATAGGCCGAGAGCACTTTGACGGTGATCTCCTGGAAGGTGACGGGTTCCGGCAGGTCGAACTTCTGGAGCTGCGGCTTCTTCTCGAGCGTGACCTTGAGGATTTCCCTGCCGCCGGCCTCGAAGGCGACCTCCTTCGCGACGGCCTCCTTGGGGTTCGTGGTGCTTTGCACGGCGACGGCCACCGCGGTGACGGGGGCCTTGAGCTTGATGGTGAAGCTGGCGCCGGCCATGGGATCGAGTACGGCCGAGGTATCGGGCTTGCCGTCCACCATCAGGTAGAGCGGCCGCGACTTGTTCACAACGACGCCCTTGCCGGGAATGACTTGAGCATTGCTGCGGGTGGCCGGCATGTCCGGCTCGTCGTTCTGCATCCACGCGAGGAGAGCCGGCGAAGATTTGAGTTTCTTCATCTCGTCGGGGTACGCGGGGTCGAAGGCAGGAAGGAAATAGAGGCCCGCCTGGAACGCCTGCTCGGCGTACTGGTCAGCGGTCTTGCCCTTCGCCTCGGCGGGGTCCGCCGGCCGCCAGTAACCGGCGATGCAGTTGATCCCGACGGCCTTCAGCTTGGGCAGATTCGGGGCATCCTGAAGCCAGCCCATGATCGGGAAGAAGGGCTTGCCGTTCACGAGAAACTCGCGGTTCGCGCCGACGGCGACCGTTCGGATGGGCGCGATCGCCTCCTGCGCCAAAGCGGCCGCGCAGGTCCCCAGGATCAGCGCCGCCGCCAGCGACAAAGTCACCAGGTGCCTCATGGATCGTTCTCCTTTTCTATAGATCGAGGTGATTCCGCCTTCCGTCAGCTTGCCCAATACGGCCCCAGAACTCCCTGCTCCTCTTCTTCCTTCCACATCGCGTCAAAGAGCGCGCCGGCGGTCGCGAGCGAACGCGTGAAAGGGTGGACGCACAGCGCCTCGAAGAGCATCCGGCGGTCCTTCTGGAGGACGCCCGCCACGACCATCTTCTGCACCTCGGCCAGGTGGCTTTGCTGGACGAAGACCGGCGGCGTGAACGCCGGGACGGGCAGCGGCTCGAAGCCCTTTTTGGTGACCTTGCAGTAGATCTCCAGCACCGTATCCGGGCTGAAGCCCGGCACCGCGCCGCCGTGCGGGATGTTCACGGGAAACAGCTCGCCGCTGCCGGTGGCCAGCGCCTCCGCGACGCCGATGGCCAGGTCGGCATGTCCGCCGAAGTGCGTCCGCGCGATCTGGCCGGCCTCCTGCTCGTTCCAGCGGGTCAGGATGGCTTTCAACTGGGCCCACTTCTTGACGTCGCCTTCCTTTCGCCGTGCAGGGCCTTCTTCCGGGTGCTGCCGCTGCTCCTCGACCGCCTCGTTGTAATAGAAGTACGGCTCGGTATGGCCGGCCGGCGCGGGATACTGGCCCATCGTCCGGAAGATCTGCAGCCATCGCTTGACGCGCGCCTGGCCTTCGGGCTTGAGCGAGGCGAGGTTGGCCTCGACCGCCTTGGAATCCAGCCGGCGCAGCTCCTCCAGCAGATCGCGCCCGTCGGATTTCGCCTCGTAAACCCACGAGCAGTGATTGATGCCGGCGTGCCGCGTGGCGATCCGCTCGAAGTCCACGCCGACCGTGACGCCGATGTCGCGCGGCGGGCAGATGAACCCGTCGCACAGGGCAACCCATCGCCTGTGGCCGTCGCGTTGAAGGGCATCGCCGATGAAGTTGGTGGGATTGGCATAGTTGAGCAGCCAGGCCTGCGGGCAGAGGCGCTTCATTCTGCGCGCCACGTCGAGCACCACCGGTATGGTTCGCATGGCCATGAACATTCCCCCGGGGCCGACGGTCTCGTTGCCGAAGTAGCCGAAGCGCGGCGGGATGATCTCGTCGAGCGTCAGGCTCTTGATGCCGCCGACGCGGAATGTCGCGATGACGAAATCGGCGCCCTCGAGCGCGCGGTCGAGGTCGGGCGCGGCGATGAAGGTCATGGCCGCGTCGCGCGAGCGGACGAAGCGCTCGCAGAACGCCTTCACCGTCGCCACCCGGTCGGCGTCGAGGTCGTGCAGCCGGACCTCCGCGCCGGCGAAGACCTTGCCCTTCTTGCACATGGTCCCGACGAAGCTCGGCGTGAAGTAGCTGCCGCCGCCCAGCACGGTCAGTATTAACGGTTTCTTTGCCATGGACTTATTCTCTCCCAAAGAGTCAAGACGGTGAGTCGCCCGCCGTCACATTGTGACGGCGGAGGTCGGCCGCGTCAAGCGGGTCGACACTGTCCTGTCGGTCGCGCGCATCAATATCGTCCTCGTCCTCGTCCGCGTCCTCGAACAGCAGTTCTGAGCGGACGACCGAGGACGAGGACGACGACGAGGACGAGGACGATTCAGGATGCCAGGCGAGGCGATCGAGTGTGCGCAGCGGGGCCGAAGAATTCATTGACACGGGGAGAAAATGGGCTATAATTATTACGGGGAGTGTCGAAAATGAAGCAAAAGCGGTGACATGGGAGGGTCAAGCCATGATTTATAAACTGATAGGGCCGCTGGTGATAGCGCTGTCCCTCCTCCCGATGACAGTGGCTGGAAGCACAGCCCCACCGGCGGGTCAACCGATCGCGCAAGGTTTCAAGATTCTGCTGACGGATGGAAGCATTCTGCGGGGCGCGGTTTCTTTCACCATGGATATTGACAGCCAGTACGGCCGACTGACCATTCCATCCGCGAACTTCCTCGCGGCCCATTTTAATCTCGCTGACGAATGGGCGGACATCTATACGAAGAGCATCGAGCTGCGGGTGAAATATAAAGCCTCGACCAGCGACCTGAAAGCCACGACAGACGCAGGGCCGATCAGCGTGGACCTTTCGAAGGTGGTCAGCATCGAGACGCTCTACGCCGAGGCTCCGAACGCGGCTCCTCCGGTGGTAGCAGCGAACCCGGGCTACCAGGAAGCGCCGCCTGCGGCGCCTGCCGACGTCTATGCTGATCAGACGCCGTATGACTACGCTGACGTGGCCCCGTACATTAATGTCAATCCGGCCTACGTGTCGCCGGGACCCTATGGCGGCTATGGATACGATTACGGTGGTTTGTACGGCTATCCACTGGGCTATTCTTACGCCTGGTGTCCGGGGTACGGGTTTATAGCCTGCGGGAACTTCAACGGAGGCTTTTTCGGGCGCGGATTCGGCAACCAGTTCGGCAACCGATTCGGTGGCGGATTCGGCCGCGGGTTCCATAATGGCGCAGGCGGATTCGGCGGCGGATTTCACAATGCGGCGGCGGGACGAGGTTTCTCATCGTTCTCCTTCCGCGGCGGGGCAAGTCCGGCAATCCGCAGCGGCGGCGGAGTGTTCCGCAGCGCGGCCTCTTCGGGCTTCCGAAGTGGAGGAACGAGCGGGTTTCACGGCGTATCGCATGCGTCTTTCGGCGGCGGCGGAGCGCGAGGCGGGGCTGCCGGAGGACGCGGCCGCTGAGCCGACCGAAAGCAGATTCTTCGCATAAAGGCAGGGATAAGTGATCCCTGCCTTTTTTTATCGTTTCTCTTTCTTGTTGATGTGCCTGGACATGCACCAGCCGATGACAAAGCCGGCGGCGGCGGCGCACAAACATATGAATGCGCTGAACAGCACCTTCTCTGTGCTGAACATCTCGCTCTCCTCTCTGCATGAGCCGGCCGCAAGGATACCATTTCCAGCGGCGCGGCGGAAGCGGGAGCCTTCCAAAATTGGAACAGTCGGAACACGGAGAGCCGAGAAACTGCTTGACAGCGGCAATTCGACGGTATAACCTGATGGCTGCATGGGCAAAAAGGGGAATGCCGGTTGAAAAGTGCCAAGCCGCGAAACATCGCGTGAGAGGAGCGCGCGGGGAAAAGGGCTCCTTTGCTTTTCATTAGGAGGCGCCGGTATGTGGTACTTGCGGGCGTTAGCCGTCGTGGCAGTTGCGGTGCCGCTGGCCGTCGGCACGGGATGCAACACAGTGCCGAAGGAGAAGTACGACCAGGACGTCATGGCCGCGCAGAAGAAGACCGATGCGGCGCAGAAGAAGACCGACGCGGCGCTGAAGCAACTCGACCAGGTCCGCAAGGACCTCAAGGCGGCGCAGGACCAACTGGCGGCGAGCCGTCGTTCCCTCAGTGACTTGAAGGCGGCGCAGAGCCAGGCCGCCGACCAGAAGACCCGCGCGGACCAGTTGCAGAGCCAGCTTGCGGAGGCCCAGACGGCGCTGGATCAAGCCCGCAAGGACTTAGGCGCCGAGACGCAGAAGACGGGCAAGCTCCAGCAGGAAGTGGATTCGCAGAAGACCATGGAAGCCGAGCTGGCGGCCGCGAAGAAGGCCCTGGCGGATATCGCGAAGAAGCTCGGATCGGCGGCGCCGGCGGTGAACCAGTAGGCCCGAATCGGGCAAAACATGTGGGCTTCTTCTTGGGAGGTCAAACTATGAGGTGCTTGCAGGTCGTGGTCGCTGCGGTCTTTGCGGCGGCCTTGATGATGACGGCGGGCTGCGGGCCGGAGCCGACCGCCGGGACAACCGGCGGCGATGGGGCCAAGGTCGCCGAGATGCAGAAGCAACTGGACCAGGCGAAAATGGATCTCAAGGCGGCCCAGGACGATCTGGCGACGAAGAACAACGAATTGGCGGCGAAGACCACCGAGAATCAAAACTTGCAAAAACAACTGGACGCCGCGAACGCCAAGATTGCGGAGATCACCAAGACGGTCCAGGAGGCGATGAAGCTTGCCGCGCCGCCGGCGGCTCCGGCGCCTGCGCCCCAGTGAGCGATGATTCATTCGAGCAGGTAAGTACAGCCAATCACCCGGGATAATGGACCGGCCACGCAGGCGCATCGCCGGCGCGGCCGGTTTTTTTCACCGGAGCGGGCATGGCGCAGTCGAGGGCGTTTTTCTGTTGAGGCAACTGCAATGCAAAAGCAATGGCGAATGATCGCGTGCCTGGCCGCGATGGCGAGCCTTTACTGGCTCGGCGGGCGCGACGCGGCGCAGGCGCAGGCCGAGCCGTGGAAGTCTGATATCAATGCGGACATTCCCTACGTCGGGCGCGACGCGGCGCAGGCGCAGGTCGAGGCGCCGCAGTACCCGCAGTACGTCCAATATCCGCAAGGCGCTCCGCCGGTCACGCCGGGCGTGCCCGCGGCGGCCGTCACGCTCAGCGCCGACCAGCTCGCGCAATTGCTCGGGCCCATCGCGCTCTATCCCGACCCGCTCCTGTCCCTGATTCTCCCGGCCGCCACCTATCCGCAGGACGTGGCTGCGGCGGAACAATGGCTCCAGTCCACGCCCAATCCCACCGAGGCGGACATCGCCGCGCAGAGTTGGGATGCCTCCATCAAGGGCCTGGTCCATTACCCCAGCGTCCTCGCGATGATGAGCGGCCAGATGAACTGGACCGGGGCTCTGGGCGCGGCGTTCTTGAACCAGCAGCAGGACGTGCTCGCCTGCATCCAGCAGTTGCGCGCCCAGGCGCAGGCCGCGCAGAATCTCCAGACCAATCCGCAGGAGCAGGTGGTCGCCGACAACGGCGCCATCCGCATCGAGCCGGTTGATCCGGAGGTGATCTACGTGCCGCAGTACGACCCGGACGCGGTCTATGCCGGCGCGTGCCCGGTCACCTACGGCGAGGGCTACCCCATCGGCCTCTGGTGCGACGACGATTTCGACTGGGGCGGCCGGTGCATCGTGACCGGCGCCGGGTGGTATACCGGATGGCATCACCCGGAGGAATGGGACCGGCATCCGCCGGCCTGGAACCGCCGCCCGGCGGGATGGGCTCCCGCGCCCAGGCCCTGGGCGCGCCAGCCGCTGAGGCCCGCGCCGCGGCTCACGTCCGGGGTCGCCGCCAGGGCCGGCCTCAATCGTGCGCGCGGGGCCACCGCGAGGCCCGCCGCCGGTGCGGCTCGCGCACCACAGATCGGAAACCAGCGTTCGCCCGCAGCCACGAAAAACGTCTTTGCGGCCACACATACCCGCAGTACGGTCCAGCGTGCCGTGCAGCGCGCCGGCTCGACGACCAAGCGGGCCGCGACAACGCCCGCGCCTCGTCGCAGCGCGCCGGCTCCTCGACCCGCCGCCCGCGCGCCGGCCCCACGAGCGGCGCCGGCACGGGCCGCCCCGCGACCCGCTCCTCAGCCGGCTCGCAGCAGCGCCTTCAGCGGCGGCTCGGGCGGCGCGGCTCGCGCCCAGAGCGCCCGCGGCAATGCCTCAGCCTCGCACCGATGAAGACGGCGCAGCGTTGGAGATCTGAAACGTCCGCCCGGATATCGCCGGCGGCTCAATTAAGGAGAGTCAGGATGCATCCTCGAACCTGTGGAGTCGTAATGGCCGCGCTCGCGTGCGCGGGCGCGTTGACGCTCGCCGTCATCACCGGTTGCGCGACTACGACGGTCGAGGCCGAGGCCGTCCGCCCCGCCGGCGAGCCGGGCGCGGGCCAGCAGCAATTCGACACGGACGAGCAGGCCGCCGCCGCGCTCGTCGCCGCCGCCAAGGCGCGCGACCGCGCCGCTCTCGACCGCCTGTTCGGCCCCGCCGCTCCGGAGTTCGTCACCGGCGACAAGGTCGAGGACGAGAAGGCCTTCGACCGCTTCGTCAAGAACGCCGGCGAGCATCTCGAGTTGGAGAAGAAGGACGCGGACACCTCCGTCGTTGACATCGGCAAGGACAACTGGCCCTTCCCGATTCCGCTGAAGCGCCTGCCGGACGGCAAGTGGTTCTTCGACACCGAGGCGGGCAAAAAGGAAATCCTCGCCCGCCGCATCGGCGCGAACGAGTTGGATACCATCGCCGCCTGCCGGGCCTATCTGGAAGCGCAGCGGGAATACGCCAGCGAGGACCGCGACGACAGCGGCGTGCTCAAGTACGCCCAGCGCTTCATCAGCAGGAACGGCAAGGACGGGCTTTACTGGGAAGCGGCTCCGGGCGAAGAGGAAAGCCCGTTCGGCGAGTTCATCGCCCAGGCCGATGCGGAAGGTTACACGCTCGGGCAGAAGGACCAGTCCGGCCCGCAGCCCTACCACGGCTACTTCTACCGCATCCTCAAGTGCCAGGGCCCCGACGCGCCCGGCGGCCAATACGACTACGTCATCAACGGCAACATGATCGCCGGCTTCGCCCTGGTCGCCTGGCCGAGCGAGTACGGCTCCTCCGGCGTGATGACGTTCATCATCAGCCACCAGGGCAAGCTCTATCAGAAGGACCTCGGGCCCAAGACCTCGGACATCGCGCGGAATATGAAGGAATACAATCCCGACAGCAGTTGGACGCTGGTGGAGGATGAGGGAGTATCGAACGCGGCGCCCGAGAAATGACGCCGGCGACTGCCCTCGACGCGGCGCCCGGGGCGCGGCGCCGCGTTTCGGTGGTCATGATCATCGCGATCGCGGCGCTGCTGGCGGCCGAGTTGTATTACGGTTGGATCGCCTGGTCGCAGCAGGCTTCGCACCACACTTTCCCGCACGACGTGGGGCTGATTGATTACAGCCTGCACTGGACGCTCCACGGGCGGTTCATGTACTCGCCGCTGATCGGCCGGAGCCACTTCGGCGTGCACTTCACGCCGACGCTGCTCCTGGCGCTGCCGTTCTACGCGCTGCGCGACGGCCCGCTGACGCTGCTGCTGTTCCAGAGCGCCCTTCTCGCGGGCGCCGCCGCGCCGCTTTTCCTGCTGGCCCGCCACGCCACGAACAGCCGCGCGCTGGCGGCGCTGACGGCGGGGCTGTACCTGGTGAATTACTACGTCGGCTGCATTCACCAGGCGTCGCACTACGAGGCGCTGCTGCCCTTCTGCGCGTTCAGCGCGATGTACTGCGCGCTGGCCGGGCATCGCAGGGCATACTGGATTTTCCTGGTCCTGGCGCTCGGGGTGAAGACGGACGTGGCGCTGTACATGGTCCCGTTCGGCCTGTACCTGCTGCTGGCGCAGCGCGACCGGCGGCTGGGCTGGGGGACCATGGGCCTGTCGCTGGCATGGTTCCTGCTGGCTGCGGCGGTCACTCGCGCGTTCGCGCCGGCGGGCGCGACGCCGGCGTACCTGAAGTTCTACGGAGTCTACGGCGACAGTCTGCCGGCGATCGCGCTGGACATCCTGGCGCATCCAGGGCGCATTCCGCTGTCGCTGGTTTCACGGCCGCTGCTGACGCTGCTGGCGACGTGCGGGTTCCTGTTCCTGGCGGACTGGCGCAGCGCGCTGCTGATTCTGCCTCCGGCGGCGGTGGTGCTGCTTTCACCGGACCCGGACTTCCGGATGCTGGCGTATTACCGCAGCGCGCCGATCATCCCCTTCCTGTTCTTCGCGACCGCGCTCGGAGCGGCGCAGTTGGCCCGCGGGCCGCGGCCGGCGAAGGGCCTCCTGATCGCGTTCATGGCGGCGCTGCTCGCGGTGAACGGAGTGATCTGGCTGACGCAGCCGACGCTCTCGAACGGGTTCCCCATGCGGCCGTTCGAGGTCACGGCGCGGGAGCGCGCGGCGGCGGATATCGCGCGCCGGCTCCTGCCGCTGGACGGGCGGCTGGCCGTCCAATGGGATTTGTATTGCCAGGTTCCGCACCGCGCGGAGATCGCGTTGCTGGACGATTACGCCGATGCGGACTACCTGTTCGTGGACTTGAAGGGCAACCTCGGTCCGACGCCGCCGGCGGTGGCCTGGCACGCGCTCGGGGCGGCGCGGGCGGACATGGATATCCTGGCGGACGAGGACGGCCTCATCCTGGCGCGCCGCCGGCCTCACTGAGTTTCGGAGTCCGCCTCATCGTCGGGCGCCGCCTCGGCGTCGCCTTCAGGGCCGTCTTCCACTTCCTCCAAGGGCCTTGGTTTCAGAGCCTCCTGGATGATTTCTTTTGCCCGTTCCACGTCCTGCTCCCGCACGAGAATCCGTCCCCAGCCATACTGAGCCGCCAAGGCTCCATCGTAGGGGCTTCTCTGAAAGTCATCGGCGAGATACCGGATGCCTGCCTCGTCGAGTGCGGCTTTGGCGACCGCTGCCTCCACCGCTTCGTGAAAGACCCACTCGACGGTGAAATGGCTCGTTGAATCTTGCTCTGCTGTCTTAGCGTCTTGGAGAGGTTCGAATTCCGCTTCGCCGGGCACCGTGATCGCTTTCCCGCACGCCGGGCAGTAGTCTCTGGAACCGGCATCATTCAGGAGCGACTCAATCGGGTGCCCGCATTCTGGACAGCGATAGGCCACGCAGCGCCCTTCCTCCTCCTTCTGAATCTCGTAGTCCTTGCCCATTTGTATGCTCCCTCTCTGCCTGCAATCTCTGAGCGAAAGGACGGCGTTTTTGCTCCTGGCCGAGATTCCCTGATGAACCGATGGCTTCCCGACCTGGAGCCGCCGTGAATCATAACCGTCTTGAACTCGTTCTACAAGGGGTTTGCCGACCGCGAGAGAGCTTCCAGATATTGCTCTGCCGGGGGAGTAGCCACGTTCAGGTGCGGCTGTGTAGAATGGAAGGCGGCACAGGGCAACGGAGCAAGACCAGCATGCAAAAACTGGACCTCGACATTCCGTCCCGGTATCGCCCGCTCCTTCGGGTCGGCACCTGCTCGTGGAAGTACGAGGGCTGGAAGGGGCTGATTTACCGGAAGGGGGTCCGGTACGCTGCGAACGACTATCTTGCCGACTACGCAAAATTCTTCAATACCGTCGAGGTTGACCAGTGGTTCTGGAGCCTGTTCCCATCGGGCGTGAAGCTGCCCGAGCCGGCGACGGTGAAGGAGTACGCTCAGAGCGTTCCCGACGACTTCGTCTTCACGGTCAAGGCGGCCAACGCCCTCACGCTGACGCACCACTACGCCAGGCAGGCGAAGGGGCATTCCGACTTCGCCAACAAACCCAATCCCGATTTCCTGAGCGCCGACCTGCTGAAGCGTTTTCTGGACTCCCTCGCTCCGATGGACGGGAAGCTCGGCCCCATCATGTTCCAGTTCGAGTACCTGAACAAGTCCAAGATGCCAGGCCTGAAGGCGTTTCTTGACCGGCTGCACGAATTCTTCGTCAAGGCCCCGAAGGAGTTCGGCTACGCGATCGAGACGCGGAATCCCAACTACTTGTCAAAGGCGTTCTTCGATTTCCTTCGGGAGCACAAGCTGGGATACGTTTTCCTGGAAGGCTACTACATGCCGCACATCGCCGAGGTCTTCAGCCAGCACGACACGACCACGCCTGCCGGCACGATTGTCCGGTTGCATGGCCCCGACCGGCAGGCGATGGAGGAAGCGACGGATTCCGCGTGGGACAGCATCGTTGAACCGAGGCCGGAGAGCATTCGGGCGGCGGTGAAAATCCTCCGCGCGAACCTGCGGCTCGGGCACAAAGTTTTTGTCAACATCAATAACCATTTCGAGGGATGCGCACCTCTGACGGCGGCGAGCCTTGTGAAGTTGCTCCGTGGCCCGGCAGGTTGACCGGCAAGGCCCATCGAGAGAACGGGCGGAGTTCCGTGCCGGGCGTTTGACGGTCCTGCGATGCTTGGGATAGCATGTCCAGCGGCGCGAATGAAAAGGAATCCGGCTGTGCGAATCGTGACCGGCAAACAGCGGACGGAAATTACGCAGTTCTTCGGGCAGATGCGGGACACCGCGCGTCTGCACTTCGAGCGGGACGCCTTCTGCGAACCGGTGGCGCTCTTCCTCCAGGACCAGGCCGTCTCCGTGCTGCCGCTGCGGGAGTTCATCAACGACAAGGACGCCGCCTCCGCCATCCTCAACAAGGCCATCGAGGCTGTTCAGCCGCTGGCCTTCGTCCTCATCACGGAGGCATGGATGGCGAAGGCCGACGAGCAGCCCGCAGACGCCGGCGGAAAGCCGGTTGACTTGCGGGAGAAGTACCAGGGGCATCTGACGGAGACGACGCCCGGCGGCGATGCGACGCCGAAGCAGGGCGTCAAGGAAGTGGTGATGCTGCAATGCTCATCCGTGGCGGGCGACAACTTCATGCTGACCGCGGACATCGTCCGGGCTGAAGGGGCCGCGCCTGCCCTGATGCCGTGGGTGCAGACCGAGAACGTCCGCGCCGAGGGCCGGTTCATCTTCGACGTGACGCCGTTGGTGGAGCGGCAGTAGCGCCGCCGCGGCAGGTTGACTGGCCCGCGTCCTTGTGGTAATCACGGGCGACGACGGCGGGATTCGAGACATCTGAAAGGGCCGACATGTCACATAGATTATACGGCGGCGCGGTATGCGGGCTGCTCCTCGCGTGGATTCTGCCCGGTGGCTTTTCCATCGCCCAGGGCCAGCCGAAGGGCGAGGCGCCAGGAGCGGCCGCGCAGGCGAGCGCCCGCATGGATCCGACGGTCGCCAAAGAGTGGATGCAGCGTTGGAAGCAGAGCATCATCAGCGACGGCCGCGACCGCCCCTGCGATAAGGAAATGGGCGAGGAGATCGGCTGGCTCGTCAGCCCGTTCCTGAACGGGTACTACTACGGCTGCCTGGCCACGGGCGACCGCGAGTGGGTGGACCGGCTGATAGATTGGACGGACTCCGTCATCAAGCGCGGCGTGAAGGAGCCGGACGGATATATCGGCTGGCCCAAGGAAGAGGAGGAGGGCGTCCTCGACTATCTTCCCGCCGGCGTCGCGGAGCGCTACACGGATGTGGAGGTGGGCGATGCGCTGTTCCTTCGCCCGGTGGCGCTGATGGCCGGCGAGATTCTCAAGACGCCGGCCCTGAAGGAAAAGTACGGCGCCAAGGCCGAGGAATACCTTCAACTCGCCGAGCGAACCTTCGAGAAATGGAACTCGCGCGGCGCCTGGCGCGATACGAAGGAAGGCGGCATCTGGGTCGTTCCGCAATTCGCGCTTGACCCCAAGACCGGCCAGTGGACCGACGGATATGAACTCAGGAAGACCGAGGGCAACTCCCTGCCGGACAACAAGGAAAACATCATCGCCGAGTGGATGCTCGCCATGTACGACGCGACACACAAGCCCATCTACAAGGAGCGCGCGGAGAAGTGGTTCCAGGTGATGAAGTCCCGCATGAAGCTCCGCGACGACGGCAAGTATTTCGTCTGGGATTACTGGGACCCGGGCGTGCCGTGGGACACCAATGCGGATGGCTCTCTCAAGCACTGGGTGGGCGTGCACCCGAACGGCGGGTATTACCTGACGGATGTCACGGCGATCGTGGCGGCGTACGAACACGGCCTGGTTTTCACCAGGGAGGACATCGCGCGCCTCATCGCCACCAACCGGGATTTCATGTGGAACCAGCAGATCAAGGGTGCAAAGTTCCAGCGGATAGACGGCGAAAAGGCCGACCCGCGATGGGCAAATTCGCCGGGGCTGCTCTGGACTCCCTTGGCGCCCTATGACCCGACGCTGCGGAAGATTTTTGAAGCGAACCATAATCCGGGCGGCTGGGGCGGATTGACCGCCACGCCGCAATGGGTCGCCCGCTTCGGCCGAACGTCCGAAGCCGCTCAGTAAGCGGCCTCGTCGAATTCCACTCCGGAAGGCGTCATGCGCGCAGCGGCAGCCATTTGCTTCCTGGCCGTTCTCGGCGTCACCGCCGGATGCTCAAGAGCGAATTATGCGCCCGCGGCGTCCCGGAAACTCGCGGAGGGTCCAGGCATGCACGATCTTGCCGGCCATGATCCCGCGCCGCTGGATCTGCGCCGCCTCTACCCGGCGCAGAACGGAGAAGTCGCGCCGCCCTCGGGTTTCGCGGGCGACGTTAGCGCCGACATCAGCGCCGATCATGCAACGCTGACCTACAGCGGCCCCGACGGGAAGCTGGAATATCAATGGTCCGCGCCGGCCGCAGCCGGCGATCCGCCGCTCGGCGCCTGGCGATTGCGGGCGACGCCGCACGGCGCGAAAGAACCCGCTATCGTTCCGCTGGCGGCCGACGCGCGCCTGGAATGGGCGCAGACCGCCGCCTTCAAGGGCTGCCGTCTGGAGGCGTCGCCCGGCGGGGCCGCCTGCGTTTCAACGTATGAGGTGAACGGGCAAACCGCGACGCTCCGCTGCACGGCGCAGTTGATCGGGAAAAGCCTGGTGCTGGAGGTGAGCTGCGACGCGCCGCAAATCGCCGCCTTCGACGCCGGGCGCTGGGGGCCGGCGCCGCGTCAACGGGACGTGACCGTGCCTTACTACTCCGGCAAGGTGTTCTATCTCGAGCAGGAGAACCTGTTCGTCAGCACGTTTCTCGATTGGACGAAATCGTCGGCCTCCGATCTCCAAAACACACGCGCCGTCTATGGCGCCCTGACGGACGGCAGCCGCGTGCCGCTGCACGAGCGCGCCGTGTTCTGTGCCGCCTGGCAGGCGGCGGAAACCCTGCCCAACATCCCGAATCCGCCCTCGCCGTTCCGCGGTCACCTGGCGGGCAGGATCGTGCTCGACATCTGGGGCGGCCGTTTCGACGACATCGCGCGCAACCTGGAAACGCTGCACGGTTACGGGCTGAATAACTGCGTCGCCGTCATTCATAACTGGCAGCGCAGCGGCTATGACAACGCGCTCCCCGCGCATGTCCCGGCCAATCCCGACCTGGGCGGCGGCGCCGCGATGAAGCGCCTGGTCGCCACCGCAAAAAGCCTGGGCTACGACATCGCCCTGCATGAGAACTACGTGGATTACTACCCAAATTATGAAGGGTTCGATGACGCCGACGTGGCGCTCGACTCGCAGGGGCATCGCGTGCTGGCGTGGTATCAGCCGCAGACGAAGATGCAGTCGTTCGCGATTCAGCCGCACTCGATCCTGCCTCTGGCGACGGAACAGAGTTCGCAGATCCTGGCCCTCTACGAACCGAACGCTGATTTTCTGGACGTGCATTCCTCCGTGCCGCCCTGGTTCCACGTGGACTTCCGCGCCGGAGCGGAAGGCGCGGGAACGTTTCATATCGTTTGGGAGACGCATCGCCGATTGTGGGCATTCGAGCGCGGGCTCTACGGCGGGCCGGTACTCGGTGAGGGCGCCAATCACTGGTTCTGGAGCGGGCTGCTCGACGGCGTCGAAGCGCAATTCCGGCTCGGCGTGCCCGAGAACGCCGGCCGGACCGCTCCGCTGATGGTGGACTTCGACCTCCTGAAAATTCATCCGCTGCAGTTCAATCACGGCATGGGCTACTACGAGCGCTGGTGGAGCGACCGAAACTGGGGCGCGCTGCCGCCGATGGAACTCCTCGACCAGTACCGGATGCAGGAAGTCATTTACGGCCACGCCGGCTTTCTGGGCACCGCCGCGTACTCGGTCGTGCCGCTGGCGTGGCTCGAACATCACTTGATGTCGCCGGTCACCGCGCGTTATGCGACCGCGCTTCCGGTCAGCATTCAATACCAGGTGAACGGCTGCTGGGTGGACGGCACGCAGGCGGCCCGCGCCGGGAACTGGAAACGCGTCCGCGTCGCTTATGACAACGGGCTCACCGTGACCGCCAACGACGATGCGGAACCGTTGCGCGATGGCGATTTCACCCTGCCGCAATACGGCTGGGCGGCGAGCGGCGCAGGCGTCACGGCCTGGACGGCGCTGCTGCAGGGCGTCATCGCCGACTACGCGCGCACGGACGACAGCACCTTCGCCAACGCCCGCGCCGCGTCGGATTGGGACCAGGGCGGAGTTCATCGCATCCGCCCGACGGTTGCGGAATTCCGGCAGACCGGCGAACGATCCTTCGCGCTCAGCTACGAATGGCGCGTCGAGGAAACCCTGCCGCGCGATTATAACTGCTTCGTCCACTTCGTCACCCGCGGCGGCAGCGGCGATAACATCTCGTTCCAGAACGATCACGTCCTGCCGCGCGCCAGCTCAACATGGAAGGCCGGCGAAACGCTGCGCGACGGCCCGCATGACATTCGGCTGCCGGACGATCTGCCCGACGGCGACTACGGCGTGCGCATCGGATTATTTTTGCCGGACGAGGAGCGCCTGACGTTGCAGGGGCGCAACGACGGACGCGGCCGCATCCGAGCGGGAGCGCTGCACGTGCGCGATCACGGACGGGACATCTCCTTTGAGCCCGAACCGCCCGCGCCCGAGGGCAGCGCCGACATTTATCAGCACCGGCTGAACGCCGGCGGCAAGGTGCTCGACTTCGGCGACGTGCGCACCGACGGCAGCGTGCTCGTGCGGCGCGAAGACGGCGAATGGGTGCTGCGCGCCCTGCCGCGCGCAAGGGACTTCTTCATTGAATTAAGCGCCGCGCGTTTCGGCCGCCCGGCGAGCGTGCGTTGCGAGGATGGCCCGGCGCCCACGGCGGAAATGCAGGCGCGCGGCGACTGGTGGCAGTTGAAGTTGAACGGCGCGCGCGAATACCGCTGGAAATGACCGCGCGGGCCTGTCGCTCAGAATAAACGGGGCAGAGCCTATCACGACAGCACGAGCGCCGCTTCGAGGTTCCGCTAGGTACGATACGTACCTAGTGGACAGCTCCCCGGAGCAGCGCCAACGGCCCGCGTCCGAGCCTGCCGTGGTCTTCGCATCGCTCAGAATAAACGAGCTCGAGCATCTCGTGTGAGCGCGGGCACCATTTTCGCTGCTCCACTAGTTACGATACGTAACTACCGGGATCCCCTGAAACGGCGGCAACGTCCCGCGTCATAGTCCCTGCGGGCTTTTCGATTCGCTCTGAATGAACGAACATTGTGAAAGTTATTTCCGCGAGGCCGCGCTCGCTTTGCGCTGCACAGCTTCGACACCGCCTCGGCGAAGGGCCTGCAGCATCGTCTGGGCGCCGAGAGTGTTGATGTCGCACTGGAGCGCCGTCCGGAACTCCGCCACCGCGCGCGCGCGTTTGCCCATGCCGAGCAAGCCGAGGCCGATCAGGTAGTGCGCCTGCGCCTTGCGCGTCGCTGCGCTTCGGCGGTCGCCGAACTTGTCGAAGAAATCGGCTTCCCCGCCTTTCGCGATCTGCCGTTCACCGACGCGCACGAGGTCGTCGAACATCTCGCGCGCCTCTTTCTCGCGGCCGAGCATTCGGTACGCCTGTCCCTGCCAATACGCAAGGGCGGTCCCGCGGCGTTCCTTCGCCACGGCAGCGGCAAAGCGGCGGGAAGCCTCGTCGGCGTTCCCGAGCGCCTCCTGCGCCGCGCCGAGGAACCAGTTGATCTCCGGCTCGCGGCCGCCGTCGTGGGGACGCGCGAACTCGAACCGCGCCGGGTATTCCATCGCCGCCTCGAAGTCCTTCAGCGCGCGCGCGGCGTCGCCGGCGGCGAGGGACTTTCGGCCGCGCAGGAGATGCGCGTCCACGTAGACGTCGTGGACCGCATTCTCGCCGCCCTCGGCGACGCGGAAATGCCTGTTCGCCATGAGTTCCACCGCGCGGTCGCAGTCGCCGACGAAGAGGTGGAGGATGATCTCGCGCAGCAGCGCGTCGTTGCGTTTG
Organism: Candidatus Brocadiia bacterium; assembly: GCA_052139675.1. Lineage (GTDB taxonomy): Bacteria > Planctomycetota > Brocadiia > CAIUPP01 > CAIUPP01 > JBEKCB01. Next base: position 45,635 of record JBKQWE010000085.1, read on the forward strand.
AGCACAGTGGCGTGGCGGCGCTCCAGGAACCGCAGCCGCTCGCGGTGAGGCCGCTGGGCCGCGGCCATGGCGAGGTCCATCTCGAAGAGGAACCGCGCGTCGTCCGGGTCGAGCGCGATGGCCTTCCTCAGGCTTCGGATCGCCTCCGGGTAGTCCTGCGCGAATTGCGAATAAGCGAAGGCGAGATTGCGGTGCACAGTGGCGAACCGGCCGTCCAGGCGGCGCGAGCGCTCCCACATGCGGATCGCGTTCTGCGGCTGCAGATCGCAGAGCAGGTTCCCCAGGTAGTACGGCGCGCGGGCATCGGCCGGATTATGCTTCATCACGCTTTCGAGGACGCGAACGGATTCGAGGCGGTGCGGGAAGCAGTAATCGGGCGGCATCTTTCCCCCGAGGCGATAATGTTCCGCCGCCTTGCCAGCGTCGCCCTTTCGCTCCCAGTAATAGCCCAGCGTGTAGTGGATCATCGGGTCAATGGTCTTCGGCGACGTGATTGGGAACCGCTGGAGGACGTCAATCGCGTCATCCCAGAGCTCCAGGTTCTGGTAATCGGACGCGAGCTCCAGGTAGTTCTGCGGCTCGCCGCGCAGCAGGGCATCCAGCTCTTTTCGCGACTGGGCGACCGCCTTTTTCTGGCTGAGGGCGAGGACCTGCTCATTCCGCGCGCGCCAATCCAGCGGGTCCAGGCGCAGAGCCTCCGCCGCGGCTTCGCAGGACTCCTTGAGCGATCCCATGCGGCGAAGCAGCGCCGCCTTGAGATTCAGCCCCTTCGGATGGAGCCGGTTGAATGCCAGCGAGCTCTCGATGGACGTCAACGCGGCGCACAGCTTCCCCTGACAAACCTCAATCTCGGCGATTTCATAGTAGCTCGCGGCGCGCCACGCGAAACACCAGGCGGCGCGGTTCAGCGCATCCAGGGCGTCGGCGCGCTTCCCTTGCGCCTTCAGCGCCACGCCGAGGTAGTAGAGCGCCTCGCTGTCCTTCGGGCGGGTATAGTTCTTCGTCGCGCGCGCGACCGCGCGGCGCAGCCGCGTCTCAGCCTCGGCATACAGCCCGCGTTTCAGGTCGAGGAGCGCCAGCGCAATGTTCGCGCGATAGTCGTCCGGGTCGCGCCGAAGCGCTTCCTGGTAGTAGGGGTGCGGCTCCACGGCCGGATTGTGGAATTGCTCAAGGCGGAGGCCCGTCAGATAGAGCTCCTCGTTCGTCTTCATTTCAGCGGGCGGGCCGGGCGGGACCATCGGCTTGGGCATCGCGGCGCCTTTCGGCCTTATCGGCCGGTACCCGACGAGTTCCTTCCCGCCTGCGAGTAGCGCCGCCTGAAGCTCGGTCTCCTGGACGCCTTTCGGCAGGGCGACTTCCGTGGCAAAAGGCCGCGCGGGGCTGATGTCAATCCGGCGCTCGACCAGCACCCGGCCGCCGGCCTTGAGGAGAACGGTCGCGCCCTTGAGGTTCGCCGTCGCGTTGAAGGCCAGCCGGGCGACATTCTCTTTGCTGACTTCGAGGTTCACGGCCGCGTCGCGCGTCGCGTTCTTCACCCCGCCGAGGTTCCGGATCGGGTACCAGTACTCCACGGCGGACCGCGTCTCGGTCGGCTCGATCCAACTGTAATCGGGCTGGTTGTCCGAGTACGCGCCGCTCATGAGTTCCACGTAGGGCGTGTCGCCGTCGCTGAGGACGTTCCTGTGCCACATCTCGCCGGGGGCGCCCGCGCCGAAGGTCCAGAACTTCATGCCCGGCGAGACGTGGTGATCCGCCACGCGCGCCACGCCCGCGTCCTTCGAGTAGTCGTACCCGGCCAGGAAATCGTCATGCTCGTTCCACGCGAAGATGGAGATCATGCTCGGATGGTTCTTCCACCAGCTCACGTCCACCCCGGCTCTGTAATCCACGCCGGCGTAGATCTCATGTGCGATCGGCCAGTGGACGAACTCGTGCTTTCCATGCTGGACGCCGTACTCGATCGCCGGCGGGAAGATCACGCGGTAGTCCGGATTGACGTGCACGGCCGCGTTGGTGAAGCAGAGCATCGAGTGCGCCAAAGGCGTGCGGTTGAACATCTTCAGCGTCACTTCGAGGAACGACCGGCCCGGATAAACGGTCATGCCCACAGTCCACTTCATGCGATGCCTGCGCTCGACCTCGCCGACCCACGCCGTCCGGCCGCCGTCGGCGCGCTCCTCCAGGCGATAGTCCACCGGCATGAACGTCGTCGCCCGGTGATGGTGCGGCAAGTCCCACTCGACTCCGCCGGAAATCCACGCCCCGAGCATCCCGATCAGCGCCGGCTTGATGACCCGCTGGCGATAGAAAAAGTCGTAGTGGTCCGTCTTATCCAGCCCCGCGAAAATCCTCCCGCCGAGCTCCGGCAGCACTGTGACCTGGAGGTACTCGTTCTCCAGGCAGACCGCCTTGTATCTCTTGTCAACCCTGGTATCGCTCAGCTTGTCGAGGAACGGATACGGATAGACCGTCCGTTTCGCTCCCTGGTAGCCCTGACCCGAATAGAAGAGCGGATTGATCTCGGGCGCTCCGAGCGCGTAAGTAGGGATCACGAGCGGACATTCGCGGACGCTTGCGGCGCTCCTCGGCATCGTCGTCTTCTCCTCTACGTTGAATGTCCTACTCCAGGCAGCCGCTGCCTTCGATGGGCCACACGTCCTCGACCACGTCGCCGCGCGCCACGATCATCCGGCGATGGAGGTTGCTGGTGGTGCAGCCGTGCGACGGGATGAGCCGCAGGCGGTCGCCGATTCCGGCGGCCGCGTTCTTCACCGACGTGTGCTCTTCGGAAAGCTTGAGGACCTCCGCTGCCGGGTTTCCCATGACGGCGGGAAGGCCGAAATCGGAGCCGATCCCTTTGAGGCCGACGTCGCAGATCGCGCGGTCCGGCTGGACGGAGATCACGGTCGCCAGGACGAACATGGCGTTGCGGAATTCCGGGCGCCGCGTCTTGTAATGCTTGTCCATCAGCGCGTAACTCCCGGCCTGGACCTCGTTCATTCCCTCGATATTGCCGGTGACGTCATAGGTTCCGGTGCCGCCGCCCGAGATGATCGCGCACGGCAGCCCATGCCGCTCGAGTTCGGACCGCAGGGCGACGAGGCGGCCGATGCATTCCGTCGTGCGGCGCGCGCGTTCCCCGGCGTCCGGCAGCAGAACGAGGTGCCCTTCGTAGCCTTGCAGGCCGTCGAAGCGGAGGCCCGGCGAGTCGTGGACCTGCCGAGCCAGATCGAACGTCGGCTCGCCCGGCTGCACGCCGCAGCGGTTCATGCCGATATCCACCTCGACCAGGACGCCGATGGTCACGCCCGCCTCCTGCGCAGCGGCGTCGAGTTCGCGGACGTTCTGCGGCGAGTCCACGGCCACTCGTACGACGGCGCGGCGGTTGAGTTCGGCCAGGCGGCGGCACTTGCCGGGCCCGACCACCTGGTTGGCGATGAGCACGTCGGCGATGCCGCCGGCGACGAGCGCTTCGCCTTCGGAAAGCTTGGCGGCGGTGATCCCCACCGCGCCGCCGGCCTGGAGTTGCCGGTGCGCGAGCGTCACGCACTTGTGCGACTTGAAGTGCGGGCGCAGCTTGCAGGGGCGCTGCGCAAAGTAGCGGGCCATCGTGTCGAGGTTGAACTGTAGCGCGTCGGCGTCCGCGACCAGCGCCGGCGTTTCCACTCGGTCCAGGGTCTTACCGATGAGTTCGTGACGGTCCGCCATGTCCTTCTCCTCTCTGGGCCGCGCTCTCTTCAAGCGCGCGCGCCCACTGCGCGGCCGGGCAGCTCTTCGGTCATCCGGCCGCCGTCGAGCACCAGGCGGCCGTTGACGGTCACATACTCGACGCCCTCGGCGTACTGCCGGCCGTCTTCATACGTGGATCGGTCGGCGATGGTGTCCGGGTCGAAAACGACCGCGTCGGCCGCCATGCCGGGACGGAGCAGCCCGCGATCCCGCAGCCGATACCGCGCGGCGGGCGCGCCGGTCATCTTGCGGACGGCCTCCTCCAGCGACAGCCAGCGGCGCTCGCGGACCGCCTCGCGCAGGATCTTCGGGAATGCGCCGTAGGCCCGCGGATGCGGTCGGCCGCCCTGAAAGACGCCGTCCGAACTGACCATGTGCAACGGGTGAGTCAGGGCGCCGCGGAGGCGCTCCTCGTTGTGCCAGTGCGAGATCAGCAGCGGCATGAGCCGCTCCTGCACCAGCAGGTCGGCGGCGAAATCCACAGGCGCCTTGCCGCTCTCGCGGATCGCCTGCGCGAGCGTCTTTCCCAGCAGGCGCTGGTTCTCAGCCGTCGAGAGGGACGCGAAGACCAGGTCATCGAGCGAGTTGGGACCGCGGGCCAGGTGTGCCGTCGCTTCGGCCCGGAAGTGATCTCGCTCATGCGGATCGGCGAGCCGGGCGAGAATCTGCGCCGGGCTACCGGTCTGGAGGCGCGGCGGAAGATAGAACAACAGGCTCGTGCATCCGGCCATGTACGGATAGGCGTCGAAGGTGACATCCACGCCGTCCCGGCGCAGCGCGTCAATCCGTTCACCGTCGAAGAAATGGCTGAAATGGATCGGCGCGCCCGATCCGCGCGCGATGGAGACCAACTCCTCAACGGCCTCCTTCGGGCGGCGGCCATAGTTCCTGAGATGGCAGGAGACGAGGCCGCCGTATTGCGCGACGACTTTGGCGACGGCGGTGGTTTCCTCGACGGACGCGTGGGCGGCCGGATAATAGTCCAGCCCCAACTGAAGGCCGGTCGCGCCGGACTCCATCATCTCGCGGGCCATCGTTTTCATCTTCTCCAGTTCGTCGCGCGTCGCCGGACGGGCCTCCCAGCCCATCGCTTCGACGCGAAGAGAATTGAACGGGACCTGCGGGAGCACGTTCAAGGCGACTCGCCGGTCGAAGCGCTCGAGGTACTCGGCATAGGTGCGCCAGTTCCAGGACGGAAGGCGCGGGCCGTAAAAGGGGGCGAGGTAGTCACACATCTCGCTCATCCGGTCCGGGGAAAGCGCGGCCAGGGAGAAGCCGTCGGACGACATGATATCCGTCGTGACGCCCTGGCGAATGCGCGCCTCGGACGCTGCGCCGGAGAGAAGGTCAAGCTCCGAATGGACGTGAACGTCAATGAAGCCGGGGCAGAGCGCCTTGCCCGAAACGTCAATCCGCCGGGCGGCCTGCGCGCCGGAGAGCTGGCCCATCGCCGTGATGCGGTCGCCGACGATGCCGACATCCGCGCGAAACGGCGGACTGCCGGCGCCGTCAATCACGCGGGCATTCTGGAACAGAAGATCGAAAGGTCCGGGATTCACTTGGACTCCTGCCGAGTTCCTCGGCGCCTGTCCGGGATTATCAGCTTGACCATCTTGTAATCGTCCATCACAAAGCCGCGGCCGATCTTCCGGATGAGGCGCTTTGCCTTGGCAAAGCCCATGCGCTCGTAGAAGGCGATGGAACCTGCGTTGTGCCGGTTGACCGTCAGCCACAGCCTGCGGATGCCCCTCTCGGCGCAGCAGGCCTCGGCGAAGGCGATGATCGCTTTGCCCAGGCCGCGCCCGCGCCGCGCGTGGCGCACGTAAATCTTGCTGAGCTGCGCGGCGCGCTTCGTCCGGGCGGGCACGAGGGCGAAATAGCCCGCGTGCCGGCCGCGGTCGCTCACGAGATAGTACTCGTAGCCGGCGGCGATCTGTCCGCGGATCGCCGGCGCGCTCTGGAACCGTTCGAGCATGTAATCCACCTGCGCCTGTCCGATGATCGGAACGAAGTGCTCGTTCCAGATCTCGCGGGCCAGGTCGGCCACCGCCTTGATCTGCGACGCCTTGCGGACTTTCATCATCTCGACCATGACGCAACGTCTCCGCAGCCGATGATTTTCGTCAGTATGCCACGCCTCATCACCGAAGGCAATACAGGGCAGCTTGACGGAAACGACCTCGGTCGTCACAATATGAACTCCAAACGGATGTCGCCGACGGAGCACGTTTCAGGAGCGGGAATGCTTTTTCACACCTGGGTCTTCGCCGCATTTTTTCTGGTGTTCTACCCGGTCTACCTGGCGGTCAAGGGCACCCGTCTGCGGGACTACTGGCTGCTGCTGTCGTCATACGTGTTCTACGGCTGGTGGAACCCGCTGTACCTGCTGCTCATCAGCTACTCGACCGTGGTGGACTACTTCGTCGTCCTGCGGATGGTGAAGAGCCCGCACCGGAAACGGTGGCTGGCGCTGGCGGTGACCAACAACCTGTGCCTGCTGGCCACGTTCAAGTACGCCGGGTTCCTGACGGAGAACCTGAACGCGCTGCTGGCCGCGCTCGGAGGACAGTACGTCATCCCGGTGCCGAACTGGCTGCTGCCGGTGGGGATATCGTTCTACACCTTCCAGTCCATGAGTTACACCATAGACTGCTATCGCGGCCGCATCCAGCCGGAGCCGCGGTTCGTGCGGTTCGCCACGTTCGTGTCGCTGTTCCCGCAACTGGTGGCCGGGCCGATCCAGCGCGCGTCGAACCTGCTGCCGCAGTTGCAGCAGGAGCAGAAGGTCACGCGGGCGGACGTGACGGACGGGCTGTCGCTCTTCCTGGTGGGCTTGTTCAAGAAGGTGGCGCTGGCGGACTACCTGGCGCTTTACGTGGACAAGGTCTACGGCGCTCCGGCACAGTACCAGGGTCCGGCGCTGCTGCTGGCGACGGCGGCGTTCGGGTGGCAGATCTACTTCGACTTCAGCGGCTATACGGACATGGCCCGCGGCATCGCGCGGATGATGGGCTACAAGCTGATGCTGAACTTCAACCATCCGTACCTGGCGACGGGGCTTGGGGATTTCTGGTCGCGGTGGCACATCAGCCTGTCGAGCTGGTTCAAGGACTACGTGTACATCCCGATGGGCGGGAACCGTGAAGGAACGCTGAAGACCTACAGGAACATGTGCCTGACCATGCTCATCTCGGGAGTGTGGCACGGAGCGACGTGGATGTTCGTCATCTGGGGCGCGCTGCACGCGCTGGGGCGGGTGCTCACGCGCGAGCTGGAAGGGACGGCGTTCTGGATGGAGCGCGTGCCGAAGTTCGTTAAGCAGATGCTGGTGTACGGCTTCGTCACCTTCGCATGGATCTTCTTCCGGGCGCGCTCGATGGGGGACGCGAAGGTGATCATCTCGAGGATCTTCAACCCGCAGTGGGTGGACCCGTCGTTCCCGCTGCTCGCGGCGATGCTGGTGCTGATGGTGTGGCTGTACCAATACCTGTATGAGTCGCGGGCGCGCTGGGCGCTGCAGCTTGCGCCGGTGCAGACCGGGATGGCGGCGTGCATGGTCCTGTACCTGGCGACGATGGTGGGATCGAGCGACCGTCCGTTCATCTATTTCCAGTTCTGAGAGGCTGTGCGGTATGACCTCCAGTGTTCAAGCCGAGCCAAAGGCGCTCGAACTCAGGCGCGAGGAGGCGCTGTACGGCTCGGTGGAGATGCCGTTGTCGCTGCGGCAATGGATGTGGGTCGCGGCGGTCGTGCTGGCGGTGCTGGCGGGACTGCCGGTCATCGGGCGGCGGCTGGAGGCTTTCCAGCCGGGCCCGGACTACCGCATTCCCTACGAGATGAGCAGCGACTACTGGCTGTTCGAGCGATACAGCCGTCTGGCGGCGTCGGAATCGAAGACGCTGGTGGTCGGAGATTCGGTGGTCTGGGGCGAATACGTCGCCGCCGATGAGACGTTGTCTCACTACCTCGCGGCGCCGGACGGCGAGAACGGGTTCGCGAACCTGGGCGTGGACGGGATGTATCCGGTGGCGCAGCGCGGCCTCCTGGACTGGTACGGCGGAGGCATATCGAACTCGCGGGTCATCCTGCACTTCAATCCGCTCTGGATGGCGTCGCCGGAGCACGACCTTCGCGCGGGAAAGGAGTTCCGTTTCAACCATCCGGAACTTCTCCCGCAGTTCTCGCGGGAGATCCCGGCGTACAAGGCGTCCTTTGCCGACAGGCTGGCGATCGTGGCGGAACGCCTGCTGCCGTTCCGGCCCTGGGTGCGGCACTGGCGCTGGGAGTGCCTGGGCGGCGCGGACCTGGCCCGCTGGACGCTGAAGCATCCGTACGGCAGCCCCTTCACAGTGTCCGTGAGACGCGGCGAGGAGGACGAGCCGGCGCGACGCGTGAACCTGTCGTGGAAAGAGCGCGGGGCAACGGTGCAGGACTTCCCATGGGTCTCGCTGGCGGAGTCGCCCCAATGGCGCGCGTTCCGGGATTCGGTGGAGATGCTCCGCCGGCGCGGCGACACGGTGCTCGTGGCGGTGGGCCCGCTCAACGAATACATGCTCACGCCGCGGAGCCGTGACGGCTATCGCCGCGTGGTGAGCGAGGTGGGGCAGTGGCTGCGCGAGAACGGCGTGCTGTATTTCGCGCCTCCGGCGCTGCCCAGCGAGTATTATGCGGACGCGAGCCATCCGCTGCGCGCGGGATATGCGATGCTCGGACGCGAGCTGCTGGCGAGCGAGCCGTTCGCACGGCTCCTCCAGCCGGCGACCGAAAAGTTAGCGCAAGGAAGGGAAAGATGAGAACCGCAGCAGTACGCGTCATGATGGGACTGGCCCTTGCCGCCGCGCTGACCTGGGGATGCACGCGCCGCGACGCGGCTCCGAAGGGGACCTCGAAAGAACCATCTCCGCCGGCGGCGATAACCCCGGCGCCGCCCGACCGGCGCCCATTGATCGTGTTCTCCAGCGACCGATCAGGGCAGTGGAGGCTCTGGACGATTCAGCCGGACGGGACGGGGATGAAGCAATTGACCCAGGGCGGGCCGGAGGACGCGGACGTGGACCCGGCGTTCAGTCCGGACGGCGCGAGCATTTTGTTCACGTCAACGCGCGGCGGGAGTTCCGGCATCTGGCGGATGACGATTGCGACGGGGAAGATGGAGCGGGTCTGCGACGGCGACCAGGCCGGATGGTCGCCGGACGGCAATAGCATCGTCTTCCGCAGGAGCGAGAGGATATTCAGGCGCGACCTGGCCGGCGGCGCGGAGAAGGCGCTCTCGCCGGAGAGCTGGCCGCACTGCTCGGGGCCGGCGTGGAGTCCCAAAGGCGGCGAGATCGCGTTCGCGTGCCGATGGGATGCGGGGAACGGCGTGTACGTGATGCCGGCGGAGGGCGGCGAGCCGAGGAAGGTCTTCGGCGAACAGGGCGCGTGCCAGCCGCACTGGTCGCCGGACGGCGCGAAGATCGTCTATGAGACCGAGACCAACCTGTGCAGCATCAACCCCGACGGGACGCACAACCGCACCGTGACCTATTACGGCGGAGTGCAACGCCTTGCCCGATGGAGCCCGGACGGCAGCCGGCTGGTGTTCTGTCAGGCGGCCTCACCGAGCGGTCCGTGGGAGTTGTACACGGTGCCCGCGCAGGGCGGCGACCCGACGCGGCTGACCGAAGGCGGATCGGACATGTACCCGGACTGGAAGTAGAGGAGTTTCCCAGTGGCAGGCGGCGGTTGGAAAAAGATTATTCTACTGCTGGCCGTAACGACCGCGGCGGCCATTTCGGCGGGCTGCCATCGTCAGCCGGCGCCGGCGTCTGCGCCCAAGGCTGCTGAGATCGCGGGGCCTTTCACGCGACTGTTCGACACCGGGGCCGCACTTTCGCGGACTCTGACTGCCGCTGATCTTTCCGCAAATGAAGGCTGGACAGCGGTGGCGGAGGATGTCACGGCGCACGAGTTCGCCGGGGATGCGGTGGTCGTCAACGACAAACTGGCGTTGGTCCTGTCCGCGAACGGCGCAGGCGCGAGCCTCTATTCAAGGGCAGGGCAGGCCCTGCGACTGCGCGCCGTGTTGGCGCCTGTCGGCGATGTCGGGGAAATGCCGCTCGCGGGTCTCAGGATTTCCGAGAACAGCTTTGCGGCGGTCGCCCTGGAGTGCACGTTCACGTCCAGGGCGGGGAAGGCGGCCGCGGTCGCGTACCGCCTGACCACGGGCGCGAACCTGGTGGAGGTGCGCCCGGGCAAAGGGGCGGAGCGGCTGCGCATCGAGCAGGAGATCAAGCACGTCGTGGTCCCGGACTACTTTGCGGATGACGTGGTGGTCAGCGCCGGGAGTTCCGGCCGGTCGCGGGTGGGCTTGCCCGCGGAGAACTGCCTGGTCAACCTCACGGGCGAGGGCGATGCGATCACCGCGTGCGTCTGGAAGTACGGGCAGGCCGACGTGGACGCGATCATGGAAGGAACGGGAGAGAAGGCCTCATTCCAGGGCATCGAGATCGGGTGCGTGGCGGGGAAGAGCCTTTGGGTTGCCCTTCTGGAAGGACCGGGCATCTGGCACAGCCGGAGGCTTGCGGCGGGCGAGACCGGCGAGGTGGAACTGGCGTGGAGACGGCCTTTCGCGGCGCAGTGGCGATGCGACGTGATCGGCGCCGGTGGTCTTGCGCATTCGAGCAGTTTTGCGGATGCCCCCGGCGCAGGCGCGGATGCGGCGCGGTGCTGGTTCGACCATGAGCGGGCGTTCGTGCGGCTCCTCGAACCGCCGCCGGGAGAGGCGAACGCGACGGCTACAGAGGGCGGGATGACGCTGGTGGTCTATCCCATTGACCGCAGCCCGGCGACGCCGCTGACGGCGTTCTGCATTAACGATGTCATGCGCAGCGCATTGGGCACGGGCCCGTGCCAATATGTTTTAGAGGCGGAAGGGATGGGGACGGAATACCCGGCGACGCCCGACCTGGTCAGCCGGTGGCTGGAGGAGCAGTTCCGGAAAGGGAAGCTGAGGAAGGAATCGGCGGCGCTGCGGGAGCGGCTCGACCAGATGACGCATCACATCGAGGAGGTCCAGGGCCGGATCAGGGATTACGGAAAGCTGGCGGATAGTATACAATCAGCCTGCGCCGACCTGGGACCGAACGGGCCGCTGGCACAGAAGGTGCTGAAGCTCCTGGAGGAAATGCGGCGCGCGGTCGCAGACGATGAGGACATCCGCCGGTCGGCGGAGCAAGTGACGCAGGAGGTCCTCGCGCTGGCTGAGAAGGAGGTCGGCGCGGACGAATGGCAGGCGGAGATGGGAAAGGTGCGCGCGCTGGGCGCGACCCAGGACAGTTCCCTGGCGCGGTGCCGAATGATTTTGCGGCAGGTCATACAGTTGTGCAGAGGAGCGGAAGGGACGGCGGCGGACTTTGCGGACAGGATTAAGAAGCTGGCGCAGTCCGGGCTTCGCAAGGAAGCCCCCATTCATGAGGAGAGAGGCAATGGCTCGGAATAGCTGGAGCGGCCGGATGGTCCTGGCGGCTTTTGTCGTGCTGGCCGGGACGGCGGGGCTGGCCTCGGCGGCGGATGCGCAAAGGCCGAAGAACCTCCTGGCGAATCCGAGCTTCGAGATGGGAGCGGATCCGTGGGAGATGGATTCGGCGGACGGCTGCGAGGCGCGGTTCACGGTGGATAAGCAGGACGCGCGGGACGGCGAGTTCAGCGCGCTGGTTACGGTGGATAAGGTGGCTGAATACGGAGTGCAACTGGGGCAGAAAATTCCCGCCGGGCGGGTGGGCGGCACCTACACGTTTGCGGTCCTGGCCAAGGCCGTGGAAGGGCCGGCGACAATCGCCCTGCGAGTGGAGCGCGGCGCCGAGCCGTGGGATGCGCCCGGGCAGAGCGAGCCGGTCGCGCTGCGGAAGGACCAGTGGACGGAACTGCACATCACGTTCAAGGTGGACAAGCCATACCCCGAAGGATGGTTCGCCTTCGTGTCTTGCGGCCAGGCGAAGAGCCGGTTCCGGCTGGACGGCGCGCGGCTGTACGAGGGAGAGTACGTCGCTTACCAGAAGGAAGCGCAGGCGGTGACGGCGGATGCAGGAGTGCGGCTGTTCGACACCGGCGCGGCTTCCGCCGATCCGCTTTCCGCGGCGGCGCTGTCGCAAAGGAGCGGCTGGACGCAATTGCCCGAGGACCAGGTGAAGCACGAATTCGCCGGCGACGCGGTCTTCCTGAACAACCGCCTGGCGGTGGCGCTGAGGCGAGGCGGGCACGGCGCGGAATTGTATTCGGCGGGAGCCGAGGGCTGGAAGGAACGAGCGGCGCTGGTCCCGGTCGGCCAGGGGCCGACGGATCCGGGCAAGATTCAACTCTCGTCGGTCAAGGTCGTGGAAAATAACCCGGGAGACGTGAAGGTCGAGGCGGCGTTCCAGGCGGACGGAAAGCCGCTGAGCGTGGGATACGAACTCAAGATCGGCCAGCTTTACGTCAAGACGGAGCCGAAGGAAGGCGTCCGCGCCCTGCGGGTCGAGGCCGCGTGCCGCTTCGCGGTGATGCCGGACTTCTTCGCGGACGACATTATGCTGGACGCGACGGAGTTGCCGGTCGCGCGGGCGGAGCTGCCGAGCGAGAACTTCCTGCTGGAGATGCTCGAGGGGAACGACGCGTTGCTGATGAGCGTCTGGACGGAGCAGGACGAGGACGTGGCCGTCACGCTGAACGGGCAGGACGCGGCCAAGAGGATTGACGGCGCGGAGATCCAGTATGGCGCCAAGGGAAACGTGTGGGTCGCGGTGATGACGGCGCCGCAGATCTGGCACGTGCGGGACATCGGCCCGCAGGACATGAAGAAGGTGATTCCGCTGGAGTGGAAACAGCCTTATCCGGCGGTCTGGCGGGTGGACTGGCACAGGACCGACAAGCTGGCGGACAGTTGGGAGATGATCATGGAGCGCCCGGACGGGGCGTTCGCCAAGTACGGCTGGTTCCGCGGCATGGACGAGGTTCCGGCTGACCGCACGCGGTGGGCGACGGTGCTCGGCGATTTTCTCTATCCGTGCTGGATAGACAAGGACGGCCGCGGGAACCTGCAACCGCAGCCCTTCAGGCAGCGCGCGCGGTTCCAGGGACCGACGTTGATCTATCCCATCATGAGGCTGGGCGGCACGCCGCTGGACGCTTACACGGTGGTGGACGTGGTCCGCGCGACGCTGGGCGTGGGGCCCTGCGAGTACGTGCTGGACGTGGAAGGACAGCGCGCGCACTCCATGGGGATTGCGACGTGCGCGTGCCGGGACACCCTCACGCCGATTTACGAGCAGCATCAGCAGGGGCAGCGCAAGGCGGAGATCGAGCGCGCTCTCACCGATGTTATGCTCTTCGTGCGATTCATCCGCGGCCGGGTCGAGACGTACGTGACCTTCGGCCACGATATGTCGGGATACCTGGCCGAGTACGGAAAGGCGCATCCCGAGCTAGCCCCGCAGGTCGCGGAACTGGAGCGGCTGACCCGGGTCATTGACGAAAGGTACAACCGGCTGAGGGAGAACATCAAGACGCCCGACCAGACGCAGGAACTCGTGGACGCCTTCCGGAAGGCGCATCTGACCGACGAAACTCCGCAGGCGCTGGACGCGTGCAAGGAATTCACGAAGGCGCTGGTGGTGATCGGCGGCAGCCAGGACGAACTCGCCGGCGAGTGCCGGCAGGCGGTGAAGGTGCTGCGGCAGCAGGCGGGGCTCGCGATTGCGACGGACATCCGGATGGTGGAACTGGCCAAGGAGGTCCGCAAACGAAGCCAGGAAGTGCTGCGCAGGCCGTCCTTCCATGAATGGCCGAGGTATTGAGGCCATGAAGCCCGTCGAGATGCGACGCTGCGTCTTGGTCATGCTGGCGGGAGCGGTGTTGCTCCTGGGCTGCCTGGTCAACTGCGGCTGCCGGAAGAAGGATAACTCGCCGGCGACGCCCGTCCAGTCCATCCGGACCGCGGGCGGGATCGAGATGGTCCTCGTTCCCGCCGGCGATTTTCTCATGGGGAACGATCGCGGCGAAGAGGACGAGAAGCCGGCGCACCGGGTCCACGTGAGCAGTTTCTATATGGACAAATTCGAGGTGACGCAGAAGTCCTTCGAGGGACTGATGGGGACGAACCCGTCCAAGTTCAAAGGCCCGGACAAACCGGTGGAGCGGGTCAGTTGGCTCGCGGCGGTCAAGTACTGCAACATGCGATCGCTGAAGGAGGGACTCAAGCCCTGCTACGACCTGGAGACCATGGCGTGCAACTTCGATGCGGACGGGTATCGGCTGCCGACCGAGGCGGAATGGGAGTGCGCCTGCCGCGCCGGGAGCACGACGGATTATTCCTTCGGAAACGATCCGGCGCTGCTGCGCGACTACGGCTGGTTCAAGGACAACTCCGGCGAGACGACGAATCCCGTGGGCGAGAAGCGGCCGAACGCGTGGGGCCTGCACGACATGCACGGGAACGTCTCGGAGTGGTGCAACGACTTCTACGCGGAAGATGCCTATCGCCAGTCCGGCGGCGACGAGCCGCATGGGCCGGCGACCGGAGAGAAGCGCGTGCTTCGCGGCGGGAACTGGCGGAGCGATGCCGGCCAGTGCCGGTCGAGCGCGCGATCGGCGGAGTCGCCCGGATTTGCCGACGTGTGCTTCGGCTACGAGACCTACGGCTTCCGGTGCGCGCGGAAGGCGGCGCCGGGAGCCGGCAAGCAGGGCGGCGGGACTTGAACCCGCGTCCTCCGGCCCCAGTCCGGGCAGCAACCGGTCAGGGGTGACGGGCATTGGAGTCTGCCGTGATCACGCAAACCGACCTGTACCGCCGACTGAAGCTCGCGGTGGACGGCATGCCGGCGATTGACACGCACGTTCATCTCGATGCCGCCGATCCGCTCAGCCCGGACGTGCTGGCGGTGGTCCAGTACCACAACTACTTCAGCGAAGTGACCGGCGCAGCGGCCGAACTGCCGTTCGATGACCGCATGCCGCCGCGCGAACGCCTGCGGGCGATGGCGCCTCTTCTGAAGATCTCGAACCGTTCCGCCCACGCCTGGATGCTGCGGGAGACGCTGCGGCAGGTTTACGGCTTCGACGAGGAATTGACGCCGAAAAACTGCGATCGGCTTTACGATGAATCCGTCGCGCGCCGGCAGCGGCCCGGCCGCTTCGCCGAAGTCTGCCGCATCGCCGGAGTGTCCGGCATCCTCGTCCATCTTCCGCCCCGGCCCGTGGCGCAGTGCGGCGCGGATGACGCGATCTTCGTCGGCCTGAGCGACCTGCGCGTTCCCGCCCTGCCGGACCGGAAAGCGCTCGCGTCCTTCGAAAAACAATCCGGCCACGCGGTTCACGGCCCGCGCGATTTACTGGAGGCCGCCGTCTCCTGCTGCAAGCGCTCCGCCGACGCCGGGCAGGCGGGCCTGCGCGTCAATATCCCGCCGGGCTGCGTCATTCGCGATGGGACGCCGGCTGAGCGGGAAAACGCTTTCGCCAAGGCTGCGACCGACAAAACGCTTTCGCCGGAGGAGACGCAACTCCTTCAAACGCTGGCGCTGGACGCCGCCGCGACGGGCGCGGCGGCGTCCGGGCTGGCCGTGCAAATATTCCTCGCGACCGGACTGGTGAACGGCGTTTCGTTCCCCGCCGCCGATCCGCATCTCCTGAGTTCGCTGATAACGTATCTCACGCGCTATCCGAAGGTCCGCTTTGAAGTCTACACGGTCGTCGAGAGCTTCACCCAGCCGCTCGGCCTCCTGGCCAAGTACCGGCGGAACTGCCACCTCGGCGGCTGCTGGTGGTTCTGCCAGTTTCCCGAGATCATGGCGCAGACCTACTCGCTGCGCCTGGACATGCTGCCGGCCTCGAAGTGGAGCGCTTTCTTCAGCGACTCCTACGTGGCCGAATGGATCGTGGGCAAGATGGCCCTCACGCGGAAAGAGCTGACGAAAGCGCTGGCCCTCAAGGTGGCGGACGGGTACATGACCGAGGAGGACGCGCTGGCGACAGCGCGCGAGGCGCTGTTCGAAACGCCCAGCCGGATCTACGGCCTGCCCCGGAAACAGCGCACGTTGCAGGGGCATTGAAGCGGTATCACCGTTACGGCGCCGGCGGCGCGGCCGTCTGGGCATCCACCGTTACGTCGAAGCCGCCCTGGCGCGAGCCGTGCCAGGTGGCCGCCTCAAACCTGCCCTTGGCCGCCTCCCATTTCCACGTGTCGGCGATGCCCTGCCCGCTGACCGTGATCGTCGCCTTGTCCGGACCGTCGGGCGTCAGGGTGACTTTCACTTCCTTGTGCCACGGGTCAATGACGCAGGCGTAGCGCGCGGCGTTTCCCTTGGCGCTGGCCTGGAGCTGTTGCCAGTTCATCAGTTTGCTGCGATCGTTGGCGGTCGAGACGCCGATCTTCGACTTGAGCGGCACGTCCGCCACAAGCTGGAACTCGCACTCGGCAGCGCCCTTGGCCAGCCGGTAGCGCCCCTCGGCCGCGTTCACCGGCTGGAGCCTGGCGCCCTGGATGAGCCAGGTGATCTCGACCGGCTTCGGCGAGCGGATGTCGTCGAACGTCAGAATGTAGCCGTCCTTGACCCAGATGAAAGTCCGGCGGAAACGGTCAATGGCCGGGCGGCTCTTCTTGGCCGCGGCATCCTCGTAAGCCAGGTACGACCCGGCCGCCTCGCCTTCGGCCACCACGACATCGCCGGCGTCCTTATAGGCGGTGATCTTGGCCATCTCCGTCATGTCGTGATCGCCGGGCTGTTGCCACTCCTGCCCTTCGGGTTGCCCGTCCGCGGCCTGGCCGATGCCGTTGATCAGGATCGTGTTGACGCTCGAGGAGAGCTTGCCCGGCCTCTCCGCATAGCGGTCCGTCTCGGCCAGGTACTCGCCATCGCCCAGGACGACGAAGGAATTCGCGTCGGGATGATCATGGGCCACGTTTTCGTAGGGCAGCTTGCCGTCGGCGTCCTTGCGGCTCAATCGCCAGGCGCCGGCCTTGTAGCCGCCCATCGGGCCGCACTTGAACATCGCGGCCACGGCCTTGTCCTGCCAGGAATCGCGCGTGACGGAAATCCCCAAGTCCGGCAGGAACGCCGTCGTCGGCAGGTTGGCGTAATGGCCGCCCTGCACGGTCTGATCATTGAAGATCAGCGGCTGCCATGCGGACCCCTTCGCGCTCCATCCTTTGTCGTTGACTTGCAGGCCATGCCGGATGCCGTCCATGACGTCGGCCTGCTTATATATAGCGGCTGTTTTCAGGAAGAACGGATTGAAACTGGCCCCCTTGGTGAAGCAGTCGCCGAAGTACAGGGCCTCGGTCAGGCCCGGCGCCGAGATGTCCAGCGCGTAGGTGGCCACATTCCGATAGAACGGCAAGTCGAGATAATGCGTCCCGCTCAAATCGTCCGAGACTTTGAGCGCCATGCCCAGGGCGCCGGAACTGCCGCCGTAATAGGGTCCCTCGTGCTGGCTGCCGTCCGCCGGCAACCAGTCCGCCATGAACTTGAGTTCCTTCTCCACCTCGCTGAGCAGCCACTGTTCCTCCGGTTTGCCCTCGCCCGTGCCGAGGGCGGCCAGCGTCATGCCCCAGTCCCGGAACCAGCGGTGATTGTACGCCGGCACGCCGTGCCAGTAGTCGCCGCCGGGATTGGCGCCCTTGTGGCCGCCGTAGTACATCGCGCGGGCATGCTGCCAGAGCACCTGGCGGAACTCCTCGCGGAACGCCGGGTCCAGATCGTTGTACAGCCAGTCCCACGTCAGCGACGCGCCGACCATCGTGAACGACGCCGTCGTATCGCTGTTCCGCTCATCGCGCGGTCCGAGCTGCTTCAACTTCTGCATGACCTTGGCATAGGCCTCCGGCGTGTCGGCCACGGCCGGCTCGCCGCCCTCGGTCCAATCGGCCGTCCCGGCCAGCCATTTCAGGTAAGCTACCGACTTCTCGAACGAGGCGTGGTCCTTCGTCAGCACATAGTGCAGGGCCACCGTCGGAATCTTGAGCAGCCCGTATTCCTGGCCCCAGGCCGGGCTCGTCTTGCGATCTTTCGGCACCGTGCACTCGGCGACATAACTTTCGATGTACGCCCGGTAGATGCTGCCCTGCGGGCTGTTGAACAAGGCCTTGAGCTGCGGAATCCGCTCGGCGGTGATCAGCAGCCTCGGATGCTTGTTCGCAGCGGCATCAAGGTACTTGACGGCCGGCCCTTCCGCCGCGGCCGGATCCTTTTCCGGCATGATCGGCCCCGCGGCCCGTACCGACGCAGCAAAGACCAACGCAGCCGAAACCAGCGCCGCCGACGGCAGGAGGATCTTCATCATTTGTCCTTCCGAACTGGTCTACCGATTCAGCCGGGATTTCCCGTTTGACCGTCCTCCGAAGGACGGTCGGCTTTGACGTATGAGACTAGAGAGTTCGGTTGCCGCTGTCAAATCAACCCCGTCGCGGCAGACCTGCGGCGCTACCGCACCTGCTCCCGGATCCCTCCGAAAAGCTCCCGCAGGCGATGCATCCGTTCCGAGTCGAAATAAGGCCGTTCGAGCGCGCGCAGGTTCGCTTGCAGGCGATCAGGGCTCGCCATGCCCACGCAACAGGTGCTGACATCGTGCGCGAGCACGTAGCGCAGCGCCGCTTCCGGCACGGGATACGGCTGGAGAAAGTCGAACAGGTCCGCGTCCGTGTAGGGCGCTCGGGCGGGCAGGTTGCCTTTTGCGACGTGACGCCGCACGCATTCCAGCGCGGCCGGAACGGATACCAGTCCGGATTCCCGCGACGCCTGGTTCAGCGGCATCATGACAACCATCCCGACATTGTGGCGCCGGCAGAGAGGCAGCACGGACTCCGCAGCGGTCTGGAGGAGAAAGTTCAGGGTGAGCATGACGACGTCGAAGGCGCCGGTCGGCACCGCGCGCTTCAGGATTTCATGGGTCCCATCGCCTTCCGAGAGTTCGCTGATGCCGATGAAGCGCACCGTCCCTCGGGCGCGCAGCCTGATCATGGCGTCCAGACAGCCGTCATTCATGAAACGGTCCAGCGATTCCAGCGTGCGCAGGCCGTGTCCGAGCAGGATGTCGAGATGCCCTCTCTTCAGTCGTCGCAGGCTGCCCTCGACAGAGGCCGTCAGAGCCTTCGGCGAACCGGTATAGGCTGCGCCAGGGGCCCATCCGTCATAAGGGCGGTACTTCGTCTCGACGATGACGTCCTCACGGCCGTGAAGCGCTTCGCCGAGGACTTCCTCCGACATGCCATCGTCATACCCGGCCGCCGTGTCTATGAAGTTCACCCCCGCATCAATGGCCGCCTTCACGGTCTCGACGAAGCGCGGCCGGTCGCGCGCAGCGCCGCGAGCCGCGCCGAGACCGAGCTCGGAAACTTTCAGGTTCGTGCGTCCGAGTTGCCGGTAAAGCAAGGATGCTCCTTCGGAACGGCGCCTCCGGCGGCCGTTCAAGACCCGCCAGTGTTTAGTTGCGTAAATTGGCGTACCAATTTACGCAACTAAACACGGTCCAACGGAACGCATAACCCAGTACAACGACGCGGCTTATCGCGGTCATGCTTACTTGCGGAAATAGGACGCCTATTTCCGCAAGTAAGCACCAGGCGTGTTGGAGAGGTTGCCGAGGAATGCTCCGGCGTCCCACGGGCCGGATTTGGGGCGCGGCCGACCGTCCTTGTCGAGATTGAGCGCCGGGATGCCGGCGCCGGTGAGATTCTCGCCGACGCCGATGACCATGGATTTCGGTCCCGGCCGGCCGGTCTTCAGGTCCACACCCGGATCCGCATTCGGCCCGGTGAGATTGATCGAATGGGCGTCGCTGCGGCAGGCGGAGCGCCAGGTGTCGAGGCTTGAGGTGTATATCTTTTCGTTCCAGACGAAACCGTTATAAACGCCGGTCGGCAGGAAATAAAAGTTGTGGTCGAAGTCCACGACGCCGGTGATTCTCTTGGCGGAGATGCACGTGGCGCAGCGGATAGCGACATTGTTCTTGAAGTGCGCGTTGACGAGATTATTGATGCCGTACGCGAGGCTCGTGCCGTCGCCGATGGCGATGTTGTTATACACTTCCGCGGTGCCGTTGCCGACGTTCAGGAGGCCCGTGTACGAGACCGAGTTGCCGATGAGCACGTTGTTGAAAATCTTGCTCGTGCCCGCGTCATCCGACCAGGGGCTGGTTCCGCTCTCGATGAAAATGTGGCCGGTGACGTTCTTGCCGATGTCACCGTCGAAAAGGTTGTCGTAAATCTGCAGGTCGGTCGCGGCCGCAGGCGGAGTGGCATACGCATGGACGCCGTCGTGGTGATAGGCGTTCCGCGTGGTGTCCCAATTGGCGTAATCGTGGACGTGGTTGTTGTGGAACTTGATGCCGGAGGCTTTCACGGTCGTGCCCCATCCCCCGACGGTGAAGCCGTGGTCCGTGCGCGAAATGTCGTTGTTGTAAACGTCCACATCGGAATCGCCGTTTCCGTAAAAGAATTTAATGGACCAGTGGACATCGTGGATGACGTTATCGTGGATTTTGATGTGGCTGCCGCTGAAAAGGACCGCGCCGTCGCCATCCAGGTCGCGGGCGTCGTTGATGCTGGTGTGGACGTAGAGGTTCGAGATGTGCAGATTCTTGAACTCGCAGCGGCTGCACGCCGCCGCCTTGATCGCGACGGACGGGACGTGGAACTTCAATTGCGTGCCATTGTCCGTGTTCTCGATGATCCCGTCCCTGCCGCCATCAACGATGACGAAGCTCCGATTGGAAATATTCAGGCAGCCGTTGTCCGTATCGCTTGCCGGCATGCTGATTCGGGCATCGGGTTCAAAGAGGATGGTCAGCGGCGCGTCGGAGGTTCCGCCGCCCTGCGCGGTCAGTTGGGTGGAAATCGTGCCGCAGAGGTGAACGGTCGTCCCCGGTCCGATCTGCGAAACCCCGGCGCCCCAATTCGCCGGCGCGTTGAAAAAGGAGACGGCTTTCGCGTTCGCCGCCGACGAGCCGTCGCCCGCGCCTGCCGGCGACTGAGCGATGTAGATGTCGTTCCGCGGCGCGGCGACCGGTTTGCGCTCATCCGCCGCCATGGCCGCGAGCGCCGTCGCCGTGCACAAAAGCCCTGCAGCCCAGATGCGAAGGAGAGCGGCGCTTGTCATGTCATTTCCCTTCTTGGAAATGCGGGCCGGATATTCCACCGGCGTCATGAAAACGATGGTCAGCCATAGAACACCGCATTCTGACGATCAGAATCTCGCCTGTCAAGAAAAGGATCGCTGACTGTTGCCGCGCTGTGCCGCTGAAGCCGTCCGGCTGGGCCTTCTTGCGGTTGTCAGGACCGCGTGGTAAAGTCCTGAAACAATGTTTTTGAGGAAGAAGGAAGCCGTGGTGGCCGGAAAACGGTGGTCGTTCAGGTGGAGCGCGTTCACGCTCATTGAGATGCTGGTCGTGATCGGCATCATCGCCATCCTTGCCGCTCTGCTGCTGCCGGCGCTGATAGGGGCGCGGGAGAAAGCGCGGCGGGCGAGCTGCATGTCCCGCCTGCGCCAGATTGGCCTCGCGCTGACCGCGTATTCAGGCGACTATGGCGAGTACTTGCCGGGCGACCCCAACTGGGGCTCGCCGAATGCCTGTCACCTGGCTGATGATACGGACATCGCCGGTGACTGCGCGACCATGTGTATCCCATATGCCCAAGGGATGGTGGGCCAGGGACCGCCAATAGATTGCGGCCCCGGTTCTGGCACACCCGGAGAGTATTGGATAGGGGCCTACACCGACGCCTCCGGCAGCGGTCCGCAGACCCAGATTCACATGGGCTGGGAAATGGGGGTTGGTGGTAACGCCTCCGGCTGGCAATCCGGCTATTTTGACAACCCGGCATCCTTCTACGGCGTGATTGCCTACAACCGCGACAACGTTTGGGACGTCACCACGGGCCTAATTGATACCCCGACCAACTGGACCGCGGGCAACCTGACCCTGGGACCGACGGGCCTGGGCCTGCTCGCCGCGGGCAATTATATCGGG
This sequence comes from Candidatus Brocadiia bacterium, assembly GCA_052139675.1. Classification (GTDB taxonomy): domain Bacteria; phylum Planctomycetota; class Brocadiia; order CAIUPP01; family CAIUPP01; genus JBEKCB01. Next base: position 67,340 of record JBKQWE010000085.1, read on the forward strand.
GACCTGCAGACATTCTACTGCCCTACGGGCCAGGCCTATGACGCGAGCATCCCGCCGAATAGTGACTTGAGCAGCGGCGCCGGCGTGTATTGCAGCAAACAGGGCTGTCCCTCGCTCGAGTCCGCCGTAGGTATGTATGGGTGTTTCCTCGTCAACACCGCCGTCCAAAACCTCAAGCTACTCGGCGGCGCCGACCCGAAGTACCTCACCCATGGCGACCTCACCTCCATTGACCTGAACGCCTATGCACTGATGGGGGGCGGGCACGGGAACTTCCCTGGCTTTGGCTTGATACCGTTCTACGGCATTGGGAGTGGCTTTCAGTATGTCGCACCCGCACCCAAGACAGCATTGACGACTACCAACACTTACGCGCCGTTTGCCGGCACCGGGAGTTCCGTCGTGATCGGCTGCTCCTATGCGTATCGCAACCAGGCGAACAGCAATGGCGGCCAGCACATCACCCAGAACATGTGGAGCTGCCGCAGCGCCGGCACCATGCTTCCAGCCAATTTCCCCAGCCTGTATATCCCCGGCAGCGGCGAAGCCGACCCTACCGGCACCCTCGGCTACTACAACCGGATGCCGTCCCCCCGTTTCGTGCAGTTGCAGAACACCTGTCCGGAGCGGAAGACCACGAAGATGCTCGGCGCCTTGTCCATCGCGGCCGACCGTTTCGACGCCCACATTAACATGTGGAACCAGGATAATTTAGGAGCGCCCGGCCAGTCGAGTGGAGTGGTTCCATGGCCGATTCCCGGCCAGGGCATTTACGGACACAAGGTTGGATACAATGTCCTCTTCGGCGATGGCCACGTGGCCTGGGATGGCGACCCGGGGCAGTGGTGGATCTGGGCGTTCAACAAGGACTGCGATTCGCTGGGGTATAGCCCCGGCAGCGGCGGCAGTCCAGCCACCGCTACTGACAACAGACCCAATACAAACTGCGCGACCGACATCAACGGCGGCTGCGCGAACAATTCAGGCGGCGGCAACGGCTCGTTCAGTTACGGGATGGGGATCTTCACCCTGTTCGACGACAAGTTCAACGGCGAGGCGGTCTCGGGCTTCTACATCGGCGATTTTGCCGGCGTTCAATCTTCGCTGTTTGGCGGTGACTATCCATAGCGTCTGTGGATTCCCGGACGGGCCGACACGAAACAGGTCTGCCGATGAGGCGATAAGGAGCGCGTCATGCCCAAAGCGAACCGGATGGCCTATCTGGATGCCGACCACAAGTTCACGCTCAAGGAAGAGCCGATCCCACAGCCGGGCCCGGGCCAGGTGCTCGTGCAGGTGAAGGCGAATGGGATCTGCGGCTCCGACCTCCATTTCTGGAGAGAGGGGCGGCTGGGCAACTACGTGGTCACTCGTCCGTACGTGCCCGGCCACGAGGCGTCCGGCGAAGTGGCGGAGCTCGGCGAAGGCGTCAGCGGATTCGCCGCCGGCGATCGGGTCGTGATCGAGCCGGGCATTCCCTGCGGCCGATGCAGGTACTGCCGGGGCGGACGATACAACCTCTGCCCGGACGTGGTCTTCCTTTCCGCGCCGCCGATCAACGGCACATTCTGCGACTTCATTGCGGTGCGCAGCGATGCGCTGCACCCGCTGCCCGCCGGGATGAACTTCGAGCAAGGGGCGCTGGTGGAACCGGCCGCCGTGGGCGTCCATGCCGTCCACCGCGCCGGAGCGTGCGCCGGGAAGACGGCGGTAATCCTGGGCTGCGGCCCGATCGGCCTGATGACTCTCCAGGCGTTCAAGGCCGCCGGCGGCGCGCGGGCGATCTGCGTTGATGCGCTCTCGGGACGCCTGGAGAAAGCCCTGTCGCTCGGGGGAGATCAGGCGCTCTCCGTCGGCGCCGACGATGCATCGCTGGCGGACGCCGCCGACGTGGTGTTCGAGACGGCAGGCTCGGTCGCTGCGACGGCCGCGGCTTTTCGTTATGCGGCGCCGGGCGGCCGGGTGGTGCAGGTGGGCTGGCCGGAGAAGAACCTCGTCTCGCTCAACGTCGCCGACCTGATGGGCAAGGAGCTGGAGCACGTCGGCGTCAACCGTTACGCGAACGCTTTTCCCACGGCGATCGCATGGATCGCCGCCGGACGGATTCGAGCCGACCAGATGATCACACATCGCTTCGGGTTGGACGAGATCGCCGACGCGTTCCGATCCGCTCACGATAACCGCCGCGAAGTGATCAAAGCCATTGTGGTGAACTAGAGGAACGCCATGAAGACTTTCAAGGAAGGTGGCCACCGGCTGTTCGAGCGCGATCCGGAGACCGCGCGGATCGTCTCGGAGATGCTGCTCGACCTGGAGAAGAACGGGCTGGAGGCGGTGCGGCGGTACAGCGGGAAGTTCGACGAGTGGAACCCGCCGAGTTTCGAGTTGAGCCAGGCGCAGGTCGCGGAGGCTATCGCCCGGACCGACCCGGCGGTCGTCCGCGACACCGATTTCTGCCAGGCCAACGTGCGGCGTTTCGCCCAGGCGCAGTTGGAGACGCTGCGCCCGCTGGAGATCGAGACGCGGCCGGGCGTGATCCTGGGACACAAGCACATCCCGGTCGCGCGCGTAGGCAGCTACATCCCCGGCGGGCGCTACCCGATGCTCGGCTCCGCACAGATGAGCATCATCCCCGCCAAGGTCGCCGGCGTGAAGCAGGTTCTGGCCTTCACACCGCCGGTGAAGGGACAAGGCTGCTACCCGGCCACGATCAACGCCATGAAGAAAGCGGGCGCGGACCGGATCTTCGTCCTCGGCGGCGTGCCGGCCTTCGCGGTGATGGCCTTCGGAATGGGCCTGGTCGAGCCGGTGGACGTGCTGTGCGGCGCCGGGAATAAGTTCGTCGCCGAGGCCAAGCGCCAGCTCTTCGGCCGCTGCGGCATTGACCTGCTCGCCGGCCCGACGGAGATCATGGTCATCGCCGACGATTCCGCCGATCCGGCCCTGGTCGCCTGTGACCTCCTCGGCCAGGCGGAGCACGATCCGAACAGCGGCGTGGCGCTCGTCTGCTTCAGCGACGCCTTCGCCCGCGCCTGCCAGGGCGAGGTGGAGCGGCAACTGAAGGTCCTTCCCACGCGCGACGTGGCGGCGCTCTCCTGGGGCGCCAACGGACGCATCACCGTCGCCGATAACCCGGACGAGGCGATCGCGATCAGCGACGACTACGCGCCGGAGCACCTGGAGCTGCACGTCAAGGACTGGCCGTATTTCTTCGACCGGCTGCGGAATTACGGATCGCTCTTCATTGGCGAGGAGACCACCGTGGCCTACGGCGACAAGAGCATCGGCACGAACCATATCCTGCCCACGAGCCGGTCGGCGCGCTACACCGGCGGCCTGTGGGTGGGCAAATTCCTCAAGACCGTCACCTACCAGCGCATGACCCGCGCGGCCAGCCGGCAGATCGGCGAAGTCACCGACCGCCAGTGCCAGGCGGAGCGGATGCTGGCCCATGCCTTGACCGCCCGCGTCCGCGTCGAACGATATAAAGACGCGTGAGCCTTCCAGTCGTTCGCAACGAGATTTCACTTCGTAATCGTAATCGTAATCCTAATCGTAATCGGCCTTCGTTCCGCTGACACGGAGAACGGCGAGTACGATTAGGATTACGATTACGATTACGAGGTTTTGTCCTTGACGCATATTCTGAGGCGGCATAGAATACCACCCAGCGTTCGCGGCCGTGGGCGTGATCATTCCGGCGCGAGTCGCCGACCGCAAAAGAGGATGGCCAACCGCATGGGCGCTGCTTCTGAGTACCGGTACAACCGCCTCACATGGCCGGAGGTCAACGAGGCCGTCGGCATGCAGAAAGTGGTGCTGCTGCCGACCGGCTCCACGGAGCAGCACGGGCGGCATCTGCCGCTCGACGTGGACGCGTTCCTGGCCGAGTCCGTCTGCCTGGAGGCCGGCCGCCGCGCTCCGGACAAGATGCTGGTGATGCCGCCGATCAGCTACGGCCTCAACCGGCATCACATGGATTTCCCCGGCACGATCCACGTCGAACCCGAGACCTTCATCGCCTTCGGCCTGAACATTACCAAGAGCCTGGCGTATCACGGTTTCCGCAAGATCCTCATCGTGAACGGGCACGGCTCGAATTTCGTCCTCGCGGACATCATCGCCCGCAAGACCGTCCTCGAGACCGAGTCCATCTGCGGGGCGCTGAACTACTATTCCCTGGCGACCGAGCAGTTCGAGAAAGTCCGCGAGACGCCGGTGATGGCGCACGCGGATGAATTCGAGACGTCGCTTTATCTCCACCTGGCGCCCGAGCGCGTGCAGATGGACAAGGCCGTGGCCGGAGACGACGTCGTCGGCAAGTACGTCAGTTCCGACAGCGTCATGCCGAGGCCGGTTCGCTTCGCGGACTATTGGGGCCGGTGGACGAAGGACGGCGTCCATGGCGATCCCAGGAAGGCCACGGCCGAGAAAGGGAAGCTGATTTTCGAGACGACGGTGTCGGCGCTGATCGCGATCGTGGAGGAGTGGCGCGGGTGGCCGATTGCGAAGCGCTCCGACCAGCACACGCACGGCGTGCAGTCCCAGATTCGATGGTAGCTGCCGGCTCTCGCCCAATGGAAGGAACCCGCCTTGAAGATCCGCGAAATCCGCGCCGCAGGGCTGCGCGGGGCGACGCCCGAAGGCGGCTGGACCGACGAGTTGCAGCGTGACGACTGCGTGCATACGCTCGTCGCCGTGCTGACCGACGAGGGCCTGACCGGCTACGGCAGCGTGTTCACGAACGACGCTCTGGTGCAGGCCGCCCTGGGAGTGCTCGAGCCGCTCTACCGCGGCGAGAACGCGCTGGAGCCTGAGCGCGTCAGCGAGAAGCTCCGCCAGAGCACGTTCTGGCTCGGGCGCGGCGGTTCCATCACGCACGCGATCAGCGGCATTGACATCGCGCTCTGGGACCTGCTCGGCAAGGCGGCCGGGCAACCGGTGGGCCGGCTGCTGGGCGGCCGGTATCGCGAGCGCGTGCGACCGTACGCTTCCATCCTGATGGAGGAGCCGGCGCGGCTGGCCGATCACCTGCTCGAAGTGAAGGCGCACGGTTTCCGCGCGTTCAAGATCGGCTGGGGGCCGTTCGGCCGCAAGAGCGCGGCGGTGGATGAGGCGATCGTGCGCGCGGCGCGCGAGGCGGTAGGCGCGGATTCGCAACTGATGGTGGATGCCGGCGGGAGCGACGCGTTCTGGCCGCAGGGTTACAAATGGGCGCTGCGGACGTCGCACATGCTGGCCGCATACCACGTGGCCTGGTTCGAGGAGGCGCTCCGGCCCGACGCCCTGGAGGATTACGTCCTGCTGCGCGAACACTCGCCCGTGCCGATCGCCGGCGGCGAGGTGCTCACGCGCAGGCAGGCCTTCCAGCCCTGGCTGGCCGCGCGCGCGCTGGACATCGTCCAGCCCGACGTGACGAAGGTGGGCGGCATCACGGAGTCGCGGCGGATCGCATGGATGGCGCAGGACCACGGCGTGCGCTTCGTCCCGCACGGCTGGAACACCGCGGTCGGCCTGGCCGCCGACCTGCAGCTCGCCTCTGCGTTCAGCGATACGGACCTCGTCGAGTATCTCGTCGGCTCGCCCTACGTGGACGAGCTGGCGGCCGGCGGCTGGCGGCTGGATGCGGACGGCATGCTGCCGATTCCGGACAAGCCGGGGCTGGGCGTGGATCTGGATCGCAAGGCGGTGGCCAGGTATAGCCGGGGAGAGAAATTCTTCGAATGACCGCCCGCCGGCACGCGGCGGGCGCGGCCGTCTTTTCGCAAGGGAAGAATCATGAAAGCACTCGGAGGAATAGTGCTTTTAGGAATGATTTTCTTGCTCGCAGGGTGCCGGCCCAGGGATGCCAGTCCGGATGTTCCTTCAGACGTGAAGGTTGAGAACCTGAGAACGAACCGGAAGGCCGATGGACGCAGTATAATCCTCGGCCTGGTGCGAAACACCTCCGAGCGTCCGTATTCAATGATCCACATTGAGTTCAACTGCTATGACGACCAGGACAAGCTCGTCGGCAATGCCGACGCCGATGAAAGCAACCTTGGGGCGCACGAAGGTTGGAATTTCACGGCGGTCATGCCTAAAGGCGCAACGCAGTTCAAGCTCAGTCGAGTCAACGGGTGGCACTGAGCTTCACGCTGAAGATTCCGCTTGACCCTGTCTCCATCAGCCGGAGCTTATGATCGAAACAGATTCTCTCTATCGCCGGATCAGCATTCGTATACTCCCGATCCTCTTCTGCTGCTACCTGGTCAATTACGTTGACCGGGTGAACGTCAGCTTCGCCCAGCTTCGCATCTCCGCTTCGCTGGGAATCGGTCCGGCGGCTTACGGCTTCGGCGCGGGCCTGTTCTTCATCGGCTACTTCTTTTTACAAGTTCCGAGCAACCTTTTTCTGCAGCGCATCGGCGCGCGCAACTGCATGTCGCTGATCCTGCTGCTGTGGGGCGTCGTCTCCGCCTCGACCGCGTTCGTGCGCAATGAATGGGATTTCTACGTGCTTCGTTTCCTGCTCGGCGCATGCGAGGCCGGTTTTTTCCCGGGCGTGATCCTTTACCTCACGTGGTGGTATCCCGCGTCGGTCCGCGCCCGCGTGGTGGCCGTCTTTCTGACGGCCATTCCCGTGGCGGGATTGCTCGGAGGGCCAGTGTCCGGCTGGATTCTGGAAAATGTGCGCGGGAGAGGATTCCAGGACTGGCAGTGGCTGTTTATTCTCGAGGGCGCGCCCTGCCTTCTCGTGGCGCTTTGGGTGTTCCGTTGCCTGCCCGATCATCCCCGTGACGCGCGGTGGCTGGCGGAAGCAGACCGCCGGAGACTGGACGCCGCTCTGCAGAAGGAGGCGCTTCAGCGCGCCGCGACGGGATCCTCCGCGGATTCCGCCGCAAAAGCGTTTCTGCATCCGCTGGTCTGGAGACTTTGCCTGCTCTACTTCTGCACCATGATGGGTCTCTACGGCCTGACGTTCTGGCTGCCGCAGGTCATCCAGGCGCTCGGCTGGAGCGGGACATTGCAGATCGGATTACTGAGCGCGATCCCGTGGCTGGTGGCGGTGGTCTTCATGCTCCTGCTGGGAGCGAGGTCGGACCGGAAGCAGGAGCGCCGTCTGCACTGCGCATTCGCCGCGGCGGTCGGCGCGGCCGGGTTTGCGTTCTGCGGCTTCGCCCGGAGCGGCCCGGTCGGGCTCGCGGCCGTTTCCCTGGCGGCCGCCGGCATCATGGGAATGATGGCGGTGCAATGGTCTCTGCCCAGCAACCTGCTCGGCGGCTCGGCGGCTGCCGCCGGGATCGCGCTCGTCAATTCATTCGGAAATCTCGGAGGCTTCGTCAGCCCGACCTTGATCGGGCAAATTACGAAAACGACCGGGCATCAAACCTGGGGATTATTCACAACGGCCGCCATACTCTTGTTTGCCGCCGTCCTGTTAGGTTATTCTCCTTCACTTGAACCAGGGCGCGTCGCACGAAATGCCTGACGGCACTTCACAAAGGAGGCTTGCTCCATGAAAGCATCGTGGCCGACTGTCGCGGCTGTTGGTTTGACGCTTCTTACCGGCTCGTTTCAAGCCAGGGCGGAAGAACCCCAACCCGCAGTTCGCGGCGAAATCAGACAACCCGCAAAGATCCCGGGCAACTGGGTCTGGGAGCCGCCGCCGATGCCGCCGCTGGAGAAGGTCCTTCGCGAGGCAAAACCCAATCCGTTCATCTACGGCCTTTACGAGTGGGCCGGCGAATATCTCCAGTATCGGGATTCCATCAAAAAGGTCGGCTGGCGGGCCTACCGCTGCGGCGGGCCCATGTCAGATGACGCGATGCGGGCGTTTGCCGAGGACGACATCGAGGTCATGTCCTGCGCCGGCACTGCTCCCCAGAAGCTCGACGCCACCGCGCAGGAGGACGAAGCCTTCATCCGAAATTACGCGCAGAGCATCACGACTCTCCTGGCTCGTTATGGTCCCAATGGGACGCTCTTCCGGGATAACCCTAAAATTCCCAACCGTCCTCTTCGCAATATCGAAATATGGAATGAGCCCAATTTCGAGTATTTGATCCGGCCGGATAAACGCCCTCAAAAGGACCTGGAGGCGGCGCGTTTCGCCCTTTATGCGAAGCTCCTGCCTGCGGCTTATGCCGCCGCGAAGGACTGGTCGAAGGAGGTGAACGTCGTCGGGTTCGGCGCAGGCGGTTCGTCCGCGGGCGACATCCGTTTTATCCAAAGCGTCAACGCGGCCGGCCCCGCCGCGCTTCGCAGCTACGACATTCTTTCCACGCATCCCTATGTCGAACCGGTCGCGCCCGAAGCCACCTCCGTCCAGTCCTGGGGCCGCTACAGCATCGCTGCGAGCCTGGCTGCGATTCGCGCCGACCTGGCCGCCCACGGCCGCGCGGAGACCCCGATCTGGTACACTGAAGTCGGGTGGCCCATCTCGAAGCAGGACGGCGGCGTTTATGCGATGGCCGGGACTCAGGTCAGTCCTGATCTGCAGGCCGCCTACGTGTGCCGGCTGTACGCTTTTGCGCAGCGCCTCGGGGTGCGTCGCGTAGACATCATGTCCGTCAACGACACGGACAACTTCAACTCGGGTTTCTTCCAACGCGACGGTTCCTGGCGTCCCTCCGCGCACGCCGTCCAGACGATGATCCAACTGATGCCCAGCCCGCGGCTGATCGGCGTCGTGAGCGATGGAGAGGGCGGGTGTTTTGCATATCGTTTCGCGCCGAAGGAAGATCCTGCGGCTGCGCCCGTGCTCATGGCGTGGAATGTCGCGGGGCCGAAAGTGGTGGAACTGCCGGTCAAGGCATCGCGCGCGACGATCATTGACCTGCTGGGTCACCGGCAGACCGTCGCCGTCGCAGGGGATAAAATCCGCCTGGAAATCGGACCGTTGCCGGTCTACGTGCGCGCGGAATAGGCGGCCGGAAGATCAATGCCTTTCGCGCTCCGGAATGAAAGGGAGAATCCGTGGAAACCATCCGCGTGGGTCTCGTCGGCGCAGGGGTCGCGGCGAAGTTCCACCTCGAATCGCTGCTTCAAGTGCACGGCGTGCAGGTGCAGATGACGGGCGTGACCTCGCTGCGTCCCGAGAGCCGCCGGACCTTCGGCGAGCGGCACGGCATTCCGGCCTTCGACGACGTGGCCTCGATGCTGCCGCACGTTGACGTGCTGGACATCGTCTCGCCGCCGGCCGCGCACGAGGAGGGCATGCTCCTCGCCGCCGAACGCGGAGTCCACATTATCTGCGAAAAGCCCCTCACGGGCTACTTCGGACCGAAAGGCTGCGGCCAGGAGTATCGCGGTGACCGCGACCCCAAGACGCCGATGCTGAGGAAGGTCGTCCGGGGCCTGACGAAGCTCGCCGGGACCATCCGCCGGTCGGGCGTCGTCTTCTGCTACGCGGAGAACTTCGTCTATGCGCCGGCCATCCAGAAAGAGCGCGAGATCATCGAGAAGACCGGCGCCCAGGTGCTGCGCATCATGGGCGAGGAATCGCACAACGGCTCCGGGTCCGCCTTCTACGGCATTTGGCGATTTCAGGGCGGCGGGTCGCTCATGGGCAAAATCTGCCACCCGCTCTCCGCCGCGCTGTACCTCAAGCGCGTCGAAGGCTTCCGGCGCAACGGCAATCCCATCCGCCCGAAGACCGTGACCGCGCGCTGCGAGCAGATCACGCGCCTGCCCGGCTACCAGGACCGCGGATTCATCCGGACCAAGTACCACGACACGGAAGACCAGGGCTGGATGCACGTCACCTTCGAGGATGGGACCGTGGCCGACGTCATCAGCGGCGAGATCGTCCTCGGCGGCATCCACAACTATCTCGAGATTTTCGCCAACAACCACCGGACGCGCTGCAACCTCTCGCCCATCAACATGGTGGACGCGTTCAATCCGAAGGCTGAGCAGTTCAAGGACATCTACACCGTCGAGAAGATCAGCACCAAGGAAGGCTGGACCGCCATCAGCCCCGACGAGAATATCACGCTGGGTTACATCGCCGAGATGCAGGACTTCCTGGCGTGCGTGGCGCAGAAGCGCGCGCCGCAGTCCAACCTGGAACTGGCCTGCGACACGATCAGCTCGATCTACGCGGCGTATCTCTCCGACGAGCGAAAGGGAAAAGAGACGGAGATCCCGCTCGCGTGACACGACCGCGTCAGGCGGCCGGAGAAAGTAAGGGAAACTTCAAGATTTCAGTCTGCCTGCCAGTTTCCCACGCACGAGATTCACGAACTCCGTCGCCTGCGCAAAAAGGTTCCGCGCTTCCGTCTCGGTGATGATGCCCGCCACATCGTAGATGGCCTGATTCCGCTTATTCCGCATCCGATCGAAGTACGCCATCAAGTCTTCGCACTCCTTTCCCATCGCCGCCCGCATGAACGCAAAGGTGTTCTTATGCCCCTCGGCGCCGGACGGACGATATCCCTGCGCGAACATATACGCGCGTGAGGCCTGCAAGACCGCGTTGTAGGCGATGGCGAATCCCCAGTCCCAATCGGAAGCCATCACCTTCCGCGCCGCCTTCAGGTCGCACTTGGCCCGTTCGAATGCGTGGCGAATCTCGTCATTGGACATTTTCTCCCGCCGAATACGGCCCGCTTTCATGAGTTCGTCAAAGTCCATCAACTGTCCCCAGGATCATGATTTTGGGGCCGGCCAGGACGCGCGCAAGAAAGCCTGCCTTCTCCTTGCGCTTGGACCGATACTCCGCGCGGCTCATCAACCGATAGTTCACCGCGCGGCTCAATTGACTTTCCGCTCGGCTTACCGCCCTGTGAAGACTCATCTCATCCACGTCGCCCACAAGCATCAGGTCAACATCGCTGCCGGCCGTGGCGGTTCCGGCGGCTTGGCTTCCGTAGATGAAAGCCGCTGCGATGTTGGCTCGCATCGGCGCGAGAGCCGCCCGCAAAACGTCCGCCAGCCCCGCCGTCTTCACGGCGATGCCCCGCAATTCGTCGTAGATCGGGCACTTTGGGTTGGCCTGGTAATATTTCTGGCGGCCGTCGGCCTTGCACAGCAGAACGCCCGTCGCCGCCAGCCGCGCCAGTTCTCGGCTGAGGTTCGTCGCATCCTCGCCCAGCAGCCGGTGCAATTGCCGACCGAAATACCGCTCGTCCGGATGCGAAAAGAACCAGCCGAGGACTTTTGCGCGCAGTTTCGACCCCAGGAGCTTATCCAGCATGACGTTTCCTAATGCAGTAGATTCTACCATAGGTATAGTAAATCCTACCATAGTGCGGTCCTTCAAGGAAAGTCTGCATGACGGCAGGCATGGAAATTACGCCGGCGCCCGAAGCGCGTCCCGTATCCCAATCACAAGCCGCGCGTTTTAACGAAAATGGCGGAGAGGTCGGGATTCGAACCCGAGGAGGCGGTTTTAGCCACCTCAACGGCTTAGCAAGCCGCCGCTTTCAACCACTCAGCCACCTCTCCGCATTCCCCGGATTATACCGTTTCCATTGGGAATTGCAACGACACTTCCTCCGGTCATCATCAGCCGTCTTAATCCTTGATCCGCACGCCGCTGACCTCGATGTGCGCGCGGAGGATTTCCCCGACGGCGGCGGCGTGAGCGAACGCGCCTTGCGGGGTGTGCGGCGCGGTGCCCTGGTAGAGCTCGCCGAGCTGCCCCAGGCAGCCCTCGCGGACATATTCCTTCAGCGGCGCCTGGAGGCAGACCGCGGCGCGCGCGCCGGCGCGGGGCGTGCGGCCGTGCACCCGAAAAACGGCGTCCACGTACGCGCCCAGCAGCCAGGGAAAGATCGCGCCCTGGTGCTGCGCGGCTGCGCGCTCGAGCGGACCGCCGCCGTACTTCGGCTGGAACGCCTTGTCCTCCAGCGACAGCGTGCGCGGACCCGGCGGCGCCAGCAGCCGCTTCTCGAAAGCCGCCAGCACGCCCGCCGCCTGCCGCCGCTCCAGCAGGTCGCTGGAGAGCGACACCGCGAAGATCTGGTTCGGCCGGATCGCCGCGTCCGCTCCGCCGGACGGCAGGTCAATGACGTCGTAGAGGCATTGCTCCGCCGCGTTCCAGAACCGGTCGCGAAAGGAGCGGCCCGCCAGTTCGCGGATCGCGGTGAACTGCTCCGCGCGCTGCGGATCGTTCCGGCGCGCGGCCCAGCGCGTCAGCAGCCCCAGCGCGTGGTGCCACAGCGCGTTGACCTCGACGGGCTTCCCGGCGCGCGGCGTCACGGGCCAATCGCCGAGCTTCGCGTCCATCCAGGTCAGCGCGCGGCCGGGATTGCTTGACGCGAGCAGCCCGTCGGCCGCCACGCGGTAGCCGTTCTCCGACGTATTCTCGATCGTGCGCCGCACGAGCGACTCGCAGCCGGGCTGCAGCCGGTCGCGCAGAAAATCCCAGTCGCGCGAATGCTCGAGATAAAGTTCCGCCGCGCGGATGAACCAGAGGGGTTCGTCGCCCGAGGCTTCCGCGCCGGGCGCCAGCAGCGCCGCGAGCGCGCCATCGAGGACGTCCTTCGCCTCGACGAGCCTCCGCGTGCAGAGCAGGATTCCCGGCAGCGCAATCAGCGGCATGCGAAGAGTCGCGCCCGTCTCGGGATAGCCGGTGACGATGCGCGTGCGACCCGTGTTGAGCGGAGTCGAAGGGCATGCCCTGAGTTCGGTCGAAGGGCCTGCCCTGAGCTCGGTCGAAGGGCCCGCCTCGGCTGCAACGAACGCGTCGGCTGCGCGAGCCAGAATGCACGCGGCGGGATCGCTCTCCAGGTCCGGAATTCGCAGCGCGGCGCGGCGCTGGCGCTCGCGCGCTTCGAGGATCTCCGCAGGCCCGCCCTGAGCGGAGTCGAAGGGCCCGATCCCGGCGACGAGCGACACCGTCCGGCCGGGCGCCAGGTCGAACATCAGCTCGCACGGGCTGAAAAGGTCCTCGACGCCCTCGAGCCCGAGCGCGATGTCCCACGGGTGCTGGAAGCGGTAATACCAGAGCGCTTCCGCCTTGACCTGGGCCTCGCCGAACTGGAGAAACATCCGCGGGCAGCCCGGGTAAGGCGCGAGGGACACGCCGCCGCTTTCGCTCCGCAGCGCCAGGTCGGCCCGGTCGTTGGCGCTCGTGAGCGAGTCGGCGTCGCGGAACGCGCAGAGCGGGCGCACCTTGAGCCGCCGGCGAGCGGGGGCGGACGAACTGTCGAGCGTCCAGGAGTTCACCACGCAGCGTTTTCCGCGCGGCATGAACAGGCGGCGGGTGAGCGCGGCGCCGGGCACTTCGAACCGCCACTCGGGAAATGGATCGGCGCGGAACCGCACGCAGTGCCGGAACCCTTGCGGATTGCGCGCACCGACGTACTGGTGGCAGGAAAGCTCAACCCCGCCGCTTTCGTTGTCGAGCGTGACGTCGAGCGCGGCGAGCAACAGCATCGGCCCGCCGGCCGTTCGACTCTGCTCAGGGCGGGCGGTGAACAGGCCGTGCTGCCGCCGCGTGTTCGGGCCGGCGACGGTTCCCGAAGCGGAATCGCCCAAGCCGTTGGTCTCGAGCCACTCGATCATCGCGCTGCGCTCGGGGCGCTGGATGACCGCCGGCCCCAGTTCCAGCAGCGACGCGGTCACTTTAGACAGCGGAGTGGATATTGCGCCCGCCATACGGCCGGCAGGTAAAGAGTGCGGAGTGCCTGATGATGGGTCATTCGTCATTGAAAATTACGCTTGCAGGCAGGTTATTCATAGGAGGAGGTTTCCCCGCTTGTGCCGCCGACTCAACCAGCAGGGCGAACGGCCGCGAGAAGGTAAGTGAAAGCCGGCTCACTCAGCGCCCCGGAAAGGGAAAGGTCCTCATATGAGTCGAGCTCATCCTTGTCGCCGCCCCCGTTCATCCACTTCGCAGGAACACTTTCACCGTGATCCAGGTTTTGCCAGTCGCGGATTGCCTCACAACCCGTGAGGCAGCAGAAGGCGGCTATCGCGGCAAGCAGAACCGCGGGTCTTCCGATCGAGTCCGCACTTCGTCTCATCACGCCATCCTCCACGCGAGCCGGGCATCAACCGAATGAGAAGCCACCGCCATTATCGGCGGGTGGATGCAGACAAGTCAAGGAGTTTTTAGGCAAAAGGGTGAAGCGCTGACGTGATCGCGACTCAACCGGCAGGGCGAACGGTCATGGTGGAGTGATCGAACGCCGGCTTGCTCTGGCCCCCGGAGACGGAAACGTCTTTGGAGGCGTCGAGCGTCTGCATCTCCTCGTCCTGCTGCCGCCAGTCCGGCGGGCTGTCCTCAGTGGTATCCAGGCCTCCCACCATCCCTTCAAGTATTCCGCAGCCTGAAAGGCAACAGCAGGCGATGATTACGGCCGACAGAAAAGCAGCTCTTCCAATGGAGACCGCACTGCGCCGCATAACGACGTCCTCCACACGCGAATCAGGCGTCAACCGAATGAGAAGACACCACCATTATCCGTGGTTGGGTGCCCGCAAGTCAAGGAATTGTTGGGGCAAAGGCCGCCGAAATCCGCCGGAGTCGCTTCTTGACCTTCGGCAGGCTGGGATTTCACGGATGATCGCTCGATGACCGCCGTTGAAGCCTTCACGTCGTCGCTATTCCAACGTACCAGGAACGGCCGCCCTTTCGCAAGGGTCCACTACCGCGTCCGCTCCAGCGTCAGCTTGTGCACCGTCAGCCTGCCGGAGCCGGCGTAGAAGGTTCGGACCTCGACCATGCAGGCGGAATCGGCTTCAAATTCAAATCCGATGCAGGCGCTCTCCGGCGAAAGCGGCCCCTTGAGTACGGTAAGAAAATCCTTGCGCCCGGGCCGCTCGAGGACGACATCCCATCTGCCGACGGCTTCTCCAGGAGACGCTGCCTTCGCCTCATAGTCAATCCGGCCGCGATAGGCGCCGGGGAAGAGCTCCGCGTACGGCCCATAGGTGACATACCCGGCCGCGCAGCCTTCCGCCACGCGGCTCTCGCCCGCCACCGCGCCCACCTGGCCGGGAAGCTGCGCGGCATAGAAGACGGCCTGTGCGCCGGCCTTTCCGAAGTCGGCCAGGGGCGGGAAGCAATCGCGCAGGCGGCCATCCTTGTAGACGCGCACCGTGTTCGTGCCGCAGGCGAAGGTCTCGTCGGGAGGGCCGAACCTGGCCGCGATCCGCTCTGGGTCCAGGTAGTAGGCGGTCTTGTAGCCGGGCGTCCGCTTCGCGGCCGTCCCATCGGTGATGATGAACCGGAACGGGCGCTGGTACGAATCCGGGTACTTGTCCCACAAAAACGGCTGCAGCGACGACGTCACCTGGGCCACCTGCACGCCCTGCCTGGAAAAGAAGGAGAGATACCTGGCCTGCCAGTACTGGGCCAGGCCCAATTTCAGGTTCCGCTTCGCGAGTTCCTGATCCAAGTCGCTTACCCATTTCGGATAGTAGCGGGCCAGGCGAACGATATTGGGCGATTTCTGGACCGTCAGGACCAGGAGCAGCGAAAGCACGAGCAGGAGCGCCAGACGGACCGGCCGCGAGATGTCCACCGAGACCGCTTGAAGGGCATACTGCGCCAGCGGCGACAGCAACAGCAGCGGGAAGAGCGCCACGGGAATGGTGTAACGGGTCAGCGCATCCCAGCCGAAAAGGTTCGGGGAGAGCAGGACGGCCAAGAGATTGGACAGGCACAGGAAGATCGTGAAAGTTGAGAGGAAGACCATGCGTCCATCCATGCCCGCGCGCCGAAGCCCGGGGCGAAGGATATGAACCAGCACAAGCGCGACATAGCCGCCGATTGAAAAGAGGATGAAGAGTCCGAGCAGGACGTGCATTCCGCCTGATTCCCTCAGGAGCGCGAGCGCCGCCTCCAGTGAGCCGGAGACGTGGGAAAGGCTCAATGAAAAATAGGCGCCCAATTCCGGCCGCATGAAAAACCGGCCGTAGATCAATCGCCCGCCCAGGGCGCCCGCCGTTAAGGTCACGGCGAGCAGCGCGAGTCTCCGGCCGGAGACAAGGGAGAACAGCCACATCAGTGCCAGCGCCGCCGCGGCGGGCGCGGCAAGCTGGACCGCGAACAGGGCGTCGCTCACGGTGGTCAGAACCGTCACGAGAAAAAGCGCAAGGCCGTTTGCGAGGAGCGAGCGACGGTCAGTGTCGCCGCCGATCATCCGCAGGACAAGCCACAGGGCGAAGAGAAGCGCGATGAAACCGCCGGCGTGGTGCCCGATTTCCATCAGTATTCTCAAGCTGTGATACGCGCCGTCTTGAGCCAGGTACGCCAGCAGCGCCGCAAAGACGAAGAGCCTCAGGGGCTTGTTCCTGCTCTCCGGCAAGGCCGTGGCCTCCAGCAACGCAAAGCCGGCCAGCACTGCAAGGACCTGCAGCACCCCGAAGATGACGAACGCCAGGCGGAAATCCGGGATCAGGAGATTGAGCGGGAAATAGACGGCCATGTCAGGGAAATAAAAGGATGCGGCGCCGAAGTTCCAGCCCAATATCCGCTCGCCACGCATCAGACTCTGACACCGGGCGGGAAAGGCCAGCGTGTCGGAGTTGTACAAGACTCTGCCCAGACCTTCCGGCCCCTGAGCGCAGAAAATATAAAGCGCGGCGATCAGCGCCGCCAGCGCGATCAGCGCCTGGGCGGTCCGGCGCGAAGGCTGAACCCATCCGCGCGCGCCGATCGCCGCGACCGGCAGCGGCGGCAGGATCACGAGAGGCAGCAGCCACCATGAAAGCCGGGGCAGGTACAAACAGACCAGCGGCCCCCAGAACAGGGTGGTCAGCAGGTAATCGCGGACGAACTGAGAGGGCTTCCCCGTGATATAGACCCGTTTACTTCCTGTACGCCATCGGGACGTACGGCTTGCACTTCTTCGGCGCGAAGCTCTTTTCCAGCCGCGCGAAACGGGGCACGCCGTCCTCGATGGGCAGCGCGACCCATTCGTCGCCGATCAGCGGGCGGGCGTAGCGGAGGAAATCGTCGGTCACGTCGTACCGGCTCGGCGCGATCCACGCCTGCGGGAACTTGCGCTCGGAGTTCGCCACCCGTTGCAGCGACACCTTGTCGTATCGCACCCGGTAAGCCGCGCCGGGCTCGCGCAGGATGGTGCTCATGAAGCCGCCGCCGTCGTTGAGCGCGACCAGCGCCGCCTTCCGGCCGAGCTG
Organism: Candidatus Brocadiia bacterium; assembly: GCA_052139675.1. Lineage (GTDB taxonomy): Bacteria > Planctomycetota > Brocadiia > CAIUPP01 > CAIUPP01 > JBEKCB01. Next base: position 84,419 of record JBKQWE010000085.1, read on the forward strand.
GTACGCCTCTTCGAGGTCGGTGTGCGAGGCGTAAATCATGGCGTGCCGCTGATCGGTCCCGGGCACGTTCCCGCGCGCCGCGCCTCGGGCGGCGAGGCCGGCCTGGTTGAGATAATTGACGACGGTCTGCTCGACGGTGGTCTCGCTCGAGCCGAACTGCACGTGGCCGAACGAGTCCTTCCGCTCGCCGAACTTGCCGACGTCGAACCCTTCGCTGACGACGACCATGCAGCGGCCGTCGCGCTTGAGCTGATCGTTCACGTTCGCGGCGAGCTGCTCGAGAGTGACTTTCGATTCGGCCATATAGATCTGCAGCGGCAGCTTGCGCTCCGGGTCGGCGAGCCTGGCCGCGGCGGGGATGAAGCCGATCTTGCGGCCCATCGCCTGCATCACCAGCACCGGGTCGGCCGGCGACGAGCCGGCGTTCTCCTCGTTCGCGCCGAGTACCCCGCACGCCCAGTACCGCGCCACCGAGCCGTAGCCGGGCGTGTGGTCAATGATCTTGAACTCTGAATCGCCGACATCGTTGTCAATCGTCTTCGGCACGCCCGTGGCCACCAGGTCCAGCCCGCGCTCGGCCGCCAGCACGCTCATCTTGTGCGCGGTGTCCATCGAATCGTTGCCGCCGATGTAGAAGAGATAGCCCACGCCGTGCGCCTTGAGCACCTCGATGGCGCGGTCGAAGTCCTCCTTGTTCTTCTCCAGGAGCTTGTAGCGGCAGGTGCCGATGGAGCCGGCCGCCGGCGTGAAACGCAGCAGCTCGATTTCCTTCGCCGGCTGTGCGCTGAGGTCCATCAGCTCCTCCTTCAGCACGCCCTCGATACCGTGGAACCCGGCGTAGACCGTGCCGAAATCGTTCGGGAACGACCGGCACGTATCAAGGATGGCGCGAAGGCTGTTGTTGATGACGGGCGTGGGCCCGCCGGACTGCGCGACGACGACGTTTTTGCGGCCGGCCATGGTTCCTCCTTTATGGTTAATCCCGGTCAGAGTACACCGGATACAGAATTCAACCGCACAGGGCGGTTTTTGTCAAGCGGGCTTGGGCCTCGGCGGGACGGCGTTTCTTGAAAACGCGCGAACCTTCTGCTAAGATAAAACGCTCTCGTGAAGCGGGGGTGTAGCTCAGTTGGTAGAGCACAGGATTTTTAATCCTGCGGCCGTGGGTTCGAGTCCCACCACCCTCATTTTAAATGCCGATTTCCGAATCCCGAATCAACGGAAACGGCGGCGCTGAATTCGTCGTTCGGTTCTCAATCGGAAGTTGGCATTCGGCAATCATCCGGCCCCATCGTCCAGCGGTTAGGACACCAGATTTTCGATCTGGTAACAAGGGTTCGATTCCCTTTGGGGTCACCACTCGACCGGAGCGAACCGTCTCCGGCGCGAAAAGGCCCGTCAGCACACGCTGGCGGGCCTTGCGCGTTATGGGCCAATATCCACGCGAGTTCTCGCGCCGTGGGCGCGTGGGTGAGTTGCCGAAGCTGTGAACTTGCCGGCCCGGATTTGACCCTCTTTGGCCCCTGCATCCGCCTTTTCTCTCTCTGTTTCTCTGATATCTGTGAACTACCCCCCGCCTAGTTCACAGCTTTTCGGGTGCTGGTGTGGAACGAGTTACGACAACGCGCTTTCAGCGAGTTCGATTCACGCTTGGAGTACCAAACGTATTTGTGGCGGAAACGTCGTGGCGTGTGGCGCGCTCATTCAGCGTGACGGATCGTCTTCCGCCGCCCGCTGCTGGTTGAGGGCGAGGAGGTTTTCAAGAAGCTGTTCGTCGGTCAGGGCCGGACTCCAGCCGTAAGCGGCGAAGACCGCCTCGTCGAGTTTCTGATGGGCCAGCTTGAGCCAGTCGGGGCGGGCGTTGTAGAGATTCGTCAGCGTGCGCTTGGCCAAGAGCTTGGCGCTGGGTTCGTCCTTCGGAACCAGCCGGCGATAGCGCACGGTGCCGATGCCCTTGTCGTTCGGGTTCACCACATATCGCGCCCAGGGGCCGTTGACCGAGCCGGGAAATTCGAGATTCTCTTCCCTCATCCACTCTGACGGGCTGAGCCAGTTGTTGCGGAGCGCGTCGAGTTCTTTCGCCGCATCGGCGATGGCCTTCTCCTGGTCTGGCATGGGCTTCGGTAGCGGGAAGGTCTCGAAGCAGGTCGTCGGAGTGTAACGCGGCCTCGTTTCAAGCCGCGTCCCCAACTTCAGCGCCCACACCTCATGGGGCCGCGAATGCAGGATGCCGAAGAAGCAATCGTCGGCGCGGGCGAAGATAATCAACTGGTGATCCGGTAAGGTGGGCGCCTCAAACCAAACGAAGAGACGGTGTTTTGAGACTGTGAGCGTGGCGAGGAATCGCGGAATCGGGGCAAGCAGCCTCCGCATTTCCGGTCGCGCCTCCACGTGTTGCCACCAAAGGCGACGGTAGCTCTCCCGGTTGTTCTTTTCGCGTTCCGGCTTTACATACGCCTTGATATGGTTGTATGGCTTCTCGTAAAGGGCCGCATCCTGCTCCGACATCCCAATGCCGTAGTCCACGATCCACATGTCGCGCGGTCGGCGCGTCACATCAAGCCCGTTGGCCCACGGCACCACGATATCGGAGTTCGGTTTGCCGTGGGGATTTGGCTGACGCAAAAGTTCAAGCGCTTGGGCTTCGCCAATGTCGAAGGCGCCTCCTTTGGTGTCCCCCATGAAGGAAACACCCTTGCAATCGTGAAGGCGTTCGGCCTGGGTGGTATCGGTGCTGGCCGTCAGGTTGGCATTAATGGTTTCCACTACCTTGCCATCGAGCGTCCGCACTTTCTCATCGCCTGCGTCGAATCCGATCATGGAAATGTGAACATTCGCCCCGTCGAGGACCCATGCGCGGTCACTTTCGGCGAAGAAAATGCCGCCGGTTTCTTTGATGCGCTCTATCACTTCGCGGTTTGCGCCGCCGCGAATCCCCTGCGTCGCCAGGAGGCCGGCCTGTTTGCATAGTCCCTTCTCGATCTGAAGGCGCGCCTTCTCAAACCAGTAGCAGCACAGGTCTCCCTCTGCGGGCACCCGTTCCCGCCAAAGCGCCAACATGCGGTCAACATACTCGTCGCCCAGTTCCCGGCGCAGCATCTTCCCGCCCAGGAACGGCGGATTGCCGACGATGTAATCCACCTTCGGCCATTCCGGTTCCTTCGGATTATTCGGGTCGCTCAGGTCAATGATGGCGTCCATGCACTTGAAGTTGTCGAGCTTGCGCAGGACGGGTTCGCCGACGTTGCCGAGGCCGTTGTCGCGCACCCATTGCAGGTAGCCGATCCACACGGTCATCTGCGCCAGTTCATAGGCGTAGGGGTTGATCTCGATGCCGTAGAGCTGCCACGGCCCGACCATCGGCAAGAACCCGCCCATGCCGTTGCGCGCGCCGTAGAGGACGACTTCCTTCTCCAGGTCCTTGAGCTTCTGGAGTGTGACGTAGAGGAAATTGCCCGATCCGCACGCGGGATCGAGCACCTTAAGGGAAGGCAGGCGCATGTGGAGGAACTGCCCGATCATCGCCTTGGCCTGCTTGGCGGCCTTGCTGCGAACCGCCGGTGAGGGCTTCTTCCCGGCATCCTCCGGCGCCGGGTTCTTCTTGCCGGTGGAAAGGAGGTTATCGCAGGTCTGCCGAATTTCCGCCCACTCCCGGCGCAAGGGCTGCATGACGACCGGCTCGACGAGGACTTCGATGTCCTCGCGGCTGGTGTAATGGGCGCCAAGCTGGGAGCGTTTGTCCGGGTCGAGGCCGCGCTCGAACAGCGTGCCGAAGATGCTTGGGTCCACGGCGCTCCAGTCGAGCGTGGAAATCTGCGCGATCCGCTCGATCTCTTCGGCCTCCATGTCGAGCACCGTGGCGTCGGAGAAGAGGTTGCCGTTGAAGTGAAGGATTTTGTGTTCCCCGAACAGCCCGCCGTCAGCCATCGCCTCGAAGAGTTGAGCCATGACCCTGCGGAAAAGGGCGGGGTCATGCTGCGAGTTCTTCAGGACGCGGCTGAAAAGACCTCGTGGCAAGAGGCCCACATCTTCGGCGAAGAGGCAGAAGATCATCCGGTCGAGGAAGTGCGCCACGTCGAGCGCCGGCAGGCCACGTTTGCGCATGGACTGGGCAATCTCGGCAAGGTGCCGAGCCGCCTCGGTGGTGATGGACTGGATCGTGACGCCTGGCTTGAGCTTCTCCGGCTCGAAGAAGACGTTGCGCAGGATGGCCAGGTTCTCCGGCTTGGCCAGGGCAGCGAGGGCGATCTCGTATTTCACCGTCGGGGTGTTGGTGAAGTTCGTGCGGATGATGATCCGCTCCATGTCGCACACCACCATGAGCGGTGGGTTCTCAAGCGCCTGGGCATAGCGCAGAAGTTGCTGGTAGGCGGTGTCAAGGTTCTTGTGCTTGCCCTTGTATTCCCAGCCGAAGCACCCCTTCTTCCAGACATCGGCAAAGCCGTCGCCGCCGGTGTTCTTTTCCGCGCCGCGCTCGAAGGTGAAGGATTCACCAGTCGGGTCTGCCTCGACCGGCTCCGGGTGACCGAGCAGCCGGCAGAGGCCGCAGAAATGCTGCTGGCAGCCGGAGCGTTCAGTCAGGTCGGCTTTCTGCCAGATGGCGATGAATTCCGTAACCGTCATTCCGCGTCCCTTCGGACTTTACGATTCGGAAAAAGCGCTTTACGATTGCTTTACGATTCCCGCTTTGTTGTCGGCCCGCTTGAGAGCCTCTTCACCGGCGGAGGTCAGGCGGTATCGCTGCATGCGGCTGCGCGGCTTTTCGGGGATTGTGCGCTCCAGCCAGCCTTGTGCGAGCAGGGGCTGAAGATATGACCGCAGGAAGTGGACACGATCTTTCAGGCCAGCCGTGCTTTGGAGGGTTTCAGCGCTGACCACTTGTCTGGCAGCTTCCAGGACGGCCCCGACTTGTGGGGTGACTTGTGGGGCGACTTGTGGGGCGACTTGTTTGGCGGTTTGCTGCGCCCCGAGAACGTTCACCTTGAAAGTCACCACCGCCGCTCCGGTGATCTCCTCAAACTTCGGCGGGGCGATCTTGGCCTGCCGGCACATCTCAATGACGCGATTGGTTCCGCGTCCCCATTTCTCGATCAGGCCGGCGCGATTGAAGATGTCCGCGATGATCGGGTTGCGCTGGACGGACTGGTGGGACTTGCTGAGCTTGTCGGGCGTAATCCCTGTCGGGTACGTTCCGGCGCTCCATATCTCCACCCGGTCGTCGAAGATAGCCAGCGAGATAGCCCCGCCCGCAATGGAGTAGTCGCGGTGGATCAGGGCGTTGACAAGAATTTCACGCATGGCGTCGGGCGGAATGAGGGGCCTATCCACACGCTGGAGTCGGCCCGGAACGATCTTACCCGGAAGCGGAAAATGCCTCTGACAGAAGAGCTGCGCCTCCTCGAGCAGCGTGAACGCAGGGGCGCGAACATTCCGCTGGTCGAGGAATTCCGTCTTGTCCGTCCCGCGAAACCGCGCCATGCGGAGCTCACATTGGGGATAGTCGGGAAGGAACTCTTTCCCGAAGAGCACAACGGCCGCCTGAAGAATCCTGCCATCCCGGCGGAGCTTCAGCCGGTCAAGAATGTCGGCCAGTTTCGTGCCGACAGGGCCGATCAATCGTCCCATGGACCTGCCGGCCTCGACAATGCGGAAGACCTCGTCGCGGTCAATGTCCTTGAGTTCCAC
>JBKQWE010000086.1:0-31591 GCA_052139675.1 Candidatus Brocadiia bacterium
CATAACTCAAGAAATGCGTGTGAGATGCTTCGCTGCGCTCAGCAAGAGCGCGCAGCTTACTGCGCGCGACATGACTTCGATAAGGCATCATCTGAGTGAAACACTACACTAGTGTTTAGTTGCGTAAATTGGCGTACCAATTTGCGCAACTAAACACGGTCCAACGGAACGCATAACCCAATACAACGACGCGGCTTATCTCGGTCATGCTTACTTGCGGAAATAGGACGCCTATTTCCGCAAGTAAGCACTAGCCGCTTGGTCGCAGTCAGTCGCGCTCCATCAACCGCAGGTCGCCGGCGCGGGCCTTCGTCGTGAAGCCCGGCGTGTCGCCCCGGTCGTCGCTGATCAGCAGCCAGCGCACGCCGGGATCCACGGCGCTGGCCTTCTGCACGATCGGCCAGTCGCGGTCGAGCGCAACAAGGAACATGCAGCCGATGTGCCGGTCCGCGCAGATGGCGCCGTTCGCCGGCTCGGACTGCACCGCCGCGGCCATGCGGTCCAGCTTGGGCCAGTAGCCGGCCAGTTGCCGCATTTGCTGAAGGTCTCCGGTCCAGTATATCCCCGCCACGATGAGCTGCGCCGCGACGAGCGCTGCGAAAACCGGCCGGCGGAAACGCTCCCAGGGCGCGGCGAAGTGCCACATGGACGCCCACAGGACCGGCAGCATCGGCATCATGTAGCGCGTTCCCTGCTCGCCCCACCACAGGATATAAAGTCCCAGGTAAAAGGGGAACGCCCACGCGAGGACGTTCGGCGCGCGCATCGCAAATCGCCGCCAGCCGACGGCGAAGAGGATGAATACCGGCACGAAGATGAACAGCGTGTTGGGAATCCACCGGCCCTTCGCATCGTAGCTCTTGAACATGCCCGGGATCAGCAGGCGTCCGATTTCCGTGACGCGCAGGCGCACCCCTTCGACCACCAGCGCGGGCAGCGGGCGGTTCTTGTCGAGGAGTTCGCCGGTGTACGTCACCGCGCCCGGCCTTCGCTCGGCCGCGCCGACCGATTGGCTTGAAATGAAGCCGATCACCGAAGCCAGCGCGATGACGGACGCAATGCCGCCCAGGAGAAAGCAGCGGCCCCAGGAAATATGGCGCCGGCACGCCAGCATGAACAGCGTCACGCCGAACCCCGAAGCGATGAACACGCCCACCGGACGTATCCAGCAAATGAATGCGACCAGCGCGCTGCCGGCCAGCGTCAGGCCGATCGCCTGGCCGATGCGGCGCTCCGTCGCCGGCGTCAGCAAGTTCACCGCCCAGATCATGCCCGCCATGAACCCGATCTCGGGCCCCGTGCGGCGGTAGTAATACCAGAACCCGACGTTCGTCACGACCAGCGCCGTCAGCAGCACCGCGTGGCTGCCGAAATATCTCCGGCTCCAGAGGTATAGCCCCAGCATGAACAGCACGGCCAGGATCCACTGAATGAACCCGATGGCGACAAACGGCCGGACCGCCTGCCGGGCGAAAGCCGGAGCGATCAGCAGCGGATAGCCCGGAGCATAATGGAGATACCGCTCGCCGGAGAACCTGGTGAACCCGTGCCCCATGCCCAGGCTTCTGGCGATGGAGAGATAGGAGCTTTCATCGGGGCCCGGGAGCCACCCGGAGCCGATCTGCATCGCCAGCAGCGCCGCGAGCGCGATCAGCCAGAAGACGAAATGCTCCTCCGGCTTCAGCAGGTAATCCTTCGGTGACCGCGACTCCATCCCGTTCTCCAGGGCCGGCGCGCATCATGCGCAGACAGTGTCAGGCGGGCGACGGAATTTTAGCAGACTCCGCGCCGCGCGGCAATTGCCCGCGAGAAGGCTTGACGAGAGGGAAGGAAAGAGTAAACTGCCTGCGGCCCGTGGAACTGTTGGCTCCATTTCACGCTGAACCCGAATATGCCGGACGGGATGTCGCCGATGAAAATCGCCCTGACGAATGCGGATTTCGACCCGGCCCGAGGCGGCGCCGAGACCTACGTGCGCAACTTCGCCCGGAAACTCCTCCGCGGCGGCCACGAGGTTCACGTCTATACGGCGACGTGGGACGCGGCGGAAAAGGGGCCCGTTTATCACCGCGTTCCTGTTCCTCCGTTCCACATGCTGCGCGATTATTCCTGGGCCCTGCGCACCCGCGACCTGCTGCTGAAGGAGAAATTCGACGTCATCCACGGCTTCGGCAAAAGCGTTTACATGGATGTCTACAGGCCCGGAGGCGGAGTCCGCCGCGCGGAACTGGATTACAGGGCCAGGCGGGCGACGGGCGCCGCGGGCCGGGCGTGGGCCCGCTTTCGCAACGGGATCAAGCTGCAGCATCGGCTCCTGCTGCGGCTGGAGAGAATGCAGTTCGCCCCGGGCGGCGCGCACGAAATCATCGCCGTCTCGAACATGGTCCGCGACGATATCCTGCGGTATTATCACTGCGAGCCGGAGCGCATCACCGTCATCCATAACGGCGCCGACCTGGCCCGGTTTACGCCCGATCTGCGCGAGAGGTTCCGGAAGCCCACGCGGCAGGAACTCGGTCTCGCGGAGGACGAGCTCATGATCCTCTTCGTCGGCCATAACTATCACCGCAAAGGCGTGCCGTTTTTGATCCGCGCGCTGCCGGCCCTTCGAAAGCTGGGGACGCCGTTCCGCGCTCTGGTTCTCGGCCGAGGCCGCCGGGCTCCCTGCGACCGGTTGGCGCGGAAGCTCGGCGTCGGCGGCCTGATTCAATACGCGGGAGCGAGCAGCCTGCCGGAGAAGTTCTACGCCGCGGCGGACATCTTCTGCCTGCCGAGCCCCTACGACCCTTGCGCCAACGCGCTGCTCGAGGCGCTCGCCTGCGGCCTGCCCGCCGTCACGAGCACCACGAACGGCTCCGGCGAACTGCTCACGGACAAGGAAGGCTACGCCGTCCCGCTCGGCGACGCGCCGCTGCTGGCCGCGCGCATCGGCGAGTTCTTCAACCGCGACCGCCGCGAGGCCGCATCGGCCGCCGCGCGCGCCCTGGCCGAGGCCCACTCAGCCGAGCGCAATTTCGACGAGGTGATGAGGGTCTACGCCAAGGCGCTGGCGCGAAAGCGCGGCGCGGGGCCGTGAATCGCGTCTTCCCCGATCGCTCGCCTCGATCTGCCGGCGCTAAAGTTTCAGCTTGTAGACGCGGTCGGCCAGCGGGGCGAAATCATCGCTGAACTCTCCTCGATCCGAAGCGATGGTGCGCCCTTCGCCGAGCACTTCTATGTGGGCCCCGGCTCGGAGTCCCTCGATACGAATAACCGCCTTGCCGCCGGCGCCGGTATTCTGGGCAAAGATGAAAGTCGCTCCCTCGGATTCCGTCGCCTTGCAGCGGCACGGCTGCCCGTCCTTCAGGGTCATCTCAATCTTGGCGCGCGCCGGTTCGCCGAGAATGACGGGCGCAAGACGGGCGACCTGCTCATTGAGTTGCTTCAGCGCCGCCGCCATTTTCTCGTCCGGGACCGGCGGCTTGTCGCCCTGTTGCATGCGATAGCCGATCGCCGTCGCCCCGTGAATGATCGCGCTCCAGATTGCGGCTCGCGCTTGCGCCGGTTCCAGAGTCGGGGTCACTTCCAGCCAGAATACGACGGGTCGTCCAGGACCGGCCAGCCTGCCAAGCTCATCCGCTCCTTCTCCGATGCGGTTCAGCCAGTCCGCCGCGGCGGCTGCGGGGCCGGGCGGCAGCACGAATGCCGCCGCATCGCAGTTCTCGATGTATCCGGGATATAGCGCCTGCCGGGTCTCTTTGTCCCACATCGCCGAAGAGGGCATGAAGCCCGGACTGAGCGTGACAAAAACCGGCCGAGTCTTCTGCATCTTCCTCATCCAGCGATAGACGTCCGCCACTTTTTTCACCGAACGAATCTCCGGCTCATAGTCGTAGAGCCAAACCCGCTGGCCCTTCTCGTCAAAGGCGCCGATCTGTTTCACGAAACCGTAGCCTTCAGGCCCCGGATAAACAGAGACTACGCGGAAAACCAACTGTTTGAAACTCACCGGCGCCGGCAATTTGAACTCCTGCTTGCCGGGCTCTCGTTTCAGGTCGGCCTTGAGAACCTCCTTGCCATCGGCGAGGAAAAGCATCTCCTTGGCATCCTCGCGACCGTCGGAGGGTATGATCCAGACCGCCAGGCTGCTTACCGTGACCGGCTTGGCCAATTTGATCTGGACTTCGGCGCCTTGCATGGTTTCCAACAGGACGCCTTCCTCGGTGGACGCGGGATTGAACGCCTCCTCCGCCGCGCCATGAGGCGCGTGACGCCTGTTGAGAATCGCGGCGTCTATTTTCACGGGCATCGGCGGAGTGGGCAGCATCGTCACCGGACGATCCGGCTGGTCCTCCTGCGTCAAACCCAGCAAGTTAGGTTGACCGAAGGTTTCCGTATCCGCTCCCAAGACTCCGTAGAGTCCTTTATCGGTGATTCTCCTGAGAAATTCCCGCCCATAATGGAATGCCCAGGTGCTCTCGCCCGCGTCCCCATTGACAAAAACCGTATTGGCGCCTAAGTCCAACGCTTGCTGAATCGGAATGTCCGCTTGAGAAAAGAGTTCGGGAGGAACTTTCCCTTCGACAAGTTCGCCGCCGAGCGCCCATGCGTTCTGAATCTTGGGCTTGGCCTGGGCGAGCAGCATGAGCGGAAACACCTTTTTGCCGTTGACGATAAATTCCCGGTTCGCTCCGATCTTTACCTGCCCCTGCTCATCAATCGTTTTCCGGAATTCCGCAACCGGCGGCATCCCTGCGCTCTGCCTGTATTTAGCCCACATTTCGTCGGTGAATTTCTCGTCGCCGGGGAACGCATGCATCCCGAGACACCACGCTTTGCCCTCATAATCCACCCCGAGAGCGGTCTTGATCATCTTCACATACTCGGCGTCATCTTCGTACATCCAGCGGTCCATATAGGCGAAGAAAGCGTCATGGTCCCAAACCTTCTCGGCTTTCATCAGGTGCGCCGCCAATGCCGTTCCAACTGAGGAACTGATGGAGGAAGCTCTCCGATATCCCTCGGACTGTGTGCGATCGGGCCCGGGCCACAAGCCCGGCCAGAGTTGCTCATAAGGGCCTCGGTCCGTCTGCCCGGCCAACGGAAACTGGCCCGTATAACGGACATTGGCGCCGGTCCAGGTCTGCCCGAATTCCGTTGCCTGGTCCTCGCTGAAAGCGGTCTCGGGAGCATTCTTGCTGATGTGCAGCATCTCGTGGTCCTGGAGGAGGATAGCGGCGAGAACGATGGGGAATTTACGCCCATAGCCGAAGCCGCCCTGCGAAATCCAACCGCCCGCTTCACCTGACTTCCCGCGCTTGGCAATGGCCCAGTTGTCAATCCCAACCTGGATCATGCCCTGGCACAGCTTGGTCTTTTGTTCCCGCGCCGCATCCGTGCAAAGCTGCAAAGCGGCCACGCTCACCACCGAACCGATTTCACGGCCGTAACCGGGCATGTTGTTGGAAGGATGCACGTCCCGACTTTCCCAGGAGTAAACATGGTCAATCCATGGACGTTGAAAGGCGCGCTCCAGCTCCGCCCATGACCACGGCGGCGCAGTGGCGACCGCGGCCACACTGGGCAGGAGGTCCCAGTGAATCTCATTCGCCCGATGGAGGATCTCTTTCTGCTGATCACAATAACCCGGGCGAAAAGTATCTCCCGGAACCGGCTCCTTGAGGCACGTCAGCACAGCGGCGTCCTTGCAGAAGTACGATTCGTTTCCGGGCAATTTGTCGGCCTTTTGACCGGGCTGAAAACTGATCATCGAGACCAATGAATCCCCCGGTTTGAGCTGCAATGGATACTTCGCCGCCAATTCCTGCCGAAAACAATTAGCAAACCGGCCGTCATAGGCGCTGTAGCCCGTCACGGGCGGATTCAACATCGAACCGTTGCGGAAAGTCCTGCCTTCCCCGGCTGGCGCCGGCGAAACCCCAACCACGGTCACCGGCCCGACCACGTAGTAGTCGCCGGTTATGAATTGGCCGACGGGCGCCTTCTTGTCAAACTTCCAGGTTATCCCATATTGGGAAACGCTGTCCTGCAACGGCAGGTCTTTAAGCGCCGGCGCCTGAGGAGCATCCGCGGCGAGGCTCATGCCGCCGCAAAAGCCGGCCGCGACGATCAGGGTCAGCCACATCCGCAGCGTTTTCATAGTGTTCTCCCTCTCCAATGTTTTCATTTCGGTACAAACTTCTGAACACGACTGTTTAGCGAATCCAGCACATAAACAGCGCCGGCGGTGTCAACGAGAACCTGCGAGGGTTTTGCAAATTCCCCTTCCTTGTCTCCGAAGCTTCCCCACATGCAGATGAACCTGCCGTCCGCGTCAAACTTCTGTATTCTGTCATTCTCCCTGTCGCTCACAAACAGATTGCCGCCCTCGTCCAGGGTGATTGGGAGGAAGCCGTCCATAGACGTGAATTCTCCCGCTTTATCTCCCTTGCTGCCCCACTTGCATAGGAAACGACCGTCCTTATCGAACTTCTGGATGCGGCAATTGCCTAACTCCGCCACGTATACGTTGCCGGTATTCTTATCCACCGCAAGTCCGCAGGGCTCATTGAATTCCCCATCCCCTTCGCCTTTTTTCCCCCACTTGAATAGAAACTTGCCATCCGCATCAAATTTCTGAATGCGGTGATTCTCCTTATCGGCCACGTAAATGTTCCCCTGCTTGTCCGCCGCCAACCAGCAGCCATTTCCGAAATGAAATTCGCCGTCACCGTCGCCGTCTTTGCCCCATTGGAGCAGAAACTTCCCTTGCAGATCATATTTTCTAATGTGGCCGCCGTAATTCTGAATATAGACATAGCCCGGCCTGGTGATTGTGATCCCGACCGGGAAATCCAATCCGGTGTCCTTCCAGTGAGAGATACAGTTTCCATGAGGATCGTATTTCAGAATACGGTCCGTGCCGGAATCGGTGAGATACAGATAACCCGCGGCATCCATCGCCGCCCCGTACGGCCAATGGACCCGTCCGGCCTCCTTGCTGCCCGTGCTCCAGCAATCCGTGAACTCTCCCTGAGCATTGCAGCGTCGCACAAAAAATCCCCACACTTCCGTCGTGTAGAGATTTCCAGCGCCGTCGGTGGCCATGCCGGCTACGTTATCGAAGTCCATGGGCCTGGCGTTCTTTGCTTTGCCCCAGGCCATCACAAACTTGCCATGGGAATCGAATTTCTGGATGCGGTCAAGTTCGTTTCCGGTTGCGCCTCGATCGGCGACGTAGACATTATTCATTTTGTCCACGGCGATCGGTCCGGGACGGGTGAATTCCCCGTCGTTTACGCCCGGCCGACCCCATTTCGCTGAAAAGTGCAGACCGGGATCAAACTTCTGGATACGGCCGTTTCCGGAATCGCTGACATAAATGTTGCCGGCGTCATCTATGGCGACCCCGGCGGGCGTATCGAATTGACCGTCGTCGGCGCCCTTGCTGCCCCATTTTGTTAAGAAACTCCCGTCGGCGGTGAATTCCTGCACCCTGTGATTCTGTGAATCCACTACGTAGACATTTCCCGTGCGGTCCGTGGCAACACCAGTGGCCACAGATGGGTACAGTCCAAACTCACCATCTCCAGCGCCTGATTTGCCCCAGGAGCATAACAACTGTCCTTTGCGGTCGTATTTGGCAACCATGTTCGGGCCGCCGCGATAGAGCACATAAATATTGTCCTGCTTGTCAACGGCGAGAGCTATGGGATTCTTTTCTGCTTTGACTTCCAGGGTGCCCAGAACCGCGCCCTTACTGTTCATCTTGATGATAAAGTGCATGCTGTCAAGCACGTAAATATTATCGCTGCCGTCCACCGCCACTCCCGCGGGGAAATAAAAGTACCACGGTTGCGGCGGTTTGGGCCAGAGGTTGTCGAAGACATATTGTGTGGCGTCAAAGGGACTTTTGCGCTGGTTTGGAGTGTTGACCTGTGCGATGGCATCAGATCGGCACGTGGCGGTAGCGGCAAGGAACACCACAAGCGCAGCAGCCAGTCGCGGAGCACGGGAAGCTTCTGTCAAACCCATAGAATTTCTCCCAGTGCGCGTTGGGGACGGGCCCTGGAGGGCGGCGCGTTCGAACTGAAGTCAGAGCTGCTGGGGCGGGGCCGGCAGCAATTCGACCAGCCGCTCGTCATGACCTTCAGGCGCCCGCCGGCCGCGAAGGAGTGACCGCGCGCCACATTTCGGCGCCAATCTATCTCCCGTTCCGGGCCGGCCCTTTGAGTTCTTTGGCGATGGCGTTTTTGTAATAGCTCTCGTCGTGCTGCTGTTTCCAGCCGTCGGTCGGCGGCATGCCGGGGCCGGCGCGGTACTTCGCCCACATTTCGTTGACGAACTTCTCCGGGCACTGGCCTTGCCAGCACCAATCCATTCTGGGGTAGTCAACGCCGGCCTCGGTTTTGATGGTTTGCCGGAAGCCGTCGTCCTTCTCGTACATCCACCGGTCAACGTAGTCGAAGAAGGCGTCGTGGTCCCAGATTTTTTCGGCGTGCAGCAGGTGCAGGGCCAGCGCCTGCGCGACCCAGGCGACGGTGGTGCTGCTGCGGCGGTAGCCCTCGCTGGTTCTCTGGCCCGGGCCCCAGGTGGAAGGCCGAGTGTGTTCGTAGGGACCCCACGCGTTCGGGCCGCGAGCGTTGTCGCGGCCGATCCCGGTGATTTCATCTATGCCGGAGTGGCCGGTGAAAAGCACCTTCGCGCCGGTCCAGGAGTCGCCGTAGGCGGTCTGCTCATCTTCGCCGAAGCAGGCTTTGGGGAACGATTTATTAATGTTGGCGAGCTGCTCGTCGCCGAGGAGCAATCCGGCGAAGACGATGGGCAGCTTGCGGCCGCTGCCGTGTCCGCCCCAGCAGTACCAGCCGGGATGCCCGGCGCGGACCATGCCGCCCAGGTCAATGCCGACCTGGACGAAATCAATGAGGAGCGGTTCTTTTTGCTCGGGCGTGAAGTTGGAGCACAGGAGCAGGGCCGTATTGCCGACGACGCGGCCGACCTCGCGGCCGTACCAGGGCATGTTGTCGGCCGGTTCCTCGAATCCGAAGTAGCAGGTATTGACCCACGGGCGGCGCGTCCAGCCGATGTATTGCTGGAGCGAGGGCGTATCACCGGGGCGAACGACGGCGGGCAGCAGCTCGCGCTTCAGGTTGCGCGCCAGGTAGATTTTTTGAGTGCGGTCGCAGAACGCCGGGCGGAACGCGTCGGGCGGCTGGGGCTCGGCGACGCAGGTCAGCACGGCGGCGTCTTTGACCGGGCTGGCGTCTTCCACGCCGCGGGATTCCGTCTCGGCGCTGTTCATCTGCAGCGGCGCCTGGAGGACGACTCCCAGCTTCATGCTGATGGTCGAGACGAGCGAATCTTTCGGCTTCATGGAGACCGGGAGCCTCTGGATGAGGTTCGGGCGGAACCAGTTCCTGACGCCGCTGTCGTACGAGACTTCCCGCTCGGCGGGCGGATTGAGCATGAAGCCGTTGCGGACGCGGTCTTTTTGCGCCTGGCTCTTGTCCTGCGCGTCGAGTTGGTTCAAGGGGATATCGGCGCCGTAAAGAGGCTTGGGCGCGATCGCGGTGATCGTCACCGGCCCGACGACGTAGAAGTCGCCGTTGACGAATTGCCCGACCCGCGCCGGCTTGTCGAACGTCCAGGTCATGCCGTATTGCGAGACGCTGTCCTTCAAGGGCAGTTCATCGAGCTTGGGCGCGGCCGGGGCGTTGGCCTGCGTGTAAATGACGACGGGCTTTTCCTGGCTCCAGCATGGACTCGACAGGCCCGCGACCGCCGCGGCGCAGAGACCGAGCGCTGCAATTTTTCCGAACATGGCAGGACTCCCTTTCGTTCCGTTTCGGATGGAGTCGAGACCGGAAGCGCACGCCGCCTCGCGCGGTCTCTTCACGCACGCTTGTGTTTAGTTGCGTAAATTGGCGTACCAATTTACGCAACTAAACACGGTCCAACGGCACACATAACCCAACATACCGACGCGGCTTATCGCGGTCATGCTTCCTTGCGGAAATAGGTCGCCTATTTCCGCAAGGAAGCACTAATGCGCCCACTTATAGCACTCACCCCATACTATTTCAACAACCGAGGTTGGCATATCGTCCGCGGGTGGAATAAAATGTCAGAGGCTCGGGCGCCGGGGCGGCCGGCGCCGGGCATGCGATCCAGGCGGGCAAAGCGGAGGAGAAATAATGAGCGGGATGGAATCGCCGCGCCGAATGCAGGCGAGCGGGCTGTTCATGGGCGTGCTGATCGTCCTCATCGTGGCCGCAGCGATCGTGCTGGCCGTGTGGGCGAAGCGCCTTCACGAACGGGAACGCGCCCTGCGCAACCCCGCTGAGCAGAGGGAAGCCGTCGGCGGGCAGGAGCCGCCGGCGCCGGTTGCGTCGCAGGAGGAAGCGGTCGCCGGCGAAGCGCCGCCGCCGCCCATGGCGGAAGTGGCGCCTGCCGCGCCGGGGCCGGAAGTGGACTACGTGTGGATCGGCGGATGGTGGGGGTGGGAAGGCCGATGGGTCTGGCACGCCGGCTATTGGGGGCGCAGGCCGCATGCGGGCGCGGTCTGGGTTCCGCATGCCTGGGAGCGCGGCGCGCGCGGCTGGGTCCACAGCGGCGGCCGCTGGCGCTGAGGCGGCCATAGATGATATCCCGGTCAAGGAACGTCATGGAGATGCGATCCCGAAAAAATCCCGTCCTTCGGCCGAGCGCGCTGCTGCTCCTGATCGGCGCGTTCGCCTGTCTGGCCGGGTGCGCGGCGCGGGCGGCCGACTCGGCGATCCGCGACGAGTGGGACGTGATCTCGCTCTCCGGCCTGCAGGTCGGCTACGATCACACGATCACGCGCAAGGTGGCCGAGCCGAAGCCGATGATCGTGACCTCGACCTTCTCCGAGACGCGCATCAAGGACCTCGGCGCGACGCTCGTCACGCACGAAGTCGAGGAAGACTACGAGACGCCCGAAGGCGCGCTGCTCCGCGAGACCTATTCCGTGACCGGCGCGGAGGCGAGCGACTCCGAGGCGCGGGTCCAGGACGGCAAGCTGATCGTGACCACGCATACGGGCGGGACGACCCACGTCACCGAGACCGCCTGGGACCCGCAGGTCATCGGCCCCGAAGCGCAGATGCGCCGGATGCGCGAGTCGGGATTCCCGGTCGGCAAGGGCGTCGCGTTCAAGGAGTACATGCGCGAGATCAACAAAATCGTCACGTCCACGATCACGATCGAGGGCCGCGAGACGGTGACGATCGCGGGCAAGCCGCGCGAGCTCTACAAGGGCACGGAGCTGACCGACGCGCTGCCGGGCGTGACCGCACACGTCTGGCTCGACGAGACCGGCGACGAGCTCAAGTGCGTGACGAGCGACGGCCTCGAAGAGGTCCTCTCCACGCGCGAGCAAGCGCTGGCGGCGGTGACCTCGCCGAACCAGACCGACCTGGCGACGCTCTCCGTGATCGTCTCGAACGTGAAGTTCGACCGGCCGGACCTGGTCACGGAGGCGCTCTACCGGATCGAAGGCCGCGTCGAGAACCTGAAGCTCGAGGACCGGCGCCAGAAGATCGAGAAGCAGGGTCCCGGCTGGGCGCTGCTGCGCGTGAAGGCGCTCGGCGACGCGGCGGCGCCTGCGGCGGAGAAGCCCGGGCCGGAATACCTGGCCGCCTCCGCGTACGTGCAGAGCGACGACCCGGATATTCAGCGCATGGCGCGGGAGAACGTCTCGCCCGACGCCTCGCCGGCGGTGAAGGCGAGACAGCTCGCCGCGTGGGTGTCCGGGTACATCACGAAGAAGGACTACAACGTCGGCTTCGCCTCGGCGAAGGAGACGCTGCTCTCGCGCGAGGGCGATTGCAAGGAACATTCCCTGCTGCTCGCCGCGCTGCTGCGGGCGGACGGAATCCCGTCGCGCGTGGCCGTCGGCGTCGTCTACGCGAACGGCCTGTTCATGAGCCACATGTGGACCGAGGCGTACCTGGACGACTGGACCGCCCTCGACGCCACGCTGTGCGGCGGCGACGTTGTGGATGCCACCCACATCAAGCTGGGCGTCAGCCCGATGGACGGGCCCACTCCCGACGACGCGGCGCTCATCGTCGAGGCGCAGGCGCAGCAGAGCCTCAAGATCAATGTTCTGGAGTTCAAAGCAGCGCCGGCGCAGGAAGCGTCCTCGACGCCGTCCAACGCCGCGGACGGCGAATCTCACACGCAGGTTCGCGATCGGCCTGAGCCGCCCGGCGCCTGAAAAAGTTCAGATGAGGGATAAAGTTCATGCTGAACATAGGTTTCGCTTCGCGGGACATGACGCCGAGCCGGCCGGCGATGTTGGCCGGACAAATGCACCGGCGGGTGGCGACGAAAGCACTCGATCCGGTCACGGTCAACGCCCTGGCGCTGGAGGACGCGAAGTCCGGCGGCAGCGCGGTCCTCGTCTCCTGCGACCTGGTTTCTTCCTCGGACAGGCTCCTCCGCGCCGTGCGCGACCTGCTGGCGGCCCGCGCGCCGGCGGTCCCTGCGGACCGGCTGATCCTGGCGGCGACCCACACGCACACCTCCTTCGTCTTCGAGGAGGGCTCTTACGATCACCCCGGCGGCGAGGTGATGACGCCGGCGGAGTGCCGCGACTGGATCGCCGAACGCGTCGCCCAGGCCGTCGTCGAGGCGTGGGAGACGCGCAAGCCGCGCCTCCTCGCACGCGCCTTCGGGCATGCCGTCGTCGGCCACAATCGCCTGGCCGTCTACGCCGACGGCAGCGCTGTGATGTACGGCCGGACGCACCGCGACGACTTCGTCTGCATCGCCGGCTACGAGGACCACAGCCTGGACATGCTCTTCGCCTGGGAGCCGGATGGAACGCTGGCCGGCGCGGTCCTGGCGATCCCGTGCTCCTCGCAGGTGACTGAGCAGCTTGAGGAATTTTCCGCCGACTACTGGCACGACGTCCGCGTGGAGCTGCGGCGGCGCTTCGGCGAGCGCCTGCACGTCGTCGGCCTGTGCAGTCCCGCCGGCGACCAGTCGCCGCACATGCTGCTTTACAGCGAGCAGGAGCTCGAGATGCTCCAGCGGCGCGGCCTGACGCAGCGGCAGGAGATCGCCCAGCGCGTGGCCGACGCCGTGGGGCGCGCGCTCGCCTGCACGCGGCCGGAGAAAGAAAAGGAATGGCCGCTGACTTTCCGCACGCGGCGGCCGGGCCTGGCCCCGCGCCGGATCACCCGCGCCGAACGCGACTGGGCCGAGAAGACGCGCGCGGAGTGGATCGCGAAGAAGGGCGAGTCGCAGTCCTGGTGGCCGAGCCGCCAGCAGGCGGTGGTGGATACCTTCGATCACTCGCGGGGGCTCAAGCCCGTCCCGGTGGAACTGCACGTCCTGCGGCTCGGCGACATGGCTATCGCGACGAACCCGTTCGAACTGTTCCTCGACTACGGCCTTCAGATCAAGGCGCGCAGCCCCGCCGCGCAGACGATGCTCATCCAGCTCGTCGGGCACGGCATGTACCTGCCCACCGCGCGCTCCATGCAGGGGGGCGCGTACAGCGTCATTCCCGCGGTTTCCTCCGTCGGTCCCGAGGGCGGCGCGCAACTCGTCGCGGAGACGCTGGCGGTGATCAGCGAACTCTTCCCATCGAAGTCTCTTTGACCGGCGCGGCTTCAGTCGGTAGACTCTTTGCGTGTCGGCGAAAGCCGTTCTAGAATTCGCTCTGCGCGGCACATCATAAAAGGAGAGAAGGAATGCGTCATCTCGTGGCGATTCTGGCCGTGACCGCCTTCGCGGCGGCGGCGATGGGCCAAAATACGGCGACTAAACCCGTGTCGGCGCCGCGAGCGATGGAGCAGGGGCCGGCCGCCGATCAGCCCGATTCGACTGGCCTCTATAATGCGGCACTGCTGGATCTCGGCGCCACAGCCCGGGGCACCGGCGGGGCCTTCAACAAGGACTGGCCGCCGGACAATACGATGGTGCGCGATAAGTACAACGGCGGGACGATCTTCGACAAGGGCGGCTCGCTCAAGGGCTGCCGCGTGGATATCCGCCTCCTGATCCCGGTGGACATCAAGGCGATCGAGGTCGCGGGATTGGACTACCATGGCACGCGGCAGCCGAAGGCCATAGACATTTTTGTCGAGCGCAAGCTGGTCGCGCACGCGGACCTGGCGGACGCTCCGGGACAAGTCCAGCGCATCGAGCTGGAGGCCCACGGGCAGAATGTCGGGATCCTCGTCACCGACGAATACCCGGTCCGGCCGCAGCCGGAGGGCGGCAAGCCGCTGGACTGGGGCGGCTGGCTGCGGTTGCGGGTGCTGACGACGACCAATGTGGCGGAGAAGATGAAGACGCCGGCGCAGTACGACGTGAAGGCGTCTCCGGCGAACCTTATGCCGACGGGCGCCAGCGCGGCCGAAGGCAAGGTCGAAGTCGTCGGCCAGCCGCGCATGACCCAGGGCCATCCCTGCACGCTGTGGGACGCGGAGGACATCGCGCATTATAAGGAGATGCTGAAGACCAGCCAGGAGCTCCAGGCGCAATTGGCCGGGCTCAAAACCTCGATGGATATCCGCATGACGCAGCCGCTGGGCATTCCCCAGCCGGAGAAGGGCCCGGACGGCCAGTGGATGCACCTGATTGACAACAAGATATCGCCGAACGGGCAGACATATGGGGCGACTCACAATCAGCTCGCGCTGGACATCGCCAACCTCGGCGCGGTGTACGTTCTGACGGGCGAGGAGAAGTACGCGGAGTTCTGCAAGAAACTGCTGCTGGCCTACGCCGACGCTTATCCCAATTACGGCATCGGAGCGCGGCCGGGCTTCAACCACGACCCGAGCAAGGTCTTTGACCAGCGCCTGAGCGACGCCACGTGGCTGATCCAGGTGGCGCGCGGTTACGACCTGATCCACAATCTGCCCTCGATCACGCCCGCCGAGCGGAAGCACATCGAGGACGACCTCGTCAGGGCCAACGGCCGCCACATAACCGAGAACCATGCGGCGGTCGAGGCGCCGACCAACTGGTCGGCGATTGACACCTGCGCGGTCCTGACGGCCGGCTACGCCTGCGACGACGCAAAGCTGATCAACATCGCGTACTACGGCCTCCAGGGGACCAAGGAGAAGCCGACCGGCGGCCTGTTCGAGAAGCACTTCACGGAGCCGATTGACGTGGACGGCATGTGGGCCGAAGGCGCCATGGGCTACCAGTTCATGGCGCTGCAGGCGCTGGTCATGGACGCCGAGGAACTGTGGCACCATGGCATAGACATGTACCGCTATCACAATTGCGCCCTGAAGCGGCTGTTCGATACTCCGCTGCAGTTCTGCTACCCGGACCTGACCACCCCGGCCACGCACGATTCGGGCCGCGACTCGATCGTCGGCGGCGATTCCTACGTCTACGAATACGCTTACCGCCGCTACCGCGATCCGAGCTACCTGCTGATCCTCAACCAGACCGGCCGCCACCTCGACGCCCATTTCCAGCAGTTCCCCGTCTCGGTGCTTTACGACCGCGACCCGAAGGAGAAGCAGCCGGCGGTCGAGTGCAAAAGCGTGAACTTCTTCGGCGTCGGCTACGGCATTACGCGGATCACCACCCCGGCGGGCATCACCAGCCTGCTGCTGGAATACGGGCCGAACCGATCGCACGGCCACCCCGACAAGCTGTGCCTCGATCTCTATGCCTTCAACGACCAGCTTATGATGGACCCGGGCAGCGTCTGGTACGAACTGCCGCTCTACCTGCAGTGGTACCACAGCACGCTGGCCCACAACACGCTGGTGGTGGACGAACGGAACCAGGTCATGTGCGGGGCGACGCAACTGGTCTACGCCCCGGCCGATACGATGGGCATGCAGCGTGCCTCGTGCCGCGACGCCTATCCCGGAGTCATCATGGACCGGGCGACGTTCATGACCGCCGACTACATGGCCGACCTCTTCGGCGCGTTCGCGAGCTTGCAGCGCAGGTACGACCTGGCCTGGCACATCCGCGGCGAGTTCGCCTCGGACCTGAAGCTGGAGCCGACCACGCTGCCGGAACCGAGGGAAGTCGGGTACGTGGCCCTGACCGACGTCCGCAAGGCCGCGCCGAGCGACAAGGCCTGGTCGGCGACGGTGACGCGCGAGGGCAACGTCGCCCGGTTTCTGGCCGCCGGCGGGACCCAAACGGAAGTCATCGTCGGCGACGGGCACTACGGTCTCGAAACGCCGCCGGCGATCCTGGAGCGGCGCGAGACCGCGGCGACCGTCTACGGCAACGCCATTGACATTTCCGGCGGCAAGGAAGGTTACGTCAAGAGCGTCGAGCAGGAGGGCGATCTGAAAGCCGGTTACGGCCTGTTGAAGGTCGAGACGGCCAAGGGCACGGACCTATGCTTCGCGTCGTACCGGCCGGGGACGTACCAGGCCGGCGGGCTGGAAACGGACGCGCAGCAGGCCTTCGTGGTGATGGATGGGCGCGCGGTGAAGGCCATGTACCTCGGCGGCGGCAAGGTGCTGAAGGCCGGTAAGGCGGCGCTCGAGCGAAGCGAGCCGGGCCTGGCCTCCATCGAGAGGGCGGAAACCGGGGCGTACGTGCTGGCCAACCCGTCGCCGAGCGACGCCACGGTCACGGTGACCTTCAAGCCGCTGGCGGCGATGGAGGCGTTCAACCTGGATATGGCGGGCAGGCGCAGCGGCCCGGCGACGGTCAGCGCGGCGGCCGGCTCGTTCTCGGTGCAGATGAAGGCTATGTCGAAAGTGGAGTTCGCGCCCAGGGGCGCAGTCAGCGTCTACGACCAGCGGCAGGCGGTGCTCCAGCAGCGCCAGGCCGAGCAGGAAGCGGCCATGAACAAGGCCCATGACGAGTGCGTGGCCCGGACCAAGGTCCGCGAGGCCGAAGCACAGGCCGGCCCGGCGCCGGCGAACACCGTGATCGTCGTCCAGGGCCGGAACTTCTCAGCCGAAGGAGGCGGCCATGTCCAGACCTCGGACCTCAAGCGAGCCGTCGCCAGCGGAACGTGCATCCTTCAGTGGGACGCCCAGGGCCAGTGGCTCGAATGGACGTTCGACGTGCCGGCGGAGGGCTACTATTACATGACCCTCTGCTATTGCAGCGAACTGGACCAGGCGCAGCGCCAGATCAAGGTCGCCGGCGAGGTGCAGGAGCCGTTCGCCCCGATGATCTTCCCGTCCACCGGCGGCTGGGCCAACGGTTCGGACGACTGGCGGCTGTTCACCGCCGTGAACCCGACGAATGACAAGCCGCTGCTGCTGAAGTTCAAGCAGGGAAAGAACGTGGTCCGCCTGACGAACATGAACGGGCGCGGCATCAACGTGGACTATGTGGCCGTGACCAGCCCGGACGTCAAGGTGACTCGCGAGTTGCTGGCCGGGCAACTGAAGAAATAGAGCGCGCAAAGGTCCCGCATGATGCGCTTCGCCCTGGACCACATCGCGTTGAACGTGCGCGACATGGATTCCATGCTGCGGTTCTACGTCGCCGTCCTGGGCCTGAAGCCCGAACGCCTCGATCTCTACCGGAAGCGGAAGGCGCCTTTTCCGTCGGTGCGCGTGAATGCCGACACCATCATTGACCTGTTCCCTGCGGAGATGTGGCAGGGAAAACAGGGCAAGCGCATCCGGAAGCCAAGTCCGGAAACCCGGCTCAACCACGTCTGCCTGGCGATCGGGAAAGGGCAATGGGCTTCCTTCCTGAAGCGGATCAGGAAATGCGGCGTCCGCCTGCTGGAAGGTCCCGTCCCGCGATGGGGCGCGCACGGCACGGGGATTTCGGTTTACTTCCATGACCCGGATGGGAACAAGATCGAAGTCCGGCATTACCCGGCCCAGGGGCGCCGGCGAATAGAAGGCCTCATGTCGTAGCAGACAAGTGTTTAGTCGCGTAAATCGGACGCCTATTTCCGCAAGGAAGCATTGGCGCGCGGCGTCCGCCCCGCATCCACCGCTGAGAATCCGCCTGCTTTCCAACGCCTTCACCATGAGCAGAAAGCTTACGGACTTTTCAGGCCGGCCGGCGCAGGATACTTCTTGACATGCCCGGCCTCGTCCGTGAGACTAATTATAGGGAGCAAGGGAGGTTAAGGAGGCGTGCCATGTCAAGATTACATCGTTCGTACCCATGGTTCCTGATCGCGGCCGGCTTCATGTGCGTGGCCTGCGCCTTCGCGGCGACCCGGACCGACGCAGCCGCCAAGGCGGCTTTCCCCGCCCAGGTGCCGCAATTGCGCGGCGTTGTGCTCAGCGTGGATAGCGCCACCGGCAGTTTGATTATTGCGACCGAGGTGACGCGAGGCGTGCCCGGGCCGGACGTGTGGGTATTCACGAACTCACAGACCGTCATCCTCATTGACGGTTCGACCGGCGTCTTCGCTATGTTGAGACCGGGGATGTTCGTCACCGTCGTGCCGCCGAGCGGCGTCGCCGTCCTGGTTGACGCCCACACGAACGGGCCTGCCCAGCCGGCGCCCGAAACAGACGGCATCAGGTGAAGGTCGGCCGCTGAAAAGGGCGATGACGGCGGAGGGCGCGGGACACGGATGCGCCTCCGGCGCACGAACCCCAGAGTGGCGCTGTTTTAATCTGATTAGAGAATGCGATCCCCGTCAGAAGGCCCAGCTCAAAGACATTCCGAACCTTGCTTTACTGAACGACTTGACCGTGTCGCCGCTCTCACTGCCATCGGTGGACAGCCCGAAGTTGATCCACGGCCGCACGGTCCAATTCTTGCCGAGGCCTATCGGCAGGCCGATACCCGGCGATACACTCCTGTCCGCCGGGATACTGTTGTTTTCCGACGGCGGCAAAAGATTCTCGAATGGATGAGCCGCGGCCGGTGTTGCGTACAGCTCGCGGCAGACGGCGGAGTCCTGGTAAGCGCCGAGAACCGGGTCGAACGGAGCCGTTTCTGACGCAGGCGCTGCAACCGCGACGACTACTGCGGATGCCGGCGTGCCGCTGAAGGCCCATCTTGCAGTTGGAGGAGACGATTGCGCGGACGGCTGACCGGGCTCCGACGCGCCGCAGTTCCAACTCCACAGAAGACAGGCTGACAGGACCGCTGCAACTCCGTACCGTTTCATGGCTTTCTCGCTTGCTGATCATACCGGCATACGGAGGACCGCACCGTTTGCTTTTCTACCGCTGCCGGCATGAACGAAAGCAACGCTTGTGCCATTGGTCGGAAGAGAAGGGCTGATTCGGCGTCAGCGGAGGCGCCTCAAAGGCAGAACTGCTGAGTTCGCGGAGGTTGGCGTGAAATCGCCGGTCTCAAAATCTTACAAATGCAACGCGGCGGACGGCATCGTTGCTGTCCAGGTGTAGCAAATCTGACCAGCGAACGTTCCAAAAGAGACCAGTTGACAAGAGCGCCGAATGGCAATAGTGGGGGTGATTAGATACCGGCTTTTCAACCGGCGCGTCAAATCGCTGCTGCCCTCCGCCGAGGCGGTCAGCGGGTCGCGGCTTGGATTCCCGGTCAGGCTACAACGGCAGGCTGGCCGGTGCGCGCGGCCAGCGCCTTGCTGAGGCGCGCCCCCGTCATCGGGAGCTGGAACAGCCTGGCGCCGGTCGCATCATGGATGGCGTTGGCGATCACGCCGCCCATGCAGATGATCCCCGGTTCGCCGCCTCCCTGCGGAGGCAGGTCGTCCGCCGGCACGAGCACCGCCTTGATCTGCGGCGCCCAGGGGAAACGAGGCAGTTCGTAGGTGTCGAAGTTCAGGTCGTTGATCCGGCCCCCTTTGAAGTGGATTTCCTCGGCCAGCGTATAGCCGAGGCCCATGGTGACAGCGCCTTCCATCTGCAGTTTTGCGCCCTCCGGGTTGATGACCAGGCCCATGTCCTGAACGCAGACCACGCGCTTTACCTGGACGTGCCCGGTTTTCTTGTCCACCTGGACCTCCGCCATGCAGGCCACGTACGCGCCCGCGTCGGTGCCGCACGCGACGCCGAAGCCGCGGCCGCTCGGCGCCTTGGCCGGCGTCCAGCCGAATGCCTCGACCGCCGCTTTGAGGACTCTCACCATCCTCTCGTCGGTCAGGTTCTGGAAACGGAACGCCACGGGGTCCATGCCCGCTTTGGCCGCCATGGCGTCAATCTGCGATTCCCTGGCAAAGGTGTTGGTATTGTTGCCCGGCGCGCGCCAGGGGCCGGTGGCGAACGGATGGGCGCTGCCCTCGCCGCTCCACTTCGAATAGGACGCCGTGCGATGGTGCGGGATGTTGTAGAACTGCTGAGCACCGCGCTCGCCGGCGAAGTAGACGCCGTAGTCCCACAGCACGATGGCGCCGGCCCTGGACATCCCCGACTTGATCTTGACGACGGCCGCCGGCCTGAACGAGTCGTGGAAGAACTCCTCCGCGCGCGTCCAGGCGACCTGGACCGGCTTCCCGACCCGCTTCGCCAGCCGGGCCGCCTCGATGGCCTGCAGGCCGCGGCTCTTGCCTCCGAATCCTCCGCCCAGGAACGCCGCGATGACGCGGACGTTCTCCGCCGGGAGTCCGATGGCCTCGGCCACCTGGTCCCGAAGCGGGAAGGGCGTTTGGGTGGACGCCCAGACGGTCGCCTTGTCCCCTTCGATCTGCGCCACCGCGCTGTGAGGTTCCATGGGGGCATGGGCGACATAGCTGTTGAGATAGGTCGCCTCGACCGTGACCTCGGCGATTTTCCGCCCCTCCGCGATATCGCCCCCATGGGCCACGACGTTCGGCTCGCCCGCGCCTTTGACAAGATGGTCGAAGATGGTCTCATCGTCCACCTCGGCCTTCGGCGCGTCGAACTGGGCCTTGATCGCCTCCAGCGCTTTCCCTGCGGCATCGAAGTCCTTGTGAAGGACGGCGATCAGGTCGCCGTCCCTGACCACTTGGACGCCTTCCATGGCTTCGGCTGCGGCAGTGTCGACGTCGGTCAGCTTCGCGCCGTGGGCGGGCGGCCGGAGGACCCTGGCGTACAGCATGCCGGGCAGGCGGATGTCGGCCGCATACTTGGCTTCTCCGGTGACCTTGGCCCGGGAGTCCCTTCGCAGCGTTGGTTTGCCCATCACCTTGAACTCGGATACGTCTTTAAGGACGGCCTTCCCCGTCAGGTGCCGCGCGATCGGCTTGCCTGCGGCGATCTCCGCGTAGGTCACCCGCGTCGTCTCCTGCGTCTTGTCGAAGACCACGCCGTCCTTCGTCTGCAAGCGCTCCTTCGGCACGCCGAGACGCTCGGCCGCCAGCGCGATCAAGACCAGCCGGGCTTCCGCTGCGGCCGCCCGGAGCGCCGGCCCGAAGAACCGGGTGCTCATGGAGCCGAAGGTGCCCATATCCCACGGACAGAGCGCCGTGTCCCCCATGACCATGTCAACCGAATCCACGCTCACGTCCAGTTCGTCGGCCAGCATCTGGGGCAGCGAGGTGATGATTCCCTGCCCCATCTCAATCTTGCCCGAGAAGCAACTGACCCGGCCGTCCGGGCCGATCCGGAGATATGCGTTGAAATCGGCCGCCTGCTCCCTCCGGGCCGCTTCCGCCGCCAGGACGGAGGGGATGTCGAGGGAAACCAGGATGATGATCCCGCCGCCCAGCCCCTTCAGGAAGGCCCGGCGGCTGATAAGACCCAGGGCGCCCGCGTCGCGGAAATCGCACCCGATGATTTCATCTTCGTTCATCCGGCTGTTCCTCCCATCTTTTCGCTCGCCGACTGGATCGCCTGGATGATCCGGCCATAGGCCCCGCAGCGGCACAGATTCCCCTCCATGGTCTCGAGAATCTGTTCCCGGGAAGGCCGGGCGTTGCTCAGAAGCAGGCTGTACGCATTGAGGATCATGCCGGGCGTGCAGTAGCCGCACTGGAGGGCGTCCTGTTCGACGAAGGCCTCCTGGAGCGCGTTCAGCTTCCCGTCCCGGGCCAAACCCTCAATCGTGACGACCTCTTTCCCGGCGGCGTTTCGCAGCGGGTATTGGCACGAGCGGACGGCCGTCTTGTTCACGAGCACGGTGCAGGCGCCGCAGTAGCCCTCGCCGCAGCCGTACTTGGTCCCGGTGAGGCCCAGATCGCCCCGCAAAACCCAGAGCAGCATCCTCTCGCCGTCTGTGGTCACGGTTACGGGCTTGCCATTGAGCGTGAAAGAGATATCTGCCATATCAGTCCACCTTGTTGACAGGGCCGGTCGCAGCCGGGAAGCGCCGACGTCTCAAGCGCCGGTCAACCCATTCGAAAGTCTAGTTCGCTCATGGGGCGGAGTCAAGCAAAATTCCCGGACGGGGCTGAGTACAGCATTTCAGAAGTCCGCAAGGACTTCTGAAGTGCTGGACGTCGCCGGGGCAGGCGTCATAAGGGAAGTTGACATGCCGTGGGCTGGGGAGTAACCTACCGACGTCTCAACCCTGTTCTCGGCTCGGCGAAAAGGGGACACGGTATGCCGGAACCCCTGATCCTGAAAGTCGTCGGCGGCAAAGATGCGGGGCGCCAGATAACCGTTCCAATCGGCGGCGCAGTCCTCGGGCGCGGTTTGGACTGCGACATAGTGCTCGATGAACCCAGCGTCTCTCGAAAACATTGCCGGATCGTCTCGGAGAAGGCCGACTGGATCATCGAAGACCTCGACAGTCGCAGCGGCGTCATCATCAACGGGCAGGCGTCGAGCGAAAATCCCCTGAAGCAAGGCGACGAAATCAAGCTCGCCGCCCTGGTTCTGAAAGTGGTCAGTCTGCAGTTGCCGCAGGGCGCGCCCGCCCGGGACGCCATTTCTTTCTCGTGCAAGTGCGGGAAAGTCCACGTCGTCAAAGCCGCATTCGCAGGAAAGAGCATTGTTTGCAAGCAGTGCAGAGCGAAAATAGTAATCCCTGCCGCAAGCCTGCCGAAAACAGCGCCTTCGCCCGCTCCGCCCTTGCCAGGTGTCGAGCCTTGGCCAGGGACTTCGCCAGTCGTATCCCTCTTTGGGCCGCAGCGTCCTCTCTCGACGGATGGGCGGCCGCCGCGGATGCCCGTGAGTGCGACAGGGTTGCACTTCGTGAACTCCCGTTTGCACGAAGAGCCGGGGTTGAAACGGGAGCAGAGGCCGATACATCGGGAGTCAAAGCCGGCTTCGCAGCAAAGTGAACGGAAAGAGGCCCTCAATTACAATGCTCAAGATGAGCCGGCGTCAGCCACAGGGACACCGCGGCTGCTTGGGATTATCGGTTCCATTGCTCTTTTGATCGGCGTGTTCCTGCCTGCCGTAAGCAGTTCGATACGGGGAAGCCTGAGCTACTTTCAGAATGGAAAGAGCGATGGAACGATTGTTTTGGTTCTGGCTGTGATTTCGTTTTTCCTCGTGCTCGTCAAGGGCTACCGGTGGCTTTTGCTTACGGGTCTTGCAAGCCTTGGCGACATGGTATTCGCGTTCCTGAACTTCCGCAGAAGAATGTTTGAAGCAAGAACGGAAGCGGCCGACAAGTCAGTCCGAGATGTAATTGAGGCTGTAAACTTGCAGTGGGGCTGGGCCGTGCTCGTCGTTGGAGCGGGCCTCCTGATCGCAGCGGCAGTGCTTGAATTTAAGGAGGAGTGGTACGGACTTGACCCGCCGTGGGCCAAGAAGTGACCAGCGGGGGTTGGTTTTCCCGCTGTTAAAGACTCCCGCGAAGTCGCCGCAGCTATAAATAGGCCTGTGGCGCGCCCGTCGGGCCGGCGGGGCGGCCAATTCGCCTGGGCCTGCTTCCTTGTCTGTTCAACTCCGCACCAGCTCCTTCAATCGTCCCCTCATACCTGCCGTAGGACTAAGGTCCAATTCACGGGGCTTCCGAGTTGTGTCACCATGGCTGTTGCACTCAGTACACATGCGAGGCGGCCATGGATTGAAATGAAGGAGACGGGGTCATGAAAACTGGAAAACGCTCATTCGGAATAGCCATCCTACTGCTCGTTGCCGCCGCGGGCGCCATCTATTCACAGGAAGCTCCCGCGAAGCCAGTCATCGACCCCGAGGCCGCAACGGTACTGCGTCAGTTAAGCGATCACAACAAGCAGGTGACTGCCGGAGTATTTCGCGTGAGCGACACAATCGACGTCGTGCAGCCGGACGGCCGCAAGCTCCAATTTGCTCATATCCGGGAAATGACCGTCGAACGTCCCGACAAGCTCAAGGTCGAGACGACCGGCGACGTGGCCAACCGGACATTGTGGCTGGACGGGAAGACACTGACCGTACTGGACCGGGACAAGAATGTTTACGCCCAACTTCCGGACCCGGGAACGATCGAACAGGCGATCGACATGCTTCAGGTAAAATACAACATGAGCCTGCCGGGGGCGGATCTGTTGTCCACGGATGTATACAAGACAATGACCGACGGGTGCGACGCCATCAACTATGTAGGGCTCGGTTACGTGGGCGAAGAAAAGTGCCATCACCTGGCCTTTACCCGCGAAAACATCGATTGGCAATTGTGGATCAGCGTCGGCGACAAGCCGTCGGCACGGAAAATTGTGATTACCTATAAACGACTGCCGGGCGAGCCGCAGTACACGCTGCAACTGCTCAAAGTCGAGGACGCCAGCAAGATCAATGAAGCGGTGTTCACCTGCGAGATTCCCAAGGGCGCGGAGAAGATTGAGTTCCACCCTGTGGATAGGCTGAAATAACCGACCTGACCGAAGGGATGGATCGAACCATAGGAAAAGGATGAAATGCAATGAAATACGCATGGAGCTCAAGAGCGATGTTCGCCATTGCGAGCCTACTGATTATCCGCTCCACCGCCGACGTATTCGCGGGCCGGTATTATGGCAGCGGCGTTTCAACAGCCAGCTCCGAGTCCTATGGCTCCGTTAGGCAGTCGGCCTATCACTCCTCGAGCGGTACGACCGTCACTGGCTCTTCGATCGCGACCGCAGGCGGCGGCGAGGCGAGCTATAACCGTCAGGCGACGGGATCGGGCGGCCGAACGGCCACCAGTTCGGGCAGCGCCACGCACGGTAACGGGGAGACGAGTTGGAATCGCGAAGCGACGGGGCCGAGCGGGAACTCGGCAGATGTCTCCGGAAGCGCCACCTCCGGCGAGGGGCAGGCGAACGTTAGTCGCCAGGCGACGGGATCGGGCGGCCGGTCCGTTTCGGGCTCGTCGAGCGCACAATGGGGCGGCGGCCAGGCAACCGTGAATCGCCAGGCAACAGGGCCGGAAGGCGGAACAGCGTATAGCCAGAGCAGCGCGTATCATGGCGGGGGCCAGGTGAATGTGAATCGCTCGGCCGTGGCGACGGGGAATCAGGGATCCGTTGCCGCCGTGCGGGTTGGATCCACAGTGACAACGCTTCCCGCCGGGAGTTCCGCGGTAGTCGTAGGGGGTTCCTCTTATTATTACCAAGGTGGATATTATTATCAGCCGGCCTATGTAAATGGTGCTTGGAATTACACCGTAGTCCCGCCGGTGGGCCTTGCCGTTTATGAATTGCCCAGTGACGCCACTGTCACGGTGGTCGGAGGGGTGACTTACTATAGCGTTGAAGGAATCTATTATCGCTGCGCGTTCGTCAACGGGCAGGTGGGATACGTTGTGGTCGCATCACCAGAATGAATTGCTCGTCCGTAAGATCCTTAGCGTGGGCGGGATTAGAACCCGCGAGGCGCGGACATCGGATGGTTCATGAAATGAATACGGCGGAGGGAGAGGGATTCGAACCCCCGGAGCCTTTCGACTCAGCGGTTTTCAAGACCGCCGCCTTAAACCACTCGGCCATCCCTCCTCGCTACTTCTCTTCCTCCTCGCCTTCCTCCTCGTCGAGGTCCTTCGGCTCGCCGCCCAGTTGCTCTTCGTCCTTGCTGACCTCCTCGAAGACTTTCTCCTCGACGAAGATCGGCGTGCCGAACTGGACGGAAATGGCGATGGCGTCGCTCGGCCGCGAGTCCACCTCCAGCGTGCGCCCGTTCTGCTCGAGGATGAGCGTGGCATAGAACGTGCGGTTGCGCATGTCGCTGACGACGGTGCGCTGGAGCGTGACGTTCAGGCCCTTGAGGATCGAGCAGATCAGGTCGTGCGTCAGCGGGCGCGGCGTCCGGTACTCCTTGATGCCCCGGTCAATCGCCGTGGCCTCGTAGATGCCGATCAGGATCGGGAAGGCGCGCTGGCCCTGCTTTTCCTTGAGGACGATCACCTGCTGGTCGCTCCGCTCGTTGATGATGATCCGCGACAATTCCACTTCAACCATGATTTTCTCCGTCGCCTGGCCCGCGACCCGCGCAGGCGGAAAAGGGAACGCGACCCTCGGAGCCGCATTCTAGCACAAGCGCCCGGCGGGCGAAAGCGGGGGCGATTTGCGAAAAGGCCGCGCTTGCGCTATGCTGCGCGGCGACATGCGGCGAGCGATTTTCGGGAGCGGGCTCGGAGGGCGCTTTGCACAGCGGCAGGGGACGGCTGATCGTCATCGAGGGTTCCGACGGCTCCGGCAAGGCGACGCAGAGCCGCGCGCTGGTGCGGCGTCTGCGCGCCGGGAATGTCCCCGCCGCGCGCATCGCTTTTCCCGGCTACCGGCGGGCGTTCTTCGGCCGGATGGCCGGCGAGTACCTCCGCGGCGAGTTCGGCGCCGATCCGGACCCGCGCCTAATTTCGCTGCTCTACGCCGGCGACCGATGGGAGGCGAAGTCGAAGATCGCGCGCTGGCTCGCGGAAGGCAAAGTGGTCGTCTGCGACCGCTACGTGGATTCGAACAAGGCCCACCAGGGCGCGCGGCTGCGAAGTCCCGCGGCGCGCGGGAAGTTCCTCGACTGGGTGGACCGGCTGGAGCACGGGGTGTTCGGCCTTCCGAGGCCGGATTTCACGATCTTTCTGCACGTGCCGCAGCCGGTGGCCGACCGGCTCATCGCGCGCAAGGCACCGCGCGCTTACCTGCGCGGGAAGCGGCGCGATATTCACGAGTCGGACCCGCGGCATCTGCGCGACGCGGAACGCATCTACCTGCGCCTGGCTTCAAGCCGCCCCGCGCGCCAGGGTGCGCTGATCGAGTGTACGGAGTCCGGCCGATTGCTCTCGAAGGCGCAGGTCGCGGAGCGGATCTGGCGCGCCGTCCTCCGCCGCGGATTGCTTCGTCGCCGCTGATAACGACGGAAAGAGTTTTTGCCACGGATTTCACGGACGGCCGCGGATTACCGACGACGGATTGCAATGATTACAACGGAAAAGTTTTTGCCACGGATTTCACGGATGGCCGCGGATTACCGGCGACGGATTGCAATGATTACAACGGGAACTTCTTTGCCACGGATTTCACGGATTAACACGGATTGCCGGCTACGGAATGCAAAATGATTACAAGGGTCATTGCCCGCGTTCTCCTTCGTCAGTATAATCCCTGACAGGAATTCCGTCTTAGCCGTTCGGTAATCCGTGGCCATCCGTGCAATCCGTGGCGAAAATTCCGTCGTTGTCGTTATACAATCCATGGCAAGAATTCTTTTTTCGCGAGGTGCGGCGATGATGAAGCGGCTGCTGTGGCTGGCGCAGTTGGGCGGCCTGTGCGCGCTGCTTTCCGGCTGCGCGTTGAGCGGCGGATCGGCCGAGCGCGCGACGCGGGACATGCTCGATCCGGCGACCTCGCCTCGGCAGGAGATCCTGCTGCAAGAGCGTTTGATCGCGCTCGCGCCCCAGTCCGACCCGTTCCTGTCCGAAGCGTTCTTCCCGGTGGGGCTGTACGACGTGCCGGAGGAGGCGCTGCCGGAGATCGCCGCGGCCGGGTTCAATACCGTCGTCAACGGCGGCAAGGATGCGTCGTACCTGGCGCGGGCGCAGGCGCTCGGGCTGCGCGTGGTTCCTTACATTGACATGGCGCACATGAAGGCCGATGTCGCGAACGCCGCCGGCCGGCGGACCCTGTTCGCGTGGTACCTGTTCGATGAGCCGGACCTCAACGCGCTTTCGCCGGGAGCGTACCTGGAACTCGCGAAGCTTCTCCGCTCGGCCGAGAGCCGGCGGCCGATTCTTCTGTCGGTGCAGTCGCCGGACAATTACGCGGCCTACGTCGCCGGCTGCGACATCCTGGCGGTGGACCCCTACCCGATCCAGCACCTGGAGCCGGAGTTGAACGACCTGCGGCGCGTGCCGCAGTGGATCGAGGCCGCGCGCGCCGCGGCGGGTCCGCGGCCGGTCTGGGCGGTGATGCAGGCGTTCTTCGCCGAGCCGATATGGCCGCGCAACCCGACTCCGCAGGAACTCCGCGCGATGATCTTCATGGCGCTCAACCACCGCGCCAGCGGCATCCTCTTCTTCTCGTACAAGTCGGGCGACCGGCCGATCACGCAGCGCGCGGAGCTGTTCCCGGCGGTCGAACGGCTGGTCGGCGAAATCAACGCGCTGCACGGCCCGCTGCTGGCGCCGACGACGCCGGTGGACTTCAACGTGCAGGTGCTGGAGGAGCAGGTTCCGGCTGCCGCGCCGAAGGCCCCGGAGGACCGCGCGCCGCTGGACTGCTCGCTGCGGACTTTCATGGACGCGCAGTTGTTCATCGCGGTGAACCCGGATTGCTGGAAGAAGACCACGCGGCTCTCGATGCCGCCATCGGTCGTGGGAAAGTCCCTGGAGGAGATTTTCCCCGATTCGCCGACGCCGCCGCTGACCGTGCCTCGTTCGCACCCGTTCGACGTCACTTTCGAGCCATACCAGACGCGCATTTTCTGGATTCGCTGACCTAGTGTTTAGTTGCGTAAATTGGCGTACCAATTTACGCAACTAAACACGGTCCAACGGAACGCATAACCCAATAGAACGACGCGGCTTATCGCGGCAATGCTTACTTGCGGAAATAGGACGCCTATTTCCGCAAGTAAGCACTAGCCGGGCGTCGCATTCTGGGGCATGTAATATTGCGGGTTGCGACGCTTTGGACGCCTCGCTTCCCACCTCCGCCTTAAACGCCTTCCAAATCTGGTCAGACAACTGACGTATCTGCCTATTTACCGGCATGTTGCGACATCGTATTTTCAGTGAGCAGGAATCAAGTTTTGGGCGATAACTTTGGCATAATGTTTGCAATATGCCAGGTGCTACCACGGTAGCAAGTTCTTGGAAACGGCGTGACGTCCGCCTGGGTCCCCCCATCCCAGGCATGACCCCGGCGTCACGCCGTCCTCCCTTTTAATCGGCCTCCTGCGATCTGCGCTGTCGCGCCACCGCCTCGTTCAGACGCTCTCGGATCGCGACGTCGTCCGGGACGATTCTAAGCGCCTGCCGATATTGTTCGGCCGCGGGCCCATACGCGGCCACGGCGAAGAAAACATCCCCGAGCCCCTCGTGCGCCTCCGGCTCGTTCGGGTCCTGCTGTTCAGCCGCCTGCAAGCGCAAGATGGCCTCTTGAAATTCCCCCTGCTGGAACCGGGGGTCCCTCTCCGTTGCCGCCTCCGCCAGCATCGCTTTTCCGAGATTGACCTGGGCGATATAGCAGCGCGGGTTTTTCTTCAGGGTGTCGCTCCAGAGGGTCGCCTCGTTCTTGAATACGCCGCACCGTTGCCAGGTGAGGGCGCCGAGCGCGCCGACGAGGATCACCAGGCAGATGACGACCTGTTTCTGCGGCGTCGGCGACAGGCGCTCCCAGGCGCGGACGCCCGCTGCGGCGGCGAGCGCGACGACGCCGACGATCGCAACGTACTGCCGGGGATCCGCGACCGGCGAATATTTCATGAAGGAGATATCCGCGAACCCGAGCGCGGGCAGGAGAGAGACTACGAAGCATCCTGCCGCGAACAGCACCGGCCTGCCCCAACTTTGCCGATAACGCAACGCCAGCGCCAGCCCCGCGAGCAGCGCAAGGTCCGGCAGCCACACGGTCACGGCGCGCGGGTCCACGTTCCACCGCGGATAGACCATCGCCAGGTTCCAGGGCAGGACGGCCTTGTACAGGCAGAAGCCGACCGCCCATCCCGCTGCGGCTGCGCGAGAGAGGAAGCCCTCCGGCCGCGCGGCGGCGTGCGCCAGAACGTGGTGCGAGCGGACCCACAGTTCGACCGCCGCCAGTGCGCCGGCCAGAGCGAAGAACGGCAGCGAGCGCAGGGCGTCCTTCCGCGTCACGCGGCCGCGCTGCCACCCGGCGCAGAGAAGCAGCACCACCGGCAGCATGACGAGGGCGGTGTTGCTCAGCAGCGCCAGGAGAAAGAGCGCCAGCGAAGCGGCATACGCGCGCGCCCGCCCGGAATTCTCGAACCGCAGATAGAGCAGCAGGCTGAGCAGGCAGAGCGGCAGCGCCAGCACGTTCCTGCGCTGGGCGATCCACGCGACGGAGGCCGCGTTCACCGGGTGGACGCCGAAGATCAGCCCTGCCAACCACGCGCCCGGCACGTTCAGCCGCTTGAGCGCCCGCCAGACGAGCACCGCGCCCGCCGCATGCAGGAGCATGTTGACGACGTGATAGCCCGTCGGATCCTTGCCCCACAAGCGCCATTCGAGCCAGAGCGAAGTCGCCGTCACCGGGAAGTAATCCTCCATCTCGGTCGTGAACCAGAACCGCCGCAGTCCGTCTTCGGACTTGATGAGCGGGTTGGCGGTCAGGAGACGGTCGTCGTGGAAGACGAAACCGGCGTCCACAGCCGGCAGATAGAACGCCAGCGTGACCAGGACGATGGCCGCACCCAGGAGGATCGCTTTCTTCCGGTCCATCTTCGCTCCGCGCCTGAGAGGTTGGACTCGGCCGCGCGTACAGTCTCTTCGGAAGCGGCGACGCTGTCAAGCGGCGGAGCCGGCGCAAAATTCCGGCTGCATGACTTGACTCGCAGCCTCAGGCGGCGGTACATTCGAATAGAGTTTGGGCGGAATGCTCGCGGTCGAACTTCGGCAACTGGGGTTGCCGGATTC
Source organism: Candidatus Brocadiia bacterium (assembly GCA_052139675.1). Taxonomy (GTDB): domain Bacteria; phylum Planctomycetota; class Brocadiia; order CAIUPP01; family CAIUPP01; genus JBEKCB01. Next base: position 30,760 of record JBKQWE010000086.1, read on the forward strand.
CCGAATGAAGGGGCTCATTGATGGGAAGGATTCCTGCCATGAGGAAGAGCTGGATTGCCGCGGTATTCTGCGCCGGCCTCGTTGCGCTCGCCGCCGGTTGCGCCTCGTCGTGGCACAAGGGACACATGCAGCCGATGCTCTCCGGCGTTCTCGACGGCAAGACCTTCGTCGGCGAGGTCGGCGTCGCGGAGGCGCCCTCGATGCGCGACACGTTGACCTTCAAGGACGGCTACTTCCATTCGGCCGCCTGCGACCAGTTCCACTTCGGGAGCGGCGCTTACCTGGCCGTGGCGAACGGCGATACGACGACCTTCCAGGCCATCACGCATAACCGGAAGGGCGCGGTGAATGTCTGGACCGGAACGGTCAAGGACGGCAAACTCGACGGCACGGCGACGTTGTACGAAAAAGACAAAGAGCCGCTCAAGCGCTGGGTGAGGGCGACGCTGCAGTAGCGTTGCAGTTCGGACGGGCCGAGGCCCGTTTCACTTTTTTTAGGGGGAAGGCGCACATGGCGAAAGGCAAGAAGCGGATGGTGAAGGCGCATGCGTTGGAGCAGTCGCACCCGGGGCATTCGAAGCACCTGTGCGACCTGGCGTCGCGCAAGCTGATGGATCAGGTGGCGGGGCTGGCGAAGAACTCGCAATACGTCTGCCACTTCTGCGGCCGCGCGGCGGCCAAGCCGGGCAATCTCTGCGAGCCGATCAAAATCTAGTCGGACGGACCGAGCAGGGCGGGGTTGATTCAGCGACTCCGCCCTGTCTTTTCCCCACCACGAAACGCGGCAACCGCACTAGTGTTTAGTTGCGTAAATTGGCGCACCAATTTACGC
>JBKQWE010000087.1:0-23080 GCA_052139675.1 Candidatus Brocadiia bacterium
CGTTTTTAGTTGCGTAAATTGGTACGCCAATTTACGCAACTAAACACTAGCCGCCGGAACGCCGGCTATTCCTGCCGCCCCGCCGCCTGCTTGAGCGACTTGAGAAAATCCGCGGGCGGTACGACGCCGAGCTTCTCGCACATCCGCACGTCCTCCAGCGCCCGGCCGTATTCCTTGAGATGATAACGTGCAACCCCGCGATTGAAATAGGCGAAAGCATAATCCGGGTTCAGCGAGATCGCCCGGTCGAAATCGCGAATAGCCTCGTCGAGCTGCTTCATCCGTGCGCGCGCGTTCCCGCGGTTATAGTAAGCCTCGGCGAGGTCCGGCTTCAGCGCAATGGCGCGGTCGCAGTCCTCGATCGCCTGCTCGTAACGGCCGGCATTGACGCAAGCGCCGGCGCGATTGTCCAACGCCTCGGCGTAGTCCGGCTGCCACTCGATGGCTCTGTCGTAATCCGCCAAGGCTTCGGCGGTTTGGCCGGCGCGGGCACGCACGTTGCCCCGAGTGTTGTAGGATGCGGCCCGCTCCGGGTTCACCTGGATGGCCCTATCGCAGATGTCCACCGCTTGATCGTAGTCGCCCGCGCGGGAATAAGCGTCGGCGAGCTGGTTCAAGGCGCGGACGTTCCGAGGCCGCTTGTCCACCGTATCCTTCCAGATCGAGATCGCCGAAGCGTACTCGCCGTTGCGCAGATACGTCAGCGCGCCGAACGCTGCGGCGGCTGAGAAAACCAGCAGGACCGCGATCCGCCTGCCGAGGCGTCTCCGCGCGTCCTCGGTTTCCGCGATCCGGCGAACCAGCGCCCGGCCGACTTGGTACGCGGCGAGGACCCCTGCCGTCATGAGCGCGGCCAGCGGCAGATACATCCGGTGCTCGAACGCCAGGTCCTTGATCGGCATGATGCTGGACGTCGGCGCGAGCAGGAGAAAGAACGCCGCGCCGACGAATCCCCACGCTGGCTTGCCCGCCCTCTGTGTGGCGGGCTTGCCCGCCGTCTGTGTGGCGGGCTTGCCCGCCGTCTGTGTGGCGGGCTTGCCCGCCGTCTGTGTGGCGGGATGCCGCACGAGCGACCAGGCCGTCGCCGCGAGCAGGATCCCGACGACGATCGCGCCGGGCGCAATCTCCGCCGCGCCCTTTGCGATCGGCCAGTCGTAATCCAGGCACAGGCCGGCCGGCCAGAGTGCCAGCCGGAGATAGTGCAGGATGACGCCGAACTCGCTCTGCGCATATTGCAGCGAAGTGATGCCCGGCAGGCTGAACCCCGCCGACTGGGCGCGCGGCTCGAACGCCTCGAGGATCGCCCGCGCGAGAATGAGTTCTGTCGCCGCCAGCCCGAGATACAGTCCCCAATGCCGCCGCAATGCCTCGCGGAAGGAACCTGCGACGAAAGTCCGATCGTAGAGCAGCACGATCAGCGGAGCGAAGACCATGACTTCCTTGCTGCCCATCCCCAGTGCGCAGGCCGCCACCGCGGCGATATGCCACGCGGCGCGATTCGGCGATTCCGCTGCGCGGATGAAGCAGTACAGCGTCAGCAGGCAGAACAGGCCCATCAACGACTCGCCCCGCTGGATGATGTACGTCACCGCCTCGGTCTGGAGCGGGTGGAGCGCCCAGAGCAGCGCAGCGCAAAACGCCAGCGCCGCGCCGGTCTGCTCATCGAACTGTTCTCTAAGAGCCGGCAGTCTGAGCGTCCGACGAATGACGCCGAAGAGCGTCAGCGCGGCCAGGAGGTGCACCGCAACGTTGAAGAGGTGATATCCCGTCGGGCACGGCCCGCCGATGATGCGGTTCAGCGCCAGGCTCGCCTGGACGACCGGCCTTTGCCCCGACAGGACCGGACCGATCGGCCATAGGCCCCGAGCGGCCGCCGCCTCGATGAAGGGCCGATCATCGAATATGAACGGTCCGTGGAAGCTGTTGCTGTAGGCGGCCAACGCGGCGAGGACGATTACGGCGCATCCCGGCGCGGTCCAGGCATTTCGCCGGGGCCGCGCGGCGGACGCTTCTGAAGATTTTCCCGCTCGATAGCTCATGCTTCATCGCGCCCGGACTCTGACGGAACGGGCGCGGGCGGAATGGTGGTGAACGGCTCCTCTCCGCGCAACCGCCGTGCGATGTCGGCGATAATCCTTGCGTCCACTGCCGCGCCGCTGTGCGGCGGCTGGAACGGGACGTCCGGCACCCACCACGCCGCCATGCCGGTCGGCGCTGCGTTCGCAAGGCCTACGGTGTGGTCGCCCAGCCGAACGTAAGGGAAGACCGGGAAATCCGGCGCGTTCTCCGGCCGGTTCAGCCGGCGGAGGAACGCCGAATCGGGGCGCATGTCCCGTTGAAGCTGATTGACCGCCGGCAGGCGCGCGCGATCAGCCCCGAGGTGCGGCGAGGAAATCGTAAACAGCCGCGCGACGCGCAACCGGCGCCCCTCCGAGTTTTCCTGCGCCAGCGCCGCATGCCTCGCCACAATGCCGCCCATGGACACGCCGACGATGTCCACCTCGGTCGTCCGGAGCGGATCGGGAACGGGGAATTCTCTCTCCACTGCGGCGATGGTCTTGCGCCGGCATTCGTCGAAAGTGCTGCAGAGCGTGAAGGACACGCCGACGATCCGGTCGTCCCCGGTCAGCCGATGAAGGCGCCACTTGAGGAACGCCTGCGAAAGCCCCAGTTCGAGGTAGCCGCCGAGCACCAGCAGCGGACGCTCCAGCGCGCGAGGCTCCGCCCGCATGCGCTTGAGCGCGCGCCGCGCCTCGGCGAGCGTCACGGGGAACGACGGATTTATCGTCTGCTCCATGGCGCGGATTGCCTGAAAGCCGCCGGAAAATCATTCGAGGCAGGCCCTGAGCTCGTCGCCGACGAGCGCCTCGATCTGCGCCTGGAAAGGCCAGGCGATGATCGGCAGATTGCCTTCGAGGGCGACTTCGTCGGGCTTTATGGTCAGGTCAGCGGCGATCCGCAGCGGAAATGGCTTCAAAATAGTGAACTGCACTCCGGCGCTGTTGCCGTGCCAGTCAATCCGCACGTCGCCGATCCGGCCGGCGTGCCTCTCCTTCAACTCGGTCAGGCGCTTCTCCACGCGCGCGCGCGCCTGGTCTTCCGGCAGCCGGCATGGCACGGACACTCTCATGATTTCCCTTCCTTGAAACGACAAAGCGCTCCGGTCACGCAGAGGCGATTGTACCTGCGATGCGGGCTCGGTGACAAGCGCGCCTTGCTGTTGCGCGCCGGACGCCGCGCGGATAAACTGTGTTTGGAGGTGATGCGCGTGATCGCGATTGTGGATTATCGAGCCGGGAACCTGACGAGCGTCCTGCGCGCGGTGCGGCATCTCGGGCATGAGGCCGAGATCACCGACGACCCGCAGAAGATCCGCGCGGCCGAACGGGTGATTTTCCCCGGCGTCGGCGCGGCGGGCGAGACGATGTCGAACCTGCGCAAGCTCGCCCTCGACGGCGTCCTCCGCGACGACGTCTTCCGCGCCGGCAAGCCGATGCTGGGCATCTGCATCGGCGTGCAGGTGATCTTCGAGCGTTCCGAGGAAAACGACGCGCAATGCCTGGGCCTGCTTCCGGGCGAGGTGAGGCGGTTCCCCGCGCGCTCCGGGCTGAAGGTTCCGCAGATCGGCTGGAATTCCGTCCGCCAGGCGCGGCCCCACCCGATCATGCAGGGCGTGCCCGACCGGGCCGAGTTCTACTTCGTGAACTCTTATTACCCCGCGCCGGCGCGCCCGGAGATGGTGTTCGGCCTCACCGAGTACGGCCGGGAATTCGCGTCCGTCGTCGCGTCGGAGAACCTGGTCGCCACTCAATTTCACCTGGAAAAGAGCGGCCAGGTCGGGCTGCGGATGCTCGACAACTTCTGCCGCTGGAACGGCAAGCCATGCTGACGAAACGCCTGATACCGTGCCTCGACGTGCGCGCCGGGAAGGTCACCAAGGGCGTGAAGTTCCGCGGGAACGTGGACATCGGCGACCCGGTCGAGTTCGCGCGGATGTACTACGAAGAGGGCGCGGACGAGCTGGTCTTCTACGACATCACCGCCAGCAACGAGGGGCGCGGGATTATGATCGAGGTGGTGCGCGCGGTGGCCGAGGCGATCTACATCCCCTTCTCGGTCGGCGGCGGACTGCGCACGCTCGAGGACATGCGCGCGGTGCTGCTCGCCGGGGCGGAGAAAGTCAGCGTGGATTCGGGCGCGGTGCGCCATCCGGAGATCATCTCGCAGGGCGCGCGGGCGTTCGGCAGCCAGTGCATCGTGCTGAGCATGCAGGTCCAGCGCGCGCCGGTCACGGAGAAGATTCCCAGCGGATGGGAGATCTGCATTGACGGCGGCCGCACGCGGACCGGCCTCGATGCGCTCGAATGGGCCCGGCGCGGCGAGGGACTCGGCGCGGGCGAACTCTGCGTGAATTCGATTGACCAGGACGGAACGCGCGCCGGATATGACATCCCGCTGACGCGCGCGATGGCCGAGGCGGTCGGCATCCCGGTCATCGCCTCCGGCGGCGGCGGCTCCGCGCAGCACGTCTACGACGTCTGCACCGACGGCAAGGCCGACGCCGCGATCCTGGCCTCGATCATCCACCGCCGCGAAATGACGATCCCCGACCTCAAAAAAGAACTCGCCGGAATGGGGCTGCCGATGCGGATGAATTGGTAAGGCCGGCCGCTGCGCTTGACCGCTTCACAAACCGCTGCCAATGGCGCCCTCTTTTCGAACCCGCAATCAAAAGTTTTCCCGCGGCTCGCTTGACAGGCCGGATTCTGATGGTCAGTATTCGGCATTTAATGGGCGGACGTCACGCAGACGGCTCGTCCACCGGCAGTGTCGAGGGCCGCCGCTCGGGAAAGTTGGTTGATTATGGAGCGTCGCTGCATGCGCCGGGCATGGAGAATTGGAATGAGCTTTTTCGGCTTTCTCTGCATCCTGTCTCCGGCCTTGATGTCCGCATCGGCCGAGGCGCTAGAGGGTAAGCGCACGTCCGCGAACTCTTCAGAGGAGCAAACGGCCATGGCTGGTAAGCAGGAGGGTTTCCCTTCCGGCCCGCTGCGAGTGAGCAAGCGCAACCCCCGCTATTTCGAGGACGCGCAGGGGCGGGTCCTCTTCTTGACGGGGTCGCACACGGCGTGCGATATGAATGATGAGAGCCAGAAGGACCCGCCGGAGGCCTTTGATTATTCCGCGTTTCTCGACTTCCTGCAGCGGAACCACCATAACCTTATCCGGTTGTGGACCTGTCATCAGCCCAAACACAGTTGGAGTCCGCCGACACTGGTCTTCTACGATTCCCCGGTGCCCTGGCAGCGGACCGGGCCGGGCAACGCGCTCGACGGCAAGCCGAAGTTCGACTTGACTCGGTTCAATCCGGAGTACTTCACCCGGCTGCGCGAACGGGTGATCGCCGCCGGGCGGCGCGGAATGTACGTCTCTGTAATGCTCTTCGAGGCGGACGCCCTCCACTATGCGTCCAAGCCCTGGTGTTGGGACGGACACCCCTTCAACGCGAGCAACAACATCAACGGCCTCGATGGCGATCCGGACAGAACCGGGCGGGGATTGAAACTGCTCAGCCTGGATATACCCGAGGTCACCTCGTGTCAGGAAGCGTACGTTCGCAAGGTGATTGACACGATCGGCGACCTGGACAACGTGCTCTTCGAGATCGCCAACGAGGCGGGCAGGGGTTCCCTGCGCTGGCAAGAGCACATGATCCGGTTCGTCCACGATTACGAAGCCGCCCGAGACAAACAGCACCCCGTGGGGATGACGTTCGCGTTCGGGATGCCTGACATCGGCGGCAGTTGCACGAATGAAGAGATGTTTCAGAGCGCGGCGGAGTGGATTTCCCCCGGCGCCGCGCCTGAGCCGTACGTGACCGACCCTCCGGCGGCGGACGGCCGAAAGGTGCTCATTCCGGACACAGATCATCTCGCGGAAAGGACGCCTGAGAATACGCTGCCCTGGGTCTGGAAGAGCTTCTGCCGCGGAATGAACATGCTTTTCATGGATGACGAGTGCCTGAGCCCGGCCGACCCATGGCGCGACGCCGTCCGCAGGGAGATGGGCGTTTGCCGGAAATACGCAGAGCGGATGGATCTGGCCGAGGCCGTCCCCTGCAACGATCTGGCCTCGACGAGATACTGCCTGTCGGACAAGAAGAGCCGTTTTCTGATCTTCCTGCCGCAGGGCCCCACCGTCGCAGTGGCTTTGGCCAATGCGTCCGGCCTTTTCAACGTGGAATGGCACAATGTGAAGACCGGCGAGGCCGCACCCGGCGGGACGATCACCGGCGGCGAAAAAGTACAGTTGACCTCTCCGTTCGCCGGGCCATCTGTGCTTTATCTCTGGAAGAAGTAGCAGTGGACAAAGGCGTGAGCGGCTTCGTCGCGTTGTTCAGGAAAACGATACGCCCATGCGCGGACCTCCGCGCCTGACAGGGACAAGCATTCTGGGCGGTTTAGTGCAGGTCCGAGATGGCTGGCGATACGGACGTGTCAACCAGAACCATCGGCGTCCCCTGCGTGCTTCGCCGTGGGATCGGCCTTAGCTTCTTTTCCGTGCCGCGCGGCGCCTGGCGTACCAGTAGTCCGGCAGCGCGTCGCGTTCCGCCTCCAGCAGTTCCTCGATGCAGGCGTCCGCGTCGGCGATGTTGTTGCACAGGGGATCGGTCAGCATTGCGCGGCGCAGGGTCGCACGGTCGCCGGTCACGGCGGCTTCGGCGGTCAGTTCGTGCGCGTCGAGCACCTGGTGCGTCAGGCCGAGCAGCCCGCGCGGCATCGGCCCGAACGGCTGCGGCCGCGGACCGCGCAGATCAATGTCCGACCGCAGTTCCAGGAAGGCGTCGCCCGGCAGGTTCGTCACCGCGCCGCGATTGGGCGAGTTGATGTAAAACGACTTCCCCAGCCCGCCCCACATGCTCTCGATGATGTCCGTGGCGTGATCGTCGCGGATCGTGCGGAGGAACTGCTTTTCGCCGAGCTTGCCGTCCGCGTACTGTCCGGTGATCTTCCACGCGTCGGCCATCTCGCGCGCCCGTTCATCCGCGTCGAAGAGGCGGAGCGGCTCTGGGAAATTCGGCAGGACTCCCGTGCCCTGGAAGAACGGGACGTATTCCTTCGTGTGGCTGGCCGCCGTGGGATACGCCCCGTAAAGGTCCATGAGCTGAAGCGCGTAATTGAAGCTGTAGCGCGGCTTGGCCTGCTCGCCGGGATGCTTTTTCTCTTCCTCCGCGCGCGCGACGAGCCATCGCCGCAGCGCGGGCATCATGTCCTTGCCGTCGTAGCGGAAGCGGACGACCCACGTGCAATGGTTCACTCCGCCGATCGCCAGGTCGAGCTTCTGACAGACCTCGGGCGGGACCGCCCTGGCCTCCGCGGGCAGCACGGCGACGAGCTTGCAGAACATGAGCGTATTGTACGGCTCGTGGTGACCGTCGCACAGTGCGAAGCTGCGCACCTCGGGCGCGTAGCGACGGAGCGCGATACCCATGACCGCGGTCGGGTTGACGAAGTTGATGACCCAGGCGTCGGGCGAAAGCGTCCGCGCGTCGCGCGCCATTGCCAGCGCGCGCGGCGCCTCGCGCAGCGCCCTGAAAATTCCGCCGGGGCCGATGGTGTCCGAACTGCACATCCGAATGCCATGGCGCGCGGCGATCTGCGTGTCCAATCCTCGATAGTATGCATTTCGCTCGGAGAAAGTAAGGACGATGAAGTCCGAGTCCGCCATGACCCGGCGCCGGTCGGTCGAGCCGGTCAGCTTCACGCCGCACTTCGTATGGGCAAAGATGCGTTTAGCGAGGCGCGCCATCGTCGCCAGGACTTTCGGATCGGTATCCACCAGCGCCAGCGCTCCGCCGGCCATGAACGGGCTTGTGGCCATCTTGTGGATGACCTGTTTGCCGAAAAAATAGCTGCCCGCGCCGATCACCGTAATCTTCGGGCCTGTCATTCGATGCGCCCTTCCGCGTTCAGTTGGGGATACCGGGGTTTGCCGAATGGCCGGAGTTTCTCGTTCAGCCCGCCCTGGCTTTCCGCTCCGCCAGCCAGTGCTCGGCGGCCATGGCGGCGGTGGCGCCTTCGCCGACGGCCGTCGCGACCTGGCGATAGGAGCCCTTCCTCACGTCGCCGATGGCGAAAATGCCGGGCGTCGCCGTCATCATGTCGCTGTTGGTCTCCAGGTGCCCCGCGCCGTCGAGCGCAAAAAGATTGCGGACGAACTGCGTGTTCGGGGCGGTTCCGATGAAGATGAAAACCCCGTCGCACGGGACCGTTTCGGTCTGCCCGCTCTTGAGGTTACGGAGGTACACGCTCTCGACGCGGTCCTTGCCGTTGACGCGCTCCAGGACGGAGTCGAGCCTGAGTGAAAACTTCGGGTTCGAGCGCACCGCGCTCTGATAAATTTTCTCCGCGCGAAACTCCTGCCGGCGATGGACCATCACCATCTCGCGCGCGAACTTGGCGATGAACAAGCCCTCCTTGAACGCGCTGTCCCCGCCGCCGACGACGACGACTTTCTTGTTCCGGAAGAACGGCGCATCACAGGTCGCGCAATAGCTGACGCCCCGACCGCGGAGTTCCGCCTCGCCGGGCACGTTCAGTTTTACCGGGTCCGCGCCCATCGCCAGAATCGCCACCGGCGCGCGGTACACGCCTTCGCCGGTCGTGACGATTTTCATGTCGCCATCCAGCTCGATCTTCGAGACCTCCTCCATCCGCATGTCCACGCCGAACCGCTTCGCCTGCGCGGCCATCAGCTTGATGAGTTCCGGTCCGCAGACGCCCTCCGGAAAGCCCGGATAGTTTTCGACGGCGTCCGTCTCCAGCAACTGGCCGCCCACCGCGCGGCGCTCCAGCACCACCGTTTTCAGCTCCGCGCGGCCGGTATAGAGCGCGGTCCCCAGCGCCGCGGGACCTCCGCCGACCACGATCACGTCATGCGTTGCCGATTCCGGCATGGAATGAGTTCCTTAGTCGTCCGCGTCTTCCGGCCCGCCGCCGGACGGCTGCAAAGGCCCCGCGTCGGCCGCCGCCCATTCGCGCCCGTCCGCGCGGATCAAATCCTCGGCCTCTTTCGGGCCCCAGGTTCCGGCCGGGTAAGCCGGCAGTTGTCCGCCGCGCGCGCCGCTGCAGCCCTCGATGATCGGATCGAGGTACTCCCACGCCGCTTCCAACTCGTCGTTGCGGATGAAGAGCGTCGAGTCGCCGAAGGCCGCGTCGAGCAGCAGCCGCTCATACGCCTCCGGCGGCGGCTTGCCGAAGGCCGCGCCGTAGCCGAACTTCATCTCGAACGGCTGGATGTCCATCGTCATCCCAGGGACCTTCTGCTGGAACCGGAGGAAAATCCCCTCGTCCGGCTGGATGCGGAGCGTCAGCAGGTTCGGCGGCAGTTGCTTGTCCGGGTCGGCGTTGAACAGGATTTGCGGGACCGGCTTGAAGTGGATCGAAATCTGCGTCAGCCGCCGCGGCAGGCGCTTGCCGGTGCGAAGGTAGAACGGCACGCCCGCCCAGCGCCAGTTGTCCACGTTCGCCTTGAAGGCCACGAACGTCTCCGTCAGCGAACCCGGCGCGACGCCCGGCTCCTGGCGGTAGCCGGGGACCGGTTTGCCGCGGAAGGTCCCGGCGGCGTATTGCGCGCGGACCACGCCGTTCACCGCGCAGACCCTCGGGATCACGCGCAGCGATTGCAGCACCTTCACCTTCTCGTCGCGGACCGCGCGCGAGGAGACGTCCATCGGCGACTCCATCGCCACGAAGCTGAGCAGGTTCATCATGTGGTTCTGCACCATGTCGCGCAGCGCGCCCATCTGGTCGTAATACGGGCCGCGTCCCTCGACGCCGATCTCCTCGCTCATCGTGATCTGGACGTGGTCCACGTACTTCTGGTTCCAGATCGGCTCGAAGATGCTGTTGGCGAAGCGGAACACCAGGATGTTCTGCACCGCTTCCTTGCCGAGGTAATGGTCTATGCGGAAGACCTGCCCTTCGGCAAAGGCGCTCTGCAGGAAGCGGTTGAGCTCGCGCGCGCTCGCCAGGTCGTGGCCGAACGGCTTTTCAATGATCAGCCGCGACCAGGGCGAACCCTGTGCGTTAGATCGCGCCAGGCCCGCCTCGCGAAGGCGTTCCGCGATGGGGCCGAAGAAGTCCGGCTGCGTGGCGAGGTAGAAGATATAATTGCCCGGGACGCCGTCTTTCTTCGCGATTCCCTCCAGGCGTTCGCGGAGCGATTGATAGTCCTTCGGCTCGTGGAATTCCCCGCGGTGGTAAAACAGCCGCGCCGCGAACCGCGCCCAGAGGTCCTTCGGCTCGTCCGCCGGTTTCTCGTGCGCGAACGCTTCGATGCCCTGGCGCATCGCCTCGGCGAAACCGGCGTCGGTTTGCGGCCTGCGCGCGAACCCGACGACCGAGAACTTCTCCGGCTGGAGCCCCTGCCGGAAAAGGCTGTAGACCGCCGGGATCAGCTTGCGCTTCGTCAGGTCGCCGGAGGCGCCGAAAATCACCAGGATGAACGGCTCCGGCACGGCGTCGCGCCGGCGCGGCGGAAGCTTCTCGCCGTCTTTTCTTTCATCCGCGCTCATCGGGGACTCCCTGGATCCGCAACAATCGTCATTTCGCCTTCTTCACCGCCTCAATCACCGCGGCGTAGTCCGGCTCGCTCGCGATTTCCTTGACGAGCTGGATATACCGGATTTTCCCGTCGCGGTCCACCACGAAAACCGCGCGCGCAAGGAGGCGCAGTTCCTGGATCAGCACCCCGTACGCCGAGCCGAAAGCCGCCTCACGATAATCCGAGAGCGTGATGACCGACTTGATTTCGTGGGCGCCGCACCAGCGCTTCTGCGCGAACGGCAGGTCCATGCTGATCGTCAGAATCTGCACGTCTGCGCCCAGTCCGGCGGCCTCCTGGTTGAACCGGCGCGTCTCGAGATCGCAGACCGGGGTGTCGAGCGAAGGCACGGAGGAAATTACACAGACCTTCCCGCGGAAGTCGGAGAGCTTCACCGGCGACATGTCGTTGCCCGTCAGCGTGCAATCCGGCGCCATCTGGCCGACCTTGACCTCGTTCCCCACCAGCGTCAGCGGATTGCCCTTCATCGTCACGGCCCCTTTGCGTTCGCTCATGATCGGCTCCTTTGTGCCCTCAGCCCCCGTTTCGCCCCGCCCTTCCCGCCCGCCGAGAAGAGCCACACCGCAGAACGCCAGCGCTGCGCACACGACAAGCGTTCCATGTGCCCGCATGACTGAAATCCCCATCGGAAATGCCCGGCGTCGAACGCAACGCGCAATTCCCCTCGATCAGCCTATCATGGGCACAAACGATGAGGTCTGTCAAGTCACGGACGCGGGCTGGAATTCGCTGGATTTTTCGGAAAGGCTGATGTAATATAGCGGCAGCAGTGTGGGGGCTGTGTTCCAGGGCTGTCTTCAGTCAGGAAAGGAGAGGCACTATGCGTTCGCTGTACCGACTCGGCGCGCTCGCCGTCGGCATTGCGGCGATGTGCGTTTCCGGCATCGCGCGCGCGGAAGCGCCGGAGAAGATTTCGCTCAGCATCCTGTACGAGGGCCAGCCGGAGAGCCCGCGGGCGAAGGACTTCGCGCAGTTCCTTCGGGAGCATTTCACCAAGGTCGAGGTGACGGACGTGGCGAAATTTACCCCGGCGCAGACCTCGGCGTACGACGTCGTCATCTTCGATGCCGATGCCGGCTCGACGAACCCGTACGACACGCATAGTGAATTCGGCAAGCTGGCAAAGCTGCAACTGCCCGCGAATTATTCGAAGCCCACCGTGCTGCAGGGGCTTTTCGGATCGCGCGTGGGATCCTCGCTGGGGTTGCGGCTGGGATTCTCCTGAGCGTGCCTCACCGATGCGGCTCAGTTTGAGCCGCTCAAACATGAAGTCTTCCAGAAGCCCTTCAAAGTCGAGCCGCAGGTCGAAGAGCGCGATAAGCCGGCTTCCTACCAGAAGTACCCGGGCGGGGCTGATCTTCCTGCCAAACTGAAAGTCTGGCGAGTGCAGGACTCCGGGAAGGAGATGTATGGCGCGGTCTCCGAGCCGTTCGCGAAGGACGCCCCCGCCGATTGCGAGGTCCTCACCGCCGGCTTGGACTTGCACAAAGGCCCGGAGCACATCTCGGTGGGACGGCAGGGAAATTTCCTGTACTGGGGATTCAACTCGCCGCCGTCGAAGATGACCGCCGCCGGCCAGGCGTTCTACCTGAATTGCCTGGTGTACATCGCGAAGTGCAACAAGCCGCCGATAGACCGCGCCGGCCCCGCAGGCGGCGCGCCAGCAGCCCGCTGAAACGTCCGCTGCCGCCGGCACACGAGGGAAATGTCCTTGTGTGCCGGCAGGTCTCATTTTCTGACCTTCCTGCCATCCTTCGCATGATTTCCCGTCGGTATCAAGCGAGGAACGGATTTGACCGCGCTTCCTCGCCGATGGTGGTGCTTTCGCCGTGGCCGGGGTTGACGATGGTGTCGGCGGGAAGGGTCAGCAGACGCGTGCGGACGGATTCGATAAGCTGCGGGGCGGAGCCGCCGGGAAAATCCGCGCGGCCGATGCTGCCGCGAAAGAGGGCGTCGCCGGAGAAAAGGACCGGGTCCTTCGATTCCGCCGTGGCCGCCAGGGCCGGATCCACGGGCGAATAAAGCGCGATGCCGCCGGGCGTGTGGCCGGGAACGTGGATGACTTCGAGCCGAATCGTCCCGGCGGCGACCACGTCGCGGTCGCGCAGGAGAACGTCCGCCGGCGGCGAGGTGATCGGGGCGCCGAACGCGGCGGATAGATTCAATTTGGCGTTCACGAGCATCTGCGCGTCCGCCTCGTGAATGGCCAGCTTTGCCTTCGGGAGCGCGGCCTTCAACCCGGCATTGCCGGTGATATGGTCGGCGTGCCCGTGCGTGAGGACGATCCACTTGATGTGCGCACGAAGCGACCTCGCCCGCGCGAGAATTTCGCCCGCGAAGCCGCCCGGATCAATCACCACCGCCTCCGACGTGTCCGGACAGACCGCCAGATAGCAGTTTTCCTCGAACGGCCCGAACGTCATTACGAATATTTTCATTCTAACCGCGAAGACGTGAAGAAAGTTCAGGCAACGATTTTTTGCCGCAAAGAAGCGCAAGAGACGCGGAACACTGAATCAGTTTTTTCTCGTCTTTTGCGCCTCTTTGCGGCTATGCGTTTTGTCCCCGTTCACTTCGCCGCGGAAACCTTCGCGAGATATCTGTCAATCGTCTCCTGCGTATCGGAGATGCCGCGCTCTTCCCAGAGGCCGACGATCTTGCGCTCGCGCTCGGCGCTCTCGGGACTGTCGGAGGCGTGCGCGCCGTTCTTCATCAGGTCGTAGCCGTAGATGCTCCGGATGGTGCCTTCCTCCGCCTCCTTCGGGTTCGTCGCGCCGAGGCGCTTGCGGATTTTGGCGATCGCGTCCTCGCCCTGGTAGAGCAGCGCGACGCACTTGCCTTTTTCCTCGGGCGGCAGCGCGGCGCCGCTTTCGTCCTGCCCGGTCATGTAATTTACGATCCGCCGGAACTCGAACTCGGCGTTCGCGCCCTTGATCACGTCCGTGATCTTCGCCTTCATCTCGTCGGTGATCTCGAAATCGAAGGTCGAGTGCAGCGCCTCGGCGGCGCGTTCGCCGGCCGGCCTGGCGAGCTTCTTCACGAAAATGCCCTGTAGCGGCCCGTAGAATTCCTCCGCCTGCTCGCGCGTCAGGCGCAGGAGCTTGATGCCGACGATGAAAAGCCCGGTGCGGCTGAACATGTCAATGATGTTTCCCGGCCGCGCCGAGCGCCGGCCGAAGCTGTCCGGCTTGATGATGACCAGCGTGCTCTGAACCTTGGAAGGGTCGTTGAACCGGACCACGTTCGTGAGAATGCCGCCGTCCTTCCCGGCGAAATCGCTGAGGACCTGCAACTGCCGCCGGTTGGCCTCGTCGGTGGTCGGCGTGAGCACCGCCGGCTCGAAGAAGGAGAGCTGGCCGTGCGAGAGGACGAAATCGCCGTACGTGCCGCGGACGGTATCGCCCTTCACGTCCGGCGAGAGGTCGCCGATGACCTCGTCGCGCAGCGAGCGAATGGCGTTCTCGCCCTCGAAGAGCAGCAGGCACATGCGGTTGCTGATGGCGAACGGGTTGTCGCGGCGCAGGTTCGTGTGGACGTACTGTTCGAGCGCGCCGCGGACCATCGGGCTGAGGTCCTCCGCCGCCAGTGTCTCGGCGTAGCGGCTCACCATCTCGTCCGACGGCGCGTACATGCGCGCGCCGACGAGGCGGACTCCCCTGCCGAGCGCCAGCAGCCGCCCGATGATGCCGCCGGTGCGGCTTTTCTTCAGCGTATACGGCGTGATGAGAACGTAAGTCAGTTGTTTCTTCATCTAATTTCCTTCCTTTTTCCTTCGTCATTGTGCCTTTACAGTTTGCATTCGGCAATCGCCATTCGGCATTCGGCAATCTCAGTTATCACCCCGGCTCCATCGTCCGCGTCCGTTGCCGTTCGACTGCGCCTGGGGCTTGCGCGGGCTCAACTGCATGTGCCCTTCGCCGACCAACCGGCCCATCTCCGCGATGAACGCCTCGGTCGGCCGCACGGCCAGCTCGCGCCCGGCCTTGACGAGCACGCGCTGCTGATCGGGCGCGACGACCTCCACGAGCACCGCGCAGTCGCCGTGATGCCGCTGGCAAAGCGCCTTGATGTCGTCCACGACCTGGCTGTTGAGCGCGGCGCGCTGCAGGCTGAGCTTGACCGCGCTCGCCAGCCGGGCCGGCGCCTCGGCGACCGGGATCAGCTCCTGCACCTTGATTCCGGGGCGGTCGCTGCTCTTGTCCACGGCGCCGATGGCGAAGAGGATGGCGTCTTCCTTCAGGAGTCCGCCGTGTTTCTCGAAACAGTCCGGGAAGACGACGCCGCGGATCGTGCCGGTGAGGTCCTCCATTTCGATGTGCGCCATGGCGTGGCCGCCCTTCGTGATCGTCGGGCGGATGGACTTGATCCTGCCGCCGACGATCACCGCCGCGTCATCCTTCATTCCCCTCAATGTCCCCGAAGTGGCCGTGGCGAGTTGAGAAAGCACGGCCTTGAAGGGGTCGAGCAGGTTGACGCTCAGGCTCAGACCGAGGGCCTCCTCCTCATTGTGGGCCGTCTCGACCAGCGGCCATTCGGGAATCTGCGGCAGCGGCGTCTCGACGGCGCGCACGCCGATATCGCCGCCGAAAAGGCTCTTCTGGCCGCGGCGGAGGTCGAGTTGCGCGCGCGCGCCGCTGCGGAGCGCGTCCTCCAGCGCGGCGATCTTCTGCGCGCGGTTCCCGGGCAGGCTGTCGAATGCGCCCGCCTTGATCAGGCTCTCAGCCGCCTGGCGGTTGATCGCCGCCGAGTCCACGCGGTCGCAGAAATTCTGGAGCGACGTGAACCGCCCGCCGGCCTCGCGCGCGCGCACGATCGCCTCCACCGTCCGCTCGCCGACGCTCTTGACGCCGACCATGCCGAATCGGATCGCCTTCTCGCCGCAGACGGTGAAGAGCCCGCCGCCTTCGTTCACGCACGGCGGCAGCACCGTCAGCTTCATTTCAATGCAGTCGCTGACGTGCTCCTTGAGCCGCTCGCTGTCGCCCATCTCGCAGGAGAGGTCGGCGGCGGCGAACTCCATCGGGTAGTTCGCCTTCAGGTACGCGGTCCGGTAGGCGAGGTAGGCGTAGGCCGTCGCGTGCGCCTTGTTGAAGCCGTACTCCGCGAAGTGGCGGATCAGCGCGAAGAGTTCCTCGGCGACCTGGGCCGTCATGTGCTTCTTCTGCGCGCCCTTCAGGAACGCCTCCGCGCGCGCGTCCACCTCCTCCGAGCGCTTCTTGCTGATGGACTTGATGCAGCTCAACGCGTCGGCCAGCGTCAGCCCGCCGAGCTCGTGGAGGATGCGCATGATCTGTTCCTGGTAGACGATCACGCCGCACGTCTCCTTCAGGATCGGCTCAAGCTGCGGCGCGACGTACGTGACGTCCTTCTCGCCGTGCCGGCGCGCGATGAAATCGTCCACCATGCCGCTCTTCAGCGGGCCGGGCCGGTACATCGCGACCACGGCGATCAGGTCCTCCATGTTCTCCGGCTTGAGCCGCCGCAGCAGGTCGCGGATGCCCGACGAGCCGAACTGGAACACCGCCTTCGTGTCGCCGCGGCCGATCAGGTCGTACGTCTTCGCGTCGTCGAGCGGCACGGCCTGGAGATCCAGCGCCTGGCCGCGGCTGGCCTTGACCAGCTCGAGCGTCTTGTCCACGATCGTCAGCGTGCGCAGGCCCAGCAGGTCCATCTTCAGCATGCCGGCCTTCTCGAGGTCGTTCATCGCGAACTGGCTCATGACGACGTCGTTCATCTTGCAGAGCGGGATGAACTCGACGAGCGGTTTGTCGGCGATGACCACGCCGGCGGCGTGAGTCGAGGCGTGCCGGGCGAGTCCCTCGAGCTTGCGCGCGTACGTGAGCAGCTCGCGGATGCGCGGGTTGCTCTTCGCGTCATTGCGGAGGCTCTCGTCCTGCTCGATCGCCTTCTCGAGCGTGGCGCCGAGCACGCCGGGAATGCGCTTGGCCAGCGCGTCCACCTCGCTGACGCTCCAGCCGAGCACGCGGCCCACGTCGCGCACCACCGCGCGCGCCTTCATGGTGCCGAAGGTGATGATCTGCGCGGTGTTGCTCTCGCCGTACTTCTCGCGCAGGTAATGGATCACCTCCTCGCGGCGGATCTCGCACAGATCGAGATCGAGGTCCGGCGGCTCGCGCCGCTGCGGGTCCAGCGCGCGCTCGAAGATCAGCGAGTAGCGGATCGGGTCCACGTCGGAGATGTCCAGCACGTAGGCCACTAGCGTGCTGGCGCACGACCCGCGCAGGCCGACCGGAATGCCGCGCCTCCGCGCGAACGCGACGATGTCCCAGCCGATCAGGAAGTAGCTGCTGTAGCCCATTTTCTCGATCACGCCGAGTTCGTGGTCGAGCCGCTTCTTCGCCGCCGGCGCCGACGGGCCGTAGCGCCGCTTGAGCCCTTCCTCGCAGAGTTTCCGCAGGTATTCGCCCGCGGAGAGGCCGTCCGGCGGCGTGTAGCGCGGGAAATTGCGCGTTTCGAAATCGAAAGCCACATTGCAGCGCTCCGCGATCGCCAGGGTGTTCTTGATCGCGCGCGGCAGGTGGCCGAACCGCGCCGCCATCTCCTCGCCGGTCTTGAAATAAAACTCCTTCGAGCCGAAGCGCATCCGCCCTTCATCGGCGAGCGTCTTGCCCGTGTTGATGCAGAGCAGCACCTCGTGCGCGGCCGCGTCGTCGGGCGCGCCGTAATGGATGTCGTTCGTCGCCACCATCTCCAGCCCCGCCTCCGACGCCACGCGCGCGAGCCCTTCCAGGCACGCTTTCTGCTCCGGCAGCCCGTTGTCCTGCATCTCGATGAAGAAATTCTCCTTGCCCAGGAGGTCCGCGTAGCGCCCCGCCGCCGCGAGCGCCTCGCGCGGCTTCCCCGCCAGCAGCCACTGGCAGATTTCGCCGCTGTTGCAGCCGCTCATCACGATCAGGCCGTCCTTGTGCTCCTGGAGCAGCTCCACGTCAATCCGCGGGCGGTAATAGAAGCCGTCGAGGAAGGCGCTGGAGGCCAGCTTCACCAGGTTATGGTATCCGCGAATATCGGCCGCGAGCAGCGTCAGGTGATTGTACGCCTCCTTGCCGCCGCCGGAGGACTGCTTGTCCCTGCGGCTGCCGGGCGCGACGTACGCCTCGTAGCCGATAATCGGCTTGATCCCCGCGCCGGTCATCGCGCGGTAGAACTGGATCGCCCCGTAGAGATTCCCATGGTCGGTCAGCGCGCAGGCCTTCATCTTCTGCGCCTTGGCCAGCTTCGCCAGGCTCGCCGGCGTGCAGGCGCCGTCGAGCAGGCTGAAGTGGCTGTGAACGTGCAGGTGAACGAATTCTTTAGGGTTCATTTATTCGCCATGAAGATCGCGACGCGGCAAAGCCGCTTCGCAACCGTAATCTGACTCGTAATCGCCGCCGTCGTTATCCGATCCCGCTTGCGCCATTATCCCCGGTGCAGCCGCAAAGTCAAGCGAGCGACTCGGAACGGCAACAGCAGTCTCAAATTCCGCGCACAGGGCGAACGCTGCGCGGCGGAATAAGTTCTCGCTGTTCGCTCTCTGTAACCTCGGCGATGGAGATGTTATAATCCCCATGTTGCCTTTCCTGACAAGGCTCGCCGGCTGGAGGTAGAGGATATGAGCATCCACATAGAGCTTGATTTGCCCGAAGGGGCGTTGTCGAGTTTGCGGACTACGCCGGAACGGTTCGTTCGGGAACTGAGACTGGCCGCGGCAGCGAAGTGGTACGAGATGGGCCTTCTCTCCCAATCCAAAGCGGCGGAAGTCGCCGGGGTCAGCCGACAGGAATTCGTGGAGGCTTTGGCGCGCTTCGGCGTTTCTCCGGTGCAGTCAAAACCGGAGGAAATCGAGGCCGAGGTGAACCGTGAGTGACGTTTGGGTCGTAAACGCTTCCCCCTTGATACTTTTGGGGAAGATCGGGCGGCTTGATTTAATCTTCCGGCTCAGTTCAAGAGCCATGGTTCCTGAAGGGGTCGCCGTTGAGCTCCGTGCGGGTCCGGTTGCGGACGCGGCGCGGCACTGGATTGATGGCGAAGGAGCTGCGGCCGTCACGCCAGTCGAGCGAGTTGATCCTCTGGTGGCGGCATGGGACTTGGGGTTGGGGGAAAGCCATGTCCTCACGCTCTGCCGAAACTTGCCGGATGCGGAGGCGATTCTCGATGACCGGGCGGCACGCAACTGCGCTGCAGGCCTCCGCATTCGCGTTCGCGGGACGGTTTCCCTCATCGTGCTCGCCAAACGAAGGGGCATCATCCCCCAAGCGAAGCCGCTTCTTGACCGCCTGATGGAGCAGGGCATCCGGGTTGACGCTGCGGTGATTGGGGCAGCATTGCGCCTCACGGGCGAGTAACTTCAGACGCCGACAAGGTTAAATTCCGCCGCGCGCAATCCACCGGCTGCAGTCAGCAACGTTGTCAGGCGGCTTCTCACCGGCAAGCCTCAACATACCGCATGCGCAGGTCATAGAGGATGGCGCTCATGAGCTTGGCTTCCTCGTCGGTCAGGTTGCCCTGCATCTTGTCCTGGAGGATCTGCAGGAGGTCTATGGAGTATTTGGCCTGTTCGAGGTCCACCTGGCGTTTGCCGGTCATCGGGTTGTCGAAGAGGCCCAGGTTGATGAGCACTTGTCCGGCGAGGCCGGAGACGAAAGTCTTGAGACTCGGCTCCGGGAGCGGCGCGCGCTCGGACTTCGGACGGGGCGTCGCCGATTTGCCCGCTGCTTCCGGTTTCTCCTGCTCGTTCATCAACCACCATCCTTCTGCATTCGTTCAATGTCCGCCACGGATTACCGGAAAACGAGAATTACGGCAATTCTTGCCACGGATTTCACGGATTTCCACGGATTACCGGCGACGAACTGCAAAGTCAATAGTGGCCGTTGTTTTTTTTGTTTTCCGGTAATCCGTGTCAATCCGTGCAATCCGTGGCAAAAAAGCCGTTAAAGAAATCATGCCGTCGTTTTCTGCTGCGATTGTTTTCTGGCCAGCGCGGCGCCGATGAAGGCGCGGAAGAGCGGGTGCGCCTCGATCGGACGCGACTTCAGTTCGGGGTGGAACTGCACGGACAGGAACCACGGGTGCCCTTCGAGTTCCATGATCTCCACGAGCTTGCCGTCCGGCGAGGTTCCGCTGAAGCGCATTCCGGCCTTCTCGAACTGCGCGCGGTAGGCGTTGTTGAACTCGTAACGATGGCGGTGCCGCTCGGAAATCTGCTCCGCGCCGTACGCGGCGCGCGCGAGGCTCTTCGGCGCGAGGAGGCACGGCTGCGCGCCGAGGCGCATGGTGCCGCCCAGGTTCACCACGCGGCGCTGCTCGTCCATCATGCAGACGACCGGGTGCGGCGTATCGGCGTCGAACTCCGAGCTGTTGGCGTTCTGGAGCCCGCACACGTCGCGGGCGAACTCGATCGCGGCGCACTGCATGCCGAGGCAGATGCCGAAGAACGGGATTTTCTTCTCTCGCGCGTGCTGGATCGCGCGGACCTTGCCGTCAATCCCGCGCATCCCGAAGCCGCCCGGGACGAGGATGCCGTCCACTCCGGCGAGCAGTTTCTGCGGGTCGCCGGCGAGGAGTTCCTCCGCCTCGATCTTCCGCTTGATGACGCGCGCGTGGTTGGCGATGCCGCCGTGCGTGAGCGCCTCGTAGATGGACTCGTACGCCGATTTCAGGTGGATGTATTTCCCGATCACCGCCACCGTCACCTCGTGCTTCGGGTTCTGCAGAATTTGCAGCATCGCCTTCCAGTCGTCGAGGCCGGGACCGTCGGTCTTGAGCTGGAGCTTCTCCGCAAGCAGCGCGTCGAGGCCCTCGCGCTGGAGGACCAGCGGCAGCTCGTAGATCGTGCTCGTCTCGGCCAGGTCAATCTCCTCGATCACGGCGCGGCGCTCGACGCTGCAGAACATGGCGATCTTGTCGCGCACGTCGTCGGAGAGCGGCTTCTCCGTGCGGCAGACCAGCACGTCGGGCAGGATGCCCAGCTCGCGCAGCTTGCCGACGGAGTGCTGGGTGGGCTTGGTCTTGATCTCCTGACTCGCGCGCAGGTACGGGATGAGCGTGAGGTGGACGAACACCGCGTTCTGCCGGCCGACCTCCTGGCCGAACTGGCGGATCGCCTCGAGGAACGGCAGCCCTTCGATATCGCCGACCGTGCCGCCGATCTCGGTGATCACCACGTCCACGTCCGGGCGCGCGATGCGCCGGACGGCGCTCTTGATCTCGTTGGTGATGTGCGGGACGACCTGGATCGTCCGGCCGAGGTACTCGCCGCGCCGCTCCTTGGAGATGACCGAGTTGTAAATCTGCCCGCTGGTAAAGTTGCTGTCGCGCGTGGTCCGCGCGCGCGTGAACCGCTCGTAGTGGCCCAGGTCGAGGTCGGTCTCCGCGCCGTCGTCGGTGACGTAGACCTCGCCGTGCTGGTACGGGCTCATCGTGCCCGGGTCCACGTTGAGGTACGGATCGAACTTCTGCATGGCCACGCGCAGCCCGCGGCTCTCCAGCAGCAACCCCAGCGCGCCGGAGGTCAGCCCTTTCCCGAGCGAACTCACTACGCCGCCGGTCACGAAAATATGTTTTGCCATTGATGGGCCTCTATAATTTTTTCTTGACAGGATTTACAGGATCAACCGGATAACCTTGCCTAAAAGTCGTTCCGTATTCCAGTCTCCTCTGAACAATCCTGTTTATCCTGTAATCCCGTCTAGACTTTTTTCCGCTCCGCCGCGCAGAACGCCTCGAAATCCTCGCGCGTATCCACCTTCAGCGTGCGGTGCGGCGTCACGCCGACCGTGATCTTATATCCGTTTGCCAGCGCGCGCAACTGTTCCAGCTTCTCCGCCTGCTCGAGCGGGTGCGGCGGCAGCGCGGTGAAGTCCAGAAGCGCCTCGCGGCGGTAACCGTAAATGCCGTGATGCCGCAGGTGCGGGACCGGGCTCTCGCGCAGCGGCGAGCGGGATCCCCGCACGTGCGGGATGACCGACCTCGAGAAGTACAGCGCCCTGGAGCGGCCGTCGAGCACCACCTTCACCACTCCCGGGTCGGTCAATTCGGACTCATCGAGGATTCGGCACGCCAGGGTGGACATCTCGCACTCCGGGTCCTCGCGCAAGAGGCGGACGGTGTGCGAGATCATCTCCGGAAGGATGCCCGCCTCGTCGGCCTGCAGGTTGACCACGCAGTCGTGCCGGAGTCCGCGCGCGACTTCGGCGCAGCGGTCGCTGCCGCTCGGATGCGTGGACTGCGTCATCCGCACTTCGCCGCCGAATGCGCGGACGGCCTCGGCGATGCGCTCGTCGTCGGTGGCCACCAGCGTTTCGTCCACGCCCTTGGCGCGCGTCGCCGCTTCCCAGGCGTATTGGATCAGCGGCTTGCCGGACGGGCTGCGCATCAGCACCTTGCCGGGGAAACGCGTGGAGCCGAATCGAGCCGGGATGATGACGGCGCAGGTCATGGCTTCGTCTCCTCGATCGCCTCGGCGTAGACCGCAACGGTGTCCGCGACGAGGCGCTGCATGCTGAACCGCTCCTCGACGCTGCGGCGCGCGGCGGCGCCGAGATCGCGGGCCGCCTGCGGATGCGCCAGGAGTTGTCCCACCGCTTCGGCCAGTGCGGCGGCGTCGCCCTTGGCGACCAGGCGCGCGGTCTTGCCTTCGACGACCATTTCCGGAACGCTGCCGGTGGAGGTGGCGACCACCGCCTTGCCCATCGCCATCGCTTCGAGAACGCCGTAGCCGAGTCCGCCGGCCAGCGCGGGCTGCACGAAAATATCCAGGGCCGAGATCGCGCCGCGATAGTTCGCCAGCCGCGTCACAAAGGTCACGCGCTTCTCGATCCCGAGCGCGGCGGCCTCCCCGCGGAGCGAGCGCTCGTCGCGGCCGTCGCCCGCCACGATGAACTCCGCGTCATGGACCGAATCGGCCAGGATTTTGACCGCCTTGAGGAACACCTACTGGCCGCGGCCCGGTTCGAGCGGCGCGACGGCGCCGACGACGGGAATGCGCTCGCCGATCCTCGGCGGCAGAAAATCGTAGAGCTTCAAATCCACGCCCGGCGGCACCAGGCGCACCGTCTCGCGCGGGAGTCGGCAGCGGTTGACGAGACCCTCGCGCATGAATTCGCTCAGCGCAATCACGCGCGCGGCGCGGCGCCGGATGCACGCGACCTCGCAGCCGGCGCCGTCGAGCGAATACGGCGTGAAGACCACCGGCGCGCGCACGGCACGCAGGAAGCGGCGCCCTGAAAAATGCAGCCCGGTCCCGTGAACGTGGATCACGTCCGCTTTCGTCCGGCGCATGAATTCGCGGAACGTCCTCGCGCCGATGAACCCGGTCCAGCGCCCCGCCAGCGCGCTCCAGGTCGTCCACGGAAACGGCAGCCCGCGATCGGCGATCTCCACGGGCATGGAGGTGCAGACGAGGGACGCGCCGTACCCCGCTCCGCCGAGTCCGGCGAGGAAGTCCAGCATGTTG
>JBKQWE010000088.1:0-21642 GCA_052139675.1 Candidatus Brocadiia bacterium
TCTTACCCAAGCAGCGCCGCCTTATTACGTTTCCATCGTCTATCGTCCATGGTCTATCGTCGCTCTATCGCCGGCTTCCGCCGACGGCCGCCTCGGCGGGCTTCGCCGGCGTCGGCCGGTCAATCGCCCAGGCCAGGATCACGGCGCCCAGGATCGCGCAGAGGGCCATGATCGCGAAAGGAAAACTCCACGTCCCGGCGGAAGCCTCGTGGCCGGTCGCGGCCAGGTCGCCGTTGGCGGCCATGGTGGTGACGCGGAAACCCTGCAGAAGGTTTCCCATGACGGCTTCGGAGATCAGCTCCATGTCCGATTCCTCCGGCGGCACGTTGATGGTGCCGACGATCGGCCCGCCCTCGTCCTTCGGCGGCGCGGAGCCGGCGGGCGCCGCGGTGAGGCGGTAGAAGCCGGCGAAGCCGGTGTCCTCGAACGACGCCTTGTCCGTGTCGCCCTTCATCGGGGTCAGCGGCTCGACGCGCCCGTCGGCGGTGACGATGCGCGGCCACTCGGCCATGACGGGCACGATCAGCGGCGTGAAGGCGCGGTGCGAGGCGGTGATGCCCTTCTCGATCAGGTGGTTCAGGACGAGCCGATGGACCGTCGGCGGGAAGAACGGCATGAGCGGCAGGTTCGAGAAATCCAACTGCGCCGAGACGGCGAAGAGGAAGACGCGGCCTTTGCCGGCCTGCTGGACGACGAGGAACGGCTGGCCGGAGTCGGTGCTCATGAGCACCTGCGCGGCGAGTTTCTCGGTGGAGCCGGCCGGCGGCTCGATGGGGAACAGGCGCGAGATCAGCAGCCGGTTGAGCCCTTCGAGCGGCAGCGTCTGGGTGAGCGGGTTCTGCTGCGAGGCCCAGGCGACCTTGGCGCGCTTGTCGGCCGGGAAATCCCTGAATCCCTGCAGCGGGATGCCCGGGAACTTGTCGGCGGTCCATTCGGCCGGGGCGGTGTGCTCGCCCGGGAAGATGACGAGCAGCCCGCCCGCCTGCACGTATTCGTCGAGGCGCTGGCGCACGGCGTCGGGCAGCGAGGGCACGTCGGACAGGAACACGGCCTCGAACGGCTGGAGCAGCAGGTCGGAAAGGGCGTCGGCCTCGACGACCTTCGGCAGGAAGGGCGAACGGTAGCCGGCCTCCGCCTCGGTGGGCCTGAGCGCCAGCGAGAGGAAGTGCGAGGCCGCCTTGTCCGGCCGGCCGGCGGGCGCGCCCTCGACGACGAGGACCGGCACCTGGTCTTCGGTGCTGAGGGTGAAATAGCAGCGGTTGTCGGCCGGGATGACGTCCGGGTCGAGCTCGACGTATCCGGAATGCGCGCCGGCCTTGAGCGTGGGCAGGTTGAAGACGCAATCGGCGCGGCCGGCCTCGCGGAAATTCACGGAGGCGGATTCCACGCGCTCGCCGTCGAAGTACAGGGTCGCATTCGCCACGGCGCCGGGTTGCTCGGAGGCGGATTCGGCGCCGGGAGCTTTGCGCTCGGCGCTCATTTGCACGGTGGCGGTGAGGCGCGGCGCATCGCCTTCGGTGGGCACCGGCGGCGAGAGGCTGAGGCCGGCGAACGAGAAATTGACCCCCGTGCTCCGTTCCAGCGGCGTGACGACGATCTCCGGCTTGCCGGCCAGGTCGAGGGCCTTGCGCGTGGCCTCCCAGGCGCCGGAGTCCGCGGGCCGCCAGTCGGAAGCCTGGGTGTCGGTGAGGATCCAGATGACGCCTCCGCCGCCGCTGCGCTGGAGCGTTTCGGCGGCGGCGGTGATCGCCTGCGGGATGTCGCCTGCGCCGTCGGTGAGGCGGGCGGTCTCGATGGCGTTGGAGACGGCGCGCAGGTCGCGGAGCGGTTCGCGCGAGGAGATGCGGCACTCGCCGGCCATGAGCCCGAAGGCCGCGGCGGTGCCGCGCGGGAACATGGCCACGGCGTTCAGTGCGGCGCGCTTGCCGCGCTCGAAGCAGGTGCCGCCGGCGGTGGTGCTGCTCATGCTGGCGGAGCCGTCGAGCAGGATGACCATCTTGTTTCCGCTGCCGAGGAGCCGGCCGATGCCGCCGCGCAGGATCGGCTCGAGCAGCACCATGAGCGCGGCGGCCAGGATCAGCGTGCGCAGGATCATCAGGAGGATCTGCTGCAGGCGCGCGCGGCGGACGGCCTTGGTCTCGTTGTTGAGCAGGAAGTCAATCGCGGCCCACCGCACGCGCCGATACCGCAGGCGCGTGAGCAGGTGGATGATCAGCGGCGCGGCCACCAGCGGAAGCAGCCAGAAAAACTCGGGATGCAGAAAGCTCATCGTGGCTCCACGGCTGTCGTTATTTTCTCCTTGCCAGGAATCCGGTCAGCGCGCGGTCGAACGGCAGCGAGAGGCGCATCAGCTCGTAGTCAATGCCCTTCTCGGTGCAGCCGCGCTTGATTTGCGCGAGGTATTCGCGGAAGCGCTGGCGGTAGCCCTCGGCGACCACCTGCGGGTCCGCGATGATCTCCTCGCCGCGCTCCATGCCCTCGAAGAGCGTCACGCGGTCGTAGGGGAAATCAATCTCGGCGTCGTCCACGAGGTGGAAGGCGATGACCTCATGGCGGCGGTGCTGGAAGTGCTGCAGGCCGTTGAGGATCTCCTCGACGTTGTCGAAGAAGTCGCTGAGGATGATGACCATGCTGCGCCGGCGGACCTGCTCGGCGATCTCGTGCAGCACGGCGGGCAGGTCGGTGTCTTTGCCGGGCGCGGCGGATTCGAGCGTCTCGAGGATGGCGTGGAAGTGCCGGGCGTTGCCGCGCGGCGGGATGAACTGCCGCACGGCGCTGTCGAAGCAGACGAGGCCGACGTGGTCGCCCTGGCCGAGCATCAGCAGCGCCAGGGCGGCGGCGGCCGAGGCGGCGTAGTCCAGGCGCGTCATGCCCGAGGTGCCGAAGTCCATCGAGCCGCTGCAATCGAGGAGGATGTAGCAGTTCAGGTTCGTCTCGGCGTCGAACTGCTTGATGAAGTAGCGGTCGGAGCGCGCGACGACGCGCCAGTCCAGGTAGCGCAGGTCGTCGCCGGGGACGTATTCGCGGTACTCGGCGAACTCGACGTTCAGCCCGTGGTAGGGGCTCTTGTGGATGCCGGTGTAGTAGCCTTCCATCGCCTTGCGGGCGCGGAGCTCCATGTGGCTGATCCGCGCCACGGCGCGGCGGTCTATCGTCCTGATCGTTTTCCTGGCTTTGAGGGCCATCTTTATTTCCGATTGCCGAACGCGGACCGGCGAATAAAGGAATTATTCCTGTTCCAGCGCGGGGATCTCGTCCATCAGTTTCTTGGCGACGTCGTCGGAGGTCACACCGTCGGCCTCGGCGTTGAAGTTGAGCAGGATGCGGTGGCGCAGGACCGGGCCGGCGACCGCGCGCACGTCCTCGATGGCGGCATACGGCCGGCCGCGGAGGATCGAGCGGGCCTTGGCGCCGAGGATCAGGTACTGCGAGGCGCGCGGCCCCGCGCCCCAGGCGACCCAGTCGCGGATGTAGCCGGGCGCGTCGGCCTCGCCCTTGCGCGTGCGGCGGGCCAGCGTCACGGCGTACTTGTAGACGTGGTCGGGCACCGGGATGCGGTAGACCAGGTCCTGCAGCGAGACGATGTCCTCGCCGCTGAGCACTTTCTGGACGGCCACCTCGCGGTGCGTGGTGGTCTGGCGGACGATCTGGATCTCCTCGTCGAAGGAGGGATAATCCACCTTCACGTGGAACATGAAGCGGTCGCGCTGGGCTTCGGGCAGCGGATAGGTGCCTTCCTGCTCGATCGGGTTCTGCGTGGCCAGCACGAGGAACGGCTCGTTGAGGCGGTATTCCTTGCCGCCGGCGGTGACGTGGTGCTCCTGCATGGCCTCGAGGAGCGCGGCCTGGGTCTTCGGCGGCGTGCGGTTGACCTCGTCGGCGAGGATGACGTTGGCGAAGAGCGGGCCCTTGACGAAGGCGAACTCGCGGTGGCCCGTGGCGCGGTCCTCGCGGAGAATCTCGGTGCCGATGATATCGGCCGGCATCAGGTCGGGCGTGAACTGGATGCGGTGGAACTGGAGCGAGAGCGCCTCGGAGAGCGTGCGCACGAGGAGCGTCTTGGCCAGGCCGGGCACGCCCTCGAGGAGGCAGTGCCCGCGCGAGAACATGGCGATGAGCACGTCCTCGATCACCTGGTCCTGCCCGACGATGACGTGCTGCAGTTCTTTGACGAGGCGGGCGCAGGAGTCTCGAAACCGCTCGATCTCCTGGACATCATTGTCCTGCACGTTCGGCGCGTTCTGGGCCATGAGCAAGCTCCTCAAAAAAGCGATCCGGTATCAGGTCAGCTAGTGTTTAGTTGCGTAAATTTGCGGACCAAATTACGCAACTAAACACGGTCCAACGGAACGCATAACCCAATATAACGACGCGGCTTATCGCGGTCATGCTTCCTTGCGGAAACAGGACGCCTGTTTCCGCAAGTAAGCACTAGGGCGCTCCGCGGCGAAAGC
Source organism: Candidatus Brocadiia bacterium (assembly GCA_052139675.1). GTDB lineage: Bacteria > Planctomycetota > Brocadiia > CAIUPP01 > CAIUPP01 > JBEKCB01. The sequence goes on from JBKQWE010000088.1 coordinate 4,455, forward strand.
GAATCGAACGAAGCGCGTCGCGCTGGAGGGAAACCGAGCCGAACAGGTCCGACTGTCCGGTGAGCCGGTCATCGGCCAGCACGCAGGAACGCAGCGTGAAATTTCCCTCCGTCGTCTGCACGGTGGCTTCCGCCGGCAGCGCGGGCGTCGCCGCGGCCCGGCGAGGGAAGCGGACCAGTTGCACTCGCTTCAACTCCGGCTCGATGTTGCCGAAATCGGTGACGATGGTGAACTTGCCCTCCGCGAAAGTCACCGACTTCGCGGAGATCGTGTCGCCGTTGAGCAGCATCACCTGGACGGTATCCATCGCGGCGGGCGTCGCCTTGCGCGGCGGCACCAGGCCGGGCTCGACGCGGAGATGCCGGACGGCCAGCGGCGTGTTCGCGACGAACAGCACGTATCGCCCGGTCTTCGGGCCGACGGTGAACCGGTACTGGCCCGCCAGCGTGTCGCCCAGGTTCGGCACGTCGCTCACCCAGGGCTGAATCGCGCCGTCTCTCGGATCGTATTGCAACTGGAACTGAATGCGGGTCTTCGACACCAACTGGTTGCCGGTGCCCCAACTGCCCAGGTTCTGGACGCCCGCTTCCGGCGTCACGGCAGCGCAGCCGCTGTCGTTGCCCTTCAGATGGAAGAAGATGCCGTTGCGCATGTTCTGAAGGTCCGGCCGGTCGCTGTAGACGAAGATCTCGCAGTCAATCCACGCGCCGGCCTGCGGCAGTTCGACGTCGGCGAAGAAGGTGACCGGGCCGCTCTGGTCGAGCGGGACCGAGAGCACGGCGGGCCCGGTTTGCCCCTGCGGACCGGGCGAGCAGACGGCCTTCCCGTCGGCGAGGGTCCAGTTGCCCTGGACGGCCATCCAGGGCTCCAGGGTGCCCCATTCGAATCCCGTGTCCACGAAGTTGGCCGACGAGCTGTCCATCAGGATTTCCGTCAGCGACGCGGTGGGCGCCGTCAGCGTCCCGATCTCCGGGTTCGCGATGACCGTCTGGTCCGCGGTGATGGACTGGACCTGTCCGAGAACGAAGTCGCCGTTGTTCATGACGACGCGCGGGCCGGATTTCTCTTCGCGGGCCGGCGCGAACTCGACGTGCGAGACCGCGGAGGTGGCCAGGCTCACGTCGCCGCCGAACTGGGGCCCGTTGAGGTGCAGCCAGCCGTCCGCGCCGATGCCGAGCACCGCGCCGGTGAAGCGGTCTCCCTGAAGGGTGGCCACCACGTCGCGCCAGTCCTCGACGGCGAGCGAATACGTGCGCGCCGCCGGCGGCGGCGCGCCGGCCAGCTTGAAGACGCCGAACGCGGCGGTGTCGTGGTCGAAGGCGTCCGTCTGCGGCGTCCAGGTGTAATTGGCCGGCTTGGCCGGAGGGTCCGCCCAGCGGACGCGTCCGATGTTGCCGACGAAGACGACGCCCTCGTGCGGCTCGATCTTCAGCGCGGCCAGCGGCAGGGCCATCTCCAATTCCCACGAGGACTTGCCGCGGCGGCCGGCGGAAATCCACTTCCCGCCCTTGCTGATCGCCTGCGTCGCGGTCTCCTTTTTCGCCTGGTAGGAGAGGTCTATTTTCTTGTTGAGCGAATTGACGGCGAACTGGGCGTAGTCGTCGCGCTGCTTCTCGGGGGCGAGGAAGATCTCGACGTGATCGTCGTGGAGCAAGTCCTTGCTGCCGTCGTCCGCTTTCGCGACCAGGCGGTCCATCGTCGAATCGGTACAGCGGATGGCCACGTAAAGGGAGGCGTCGTCCCAGACCATCGCGAACTCCGTCTGGATCGGATCGCCGGCCTCGCCGCCGCCGAGGAGCGTGAAGCCCGTTTGCCAGGGCACGGCGCGCCAGCAGTCGTCGTCGAGGCGGCCGTCAATCTTCGGCGGGGTCTGCGCGCGATAGACCGTGTACGTCCGCGGCTCCGCCCAGGCGGCGGCCGCAAGGACCGCCGAGCAGAGGATCGCCAGCAACGAGGCGGGAATCCAGTTTCTCATCGGCTGGCGCTCCACGAGAGGCTCGACCACGCTCGCAGCCCTGAACTGCATCGCAGGGCGCGTGACCGCATGCCGTCCAGAGCGCCGTGCGCGCCGGCGGCCGGCGTTGCGCGGAAAACAATTCATGTTATTCTTTTTCATAAGATGCTGTCAACCCTTCTTTTATCGAGCGCGCGCGGAGAATCCGTGCCGGCCGGCCCCGCTCCGCGCGGCCGCCGGCGCTTTTCCCCAGGGGGAAATTAATGTTAGTCTTTCCGTTGGAGCGGCCGGCTTTTTGAAGGCAGCGACGATGCACAACCGACGGCGGGCGAACGATGATGGACGATGGGCGGCCGACGATGGACGACGGACGATGGACGATAGGGGACGACGGGCCATCGTCTATCGTCTGTCGTCCATCGTCCTGTTATCCGTCGTCCTCCTCGGCGCGCTGGCGCTGTCGGCGCAGGCGGGCTTGGGCGGCGAGGAGCCGGCGCCGGGGCTCGACCTCTCGACGAAAAAGGACGCGCTCCGCGCCGTGGACCAGGGCATTCAGTGGCTGAAGGCCCGCCAGACCGCCGACGGCTCCTGGCCGTCGCCGCAACCGAGCGCAGCCGCCTTTGCGACGCGCGCGATCCTGCGCGACCCCGCGCGCGAGCCGGGGAACCTGGACGCAAGCGCCGCCAAGGGGCTGGAATTCATCGCCTCCTGCGCGCAGAAGGACGGCGGCATTTACCGCGTGGCGCGCCTGGCCGGCGCATCGCGCAACTTCGACACGGCCGCGTCGGCGCTCGCGCTGGACGGCTCGCACCAGGAGCGCTATGAGCCGCTGATCCTGGCCGCGCGCCGCTTCCTCGTGCGACTGCAGAACCGGCAGGAAAATTCCGAGTCGTTCGGCGGATGGGCCTCCGGCGCTTCGCCCGGCGACTTGATGACGACCGCCTTTGCGATCGAGGCGCTGGCGGCGACGCAGCGCATTTCGACCGCCGATGCGGAGAGGAACCGTTCCGCGCCGGCCGATCCGGACTGGACCGCGGCGGTGGCTTTTCTCGACCGCTGCCAGAACCTGCCCGCCGCCTACAGCGGGCGCGCGCAGGACCTCGGCGGTTTTTTCAGCGAGCCGGATAAGGCGGGGCCCCTGACGCCGCGGCATTCCGAAGGCATCGCCACCGCGCTCGGGCTGGCCGCGCTGCTCGAATCCAACGTCGCCCGCGGCGATCCGCGCGTGGTCGGCGCGGCGGACTGGCTCCGCTCGAACTACGCGCTCGACGCGCCGCCCGGCGGCCGCGGCAAGCAGGGGCTTTACGTTTATTATTACTCCCTCGCCGGCGCGCTCAGCCTCTACGGCGAAGAGCCGCTCCTGCGCCCCGGAAAGCGCGCCGCCGACTGGCGCCGCGAGCTGATGATCCAATTGATCTCCCTGCAGCGCGCCGACCCGCAGGGACTCGGTTATTGGGCCAATGACCCGGGCGGCGACGCCGAGAAGGATCCCGTCCTCGCCACGGCGTATTGCGTCCTGGCTCTCGAAACTCTGGCGGACGAGCCGCAGTATTGAGCCGTCCGCCCATATCGGAATGAGGATCGAATGAAAATCCTTCGCGCATTCGCGGTCGTGCAGATCGCTCTCCTGTTCGGCTTCAGCGCGCGCTGTTCGGCCGGGCTCGGACCGGAAAATGTGGCGGTGGTCATCAACGAGGACAGTTGGGCCTCGAAGGCGATCGCCAACGAATTCATCGCGCTCTACGGCATTCCGCCGGCGAACGTGATCTACCTCCAGGGACTGCCGGATTTCGAGCAGACCGACATCGAGTTCCTGCGCGCGCAACTGCTCCAGCCGGTCATCAAGCGGCTCGAACAGCGCAAGCTGGGGCAGCAGATTGACTGCCTCGCCTGGTCCTCCGACATCCCGACCATCGTGGACATCACGAAGGACTTCACCTCCGCGCCCTCGGCCGTCGTCGGGCACGCCGGCTCGATCACCGGCCTGACGTACCTCTACCAGTTCGTCTTCGCCGACCGCGAACACGCGCCGCCGGGCAGCTACACGCTGCCGGGCAACAACCGCTATTTCCGCCACCTCGTGCTTCCCAGCAAAGGTCCGGCGCCGACCGACGCGCAGATGAGCCGGCTGAGGGAGGCCGCCCGCCTGGTCCGCAGCGAGTCATGGACCGACGCCGAGGCTACGCTTCGGCCGCTCGTGCAGGAATGGCCCGACAGCGCCGAGGCGCATTGTTATCTGGCGCTGTGCCTGGTCCATCGAGGCGACCTGGACGCGGCGGTCCAATCGCTCCAGCGCGCGGCCGAGTGCGGCTGGGGCAACTGGCGCGCATGGGAGGCGAACGAAGCGTTCGCCCCGCTGTGGAACCGGAAGGAGTTCAAGGAGGCCGTTGAGAAATCCAAGGCGGTCATCGAGGACGTGGCGCCCTCGCTCGGGTTCCGCAACACCGCCGGCTGGAACGCCCAGGGCGAGCGGACTTCCTCGGCGAAGGACTTGCGCTACCTGCTCTCCGTCATGCTCGCTGTGACGAGCGGGCGCGGCAACTCGGTGCCGGAGGCTCTCGCCGCGCTCCGCGCCGCCGCCGGCGCAACCGGCACGCGCCCGAAGGGCACGTTCTATTTCATGCGCAACGAGAACATCCGCTCGACCGTCCGCGACTGGCTCTTTCCCTCCGCCGTCGCGAAACTGCGCGCGATGGGCCTGGCCGCCGAACTGGAGGACGGCATCGTGCCCCTGGCCAAGCCGGACGTGATGGGCGCGGTCATCGGCGCGATCGAGTACGATTGGAAAGCCTCCGGCAGCAAAATCCTTCCGGGCGCCATCTGCGAGGATTTCACCAGCGCCGGCGGCATCCTGACCGTGGGCGCCGACCAGACGCCGCTCACCAGCCTGATCGCCCGCGGCGCCGCCGGCTCCAGCGGCACGGTGGCCGAGCCGCTGGCCATCGAGGAGAAATTCCCCTCGCCGTTCATCCACGTCCATTACGCGCGCGGCTGCACGCTCGCCGAGGCGTTCTATCAATCCGTCGCCACGCCGTATCAACTCCTCATCGTCGGCGATCCGCTCTGCGCGCCGTGGCGGGAGCAGCCGGACGTGGTCATCGAGGGCCTCGCCGCCGGGCAGAGCGTCGCCGGGCGGTTTTCGCTGAAGCCGTCCGCCGCGCCGCTCAGCACCGTGCCCGTCCAGGGGTTCGAATTCTACATGGACGGCCTGTACCGCGGCCGGCTCACGCCCGGCCAGAGCGCCGGAGGCGACGCGAAGCAGATGCTCGAGGGCTACCACGAAGTGCGCGTCGTCGCGATCACCGGCGGGCCGCTCGAGGAGCGCACCAGCACAACCGTGCCGTTCACCGTGGACACGTCCGGCCGGAAATGGGCGATCTCCGGCCCGGAGAAGGGCGAAGCGCCCTGGGACCGGCCGGCGCGCGTGCAGGCCGAATTTGCGGGCGCGGCGGAGATCCAGTTCTTCCACAACCTGCGCCTGGTCGGCGTGGTCCACGGAGAGAAAGGCGCGGCTGAGATTGACCCGAACTTCCTCGGTCAGGGTCCCTGCCGCATCCAGTGCGTGGCCGTGGACGCCGCGAAGAAGCCGATCGCGGCGAGCGCGTACATCGAGCTGCGCGTTGTCCCGCCCGCGCCCGCGCCGGCCGTCGCCGCGCCCGAAGAGGGATTGACCGAGCAGGGTCTCCTGCTGACGCCGGAAGGCGGCGCGCCGGTCGCCGTCGCCGACACGGGCAAGAGGAACTGGCTCGGCGACGCGGGCGTCAAGGAAGGGCAGTCGTTCACGCTCGAAGGGTACTTCGTCGCGGCCGAGGAAACGGTTTATCAATTCCAGGTCCGCGGCAACGTCGGCGCGGTGATCGAGGTGGACGGCCGGAAGATCGAAAGCCCGAAGCCGGGCCCGCAGCCGGCGAGCGAAGGAACCGAGCTGGTCGCCGCCGCCCAGCCCGCCGGCGGCGCGTGGAGCTTCCTGCCCATCTCACTCGCGAAGGGCCTGCATCGCCTGCGCCTGACCGGGGTCGCCGCAAAAAGCCCGGCGCTGGACATCCGCTTCGGCGGCCGCGGCACGCAGTCCATAGGAGGCGACTTCAAGCACGCCCAGAGTCGCTAGTGTTTAGTTGCGTAAATCGGCGTACCAATTTACGCAACTAAACACGGTTTAACGGAACGCATAACCCAGTACAACGACGCGGCTTATCGCGGTCATGCTTACTTGCGGAAATAGGAGTCCTATTTCCGCAAGTAAGCACTAGCAGACGAAATGACGACAGGGGAATTCTGGAATCTCTGCCAAGGCGTGCGTCCAGACATAGCCGATGGGAAACGCGCCGTGCGCGCCCGGATTACCCGGCTTGCGGTCCCTTGGACTTCTTGACCGGGCTCGGAGCAGCCGGGGGAGGCTCAAACGCGTTCTTGCCGCAGAGCGGGCACATGTAGGTGAGTTCATATGTCCGCAGCGCTGCCGCCGCCGCCGCGCTCGCTTCCCGGCCGGGTGGCCCGCCGGACGCGCTCTTCGGCCGGAGGTTTTCGGGAAGCATCGGCATAGGAATGGGCTTGCCGCACGATGCGCACTTGATCATGTCGACCATCGTGTATTCGCCGGTCTTGGGGTTCTTGTAGCGGCCGGACGCGTTGGGCGCATATCGGCTCTCCCAGTCACCGGTCGTCTCCCCAAAAACTTCAAAGGTCTTCATGTCAATCTTCTCGAACTTCTGGTCCACGTACATCGTGGGACCGCTTTGCTCCTCCCGGATCCGCTTCACGGTGACCGCCGCTGCGACAGCGATGATGGCGATCAGCACCACGGCGAGCGCAATCTTCTTGCCGTTCATACTTCACTTCCTTCCAAAAGCTTTCGCGGAAGCGGGCGCACGGCCTGTTGGCGTTCCGTCCTCTTGAACTTCGCCCGCGCCGGCAGAGTGTAATCGGTTTGCGGGCAGGGGCGTCGTTCGGGAAAACAGCGGAAAGCCGAGCGTCCGCGCAAGACCGAGTTTATTCTACCTTAACGCGGCGGTTTGCGCCATGCTTCAATGAACTTTTTGTCGGCGCGGGCCGATTCGAAGTAGCGCAGCAGGTCCGCGCGCAGTTCGGCCATGACGGCCGGGCGCTCGCGCGCGAGGTTCCTCTGCTGCTGCGGATCGGCGGCCCTGTCGAAGAGCAGTTCGCTTTCGCCGCCGGCGGAGCGCTCCGTTTTCGCGTAGCCGTCAATGGCCTTATCGGCGTGTTTCGCGCCGGCCGGGCGTTTCCCGGGGCGGAGCATCGCGGCCCAGCGGTCTTTCCAGACGGTGGCGAAGACCGTCTCCATTCCGATGAAGGGCACGCTGACGGCGAAGTCGCGATGGCGGTCCGGTCCGCCCCGGACCACGCCGGCGAACGACCGGCCGTTCACGGTCCTGGGGATCGGCACGTGCGCCAGTTCCAGGAGGGTCGGCATGATGTCCTGCGGCTGCACGACGGCGGTGCGCCGGCCTGCGGTTCCGCCGGGGACGTGAATGATGAAGGGGATGTGGCTGATCTCCTCGTAGAGCGGGATGTATTTCAACTGGCCCGGCTCCGGGAGGATCCCCTTGCCGATAATGCCGTGCTCGCCGAGGAGAAAGCCGTGGTCGGTGGTGAAGAGGACGAGCGTGTCGTCGAGCAGGTTGAGGTCGTTGATCTTCTGGAGCAGCCGGCCGGTCCAGCGGTCCACCAGGGTGACCTCGGCCGCGTAGAGGGCGCGGCAATGGTTGAGTTCCTCGGGCGACAGGTAGCCCTTGACGCGGGCGTATCGCGGGTAGTCCACGACCTGGCCGGTGTAGCCGGGATTGTATCGCTCGACGTACCAGGGCGGCGCATCCCACGGCTCGTGCGGATCGAAGGTGTCCGTGTAGAGGAAGAACGGTCCGTCGCGGTAGTTGTCCTCGAGCCACTCGCAGGCGCGGGTCATGGTTTGCGCGACGAAAGTGTCGGACTCGTAGCGCCGGGCGGCCACCGCGCGGCGATGGCGCTCGGCGAGCCGGGCGGCGCCGCGGATTTTTTTCGGGTCGCAGGGCGCTTCCGTGCGCCTCGGGTGCGTCTTCCAGCGGTCCGACTCCTGGCCGCGGATCCATTCCCACGACTGGAAGCCCCGGTCGAAGTAGTACCCGTTCTCCAGGATGTGCGGGCAATCGGTCACCATGGCGGTGGCGTAGCCGGCGTCGGAGAGCACCTGCGCGATCACCGTCTCCTTCTCCGTCAGCGGCGCCCAGCCGGTGTAGGCGGCGGTGAAGCAGCCGGTCATCACGTCGCGCCGGTTCGGGACGGTGGGGAAACTGGCGCTGTAGGCGTTCTCGAACACCTGGGCGGTGCGCGCGAAGGCGTCGAGGTGCGGCGTGCTGATCCAGCGGTTCCCGTAACAGCCGGCGTGGTCGCGCCGGAACGTGTCGGAGACGATGACGATGAAATTCATGCGGAGGGTTCCCTTGCGAACGCGGGGACACATGCCCTGTCTCCGCCCCTTCGGCCCTGTCGGTCAAACGCAATCCATCCGCCCGCGGCGGCGTGGTCAGGAAGAGCAAGAACAGGGCGATGTGGGGCAGTCTGTCAGGTCATGTATCCCCGCCGAAATTCCCAACCGGCGGCGACCTCTTCGTCGCGGCCGGGAAATCGCGTCACACCCGCAAAGGGCTTGGGGGAGAACAGGTTCTGTCTCCCCGCAAGCCCCGCTTCAGGCGGTCTGCCTGAAGCGGAAAGCGCGGTCGCCTGCCGAGGCGCTACTTCGTGGTGGTTGCTGCGCCGGCGCCTGACTCCGGAGCGGCGACGTCGGCGGTAATCCTGATCATCCTGGCGGTGTTGTCGGTGGCGCTGTAAGCCGCATAGACTGTCTGGCCGACCTTGAGGTCCTCGAACTTCACGGTTATGGCGGGTCCGCGTCCTGCCCCTCTCGCCCGGGCGCCTTCAATGCCTGTGGTGGTGGCGGCGGCGCCGGCGCCGGGCGTCGGGGACTTGGTGATGCGCGTCGTGTCGGTGCAGGTGACGACCACATCGCTGGTCGCGCCATTCTCAGTCACCGCGATGGTGATCGCCTTGCCGTCAATCTTGGTCACTTTTCCGGCGGCGCGTTTGAACTGCATCCCGCCGCGAGCAGTATTTGCGCCGGCCGGCCCGGTGGCGGGCTGCGCCATAGCGGGAACTCCGAACGCCATTGCGGCGACGACTGCTGCAATTGCGACGTACCTCATGTTCCGCCCTTTCCTCTCTGGAGCCGGGACTCCCCGGCTGACTCGCAGTTCACGACCCCCGTGAACCTGCGAAGCCTGATTCTACCTTTCCCGCCTGAAAATGCAAGCGAGATTCGCATGCCGACCCGGTACCCGGCCTCACACGGCGTCAGGCGTCAAGGGAGATGCCGCGGCGAGTTCATGCCCCGGCGCCGCGTTAAATATCGAATCGGCGCACTCGGCAACAGCGATCGCAACTTGACAAAGGCGATTTCAGGCGCTAGAAGTGAAGAGAGGAGGCTTGGCCGCCGCCGGGGCGCGCGGCCAAGGGGAATCCGGGGGAATTCGGCGCTCGCGGAAGGGGGATAACCAAGCCATGATCCATGCACGTGGGACGGGGCGTCTTAATTCTGCGGCCGTTTCTTTCTTTTGTCTGCTCGCCGCATCCGCCGTCGCCCTGGCGGATGCGAAAGTCGAAGAACAACCCTTGTCGCCTGATCAGGACGCCATCGGCTGCGCCATCAGTCCGCACGGGGCGCATGCGGCCGTCCTGGTCGTCAAGGGCAGCCGCTTCGTCGTCCTGATTGACGGCGTTGAAGGGCCCCGCATTGAAGAGTTGCTTTCAGGCATCCAGGGCGGCCCGGTTTCCGCCGCGTACTGGATAGGGAAGGTCCCGATCCTTTTCTCCGACGGCGGCGAACACTGCGCCTACGTGGCGAAATCGGGCGACGATTACGTCATTATGCTGGACGGAAAGGAAGCGGGGCGCGGCCCGATTTCCTCCGCGGGGCAGATCGCGCTGCCCCTGACGTTTTCGCGCGCCGGCCAGCATTTCTTCTACATGAACCAGGATGCGGCGGGCAAATATCACATCGTGGCGGACGGCCAGCCCGGTCCGGCGAGCTACGTGCCGCCGCAACTGGTCGTCAGCCCCGACGGCGCGCATTATGCCTACGTCGGCTACGAGCATGACCGGGCAGCGACCAATTGGGCCGTGGTGGACGGCCGGCAGGTCAACTTTTTCGGCGAGGAGCTCCAGTACACCGGCCGGAACGTCCTCGTCAGCAAAATGAACGTCGAGGGCGCGAACGTCTTAGTCCTGAACGGCAAGCCCGAGATCAAGGCGAGCCAGCTCAGTCCGATGTGGATCTCCCCGGACGGCCGCCAGATCGCCATCGTCATCACGCCGCGGAGCGGCGACCCGAGCGAGTTCACCGTCAACGGGAAGATCGTTCCGGACACGCAGGGGCTGAGGGTGGACAACCTGTATTTCAGCGCCGACGGCAAGCGGTACGCCGCGCTCTGTGTGACCAAGACCGGCAGCAAGTTCATGATCGTGGACGGCAAGCGAGGCGAGGAATATCAGGACATCCCGCGCAGCCTTCTTCCGGACACGCAGGCCCACTGGCGTTTCACGACCGCCAATGACCAGGTGACCGTCGCGAGCATGCAGCCGGTGGCGCCGGCATTCACCGCCGATTCCTCCAAGTTCGTCTATGTCGCCACGCAAGGGGCGCGGTCTTTCCTGGTCGTGGACGGCCAGGAATCGAACGGCTTCGGGAACGTGATCTCGCTGATGTTGAGCTCCACCGGAAACCGCATCGGGATGCTGGCCGTCGCGCCCGACGGAACCCAGCACGTGATCGTGGACGATAAGGACCAGACGCTCACTCCCTTCTCGGCGGCGGGAGCGCGGCGGGTCTCGTGCCTGACCTTCAGCCCCGGCCTGGCGCACTACGCCTACCTCTACGGCCTCAATATCTGCCTCGACGGCGTCGTTCAGCCCGGCGCCATCAACGGCATGTCCTACGTCTTCAGCCCCGACGACCAGCATTTCGCCTACACGGCTATGCTGGCGGAGCGCGGGTGCTTCATCATGGACGGCAAGGTTGTCGCCGAGAATACGACCACGGTCAAATATGCGTTCTTCAGTCCCGACAGCCGGCACTTCTATTGGGTCACGACGGGGAATCTCCAGGCCCAGGGAACCAAGGACACATACATGCTCCACGTGGACGACAAACCGGCGGCGCACTATGGCGAAACCGGCGGCGGCTTGCCCGTGAGCTTTGAATTCTCCCCCGACGGCGTTCTGACGTTCGTGGCCCGCAAGGATGAGAGGCTCGTGCGTTTCCGCGTGACGCCGTCGTCCGAAGAGAACGTCGGCACGATGCTGGCCGCCGCGCCGGCGGCCAAGGACAAGTGACTCCATGAACCGGCAAAGGACCTGACCATGAAAAAGAATGCGCTGCGCAGTCTGGCGTTGCTCGGGTTGGCCTGGGGGCTGTGCGCCGCGCTGGCGGCGGCCGCGCCGCCGGAAACACTGTCGCTGGCCGACCTCGCCAATCGGCCGGACCGCTGGCCGGCCACGGTCACGCTCCAGAGGGATCTCCATTTCACCAGCGGGCTCGTCATGCACCAGGGCGATCAGCTCCGGCTGCTGCGTTTCGACGGCTCGCAGGCGCAGGTGGCGGATGCCTCCCGCCATCTGTTCAATCTCAAGCCCGAGGATTGCGGGCTGCTCGAGGCCGCAAACCAGGCGTGGGCGGCGCTCACCCCGGCTCAACGGGCCGTCGCGCCGGAAACCCTCGCCGGCGACCTCTCGCTCTGGCCCGTGCGGGTCGCCGTGAATACCGCGATCTCCTGCACTCTCGGGAAGCTGCCCGCCGGGACTGAGGTGGCGCTTCTGACGGTCTCCCCAAAGGGCGCGGACGTGGCCTGGCCGAATTCCCCGAGTCGGCTTTCCCTTGATTTCGGCAGCATTGACCTGATCGCGCGCGCGCGGCAACTGGCCCTGATCGCTCCGGACCAGCGCCCCTCGCGCATCGCCGCGGCCCTTCAAGATATCCTCGTGGGCGCGGACGGAAAGCCGTATCACGACGAGCATCTGGGCGACAAGAAGATCTTCGCGCTCTATTTCGGCGCCGGCTGGTGCCCGCCCTGCCAGGCCTTCTCGCCGGATTTCGTGAAATTCGTCCACGACGCCATGCCCCGGCATCCCGAGCTGGCGGTCGTCTTCCTGAGCGATGACAAGCAGCTCGCCGACATGCTCGCCTACATGCAGAAGGAAGAGATGACTTTTCCGGCCGTGCCCCCGAAGGGTGTGACCCATTCGAGCCCGCTCTCGGATTACGAGGTCCAGCTCATCCCGCACCTGATCATCGTGGACCGTTTCGGAAAGGTGCTGGCCAACAGTGATGACGGCCGCGGCAATCGCATTGACCCGATGGACACGGTCGCGGCCCTCGGCAAGATCCTGGCGGCTCCGCCGGGCGCCCAGGCACAGTGATCGCCCCGCCGTTGCGCATGACGGCTGAGCATAGCGCAGAAGCGCGCCATTGCACTACTACGTATTGCGTAGTAGCGCTGCGGTTTTACTTTTGATGTTCTGCTGCGGTGGGGCCGGGTGCTAAGGCGCGTGTCCGTGGAACAACCGCGGCATCACCTCAGCGGGATCCGGTAATACACGACCTATTTCCAAGTCGTCTCCGCGGGCGGAGTTTTCTCTCCATCCGGGCCGGGCGGAATGTGGTCGCGGTACTTCTGCCACATCTCCATCATGAATGAATCCCAGGTCTGCCTTTGCCAGCAATAATCCGGATAGGTCAGTCCGCCGGCGGGATAGGGACGAAAATTAGTTTGGGTCTGAATGGTCTTCAGGAATTGCGTATCGTCCTCCGTCATCCAGCGATCCACATAACTGAAGAACGCGTCATGGTCCCAGTATTTTTCCGCATGCATCAGCCTGACCGCCAACGCCTCGCCCATCCAGGCAAGGCTCGTGCAGCCGCGGCGGTAAGCCTCGTTCATGCCGGGCTCTTCCGGGTCAATCGGCCAGTCCTTGGGCTGAAGGTGTTCATACTGGCCCCAGCCGGGCGTCCTCGTATTGACATCGTGCCCGTTCTTGTCAACTCCCATGTGACCTGCATAAACCACATTCGCTCCCGTCCAGGAGCGCCTGTACAAGGTCTGCATGTCTTCCCCGAACTGGCAATTGGGATAACTCTTGTTAGGTGACGCCATGGCGTCGTCGCCGAGCATGATTCCGGCAAACACGATCGGCCACTTTCTTCCCGAGCCATGCCCGCCGTGAGCCTGCCAGCCGTGGAAGCCGGCTCGCACGATGCCCCACAGATCAATCCCGTTCTGCACGAAGCCGATCAGGAGCTTCTCTTTTTTCGCCGGCGGCAGATCGGTCATTAGAATCAAGCTGGCCAGGGCGGCGGACCGGGCTAACTCTCTTCCGTACTGGGGCTGGTACTCGATCGGGGCGTCGAAGGAAAAGAAAACCAGGTCGAGCCACACGCGGCTGTAATGATCCTCGATCTCCTTGAGCGTCACCCTGTCCTGCTCGGTGCTGAAAGTCTCTTTGCCGTAAGGGAGACTGGGCAGGAGATTCCGCCTTAGATTCCTGGCCAGATAAATTTTCTGGCCTCGATCGCAATAGCACGGGCGGAAGGCGTCTTCCGGCGCGGCCGCGGCGAGACAAGTCAGGACGCAAGCGCTCTTCACGGGGCAGGGCGATTTGTCGGCCCTTCTGAGCCAGTTAGGAAGTTTTCCGAACTCGGCATCGGTCGCGCTGATCGTGGAGATCAGCGCATCGCCGGGCTTCATGCGAATCGGCAATGAAGCGCACATCTTCGCGTCGAAACGGCCGCCCTCTTCGCGGCTGTCATATCCGCTGGCGCCGTCCGAAAGCGGCGGATTCAGCTCGCTGCCATTCCGCCCGTTCCCCGGCGGAGGAGTGATCGCCACCACTTCGCAGTTGCCCACCACATAATAGTCGCCGGTGACGAACCGCCCGACCTCAACCGGTTCACTTAGTTTCCATGTGATCCCGTATTGGGTAATGGCATCGGTTTTCTCGGCGCGAGCGCTCTGGCTTAACACACCTAACAGAACGGCCGCTGCGGTCGCCAATGCGTACTTAGATACGCGCATGGTCGCCTCCTGCTGTAGAATCCTGGGACATCATCGCGTAAAGATGAGGTTCTGCACTATCCCTTCGGTATAGTCAATGACGTCGGCATTCTGCAAGGTCCAGCCGGCCGCGAAGAACAGGTTCTTGATCCGGGACGCGACGTCCTGGTACATGCAGACCTCGATCAGCACGCTCTTGAGGCGGGCGTCGCCCAGCACGCGGGCGGCGCCGCGGGCGACCTGCTCCTCGAGGCCGTCTACGTCCACCTTGATGTGGCTCGGGAAGGGCAGCCCAAACCGGCCGGTGAGGTCGTCGAGCGAGACGCCCATCATGCCCTGGCGGTTCTTCGGAGTGAAAGGCTTTTCGCACTGCGTCACGGGCCTTCCATACGTGTGGAGCGAGGCGCCGGGCGCGAAGGACTTCACGTAGAAGAAGTCCACGGCGGTCCGGTCCGTGATCGCCAGGCAGTGAGCGGTGACCGCCTCCGAGAGGCCGTTGAGGACGATGTTCCGGTTCAGCCTTGCGTAATTGAGCGCCTCCGGCTCGAAGGCCAGCACGCGGCAGTTCCCGTTCAAGCGCTTGGCCGCGTAGAGCCCGTACTGGCCGATGTTGGCGCCGACGTCGTAGAGGACGTCGCCCTCGCGCACGAATGAATTGATCCACGCGATCGTGTCGGGCTCCTTGGTGGCATAGGTCTCCGCGCGCCAGCGCTCGAAGCTCATCGTCTCGCCGGGCCAGACCTCCGAATCCACGTGCAGAAGGACGGACACGTCGCCGATCCTGCACGATACGACATCGCCCATCTTGTCAACGGCCATGTTCGGAACTCCTAAAGGTTATGCGACAACCAGCTCGATGGCGGTCAGCGGGCCGGCGCGGCGGTAAGCGCTGACCGCGCGGACCTCCAGCCGGTTCGCGCCTTGAGTCAGCGGCCACTCCAGGCATTCTTCCACGCGCTGCCACGATTCGGCCTCCGCGGCAACCTCCGCCGGGCCGCGCCTCATCTCGTAATGGGTGAAGTTCGGCATCGCGTGTTCGAGGCGCACTTCCAGGACTCCGGGGCGGCGCGTCTGCTGGAGGTACGCGCGCACGCGGCCGACGGTCCAATAGAAGTCGCTGCGGCGCTGCGTCTGGAGGGAATGCTCCGGGTACTTCGGATTCGCCGCATCGGTCCACCAGAGGAAGCCGTTCCAGTGATAGTGGTCGGTGCCATGCGCGTGCTCGACGGGGACCGGTTCGACGAGGTAGTCGTTGCGCAGGCAGAGGCAGAACCGGCAGTAGATCTTCATCGAGCTTTCCAACGGCTTGCAGATGTACTCGCTGGAGCTGAACACGGGAGTCGGGCCGCTGATGACGTTGGGCATCCTCGGCTGCCACGGCGCCCGCCAGACGCGCTGCGTCAGTTGCTCGCCGCGTCCCAGCCGGACGGCCTCGTGAAGCTCCAGCGCGTTGATCGGCCGGCCGTCCAGCTCCCAGACGAAATTATTGTCGCCGGCGGAGTCCATGAGGATCCACTTGCCGAGCTCATCCACCCAGACCTCGTTGAGGCAGTGATGGTCTATGACGACGATGCGCGCGTGGAAGCCCAGCGCGCCGGCGCAGGCGGCGTAGAGCGCCGACCAGTGCGTGCACATGCCGAAGCCCCAGTTGTTCTTGACCGTGTCGAGGATCTCGAACGGGTCCCAGGACGGGCAGTACGGGTAATCGCGGCTCTGCCAGCCGAACCACTGTTTCCAGCACCAGTCGCGCAGGAGGCAGAGGCGCTCCAGGTCGGTTTTGCCGCGCGAGATGACTTCCTCCAGGCGGTATTGCTTGACCAGTCGCTGCGCGCGCGGGTTCGGGGCCATCCACTGGAAGGCGTAGGAACTGCGCGCCAGCTCCGGGCGGTCCCAGTGCGCGATCCGGCAATCGGCCGCCGGCTGCGCCACTTTGATGTCCGGCTTGAGCGCGACGCGCGAGACGGCCGGCGTCGCGTCGAGCCGCCGGCTGGAGAGCGTCGCGCGCCATTGCACGAAGCGCCCCGGCCGCTCGAGCCGCGCGACTGCGCGCCAGGCGGACCAGCTCTTCGGGTCAAACGCCGGCGTCGAGCCGCTGCGCATCTGGAAGAGGACGGCCGTCCCGGCCGGCGCGGTGCGGCGGGCATCGAGGCTGCAGGAGCGGATTTCCATCACCGGCGCGATGCGCCCGGCGCCGTCCGGATCGCCCAGGTCCGCCACGGGCGAGGTCAGGCTGCCCGCAACCGGGTGGCCCATCGCGCGCAGGCGCACGAGGTATTCACCCGGCTGGTTCCGGTCCGGTCCGGCGGCGTTGAAGTGCCAGGTCCGGCCGCCGTCGAAACTGCGCAGGCTGCGGCCGCCCGCGCCGGCGCCCGCCAGCGTGGATTCCGAAAGATCGCCGCCCGAGAAGGCGGACGGTCCGGCCTGCAGGCGCGCGGCCGACTCCAGATAGAGCCAGCCATGGCCGGCGAAGACCACCTCGTTGCGCCCGGATTTCAGGAAACGCCCGGGCACGGCGCAGCGGTCCCAGCCGCCGGTCAGGAGCCGCGCCACGCGCTGCTGATGGGCGATCTTGTGGCCGTTGACGAGGATCGTCCAGACCGCGTCGCTGTCGGCGGGCGGCTGGTTGACGAACCACAGGAGCGTGGCCTCCTTGATTTTTCCGGGCGACGGCAGATCGAAAAGGACCTTCGCCCAGAGCGCGGGCGTGATCTCGTCGCGCAGCGCGAGCTTCTGGGATTCTTCATTGTGGAAGAGGACGGTGGGCGCGAGCCGCGCTTCGCGTCCGCCGTGGGTCAACTGAATGCCGGCATCGCGCAGGCAGTCCTCGAATCGGCAGGCGATCATGATTTCTCTCCGCGGGAACCGGGGAAAGTACGACCCCGCGCACTATATCTGCGGGCGGCGGCGGTGTCAATGAGGATAGAACCGTTGAGCGACCTCGTAATCGTAATCCTGATCGTAATCGTAATCGCCGTTAAACGCCGCAGCAGGACGACGGCCGATTAGGATTACGATTACGATTCACTACTGTCCGGTTAAACTTCCGGCAGTTTGACACAAAGCGTTAATCGTGAGCGAGTTGCGACAGAAATCAGTCGTTTTCGATTTCAGCATCGAGCACTCTTTCGGCCATAGTCTA
>JBKQWE010000089.1:0-47917 GCA_052139675.1 Candidatus Brocadiia bacterium
GACCAGCCGTCCAACGTCGCTCGTTCTGCCGCACTCAGAACGATACACGGCGCTTTTCTGCTCATGCCGGCGCATTGTACAGGATGCCCTGCTATATGTCAAGGTATATCTGACGCACTACACTAGCCTCTTTCATTCTTTGCTGGCAGCGGCACCGCGGAACCGATGTCTCTTCTCTGCTGAAAGTTTGCTTTTGGATTGTCATTGCCCTGGCGACGCTTGGAACGATTGCCTGGCTTGGGGCGCTTGTGCTGACCTTGCTTCACGGGAGAGGCGGTTTGTAGAATAGGCCGTATGGCTGACCGCAACCTTCCCCTGGAGAGAACGCGCGCGCCACGCTGTTTACTGCCGGCTCTAATCATCGTCGCCGCGGCGCTGGTCGCCTACGTGCCCGCCCTCCGCGCCGGGTTCATCTGGGACGACGACGCCTTCCTGACCGAGAACCCGCTGATCCGCGCCTCCAACGGCCTTTACCGCTGCTGGTTCACCAAGGCGTCGCCGGACTATTTCCCGCTGACCACCAGCATGCTCTGGCTCGAGTGGCGTTTGTGGGGGCCGAACGCGGCGGGCTATCACCTGGTCAACGTGCTGCTGCACGCGGCGAGCGCAGTGCTGCTCTGGCGGGTGCTGCTCAGGCTGCGGGTTCCCGGCGCATGGCTGGCGGGTCTGCTGTTCGCGGTGCACCCGGTGGCGGTGGAGTCGGTGGCCTGGATCACCGAGCGCAAGAACACCCTGGCGATGGCGCTCTATCTGGCGAGCATCCTGGCTTGGCTGCGTTTTGATGACGACAGTTCTCACCACGACGGCACAACGAACACGACGGACGGCAATCGGCAAAACGCAATTCGTTCTCACCACGACGAGACTACGAGCACGACGAACGGCACTCCGCAGTCCGCAGTCTGCAATCCGCAATATTTTCTTTCTATGGGCCTCTTCCTCCTGGCCCTGCTGGCGAAGACCTCGGTGGTGATGCTGCCGGTAGTCCTGCTCGGGTGCGCTTGGTGGCGCAGGGGCCGGGTCGCGCGGCGCGACTTCCTGCGCGTGCTCCCGTTCGCAGCGATGGCGGCCGCGTTGGGACTGGTGACGATCTGGTACCAGTATCGCAACGCCATCGGGCCGCACGTGGTGCGCTCCGAGGGTTTGGCCGCACGGGCTGCCATGGCCGGCTGGGCGGCCTGGTTTTACCTGTACAAGGCCCTGCTGCCGTTGAAGCTCTGTTTCGTCTATCCGCGCTGGACGGCGTCCACCTCGCTCCTGGCGTTCGTTCCCGGGTTCCTGTTCCTTGCGATGCTGTTCCTCTTCGCGCGGTACCGGCGAGGCTGGGGGCGGCCGTTTCTCTTCGCGCTCGGATACTTCCTGGTTGCGCTGCTGCCGGTCCTCGGGTTCCTGAACATCTCCTTCATGTACTACGCGCTGGTGGCGGACCGCTGGCAATACACGGCGCTCATCGGTGTGGTCGCGCTGGCGGCGGGATTGCTGGCCTGGACCATGGAGCAGCCCGGTCGAACTGGGAAGGTTGCGATAGCGGCCGCCGGCGCGCTGGTCCTGGCCTGCGCCGGGCTCACCTTCCGGCAAACGCAGATCTACCATGACCAGGAAACGCTCTGGCGCGATACGGCGGCGAAGAACCCGACGGCGTGGATCGCATACACCAATCTTGGCGGCCTGCTCTTCCGGCGGGCGATGGCGCCGGGCGCAGACCCGGCGGCGCTCCTCGACGAGGCCGGACGGTACTGCGAGCAGGCCTTGCGCGTACTCGATCAGGCCGGCGCGCCGAAGGCCTATTACGCCGCGGCATACGTCAATCGCGGCAACATCCGCGCGGCCGGCAAACGCTACGACGAGGCCATCCGCGACTATAGTCGGGCCATCGCATTCAAGCCCGACGACATCGTCGCTTACTATAATCGCGGCAACCTTTACATGACCGCCGGGCGCTGCGCCGAAGCCATCGGCGATTACACGCGGGCTATCGAGATCAACCCGGGCTACGCCGCCGCGTACCTCAAGCGGGCCGGCGCATACTACGCCATGAAAGACTATCCGCGCGCCCTGTCGGACGCGCGCGCCGCGCAGCAGCTCGGCGGGCGTCCGAGCCCCGACTTCCTCCGCGCCCTGGACGAGGCCGCGAACCGCTCCAAAGCCCCGCTTTCCCCGACGCCGTGACCTGCGGCGGCGCGGGCGGAGGCGTCCCCGGACTTCAACATGAATTTAACTTCCGGCTCACGGAGAATGCACTCTGGTCTGCTATTAACACCCAAGTGCGCCGTCGGCGGGACCGCTGCTCCAATGGGAGTTCATCAGCCACGACTACGATTATCGCGCTTCCGGTGTGCGCCTATGCGATGGGTTTTGTCGCCGCTGTGCCCGTGGGCGCCACGCAACTGGAAATAGCCCGGCGCTCCATCAACGGCTATCTCTCTTCGGCTCTGGTGGTCGTGGCCGGCGCGCTGCTGTCGGACGTGATGTACGGGACGATCGCGCTCTTCGGGATCGCTTCCTTCCTGCAGGATCCGAAAGTCGTCGCGGTCTTCGAGGCCGTCAGCGCGGTCGTGTGCGCTGCTTTGGGAATATGGGCCATTCGTCAAAGCAGGCATTCCGCGGACGACAACCATCCTGCCGGCCGATTGCTTCGGCAACATCACACGGCCGCGGTGACTGGTTTTGGATTGGCGCTAATGAACCCTCTGATGATCATGTGGTGGTTGTTCGGCGCTCGCATCCTCAAGGACTGCGGGGTGTTCCAGCGGTACAATACTTCGAGCCTTGTCGTCTATCTCCTGGCCGGCAGCCTGGGTATCGCGTCGTACTCCGCTTTGCTGGCCCTGGTGGTTTACAGGGTCAAGGCGTTTTGCAACGAGCGGACGATACGCCGCATCTCTTTCGGATGCGGTGTCGTCCTCTTCGGCCTCGCCGCTTACTTCGCGGTCAGGTCGGCGGTCATGTTCACGAGAGTATGAGCGCTCGGCGGACCCTCGGCGTGAAAACATCGTGGAAAGAGAACCGCCGCGATTCGTGACAAACGTCATGTCAAATCCGGCCCGCAAAAGAAAGCGCACTCAAACCGCTGCGAAGCGCACTGAAGCGCACTGAAACCACTCCCAACCGCACTGAACCCGCTGACAAGCGCACCCGCTTTGCATGGCCCGATCCGCGCCAGAATCCAGTGTTATAATGTCTGGCGACCGCTTAGAAAAGGATGCACTTTTCCAGGAGTCGTAAGTTGCTGAGAAGTAAGACGATGCTGCATAAAAAGCGATTTGAAAAAACGAACCCAATTTGTTCTAACATGTTGATAATGAGTATCTTGTAGCGGTATTGACGTAACATGCCGTGCCACAGTGGCATAGAACACTGATGGGAAAGCAAGTTCATGTCGTCGGAGCAGCAGCCTTTCGCCGCGCAAATTTTCCTTGACAAGCGGGATTTTGACGGGCACAATCGAATATCGTTGGTCAACCGTCGTCTGGCGCACCGATCGTTTGAAATGCGGGCTTGCACTGCGGAGGGACCGGGGGCAAGGCTCGCACGTGCTTTTTTCGTCGGGGCTTCGGCACGGATGCCGGTCCGCCACCCCGAGCGCGAGGGTGGATGGGGACGGGAAAGGGATTCTGAAATGAGTACGCTCTCTCTGCCGACCCGCAAGCGAATTCTCGCGCTCGCCGGGTCGGCGCTCCTTCTGATCCTGGTCGGCTGGTCGGACTACGCTACAGGTCCGCAGGTCGCCTGGTCCGTTTTTTACGTACTGCCGGTCGGCCTCGCCGCGTGGACCGGGTGCGTGTGGGCGGGCGTCTTTATGGCCGTCGTCAGCATCGGGGTCAGGGAAGGCGTTGAGACGCTTTGGCAGGTCTCGTATTCAACGCCGGTGATCCGCTACTGGAACGGGGCCGAGCGACTCGCGCTGTTCGTCCTGGCTGCGGTCGTGGTGAGCGCCGTGCGACGAAGCCACGACGCCCTGGAGCGCAAGGCGGCCAGCCTGAGCGAGGAAGTCGCCGAGCGCAAACGAGTTGAGGACGCGCTCAAGGTCACGCTGAAGGACCTGGATCACCGCTCCACACAGCTTTACGGGCTGGCGCTGGAGCTGACGCAGGCCGAACAGCGCGAGCGCCAGCGCGTGGCGCAACTGCTTCACGATCACCTTCAGCAAATGCTCGCGGCCGCCAAGATGAAGCTGATCCTCGCAGCCAGGGAGACGACCGACGAAAAGCGGCAGAGCGCGATCAAGGGCGTCCATGACCTGCTGGATCAATCGGTCCGAACCGCGCGGTCTCTGGCTGTCGAACTCAGCCCGCCCGAGCTTCATGACATCGGCCTGGTCGCCGCCTTGCGGCAGCTTGGGCAGCAGATGCGGGAGGCGCACGAGCTGGCCGTCGAGGTGGCCGCCGACCTGGAGATCCCGCCCGACGGCGAAGGCGTGTGCGTTCTCCTGTATCAAGGCGTCCGCGAGGTGCTGTTCAACATCGTCAAACACGCCGGCGTAAAATCGGCGCGGGTATGCGTCACGCGTTCCGGCGCCGGGCCGGCCGAGATCACCGTGGAGGACCAGGGGGCCGGATTCGATTCGGCAGCGCTCGGAAGGCACCTGGGTTTCGGCCTGGCCAACGCCCGCGGCCGCATCGAACTCATGGGTGGAAAGCTGGACATAGAGAGCGTGCCGGGCCGCGGCACGCGCGTGACGATGGTCGCCCCGCTGCGCGTGACCGCCCGGCAGGCCGCCACGGCCGAGGCGGCGGGCGGTAAACTCGCGGCGCCCGGCGCGGCGCATGCGGCGTACAAGATACGCACCTTGATCGCGGACGATTACGAGAACCTGCGGATGCTGCTCGTCACCCAATTGCAGCATGAGGCGGACATCGAAATCGTCGGCCAGGCCGCGAACGGAGAGGAAGCCGTAAAACTCGCGCAGGGCACGCATCCGGACGTCATTCTCATGGATGTCAGCATGCCGGTCATGGACGGCATCGAGGCGACGCGGCGCATCCTGGCGGAATTGCCCGATACCCGCGTGATCGGCCTGTCCGCCTATGGCGACGCAAAGCAGAGCGACGCCATCAGGGCGGCCGGCGCCGCGGCATGTCTCGTCAAGGAATCCTCGCTCGAAAACCTTGCCGACGTCGTCCGGGCATCCTGCGCGAACCGGGCCTATCGCGCATAAAAATAGCGCCTGACGGCGCCACTACAAGCCTTGCGGGCGCACGCTGCCGGACTTGTCGAAATCAACGCCCAGTCTTGCGCAGACTTCCCGCCACCGAGCCTCCATGTCCGGCGCGAGCAGGAACGGGACGTAGCCGAGCTTCAGGTAGACCTTGATCGCCGGCAGCCGGAAGTCGTCGGTGCGCAGGTAGATGTTGCGATACCTGACTTCAAGCAAGCGCCGGGTCGCCGCGGCGCAGACGGCGTATCCGAGGCCTTTGCCCTGGTGTTCAGGGTCGCCGGCCACCCAGCTCAGCTCACCGCCGCAGGGAAGGCAGAGCAAAGGCTGGTGCTGCGCCATGGCGGTCGCTGCAAGCCGGCCGCCGGGGTTGTGTTCGATGACGAAGAACCCGTCGGGCAGGCACTTATCCATGGCTGCGGCGAGCTGCTCCGGGCTCCAGTTGGCGAATCCCGCGGCGCGCATGAGCCGGACGTGATCGGCGGCGTCGCGGGGGCGGAACGTGCGGAGCGTGTAGGCCTCCGGCAGCGAGCAGGCCGGCGGGCCGCCGAGCCGCTCCTGCGGCCAGACCATGTGGAGCTGCTTCGGAGGCGGTTTACTTTCCGGTGTAGCCGACACTCTTCCAGACCTTTCGCGCAAAAGCCATATCCTTCTTCGCGGGCTCGAGTTCGCCCAGAATGCTCGCCGGCGGCTGCCCGGGCGCGGCGTGCTGCGGCCAGGGCGACCAGTGGTCGCTCTCGTAACGCTTCCGCATCGCCTCGCTCTTGAAATCGGGCACGTCGAGCGGCTGTCCGTCCCGCAGAGCGCTTTTCCACGCGAGGATGCCGACGGAGGACATGGCGACTCCGCGGTACACATCCAGGAACGGCGGTTTGCCCGTTCGGATCGCCTCGGCGAACTTGAAGGTGGTCCAAAAATCGCCGCCGCCATGCCCGGCCTTGCGGGCGAGGTCGGCATGCTCGCGCCACTCCGGCGCATAGGTCCGGTCCAGCGGCTCGCCCGGGCGGCGGTTCCACTCCTCATGCCATACGCGCACCTGCTCGGGACCGAAGTAACCGGGTCCGCGCGCGATCTCCATGGCGCCGCGCGTGCCGTGCAAGCGGTACCAGTTGCTGTGCCCCGGCAGGAACAGGCCGAAAATGCGGAACACCGAGCCGTTGTTCATGCGGCAGAGGATGACGGAGCCGGGATCGCCGCGATGGGTCGTCAGGTCGTCCACTTCGCGGCAGGCGATGGACAGGGCGTTGAGCTTGACCGGCATCGTCTCGGTGATGAAGACGAGCGGCGCAAGCGCGTGGGTGCAATAATACGTGCTGGGCAGCCAGTTGCGCCAGTGGTCCACGCCGCACGCGATGGCGTTCCGGTCGCGCGGCGACATGGGATGATTGTACTCGCCCTCGGCGTACGTGACCTCCCCGATCTCGCCGGACCGGTAAAGGTGGCGCATCTCCATGTTGAAGGCGGTGAACGGATAGTTCTCGGCGAGCATGTAGATCAGGCGGGTCTTCTCCACGGTGCGGCAAAGCTCCACGCCTTCGGCGAGCGTGGCGTTGCAGGCGGTCTCGCTCATGACGTGCTTGCCGGCGTTGAGCGCCTTGATGGCGAAGGGCGCGTGCTCGTTGAAGAAGTTCGCCAGGACTACGGCGTCCATCTCGTGCTCGAGGAACTTGTCGTAGTCGGTGTAGGCGGCGACCTTGAGCTGTTTGCCGAGGTTCTTCAGCCGCTCTTTCCATACGTCGCACAGCGCCACAAGCTCGATGCCCAGGAGCGGGCCGGCGCCCCTGGCGAAGGTTGCGCCGCGTCCGATGCCGACCACGCCCAGCCTGATCTTTTTCATCCTGGCCATAGCCGAGACCTCCGATATGACTGACGATTCGCGGACATCGTGAACTTGCTTCGCGGTATCATACCTTCCACTGATGCAAGAGCAAAGGCGGACCGCCGACGGCCATTGACATTGGCGCTGCGAGGGCGTAATTTAGGCCCTCTATGTCCGTTCGAGGGCTATCTCTCTCAGAGGAGTACCGAGGATGATCGGCCAGGGATTTCTGACGGCAGCCGTTCTCCTGCTGGCTGCGACCATCGCCGCGGGCGCCGGCGAAGCCAGCCCCTATGCGCAATGGAAGAACGGGCCGCCGAAGGATGACTCCTATTTCCCCATCGGCGTCTGGCTGCAGAGCCCGTCGCTCGCGCCCGAGTACAAGAAGGCGGGCATCAATGTGTTCATCGGCCTGTGGAACGGGCCGACCGAGGCCCAGCTCGCCGAACTCAAGAAATGCGGAATGCAGCTTATCTGCGATCAGAACCGCGTGGCGCTCGCTCATAAGGACGATCCGACCATCATCGGCTGGCTGCAGGACGACGAACCCGACAACGCCCAATCGCTCCCGGGAGGCAAAGGTTACGGGCCGCCCATTTTGCCGGCGAAGATCGTCGAGAGATACGAAGCGTTCCACAAGGCGGATCCCACGCGGCCGGTGTACCTGGGCCTTGGCCAGGGCGTGGCCTGGGACGCCTGGTACGGCCGCGGCACGCGCACGAATCACCCCGAGGACTACGCCGAGTACGCCAAGGGAGCCGATATCGTCGCGTTCGACATCTACCCGGTCGCGCACGATAACGCGCAGGTCAAGGACAAGCTGGACCTGGTCGGCCTCGGCGTCGCGCGGCTGGTGAAGTGGACCGAGGGGCGCAAGCCGGTCTGGAACACCATCGAGTGCACGCGGATCGAGACGAATTTCAAGGCCACGCCCAAGCAGGTGAAAGCGGAATTTTGGATCAGCCTGGTGAACGGCAGCCGCGGGGTCCTCTATTTTTGCCATGAATGGAAGCCCAAGTTCGACGATCACGCGCTGCTGGACGATCCGCAGATGCTTGCCGCCGTGACGGCGAACAACAGGCAGGTGCATGAACTCGCGCCCGTGCTGAACAGCCCGACCGTCGCCGACGCGCTCAAGGTGGAATCCTCGAACAAGGACGTGCCGGTCGCGGCCATGGTGAAGAGGCACGGCGGCGCGACGTATGTCTTTGCCGTCGCCATGAAGCCCGGCGACACGGAAGCCGCCTTCACCCTCGACAGTCTCCCTGCCGGCGCGCAGGTCGAAGTGCTGGGCGAGAACCGGAAGATCGAGCCGGCGGGCGGCAAGTTCCAGGACCACTTCAGCCACTGGGACGTGCATCTCTATCGGATCAAGTAAGCAGCGGGAACGGGCTGAAAGACATGACGCCACGTGAACGATTCATCGCCGCGCTGAACCGCCAGCCGATGACGGGACGCGTTCCCCATTTCGAGCTGGTGTTTTTCCTGACGATGGAGGCCTTCGGCAAGGTCCATCCGAGCCACCGCGCCTACGGGCAGTGGGACCAGATGGAGCCGAAGGAGCGCCGGCTCCACCGCAGCGACATGGCCGACGTTTTCGTCGCCACGGCGGAGCGCTTCGAGCACAGCGCCATCTTCCTGCATCCGAACCCGTCGGGCCTCGAGGAATGCATCCGGCTGGTGGACCTCGTCCGCGAGAAGAGCGGCGACAAGTTCTTCCTCATGCTCGAAGGCGACGCGACGTTCAGCATCCCTTCGGGGCAGAGCATGAGCGATTTCGCCGCCCGGCTGGCCGAGGAGCCGCAGGCGCTGAAGGCCGAAGCCGCGCAGCACGTTGACCGCGCCCTGGCGCGCGCGGAGCAATTGAAGAAGCGCAGCAGCCTGGATGGGTTCGCGCTGTGCTGCGACTACTGCTTCAACACGGCGCCGTTCCTGAGCCCGCGCCAGTTCGGCGAATTCGTCACGCCGTACCTGGCGCGCCTGATCCAGGGCTACCGCGACATGGGGTTCTACACCGTCAAGCACACGGACGGCAACATCATGCCGATCCTGGACCAGCTCGTCCAGGCGCATCCGCACGCGCTGCATTCGCTCGACCCGCAGGGCGGCGTGGACATCGCGGAGGTCAAGCGCCGCTGCGGCGACAAGGTCTGCCTCATCGGCAACGTGAAGTGCTCGGCACTGGACACCGGCGCCGACGAGGAGATCGTCGAGTCGGTGCGCTATTGCCTGCGGCACGGCATGCCCGGCGGCGGCTACGTCTTCTCCACGAGCAATTGCATCTACACCGGCATGAAGCTGGCGCGATACGAGCTGATGCTCGATGTCTGGCGCAGGGAAGGCAACTACTCCACGGCGTAACGCCCGCCCGGGCCGGTCATCGTCAGTGCGGTGTGCGATCTTTGCCCGCAAGCCGGCCGAGTTCCCTCAGATAATCCTGCGGATAATCCATGTCCGAGAGCACGGAGGCGCTGTCGGCTGGGAGCTCGAGCACGTCCTCCGGGTGCGCGCGAAGGAGGCCGCGGAGCCCGAGGTCGTCGTAGCGGGTCAGGACTTCCTGGCCGTAGCGCGCGGAGAAGAGGAGCGGATGTCCGCGCTTGCCGCCGTAGACCGGGACGACGATGCCGCGACCGGAGGCGCGAAAGGCGTGGACGATCCGCGCGACCAGTTCGGCGGTGATGGAGGGCTGGTCGCCGAGCGCGACCAGGACCGCTTCGCACCCGGACTCCATCGCCCGGAGTCCGCATCGGACGGAACTGAGCATGTCGCCGTCGGGATCCGGATTCGTGACGAAGGAAAAAGCGCCTCTCGGAAATCCGCGCGAGCGTCCGCCTTTGCGCGAAACGCGTACGGTCTCGAGGGCCGCGGCGACGCGCTCGCCGTCCGCTCCCACGACGACGAACGTCCGCGCGACGGGGCTGCGCAGGATTTCTCCGGCGATGCGGCCGATCACCGTCCCGCCGTCGAAGGGCAGCAGCAGCTTCTGCGCGCCCATGCGCCTGGATTGGCCCGCGGCGAGGAGGATGGCGCAGATCGTCGGGTTTCTGTCGGCGGCCGTCAAGACTGAACCTGCGCGGCCGGGAACCGCGGCGCCGCGCCCCTCCTGCAGACGGCGATCAACTGGGCGACGATGCTCGCGGCGATCTCCGGGACGGTCTCCGCGCCGATGTCCAGGCCGATCGGCGCGTAGACCCGGCTGAACTCTTCCTCGGTCGCGTCGCCTGACTCGACGAGGTCCTTGCGGATCAGGGCGACTTTGCGGCGGCTGCCGATCATGCCGATGTAGGCCGCCGGCTTGCGAATGCAGGCGGCGAGGGCGGCCCGGTCGTGCTGGTGGCCGCGCGTGACGATGGCGACGAACGTGTCGGCGGCGATGGGCAACCCCGCCAGTTCGCCGGCGATGTCGCAGCGCCGCGTGACCACGCCGGCGGGATAGAGCGCGGGGTCGGTGAACTCGGGCCGGTCGTCCAGCACCGTGACCGCGAACCCGACGAGGCCGACCTGGAGCGCCAGCGCCTGGCCGATGTGCCCGCCGCCGGCGATCACCAGCAGCGGCGGCGGGACGAGCGGCTCGACCAGGACCTGGAGCTGCGCGCCCGATTGTGGCTCATCCTGGGCGAGGAATTCCGGCGTCTGACGCTCGAGCGCGGCGCGGACGGCGTCGCTGCCGGGGAAGCCGATGTGGGCGGGCACGGCTGCCTGGTCGAGCCACAGCACGGCGACTTCCGGCGCAGGACTGCTTCGCGCGCCGGAGTGCGGCGAGGCGCCGGTGCGGACCGAGGTGAGCAGGACTCCGCGCTGCCGCTCACGCTCGGCCTTAACCGCTTTGGCGTAGGCGGCGGAGTGGGCGGCAGCGGTGGGATCAATGAGGATGCGCATCGAGCCGCCGCAGATCGGCTGGTCATCCTCCGCGCCGCCGCCCTCCAGCACGAAGTCAAACACCAGCGGGCGTCCGGTCCGGATGGCTTCGACCGCGAGGCGCTGGGTCTCCGCCTCGACCTTTCCGCCGCCGATGGTGCCGTGTATCGAACCATTCGGCTCGATCAACGCTTTCGTGGCGGCCTTGCGCGGCGTGGAGCCTTCGTCCCTCAGCACGATCGCCGCCGCAAATGGCCTGCCGCTCTCCGCAAAGCTGACGATGGCCCGGTGGATTTCCCCCGCCGACGACGGGCGAATCATGAATGGGCTGCCTCGGCGGTCTTCTCGTCTTTGGCCAGGCGTATGGGCATCTGGTGGATCGGCAGGCCCGTTGCGTGGAGGACGGCGTTGGCGATGGCCGGTGCGATGACGATGATCGGCGTCTCGCCGGCGCCGGCCGACGGAAGGTCGGGCCGGTCGAGCAGGTGAATGTCCAGCTCGGGGACGTCACGGAACCGAGGCACGAGGTATTTCGAGAACGACGCGTTGAGGACGACGCCCTTCTCGAACTGCATTTCCTCGCGCAGCGCCGGCCCGATTCCCATGACCAGGCAGCCGTGGACCTGCGCGGTGAGGTTGCCGGGGTTGAGGACGGCGCCGCACTCGAAGACCTCGCATGCGCGGCGGACCACGATCTCGCCCTGCTCGATGGCGACCTCGACGCACGCGGCGACGCACGATCCCTTCTCGGTGCCGCAGGCGAGTCCCACGCCGACGCCGGGCTCTTTCTTCCCGCGGCGGCCGGCCCAGTCGAAGCGCTTCGCGGCGGTCTCCAGGACGGCGCGGAGGCGCGCATCGTCCGTCTTGTCCAGGTGGGCCAGGCGGAACTCGAGCGGATCGCGCCCGGCGGCGGCGGCGAGTTCGTCCATGAAGGCCTCGCGCGCGAAGTTATTGGCCGTGGCGGCGAGCGCGCGGTAGGAGCTGGTCCGCAGCGGGGAATCGGCCTGCACGGCCTGCGACTTGGCCTTGCTCACGCGGTACGGCGTGCCGACCGCGGAGCCGCCGAAGCTGCCGCCGCTGATGTTGACGTGGCGCCACGAGGTGATCGTCCCTGCGGCATCGAGTCCGGCCTCGATGTCAATGACGCCGGCGGGGCGGAAATAGGCCCAGGTGAATTCCTCGCGGCGCGTCCAGCGGACGAGGACGGGCTTGCCGGCGGCGCGGGCGAGGCGCGCGGCCTCGACGCCTTCTTCGCCGGTGTGCCGGCCGCCGAAGCCGCCGCCGAAATCGGGCACGATGACGCGCACGTCCGTGACGTTTATGCCGAGGGCGCGCGAGATCTCGTTCCGGCAGCCGAACGGGTTCTGCGTCGTGAGCCAGACGGTGACCTTGCCGCCGTCCCAGGCCGCGAGCGCGGTGCGCGGTTCCATCGGCGCGTGCTGGACATAGGCGACGGTGTAGGTCTGTTTGAGGGACTTGGCGGCCGCGGCGACGTCGGCGGCGAAGGGGTTCTGCTGGATCGGCTCGTGCGTGTGCTGGCGCAGATAGTCGAAGATCGTCTTGCTGCCGGGCTGGTCCGCGGTCTCCCAGGCGGCGCTCCGGGCCAGCGCGAACATGGCGCGCTCGGCGGCGAACGCCGTCGGGGCAACGACGCCGATGAACGAATCCTCCCGGACGAGCACCGCGCCCGGGATCGCCTGGACGGCGGCGGGGTCGAGGTCCTTCAGCTTCGCGCCGTAGGAGGGCGCGCGGAGCATCCTGCCGTAGAGCATCCCGGGCGCCGTCATGTCCGACGGGTAACGATGCGCGCCGGTGACGATGTCGCGCGCGTTCGGCCGGGCGACCGACTGGCCGAGCGCCTTCCACTCCTTGACGGGCGTCAGGACGACGCCTTCGGGCGCGGGCTGCTGGAGCGCCTTGGCTTGGTCGGGGTCGGCGGCGAGGTCGGCGTAGGTCAGCTCGCGCCGGGTGGCGGCGTGGACGGCCTTCCCGTCGCGGATTTCCACTGCGCCGGCGTCCACGCCCCATTGCCTGGCGGCGAACGCGATGAGGAGTGCGCGCGCGGCGGCGGCGCCGTGGCGGACGGCGGGCACGGTGCGCGGCGTGCTTCCGCTGCCGGCGGTGATGCCGTCGTCGGGGACGAGATCGGTGTCGGCCATGACGAGCTGGACGCGGTCGGGCGGCAGGCCGAGTTCCTCCGCGGCGGCCTGCGTGAGTTCCGCGCGCGCGCCCTGGCCGCCCTCGACTTTGCCGGTCATGACGGTGATCGTGCCGTCTTTGCCGATGTGGATCCGCGCGGCGACGCTCACGCCCGGCCCTTTCTCGCCGCGGCCCCGGCGGAACGCCTGGCCGAGGGCCTCCAGCGGCATCACGGTGATGAGCAGCCCGGCGCCGGCGTATTTCAGGAACGTGCGGCGGGTCATGCCCAGTTCCGCCGGCGCGTATGTTTCCCCGGGCTCGGGATTGCTCAGCGCGGCCTCAAGCCGCTCGATCTCCCGCAAGTTTTCCTGGGTCATGAGCTTCAGCCTCCTGCTTCGGCGGCGCGGTGCACCGCCTTGAGGATCCTGGGATAGTCGCAGCAGCGGCAGAGGTTCCCGTTGAGGGCGGTCAGAATCTGATCGTCGGTCGGGTGAGGAGTCTCCTGGAGCAGGGCCACGGTGGTCATGATCATGCCGGGGGTGCAGTAGCCGCACTGGAACGCGCGCTCGGCCAGGAAGGCCGCCTGGACGGGATGGAGCGCCTGGCCCTCGGCTCCCGACGCCGGCTTGGAAGGCGCAAGGCCCTCGATGGTGAGGACTTCCTTGCCCGCGACGCTCGACACCGGCGTGACGCAGGATCGCGCGCGCTTGCCGTCAACCAGGACCGTGCAGGCGCCGCAGCGCGCCTCGCCGCAGCCATACTTGGTCCCGGTCAATTGCAGTTCTTCGCGCAGCACGTCCAGCAGCGGCCGCTCGGGATCCGCGGTGACGGTTCGCTGCCGGCCGTTCACCGTGAAGTTGATCGTCGCGTCCATGGAGCCGCCTCCGCTGAAACTTTTCCGGCGAGCGCACCGTCACAATTCAATATAACCGTGGCGCGCCGCCAAGTCCAGATGCAAAATCCCTCACCCGCGCCGCCGATAGCCGGCGGCCGTCTCGTACATCGCCAGGATATTCTCCAGCGGCGAGTCCACCTGGATGTACGTGTGGCCCGGCCCGAGGATGTAGCCGCCGTCCTCGCCCAGGATGTCAATCAGGCGCTTCACTTCGTCCGCGACCTGCTGCGGCGTCCCGTGCACGAGAATCTGCTGCAGGTCAACGCCGCCGTAGAAACAGAGGCGCCGGCCGAAGTCTCTTTTCAACCCCGCCGGGTCCATGCCCGCCGCGCGAATCTGGATCGGTTCGAGCATGTCCACGCCCGCGTCGAGGATCATCGGCAGCAGCGGCCGCACCG
Source organism: Candidatus Brocadiia bacterium (assembly GCA_052139675.1). Lineage (GTDB taxonomy): Bacteria > Planctomycetota > Brocadiia > CAIUPP01 > CAIUPP01 > JBEKCB01. The sequence goes on from JBKQWE010000089.1 coordinate 14,265, forward strand.
CGCCGCAGACGTGGAGGAGGAGCTTTTTGTCGCTGGCGTGGACGCGGTCGGCGGTGGCGCGCAGGTACGGGACGACCAGTTCCTTGAACGTGGCAGGACTGAACATCGGCGCCAACTGGGAGCAGTAATCGTCGGCCATGTACACGATGTCCACCCCGTCGCCGGCGGTCTTCAGCAGGTTGTCCACGTACGCCAGCGTCCGCTCGGAAATGGTGCGGATGAGGTACTCGGCGTACTCCCGCCGCATGGCGAAATCCATCATCAGGTCTTCCATGCCGCGGACGAACGTCGCGATGAAGTACGCTCCCCAGGTGAAGGTGCCGATGATCGCGCGGTCGGCATGCGCGTCGGCCTGCGCCGGGCAATGCGTAAACGTCAGCGCGTCGGGCCCGGGCCAGGGATGATTCCGGATGTCGCTCAACTCGTTCTTCCCGGCCAGCGGGCTGTAGACCAGCTCGTGGTACGAGCCGCCGGAGTACGCCGTCTCCTTCGTCCGGTAGCCCCACATCGAGACGTCATCATCGGCCCTGGCTTCCGGCCTGGGTTCCGAAGAGCGCGGGCCGATCATCCAGGTATCCACGTTCAGCCGGTCGAAGAGCTCCTCCTTGGAGCGCGTGCCCAGCCGATCGTGCAGCGCGGCATACACTTCCTTCTCGGCGTCGAACGTGATGGGAATGCGGTCCGTGGCGCGATGGTTCACGCCCGCCAGCACGCGCTCTTTCGAGTTCATGGTGTCTTCTCCGGTCGTTAGCGTAAATGCGTCCGCGGTCTTCCCGCGCCCGGCTCCTATATACGCCGTCGCAATGCGGGGCGTCAAGAGAGCGGCGGACCGCCGAAAACTGCTTGACGGAGGCAACCGCTCTCGTCAGAATATGACATTCGATATCCGGCCGTCGCGTGGAGGCCGGCCCGCGCTGGACATCACAGGAGGTGGAAGCCATGAAGGTCATTGGAATCCTCGGGAGCAGGAACCCGGAAGGCCAGACCGCACGCGCCGCGGGCGCATTGCTGGAGGCGCTGGCCGGGCGGGGCGTCGAGGTGAAGCGGGTGTTTCTGCCGGCGATGAAGATCGAGCGGTGCCGGCAATGCGATGAGGCGGGCTGGGGCGTCTGCCGGTCGGAAGGGCGCTGCATCATCGAGGACGATTTCGCCGCGCTCGTCGCGCAGATCCGATCGGCCGACGCGGCGGTCTTCGCCACGCCGGTTTACTTCGGCGACCTCAGCGAGAGCATCAGGGCGTTCCTCGACCGGCTCCGGCGCATTTGCCGGCACGCGGACGGGAAGAAAGGCATCGAGGGGAAAGCGGCGCTCGGCATCTGCGTCGCGGGCGGCGGGGGCGGCGGCGCGCCCTCCTGCGCGGTGAGCCTCGACAAGGTGCTGAGCCAGGCCACCATGGACCCGCTCGACGTGGTCCCGGTCCGGCGCCAGAACCTGGAGATGAAGCTCGGCGTCCTGCGCGTCACCGGCGAATGGCTCGCGCAGCAACTGGCCAAGCCGAGAGGATGAGTGGCGCGCGAAGACGCATCTCCGGATGAGGCAAACGCATTCACCATGAAGCGGCCCGACACCGTCTGGCAGGGCGCCGAACTGGCCGAACTCTTCACGACTTGTGTTCGCGGCGGCATTCCGCTGGCCCGGGAGCAACTGGACCTGATCCTCCGCATCGTTCGGCGTCTGGCGCCGGAGGTCGGAACCGTTCTCGATCTCGGCTGCGGCGACGGCGTGCTGGGAAGAATGGTGCTGTCGGAGCATCCGCAGGCGCGATGCGCATTCCTGGATTTCTCGCAGCCGATGCTCGACCTCGCCCGGAAGGCGATCGCCAAGGACGGCCTGGAGCAGCGGTCGCAGTTACTGCTGGCGGACTTGGGCGACGCGGCCTGGACGAGGGCGGTGAATGCATCGCGCCCGTTCGACCTGGTGCTGTCCGGGTTCTGCATCCATCATCAGCCTGATCGGCAGAAGCGGCGCATCTACAGGCAGCTCTTCAAGCTGCTCAAGCCCGGCGGGCTGTTCCTGAACCTGGAGCACGTGGCCTCTGCCTCGGAATGGGCCCATAGCCTGTCCGAGGAGCTTATGATTGACTCGCTGTACGCGCATCAGCAGCGCCTGGGCAAAGGGATGTCCCGAGAAGCCGTAGCGCGCGAGTGGGTGCGCCGGGCCGACAAGCAGGCGAATATCCTGGCGAGCGTTGACGCCCAGTGCGAGTGGCTGAGAGAAGCGGGATTCGCCGACGTGGATTGTTTCTTCAAAGCCCTGGAGTTGGCCCTGTTCGGCGGCCTCAAGCCCGTCGAACGATCGCAATAGGATGTCTTCATGAACAACCGAAAAACCGCCGCGCGCATCAAGCCGTTGACCGCGAATGTCGGCGTGCTCGGCGTAGGACACTACGCTTACTGGAGGCAGTTCGACGGGCTGCTCGATGAGATGCGGCGGAAATTGGCGCACCTCGTGAAGAAGCTGCAGGCGCAGAGCCTCAGCGTCACGGAGTTCGGCCTGGTGGACTGCGCCGAAGGGGCGTACCAGGTCGTCCCGCGGATCAAGGCGGCCGACCTGGACCTGCTCTTCGTGGACATGGTGACGTACGCGACCTCCTCGACGTTCGGCGCGGTGGTGCGTTCCGCGGATGTGCCGATCGTCCTGGTGGCGCTGCAGCCGTTGAGCGCGCTGGACTACGCGAAGGCGACGACCTTCATGCAACTGTGCAACGACGACTTCTGCTCCGTGTCGGAGTTCATCGGCGTGGCGCTGCGGATGGGCAAGCGCGCGCCCGACGTGATCGTCGGCCGGATGGAGGACGACCCGGCGGCGGACGCGGAGATCGCGCAATGGTGCCGCATCGCCCGGGCGCTCCACGACTTGAAGCGGGCGCGCATCGGGCACATGGGGCACGTCCTCGAGGCGATGCTCGACATGCACACGGACCCGACCGCGCTGACCGCCGCGTTCGGATGCCACGTGGCGCAGATCGAGCCGGATGACGTGATGAAGCATTTCAGGGCCCTCGGCGGCGACGATGCCGCCGTGCAGTCGAGGAAGCGCGAAATCCTCGATTTCTTCGATACGCCCGAGCCGGTTTCCGACCCGATCACGAGCCGGCTCACCGAGGCGGACCTCGACCAGGCGGCGCGGGCGTCCGTGGCGCTGGAGCGGATGATCGCGGAGAAGCATCTCGACGGGCTGGCTTACTACTACGAGGCGGAGGAAGGCTCGGCGATGCGCACGCTGGTGAGCAACCTGATCGTCGGCAATTCGCTGCTCACCTCGGCGGGCTTCCCGATGTGCGGCGAGTACGACATCAAGACCTGCATCGCGATGCTGATCATGGACCGGCTGGAGATGGGCGGCAGCTTCGCGGAGTTCCATCCGATAGACTTCGACCGCGACACCGTTCTCGTCGGGCACGACGGCCCGCATCACATGAACATCGCCGACGGCAAGCCGGTGCTGCGGAGCCTCAAGAAGTACCACGGCAAACCGGGCTCCGGCGCGAGCGTGGAGTTCAGCATACGGACCGGGCCGATCACGCTGCTGAGCATCGGGGTGAAAGCCGACGGCCATTTCAAGTTCGTCATCGCGGAAGGCGAGTCGGTGGCCGGCCCCATCCCGCCGACGGGGAACACGAACACGCACGGCCGCTTCAAGCCGGACGTGCGGACGTTCCTGCGCCGGTGGGTCGCCGAAGGCCCGACGCACCACTTTGCGCTCGGCATAGGCCACCGCGCGCGGGAGCTGAGCAAGATCGCCGAGGTGCTCGGCATCGAGAGCGCCGTGGTTACGGACTGACGCTCGTAGTGTGCCCGTCAGGGCATGCCGAGGCGATCCACAGGGGAACGAGCACTGCCATCAGAAATAAACTTCGCATCGCGGCTCCTTCTTTTAGCCGGCATATCATAGGGCCGCGCTCCACGCTACGCAAGGTAGCGATGCTTCAGGTTCATGACGTCGCGGTAAGGCACGATGCCGAGGAGCTTGCGTTGCGGGTCGGTGACCGGGAGGATGTGAAAGCCGTAGCGCGCGAAGGCTTCGGAGGCGTCCTTCAGCGTGCCGTCGCGGTCCAGGGTCACCACGTTTTTCTTCATGATGTCCTTCAGCAGGGTTTCGTCGGCGGCGCGCAGGAGGTCAATGGCGTCGGCGACGCCGATCACCCGGTCCTCGGCATCCACGACGAAGACGCACTGGGCGGCATCGCGCGTGCGGGTCCGCTGGCAGCGCCTGCGCGCCTCCGGCACGGAGATATCGGGCGTCAGCTTCACGAATTCCGGCACGAGGTAGTCGGAGATCAGCGCCTCGTGCTCGTCGAGGATGGCCTGGACGCGGCCGGACTTGTGCTGGTCCATCAACTCCAGGATGGCGCGGGCGGCCGAGGCCGGAAGCGCCGCCAGCACGTCCGCCGCCTGGCCGGGCGTCATGGCGTCAATCAGCCGCGCGGCTTTGCCCTTGGGCATGAAGGGGATCAGCTCGCGCTGGGTCTTCGGATCGAGTTCCTCCAGGGCCTCCGAGGCGCTGTCGGGTTCCAGCCCATCGAGGATGGCCAGCCGCTGGTCGTGGCTCAGCTCCTCCAGCACGCGCGCCATGTCCACCGGCGGCATCTTGGCCGGCTCTTCCTTGAGGAGCTTGAGCTTGATGTCCCCGACGAAGCTGCCGAGCTGGTGCGGCAGCGGCTCGACCAGGTTCCAGGCGACGGTCTGTGAACCGGCCTGTTGCCGGACGCCGCGCATGGACCTGGCCAGCCATCCGAAGCCGAGACGCCGGAGCAGGCTGTACCGGCTGAAGTCCACGGCGATCACGTAGAGGTGGATTCGGATGATGGCCAGGCTGACATCGTAGACGACCTCCACTTCGCGCCCCTCGACATCCAGCACTTTCTTGTCCACGATGTAATCGTTCAGCAGCACGGCGCCTTTGGGTGCGGCGCTGACCGACCGCAGGTCGAGCGCGGGGTCGAGGATCACCCCTTGGAGCGAAAGCGACTTCACGCTCGCCCACGGAGACGATGGTCGGCGTAATTCCCGTCCACCAGCAGCACGATGCGCCGTCCGGGAAGCCATTCGGCCAGCTTTTCGATCATCTCCAAGGCGAGTTGTCCTTTGGTCTTGAAGTGGACGTGCTCCTGCCCGCCCCGGCGGGCAAGCCGGCACAACACCTTCCGCCGATAGAGCCGCGCCAGGACCGGCACGGCGAAGACGTGGCCTTTCCACAACGGCACGCGCACGAGCATGCTGGCGACGACCCACGTCAGGTCCCATTCCAGCTCTCGGCCCTTCTTCGACTTGGGCCGGTTGTCATAAGCCATCCCTGCGCCGTCGATTTTCGCGCCGGTCTTCTTCTGCGCCGTCTCGACGATGGCCACCTCGGTCCGCTCCGCTGCGGCTAACAGCTTCTCGCTCTAGAGTCGCACCAGCCTTTCCCACAGAGCGTCCATCTCCCAGCGCGCCTGGCTGAAGAATCGATGGAAGCGCGCATTGATATTCAATTTAATGGCGGGATATCCTGCGGAAAAGCACCGGTTGACAGGTGCGACCCATGAGATATAATATGGTACAGAAAGCGAAAGTTGTGGGATGAAGGAGGGCGAACCATGCATTGCAAAGGGGTGGCAATACTCTCGACATTCTTCCTGCCGCTGGTCCTTGGCTGGGGCCTGGCGAGGGCCGCCGATCAGCAGGGTGCCGGCGATTTCAGGGTGCTGCTCTCGGATGGCAGCACGGTGAAGGGCGCGGTGTCCGTGGTCATCAACCTCGACACGCCGTATGGCCAGATCAACATACCGTCAAGCAGCCTGATCTCCGCGCAGTTTGACGTGGAGCAGAAGTGGGCGCAGATCCAGTTGAACGACGCCCAGTTGAAGATGAGGTACAACCCCGCCGCCAGCAACCTCAAGGTGACGACGGAAGCGGGCCCGCTCACCATCGCGCTGGCGAATGTGATCAAGGTGGCCCAGGGATCGGTTGATACTCCGAGCGGGACCGCTCCGCAGGCCGCGAACCAGTACGCAGCGCAGCCGCAGCCGAACATTCAGCCGCCTTCGACGGCTTACGCTCAGCAGCCGCCGCCGACGGTCGTCTATCAGCAGCCATACCAGTACCAATACGTCCGGCCGGCGCCGTACTACTCCTCGCCTTACTATTACTCCCCTGGCTATTATTCACCGTACTATTACGGATGGCCCGGCCCCTATTTCGGGATCGGCTTCGGCGTGGGGCGCGGTTTCGGCCGATTCTATGGCGGCTTCCCCGGCTTCGGGTTCGGAATCCGAATCCGATAAACGTGCGCTGCGCTTAGTACCGCATTTCAGAAGTCCGTCTGGACTTCTGAAATGCGGTACGTCGCGGGAGGTTTGGAGGGCCGCGGAAGGCCCTCCAAGGGGTTACAGCGGAAAGACGCGACGGGAAGGAGCGTCTTGGAGCGCCATAGGGGCGAAGCCCCTGTGGAGTACATCATTTCGCAAGTCCCGTCGGACTTGCGAAATGATGTACTCAGCCGTCTTTGCTCCGGCGCCGAGCGCAGCCAGGGGCGCCGGGTTGATGCAGCCTCGGATTCGATCTCATCCAGGCGCGAATGGGCGCGCCTCTTCGCAGTCCTTCGGTCCCTGCCCGAATTTCTGCGCGGCATAAGGAAATGAAGCATCATGAGCGAGCTGCGTGTCGAAGCATACGAGATGCCCGGCGTCCAGTTGGGGCCCGAGAACCCGCTTCCGAGCCTCCGCAACCGCCTGAAGCACGGCCCTCCTCCGAAATACTCGGACGATATTCCCGAAGAGGACCGGAAATACATCGGCTATGGCTGCGACGCCGGCCCGCTCCCGCATCGCATGCAGGACAGCTACACCCGCCGCCGGCGCGTCCGTTCGTTCAAGGCGCTCGTCCTCGAGAACGACATCCTCCGCGCCACATTCCTCATCGAGCTCGGCGGCCGCCTCTGGTCGCTCTATCACAAGCCGGCCCGGCGCGAACTGCTTTATCTGAACCCCGTCTTCCAGCCGGCCAACCTGGCCGTGCGGGATGCCTGGTTCAGCGGCGGAGTGGAGTGGAACGTCGGCGTCTACGGCCACACGCCGTACACCTGTTCCCCGCTCTTCGCCGCGCGAGTGGACGGCGGCGGAAACCCGATCCTTCGCATCTACGAATGGGACCGCGTCCGCGGCACGCCATACCAGATGGATTTCTCCCTGCCGGATGGTTCTCCCTGGCTGTTCTCGCACGTGCGGCTCGTCAACCCGAACGCCGCCGAAGTTCCCATGTGGTGGTGGTCCAACATCGCCGTGGCCGAGCGCCCGGATGTCCGCGTCATCGTCCCGGCCGATCACGCCCTGCTTCACGGCCAGGGGATGCTGCTCCGCGGCGAGATCCCGGTCCATGACGGGGTGGACAAAACGTATGCCACCCATATGAGCTCGGCGGCGAGCATCTTCTTTGAGATTCCGCGCGGAGAGCGCCCCTGGGTCGCCGCGCTGGACAAGGAAGGGCGCGGGCTGGTCCAGACCTCCACCCGGCGGCAGCCGGGCAGGAAGCTCTTTGCCTGGGGCACCGGTCCCGGCGGACGTCGCTGGGCGGAGTTCCTCTCCGTGCCGAATTGGCCGTACATCGAAATCCAGGCCGGCATCGCGCGCACGCAGGAGCAATGCGCGCCCATGCCCGCCGGCGCAGAGTGGACCTGGACCGAGGCGTACGGGCTGATGGAAGCCGACGCGTCCCTCGTCCACGGGAGCGATTGGCCCGCTGCGCGCCGCGCCGTCGCCGGCCGGCTGGAGGCGCTCCTTCCGCAGGCGCAGCATGAATCCGTTCTCCGGCAGGGGGACAAGGCCGCTCTGCTGCCGCCGGCGGAAATCCTCCATCGCGGCTCCGGCTGGGGCAGCCTCGAAATGCGCCGCCGCGCGCGCGCCGGGCAGCCGCCGTTCTGCGGCGGCGAGACGCCCTTCGACGACGCCACGCTCGGCAACGATCAGTCGCCCTGGCTGCAGCTCCTGGAAAAAGGGGAGTTCCCTTCCGGCCGGCCCGAAGATTCTCCCGGCGCGTGGATGATTCAGCCCGAATGGCGTTCGCTCCTGGAGGAGTCCGTCCGCGCCGGCCGTTCGGACCACTGGCTCGCCTGGCTGCACCTGGGCGTCATGTACTACGAGAGCGGCCAGCCGGAGAAGGCGCGCGACGCCTGGAAGAAATCCATCGCGCTGACGCCTTCGGCATGGGCCTGGAGGAACCTGGCGGTGATGGCCCGGCACGAGGAAAAACTTGCCGAGGCCGCCGAACTCTGGCGCACCGCCTATCGGATGCTCCCCCAGTGCATTCCGCTGCTGCTGGAAAGCTCCGCCTCGTTCCTGGATGTCGGCCGGCCGCGCGAACTCCTGGCGCTGCTGTCGGAGCTTGCCCCGACCGCCCGCGAGCTCGGGCGCGTCAAGATCCTCACCGCCAAAGCGGCGCTGGAGGCGGGCGAACTGGACACCGTCGAACGCATCCTGCGCAGCGACATCGAAGTCTCCAACATGCGCGAGGGAGAAGTGGTCCTGACCGATTTGTGGTTCGGCCTGCACGAGAAGCGCGTCGCCGCGGCCGAAAATATCCCCATCAACGACGATCTGAAGGCGCGCGTCCGCCGCGAATTCCCGCCGCCGGAGAACCTGGACTTCAGGATGACGGTCGCGAGCGGATGAGGTTCATTGCAAACACTCGTAATCGTAATCCTAATCGTAATCGCCAGCCCGCCGTAGCCTTGGCGAAGGCGGGTAATCGCCGTTTTGCGTCTCGACAAGACGAAGGCGGAGTACGATTAGGATTACGATTACGATTAGGATGAACGTATAGTCTCAAGTTGCCCCATCGGCAAATCGGAAGGCGGATTGCGACCATGAAGACGACTCGGCTGGGACGGACGGGCTTATCGGTCACGCGGACCGGCTTCGGCGCGCTGCCGGTGCAGCGCCTGTCGCTGGAGGATGGCGCCCGGCTGCTGCGCCGCGCGTACGATGCGGGGATCAACTTCTTCGACACCGCGCGCGGATACACCGACAGCGAGGAGAAGATCGGCCGCGCCCTCGCCGACGTGCGCTCCAAGCTCTTCATCGCCACGAAGAGCGGCGCCGGCGACAAGGCGGCGGTCCTCCAGCACCTCGAGACCAGCCTGCGCCAGATGAAGACCGACTACGTGGACATCCTGCAACTGCACACCCCGCGCCAACTGCCGGACCCGGCCGATCCGAATTCGAGCTACGCCGCGCTGGTCGAAGCGCGGAAGCAGGGCAAGGCGCGCTTCGTCGGGATCAGCAACCACAGCCTCGCGGTCGCGCGGCAGGCCGCCGAGTCCGGGCTGTACGACACGATCCAGTATCCGCTCAGCGCCATCTCGTCGGCCGCGGAACTGCGCTTCGTGGAGGAATGCGCGGCGCGCGACGTCGGAGTCATCGCCATGAAGCCGCTCTGCGGCGGCCTGCTCACGAACCCGGCGCCTTCGTTCGCGGTGCTGCGGCAGTTCGACAACCTGGTGCCGATCTGGGGCATTCAGCGCCAGCGGGAGCTCGACGAGATCATGTCGCTGGAGGCGCACCCGCCGGCGCTCGACGCGGCGATGCGGGCGGAGGTCGAAAAATTGCGGCAGGAGCTGGCCGGCGACTTCTGCCGCGCCTGCGGCTACTGCCTGCCCTGCCCGGCGAACATCCCGATCCCGATGGCCGCACGCATGGGCTACCTGCTCCGCCGCATGCCCTGGCAGCAGTTCCTCAGCAAGGAATGGCGCGAGAAGATGGCGCTCATTGACCAGTGCCAGTCCTGCGACCACTGCCGCGAGCATTGCCCATACCAGCTCGACCCGCCGAAGCTGATGCGGAAGATGTACGAGGACTACAAGTCCTTCTGCGCGGAAAAGGAAAGCGGATAAACATGCCGCCTTCTCCAAGGATGCTGCCGTTCTCCACTTTCCGCCTCCTTTTTGTTTTCCTGATCGTTCTCGACATCCTCTGGTGGCTCTGGGCGGACCGCCGCCTGCGGCCCCTGCGCGCGGCCCGCTGGTGGCGCGGGCTGCTGGCGCTCTTCATGCTGATGGTGATCGCAACGATCGCCATGCCGATCGGCTGGCCGAGCAAGGGCTACGGGCTGGACGGCGCGATGCCGATGGCGTTGCGGATGGTGCAAATCCTGTGGCACCTGATCGTCCTGCTTCCGTTCATGATCGGGCTGACGGTCGTCATCCTGCTCGGGCTCATCTGGCGGGGAATTCGCTGGACCGGAATGAAGCTCGCGGCGTGTTTCCGTGCGCGTGCGGCGGAGCCGCCGGCGGCTGCTCCCGCGCCGCCGCAGATCAGGTTGACCCGCCGCCAACTGCTCGCCGCGGCCGCTATCGCGCTGCCGCCGCTGGCCCTGGGCGCGGCCGTCGGCGCCGCGATGTGGCAGCGGGGCAGATACCGCGTCCGCCGGATCACCGTGCCCGTGCTGAATCTGCCGGATGCGCTCGACGGCATGAGCATCGCCCACGTGACCGACACCCACATCAGCCGGTTCCTGCAGATGGACGACTTGCCCGGGATCATCGCCGACACCAACGCGCTGGGCGCCGACCTGATCCTCTTCACCGGCGACTTGATTGACTCCGGCTTCGGCGACCTGTCGGCTTTAACGTCCGAGTTGAAGAAGATGCGTCCGGGCGCGCCCGGCGGGCTGGCGGTGTGCGTGGGCAACCATGACGTGATGCGCGACGGCACTCACTTCGTGCGCGAGGTCAAGGCCTCGGGCATCCCGCTGCTGGTGAACGAGGCCATGAGCCTGCGCGTCCGCGGGACCGGCGTCCAGCTCCTCGGCCTGAACTGGTATCGCAGCGACGCGGACCTCCGCGCCGGCCTGCGGCGCACGCTCTCGCGCTTCCGCCGGCCCGACGAGTTCCCCATTCTGCTGGCCCATCACCCGCACGCGTTCGACGCCGCCGTCGCCGCCGGGCTGCCGCTGACGCTTTCCGGGCACAGCCACGGAGGCCAGATCATGCTCACGGACCACATCGGCGCGGGGCCTGTCCTTTTCCGCTATTGGTCCGGCCTCTATCGAAGGGACGGCTCCTCGCTGGTCGTGTCGAACGGCGTGGGGAACTGGTTCCCGCTCAGGATAGGCGCCCCGGCCGAGATCGTGCTGCTGACGCTGGAGCGCGCTCTCGCTGGTTTGTAGCTCACACTGAGAACGCCACTTCCTTGGAAGACGGCACATTAGCACGGACAGAGATGTTGGCCAGGCGGTGTCTACTGGCGCTCGCTTCTCATTTCGGCCTTCATTTCCGCCAGCATCTTCTGCTTGCACGGTGCGCACTTTTGCAGTTGGAGGCGCGCCTGTGCTTGTTTGGAGGCTTCCATGAACCTTTCTGGAAGTGTCGGTATGGCTCGATCCAAAGATATCCCATTTTCCGCAGCCAAGGCCACTGCCTGCGACCATGGCATCCCGGTCGCAACCGCATGCGCCAGAACATCACCGGCCACCGCCAGACCCTGACGCGTCGCGATCCGCGCCAGCGCCTGCTGCAGGCTCAGGCAACCAATGCATCCTGGCGCGGTATCAGGCTGTTGCCACTGATGTATCACCCTGACGGATAGCAAGTCATTGATGATCTCGGAGCAGAAGGATGAGCCGAAATCCCCGAGGCATCCTTGAGATTGCAGGTCGTCCAACCAGGCGACCTTTCCTGCGATCTGCGCGACAATCGCGCACTGATGCTGCGTCCAGCCTTCAGGCGTCGTCCGGAATTGCGTTGCATGGGGACAGCTTGTGGCCAATTGACTCTCTCATGATGGAGGACACTGGGGATTGCACTCATTGATGGTCGAATAAGGCCCGCTGACCCACGTATAGATTACCATCATTGTATTGGCGATGTAGACGCCGCACGCACCCCAACCGCCGGCCGCGATGACCGTACTGCCGAGTACACAAAGGTTCGTCGTGCTGCTGGGCGTACCGCTGCAATCGGTCGCGGGGTTTTTAATCGTGCCGTAAAGCACGCGGGTCACGCAGTAATAAGACGCGGCGATGATCGGAGGCCCCGACTGGGACGGACCAGGCTTACGGATGGTGGACCGGCTGCTCGATTTCCCGCTGCTCGACTGAGCCTTGGACTTCGTCGCCATAATTCACGCTCCTCACTGTCAAAGAGATGTAAACATCACTGCACGGAAAACTGAGTGGTACAGCACAATTTGTGCCAAACAAAAATCGTCATGATTGAATGTTACAATATTGCCGCACCTCCAAGAGCAATCAACAACGATCGCTCCGGTCACGACAGAAATCGCAACAGAGGATTGATCTTATGGCGCCTTCGGAACCGCCACCTTCAGGGATTCCAGAGCCTGGTCATCTTTGGGCGTGGCCAAGAAGCCGATGGTCACTTCTGCATCACTCCCCGGCTTCTTGATCACAGCTCTTCCTATGAACTGTCCCATGTCATTGAGAGCGCAGTAGGTCGTCAGTCGTGCTTTCGGGAATCCCGGCAGCTCCAGTAAGCAGCCCTTATTCAGTAGAAACTGGCCGCCCTCCTCAATCTGCCACGGCTCAGGGCTTAGGCTGCCCTCAACGCTTGCTGAAGAGCCCTTTTCAGTTGGCCTTCGGATTGCAACGTTGTACGCTGCAATAAGAATCTGGCCGTGTTTATTGATATGTGTAGCCAAAACGCAATCGTAGTCCGGCATTGGCAGCGCCACCGTTCCCTTCTCTGGGGTCCAGATGAAGGGGCGACCGCAATACATTTTCGAGCGAGACACGTCGCGGTAGACACCCGCGCTGCCTACAACTTCTCCTGAGTCGTTGATATCAGCCGCACTTCCGCTTTCGGTCCCCGGCAAAAGCCCAAGGTCCTTGACTGGCTCCCCCGGAATCCACAACACCGGGTGCATTCGGTCTTTGCGGCCGCCGGTCCCCGACGATGCATTTCCGACGATCCATCCATGTGCGTTGATAGCCAGGGCTTGGCTTTCTGAATCACCGATGACTGAGCCGAGGTCCTGAATCGTCTTTCCGGGTTTGAAGAGGAAGGCGCGCCACAACGTATCCGGACGGGAAGCCCATCCGACAATCTGGCCTGAAGCGTTGACGCTTATAGGTGATGCTTGGCGACCCCCGAGCGTCGGGATGCTCACCATGCCAAGGCTCGCGGACCGAACGAATGGATGCCAATTGTTATTCCGCTCGGCGCTGTGGCCAATGATGTCGCCCGCATCATTGATCGCGCTGGCAGAGGAGCCGTAGTCGGCAGGCGGGGGCAAGGTCCCAAGGTCCTTGATTCCCTCTTCCTGAGACCACTGAAAGGCTTTGGTGTGTCCGGGCGTACCGTAGAGCTGCCCTACCACTTGACCACCGTTGTTCAGCCCTGCTGGGAACGCATTTTCTCCGATTACGGTAAATACATATGCGGGTTCTCCGGCTGAAACGGCTGCGTTCGTCGCGAGGCCGGTACAACTGATGGCCGAGGTCAGGACGGTGGCGACCACGGTCAACGCGCAGAGCGCGGCATTCTCTTTCCAGGAAAGGGACGATACCCAATTTCTCGACGTGTCCAGGACGTGCGTCACGCGGCGGCCCAGAGACGAGCGGAACCGGATGACGCCGAGTCCGGCTATGGATTCCGGCCGCCGGAGCAGGAGCCTCTCCGCCGCAATGGCCAGGTCGCGGGCGTAGGCCCTTACGTCAGCCCCCGCCGCCAGCACCCGGTCGTCGGCCGCGTCTTCGCCGGCCTCTTCCAGCCGCCGCGCCAGCACCCACAGCAGCGGCTGAAAGAAGCCCGCTGTGCAGACGGCGCGCGCCAGGAGGTTCCACAGGCAATCCCGCCTGGCTTGGTGCGCCAGTTCGTGCATGAGCACTCGATCCAGCGCGCCATTGAGCAGGGCGTCTTGCTGGGCGTGAGGTATAATGACGACCGGCCGCAGCGCGCCGGTGAGGATCGGTCCGCTGACGTCGGGGCTGGTCCGCAGCCCCGGCGCGCGCACTCGCAACCGCTCGCACAGGCCCCTCAGCCGTGCGAGTGTGGATGGATCCTCAACCGGCACGCTGCGGCGGCGCGTTCTCCAGAGAGCGGCGTGCGAAATCAGCAGTCGCGCCGCGAGCAGGCAGGCGCCCACCGCCCAGAGCGCGGCGATAATCGTCGCCGGTTTCGGCATCGGACCCGATGCCTTCACCGGCGGCAGAACGTGAGCCGGTCCGGCGTCAGCCGCTCCCACGTGAGCCGCCTCGGTCGAGACATACATCGGCGCGGGCTCCAGCGGAGGCGGCATGATGGCGGTCGCCGGCAGGGCCGCCGCCGGCAAAGGTACAGACCAGGACAGCCCGGACCGCTCGATGGAGAACGAAACGACCGGCGCAAGGATCACCGCGAGCAGCGCCGCGCGATAGATGGCGCTCCGCGCCAGGCCGCTCCTGCCGAACAGCCTCGCCACCAGCAGCGCCGCCGTGATGAGGATGCCGGAGTGAAGAAGGAACCGCGCCCCCTGCGCGCAAAGGAATCCGCTTGCCCCTGCCGGATCCAGATTCATGGGTTGGTCTCCTCAATCACCTTCTTAATCTCATCGAGTTCTTTGCGCGTGAGCTTCTCGTGCTTCACCAGGTAAGCGACCATGCCGGAAGGCGAGCCGTTGAAGACGCGCCCGATCACGTCGCGCAGCGCGAAGCGCGCGGCATCCGTCTCCGTCACCAGCGGGAAGAAGATAAACGTGCGGTCGTTGACTTCATGCCCGACCGCCCCCTTCGCCTCGAGTTTCCGCAGGAGAGTCTGGACGGTGGAGTGGACCGGCGCGCCGCACCCGGCGAGCGCCTCGGTGATCTCCCGCGCGGTGGCTCGCTTTCGCTTCCAGAGCACATTCATGATCTGATGCTGCACACGCCCGAGTCGAATGCTTGCCATGACTGCCTTCCCCTTCGATACGGCATTAGACATACCATGGTAAATCTATTACGGTAAACATCGCTTGTCAAGAAGATTTTTCGCACTTTCCGCATCGCGCCCTCCGGCGCACACGGTGTGGGACCAATTATCATCGGAGAACCATCCCTCGCGCAACGTCCCATCGTGCCTTGCACACCGCGCCGTTTTGCGGTAAAAGATGTCTTTCCATGCAAGGTCCGCGGACCACTCTGGAGGCAACATGGCCAAGTTCAAGGTCGCGATGGTGGACTACGATTACGATTCGCTCGCGCCGATCCAGGCGGAAGTGGAGAAGCTCGGCGGCGCGTTCGTGCATCGCCGCTGCAAGGACATCGCCGAGGCCATCGGCTGGGCCGGCGACGCTGACGGCTGGATCATCCAGTACCTCTCGCCGATCGGCGAGCAGGTGTTCAGCTCCTGCCCGAACCTGAAGGCGGTCGGCCGCACCGGCATCGGCTACGACGTGATTGACGTCCCCGCCGCCACGCGGCACAACGTCGTCGTCACGAACGTCCCCTCGTACTGCGAAGACGAAGTCAGCGACCACGCGATGGCGCTGCTGCTCTCCTGCGCGCGGCGCACGGCGCTCTACACCGCGGCGGTCAAAAGCGGGACGTGGGACTGGAAGGTCGGCCGGCCGATCCTGCGGCTGCGCGGCCAGACGCTCGGCCTGCTCGGGTTCGGGAAAATCCCGCGCACGCTCGCCCCGAAGGCGAAGGCGTTCGGCATGACGGTCATCGCCTACGATCCGTACCTCAAGCCGGAACAGGCGAAGAAGGAGGGCGTCGAGCCGGTGGACCTCGACGCGCTGCTCCGGCGGTCGGACTTCATCTCCATCCATTGCCCGCTCACCGCGGAGACGAAGGGGCTTTTCGGCCGCGAGGCATTCGGCAAGATGAAGCGCACCGCGTTCCTCATCAACACCGCGCGCGGCGGCATCGTGGACCTGCCCGCGCTCACGGAAGCGCTGCGGTCGAAGAGGATCGCCGGCGCCGGCCTGGACGTCCTTCCGCAGGAGCCTCCGGCCCAGGGCGAGGCGCTCCTGAAGCTCGACAACGCCGTTCTCACGCCGCACGTCGCCTGGTATTCGGAGGACTCGATCGTGGACCTCCAGGCCAGCATCGGCCGCAACGTGGCGCTGGTCTGCTCCGGGAAGAAGCCGGGCGCGGTCGTCAACCCCGAGGTCCTCTCCAAAGTGAAGCTGGTCTGACACTCGCGAAACAGGAGGAAGAGTCATGGCAAGGTTCAGCCGGATGGATACGCTGCGCGTGATTATGGACGGCGGGCTCGTCCCGGTCTTCTACCACCCGGACCCGGCGGTGGCAATTAAAATCGTGGAGGCCGTCGCGGACGGCGGCTGCCGCGTGGCCGAAATGACCAACCGCGGCGACCGCGCCTATCATGTGTTCCGGGCGCTGGAGGAGCATTGCGCCAAGGCGAAGCCGCAACTCATCCTCGGCGCAGGGTCCATTGTGGACGCCCCGACCGCGGCGCTTTACATGGCGCAGGGGGCGAACTTCATCGTCGGCCCGACGACCTGCGCGGAGACGGCCCGGCTGTGCAACCGCCGGAAAATCCCGTACGCGCCCGGCTGCGGCAGCGCGACCGAGATCCAGGACGCGCACGACCTGGGCTGCGAGATCGTCAAAGTCTTCCCCGGCGCCGAGGTCGGCGGACCGCCCTTCGTGAAGGCCATGCTCGGTCCGTGCCCGTGGACCCGGATCATGCCGACCGGCGGCGTGGATGCGACCGAGGAGAGCGTCACGGCCTGGATCAAAGCCGGCGCGGCCGCTCTCGGCATCGGCGGCAACCTCATCACCAAGGAACTCCTCGCGGCGAAGGATTATGCCGGCATCAGCGCGAAGGTGAAGCAGGTGATGGGCTGGATCCAGAAGGCGCGCGAGGGGAAGAAGTAGGGGCCCGATCGCGTCATCCTGAGCGCGGCCGAAGGGCTCTGCTCGGGACGATGAGAATCGGTTATCAAAATCTCGTAATCGTAATCCTAATCGTAATCGTACTCGGCCGTTCGTCTTACTGAAACGAAAAACGGCGATTACGATTAGGATTACGATTACGAGGAACAACGAACGGCACAGCCTTCTTTTTTCGCTTGCATTCTAATAACCGCTCGGTTATGATAGATGTCAGAGGAATTACTCATGCCCGGGCGAAAGCCTGAAATCCGCGGTCGCGATCCTGAAGCCAGCCGGCGGCGCCTGCTCGAGGCGGGCGTCGAGGTCTTTTCCGAGCGCGGCCTGGACGGCGGCTCCGTCTCGATGATCGCGGCGAAGGCCGGCATCAACCGGCGAATGCTCTATCACTACTTCGGCAGCAAGGAGGGCCTTTACCAGGCCGCGCTGCGCCACGTCTACGAGCAGTTGTCCTCCCAGGAGGTCGCGCTGGCCGATATCCTGCTGGAGGTCGAGGAACTGCTGGAGCGGCTGATCCGCGCGGAGTACGCCTTCCTCGCCGCGCACCCGCAGCACGTGCGGCTGCTGACGTGGGAGAACCTGCGCCGCGGCAAATCGGCGCCGGAGGCGAACCTCGCCTCCTTCAAGGCGCCGATCCTCGAGGCGCTGCGCATCGCCCTCGATCGCGGCCAGCGCGAGGGCCGCTTCCGCGCGGACGTGGACGAGAAACAGTTGCTCATCAGTTGCCTGGGGCTGAGCTTCTTCTATTTCTCCAATCAGTACACGCTCGGTCAGGCGCTGGGTTTCGACCTGACGACGCCGGAGGCCATCGAGACGCGCATCCGGCACGTCGTCAGCCTGCTGCTCGACGGGATCCGGGAACGGAATCTGAAACCGCATCGGAACATGGACGGACGCCGATTACTTAAAGAGGGAATAGCCAGATGAAAGTGGACCTCGACAAGATGTACCTGCCGGTCAAGGTCGGCGGGCTCACGTTCCGCAACCCGTTCTACGTGGGTTCCGGCCCTACGACCAAGTCGGTTGACCACCTCGTCAAGGCCGCGGAGAACGGCTGGGCCGGCGCCAGCATCAAGCTGACGTTCGACCCCGAGCCCTACGTGAGCCTGGAGCCGCGCTACGGGTGGTTCGACGACCAGGGCTTCCTCTCCTTCAGCGCGGAGACGCGCCTGACCGTAGAGGAAGGGCTGCGGCTGGTCGAAGAAGGGCGGCGGCGGACGAAGGACTTCCTCATCATGGCCAACATTACGTACGTCGGCGACAAGCCGGGTGTGACCGGCTGGGTGAACATGGCGCAGCGATTCGAGTCCGCCGGCGCTCACATCATCGAGCTCAACATGTGCTGCCCGAACATGAGCTATAACGTGGCGTTGAGCGGCAAGGTGCAGACCGCGCACCAGACCGGCGCCAGCCTCGGCCAGAACGCGGAGGCGATCGGCCACATCGTCCGCGAAGTGACCCACGGCGTCAAGATTCCGGTCTTCGTGAAGCTCACTCCCGAAGGCGGCCGCATCGCGACGGTGGCGCAGTCCGCGTATGCCTCCGGCGCCGTGGCGGTCGGCGGCGCCGCGAACCGGCTCGGCGTGCCGATGCTGGACATCTACAACCCGCGCGGCGGCATGTACCAACTCCAGAAGGAGCCGAGCATGAGCTGCCTCTCCGGCCCGTGGATCCGCCCGCTGGCCTTCCGCGACATCTACGAGATCCGGAAGCTCAACGGCCGCGAAGTCAAGGTCACCGGCGCCGGCGGCATCATGACCCTGCAGGACGCCGTCATGGCGACCATGTGCGGCGCGGACCTCTTCTGCGTCTGCACCGGCATTCTGCTCAAGGGGTTCGAAATGCTCCCGCCGCTCATCGCCGAGCTGAAAACCTACCTGGCGAAGATGGGATACAAGGAACTTTCCGACGCGCGCGACCTGCTCGTCGAGGAGATCGCGCCCGCCACGAAGTTGACGTTGCGCAAAGGCTACGCCCACAAGAAGAACCCGCTCCTGCGCGGCCCGTGCCAGGCCGCCTGCCCGTTCGAGGTGCCGGCGCAGGACTACGTGACGCTCGTGGCGGACGGCGATTTCCGCGAAGCGTTCCGGATGATCACCGAGCGCAACCCGCTGCAGTCCATCTGCGGCTGGGTCTGCAACCATCCGTGCGAGACCGAATGCACGCGCGGGGAGCTGGATGAGCCGATCCGCATCCGCGACCTCAAGCGCTTCGTCATCGAAAAAGCCGCCCGCGAGAACTGGGCGCCGGAGGTCTCCAAAGGCCCCGCGAAGAAGGACAAGGTCGCCGTCGTCGGCTCCGGTCCGGCGGGCCTGAGTGCCGCTTATCACCTCGCGCGCGCGGGGTATCCGGTGACCGTCTTCGAGTCGCAGAAGAAGGCCGGCGGCATGCTGCGCTGCGCCATCCCGCAGTTCCGGCTGCCCGAGAAGGTGCTCGACGCGGAGATCAAGGCGATCCGCGACCTGGGCGTGACGTTCGTCTTCGGCAAGGCGCTCGGGAAGGACTTCACGGCCGCGAGCCTCAAGAAGGAAGGGTACAAGGCGGTCGTGCTGGCCGTTGGCGCGGGCGCGGGACTGCCGCTGGGAGTCGCGGGCGAGGACGGCGGCGGATGCATGACGGCGCTGGAGTTCCTCGCCGACCTGAGCGTCAGTCGCAAGGCGGCCTCCGGCCGGCGCGTGGCGGTGATCGGCGGCGGCTTCACCGCCGTGGACAGCGCGCGCACCGCGGCGCGGCTCGGCGCGAAGGAGGTCTATCTCCTCTACCGCCGCACGCGGTCTGAGATGCCCGCCACCTCCGAAGAGGTGGACGAGGCCGAGGCGGAAGGCGTCAAGGTCATGTACCTCGTGTCGCCGAAGGAGCTCATCCGCTCGAACGGCAGCATCCAGTCGTTGCGGATGGTCAACCACGTGCTCGGGAAGCAGGACGCCTCCGGAAGGCGCCGGCCGGAGGAAGTCGAGGGCACCGAGTTTACGCTGCAAGTGGACGCGGTGATCAGCGCCGTGTCGCAGGGGATCGGCAAGGACGCGGGATCGCTGGGCGTGGAGGTTAAGAAGGACCGCATCTCGACCACCGCCGGCACGGCCACCTCGGTCGCGGGCGTGTTCGCCGCCGGCGACGCCGTGACCGGTCCGGACAATATCATCGGCGCCGTGGCCGGCGGCTACGAGGCCGCGGTCGAAGCCGACCGGTTCCTCTCGGGCGACGCGCATTTCCTGGAGTCCAGCCCCGAACTGACGCCGGCGGACAAGGACCTCGTCCTGCTGCGGAACCGCACGACGGCCCGCCGCGGCCGCGTGAAGCCGCAGTTGCGCGCGGCCGAGGAGCGCAAGCGCGATTTCGAGCCCTGCTTGGCCCCGATGTCCGAGGTCGAGGCCATCGCGGAAGCGGCGCGCTGCCTGCGCTGCGGGTGCTCGGTCACGTGCGGACTCTGCCATCGCATCTGCTCCTCGTTCGCGATCTCGCTCGAGAAGGACGGCTACGACATCGCCAAGGACAAGTGCCATGCCTGCGGCATGTGCGCGCAACTGTGCCCCAACCGGAACATCGAAATCCTGGCCGAGGAAAAGGTGGAAGCATGAATAAGAGGAACGAAGCCATGAAGAAGAAAGCAGCCGTTCCCGCCGTCAAGCAGAAGGTGCGCATCGGCATCGTCGGCTCGAAGTTCGCCGCCGGCTTCCACGCGGATTCCTACCGCAGGAACGAACACGCGGAACTCTGCGCCGTGGCCGCGATTGACAACCTCCCGGAATTCTCCCGGCAGTGGAAGATTCCGCACGTCTACGAGGACTACAAGGAGATGTTCAAGCGCGACGATATTGACCTGGTCTCCGTCTGCGTGCCGAACTTCCTCCACCACGGAGTCGTCCTCGCCGCGGCGCGCGCGGGCAAGCACATCGTGTGCGAGAAGCCGTTTGCGACGTCCCTCGCCGACGCGGAGGAGATGATCAAGGTCTGCCGGCAGAACGGCGTCAAGCTCCTCTACGCCGAGGACTGGGTCTTCACGCCCGCGCTGAGGCGGGTGGAGCAGGTCATCAGCGAAGGCGGCATCGGGAAAATCTTCTACGTGAAGGCGAAGGAATGCCACAACGGGACGCATAGCCCGTTCGCCAAGAAAAAGGAGACGTGCGGCGGCGGATGCCTGATCCACCTGGCGGTCCACCCGGTCGGCTGGGTGCTGCACCTCCTCGGCGACGGCGGGCGCAACAAGGTCGTCGAGGTCACCGGCCAGGTCAACGGCGGGCTTGAGGACAACTACGTCCACAAGGAGAACGGCGGCGAGGATTTCAGCCTGGGCGTCATGAAGTTCGCCGACGGCCAGCGCGCCTTCGTCGAGGGCAATTACATCACCCTCGGCGGCATGCAGGACCAGGTGGAGATTTACGGCAGCGCCGGCCTGATCAAGACCGACCTCACCCTTAGCTCGAACGTCGAGGTGTACAGCCGGCCCGGCTATTCCTACGCCGTCGAGAAGGCGGACAACACGGTCGGCTGGACGCGGCCGGCCGTGGACGAATTCTACAACCTCGGCTACGTGGACGAACTGGCCTACGCGGTGGACTGCGTCCGCACCGGCCAGGAACCCAAGTACGGCTGCAGCGGCGCGCTGGGCAAGGCGTGCATCGGCATTATCGAGGCGATGTACAAGTCCAGCAAGGCCGGCAAGACCATCCGCGGAGAATGGGGCTGAGGCGTCGAATCCCGAGCCGCGGCCTACGCATGGGATCGAATCGCGGCCAGGAATTCCTCGGACGTGACCACCGCCGCCTGCATGGGAAATACCTTTTCGACCAGGCAGCGATGGACTTCGGCGTCGCGGTCCGCGCAGCAGTCCTTCAGGACGATGCAGCGGTAGTCCGCATCGGCGGCACGCCTGAGCGTGGACAGGACCACTCCGCTGGTGGCGATGCCGAGCAGCACCAGCGTCTCGATCTCCTTCGCGCGCAGGATCATATCCAGGTCGGTGCCGGCAAACGCGCTCACGCGGTGCTTGACGACCGTGATGTCTCCGCCTTGAGGGGCGACGGCGGCGTGGACCTCCGAACCCGGCGCGCCGGCCGAAAACCGCCCGGTCTGCCTGATCGCGCCGAACCTCGAATTGCGCGGGCTGATTTCAGGATAGTCCGCGCGAAAACCCACCACGACGTAGATCACCGGGATTTTCGCGTCGCGCGATTCCTGGAGGACGCGCGCCGCGCTCTTCAAGAGCGCCTCCGATTGCACCCCCACGTAACCGACGATGTCGGTCTGGTAGTCCATGATCAAAACGGCGGTCCGGCCGCGCTCAACGCTCAACTTGTCGGGCATGTTCCCTCCTGAGCAGCGCTGTCCGATGAACTCCCGCCCGCCGCTGCGCATAGATTATGGCGGCGCAGGATGGGGATGTCAATGTCCACTCGCCGCGGTGCAGGGCAAACGCATCTTGATTCCTTGTCATTCCCGCGAAAGCGGGAATCCACGTTCAGCGCTAATCGCTGGATTCCCGCTTTCGCGGGAATGACATGCGAGGCAGAGCGGCATAATTAAGATGCGTTTGCCCTGGCCGCGATGCGATCAGGCCTTCGATGGCCATGTCCACGTCCGCGTCATTGGGTCCGTCCGGCTTCATGGTAAAGCTGCTCGACGAATCTGGGATCCGGGCGGCCGCCCAGTTGCTCATAGGCCTTCAGGTCGGCGAACGCCTTGTCGTACTCTCTCATCAGGTACCAGGCGGACGCGCGGTTAATATACGCATCGGCGTAGCCGGGCTGCAGCGCAATGGCCCTGCCCCAATCGGCCAGAGCTTCGATGAACCGGCCGGCGCGCAGACGCAGGACGGCGCGATAGTTATAGGCCGCGGCGTATTCCGGGTTCAATTCGATCGCCTTGTCGAAGTCTCGGGCCGCCTCGTCGAGGCGGTTGAGCCCCATCAAGGCGATGCCCCGGTTGCCGTAGGCCTGCGCGTATTCGGGCAGCAGCGCGATGGCCTTGTCGCAGTCGGCCAGAGCTTCGTCGTACCGGCCGGCGCTCAGGCGGACGGCGGCGCGGTTGTTGTAGGCCGCGGCGTATCCCGGGTTCAATTCGATGGCCTTGTCGAAGTCCCGGACCGCCTCGGCAGGCCGGCCGATTTTGACGAAGGCCGCGCCCCGGTTGTTGTAGACTTCGGCGTAGCCGGTCTTCAGCTCAATGGCCTTGTCGAAATAGAGGAACGCCGTGTCGGCGTGGCCCGTCTCGGAATAAGCATAGCCGAGATTGTTCAATGCCCTCGCGTTCCCGGGCCGCTTATGGACCGTATCCTGCCAGATGGAGATCGCGTCGCGGTAATCCGTGTTTCGCTCGAACGTCTGATAGCCCAGTGCGGCCGTGGCCGACAAGAGCGCCGCAGCCGCCAGGAGACTTCCGAGGAGTTTCCGCGTCCCGGCAGATTCGGCCACGCGGCGGACGAATCGTTCGCCGAGCCAATACACCGCGAACACAGCCCCCGCAACGACGGCCGCCAGCGGCAGATACATCCGATGCTCGGCGGCGACCTCCGTCACGATCGGCAGGAAGCTCGAGCTCGGCGCCAGGACCAGGAAGAACCACGCGCCGAGAAACCCGAGCGCAGACGCGCGGCGCAGCGCCCACAGCGTCCCGGCCAGCAGCGCCGCGATGGCGGCCGCCGCCGGAATGATCTGCCGGGCGCTCGCCGCGATCGGCCAGGAGTAGTCGAAGCACAGCGAGTTCGGCCAGAAGCTCAGCCGCAAGTAGCGCAGGATGACTCCCGGCTGCGTACGCGCGTATTCCCACGCCCCGATCCCCAGCCCGAAGCCCGCGCCGCCGGACGCTTTGTACAACAGGAGGAGCGCGCCGATCACCAGCCACGTCGCCGCCAGCCCGAGATAAAAGAAACGTCGCCGGCGGAACGCTTCGCTGAACGAGCCGGACAGGAACGCGCGGTCGTAGAGCAGCGCCGTGACCGGCGCGGTGACCATGACTTCTTTCGCGCCCATGCCCAAGGCGCAGGCGGCGATGGCGGCGCCGTACCAGCGCCAGGGCATTTCGCTCGAGGCGCCGCGGATCAGGCCATAGAGGGTGAGCAGGCAGCAGAGGCCCATCAGCGATTCGAACCGCTGGGTCATGTACGTCACGGATTCCGTCTGCAGCGGATGCACCGTCCAGATCAGCGCCACGGCTGCCGCCAGCGCGGTCGAGACGCCGGCAAACCGTTCGCGAAGCGCCGGCAGCAGCAGCGTGCGCCGAACGACGCCGAAGAGCGTCAGCGCGGCCAGCAGGTGGATCAGCAGGTTCCCCGCGTGGTACGAGCGCACGTCCAGCCCGCTGAAGGCGTAATTGAGCGCGAAGGTCAGATTCGTCACCGGCCTGCGCGGCCAACTGTCCCCTCCTTTTCCGGGAGGGACCAGCGACTGCAAGGGACTCCGAAGCGCCGCATTTTCCTGGATGGCCGATACGTCGTCAAAGATGAACGCGCCGTTGAAGCTATTGGAGTAAACGGCGATTCCGCAGGCCACGATCGCCGCGCAGGCCAGCGCGGTCCACAGCCGCCGGCGCGGCGCGACGAAGGCGGCGGATGCCGGGTCTGGATTCATGTCATCCGGAATTTGCCGTAAGGCCGCGCTCTACAGGGGGTGGTCGGCCGGTTCGTGCGCGTGTCGTTCCTGATGCGGCGCGGCAGTCTCCGGCGGCGTTTCACTTGCCGTGCTGCTCGGCGACGCACTGGGTGATGTACGCGACGGCGTCGCCGACGGACTGGACGCCGAGCGCCTCGTCCTGGTCCATCTCGATGTTGAACTCCTCCTCGAACGCCGCGACGAGCTCGATGCTCTGGATCGAGGCGGCGCCCAGGTCCTGGACGAACCGCGCCGAATCCTTCACTTTCTCCGGGTCCACCTTCAGCATTTCCGCAGTCACATTCTTCACGCGCTCGGCGATGGTTTCGGGCATGGGGGTTCCTTTCTTAACGCAGGCCTCGCTGGATCATCATCTCTTTTCTGGACTTCTTAATCAACTCGTCGCGGTCGTCCTTCGTCAGGTCGAACAGGCGCTGGATCAGCGCCTCTTCCTGCGGCGTCATCGCCACCTTGCGGCGCGCCATGGCCGTGCGCGCGGTCCCGGTGAGCTGCTTGAGGCCGGCCTTGTAGAACTTGTTGTCCATGAACATCACGAAGCTCGGCACGCTCTTGGGCAGCAGGCACCCGGCGCCGAGGATGTTGGACATCATTCCGAGGACGGTGCCGCTGTTGATCAGCGTACCGATGCTCGTCTTGGTGTGGTCGCCGATGAAGCAGCCGACCTTGGTGCTGCCGCTGTCGAAGAGCTGCCCCTTCACCTTGATCTCGACGGTGGAGTAGTCGTTCTTCAGGTCGCTGTTGGTGGTGAGCGCGCCGAGGTTGACCCACTCGCCGACGTAGGCGTGGCCCAGGAATCCGTCGTGGTACTTGTTGCTGTAGCCGTGGATGATGCTCTCCTCGACCTCGCCGCCGACGCGGCAGACCGGGCCGATGGTGGTGCCTTCGCGGATCTTTCCGCCGACGACCTGCGTGTCGCGGCCGATCGCGGCCGGCCCCTGGATGCGGCTGTGCGGGTTGACCCTGGCGCCTTCCTCGATGATGACCGGGCCTTCCTGCGTGTCAATGACGGCGCAGGGCTCGATGATCGCGGTCGGGGCGACGTAGACCTGGTTCTGCGGCCCCCAGATGACGGCGCTGGGGCCGAGCGTGCCGTGGACGCCGCTCCGGCCGATCCTCTTGAAATCGTCGCGGATCGCGGCGCCGTTTTCCTCGATCAGGTGCCAGGGATAGCCCAGGAGTTTCAGGCCGGTCCTCGCGGCGGGGACAGCCTTGGCCGCGGCGGCCAGGAAGCCGGCGAAGTCGGACGCCTGGATCCTGGCCGCAGTCTGTTTCGTCAGGGTCACATAAACGATCTCCGCGCCGGCCATGGCGCACGCGTCGCGGCCGGCGGTGGGGAAATCGTCGCCGATCCACAGGCCGCGCCCATTGACGAGCACCAGGTCGTCGCCCGCGAGCGCGCCGAGGTCGTTGACCCTGGCCGAAGTGCGGACGGCGTACGCCTCGCGCAGCCACTCGCGCACGAACACGACATCCGCCTTGCGGCCGAACGCGCGCTCGACCTTCTCGCGGAGCAGCGTGCTGCCGCAGCGCAGGTCGAACGTCGGCCGCAGGTACGTCAGCGGGTAGAACTGCTCGCAGGATGCGTCCTCGAAGATGACCAGCTTCATTCGTCAGCCTCCGTTCTCTTATGCCCGCTCCCAGTTCAGCGTCAGCTTCGTCGCGGCGTCCGCGGTCACGACGAACGTCACGCGCGGATGGAGCTGGAGAGCGCTCGCCGGGACCGTCGCCGTGATGGGGCCTTCAATCGCCTTGGCGACGCAATCGGCCTTCCTCGCGCCGTTGGCGACGAGGACGACGCGTTCGGCGTCGAGGATCGTGCCGATGCCCATGGTGATGGCCTTCGTCGGGACATCCTGCCGCCGCGCGAAGAGCCGCGCGTTGTCGTTGATCGTGCTCTCGGTCAGCCCGGTCATGTGCGTCCGGCTCGCGAGCGAGGTGCCCGGCTCGTTGAAGCCGATGTGCCCGTTCGACCCGATGCCCAGCACCTGGCAGTCCACCCCGCCGACATCGTCCATCATGTCCTCGTACTCCTCGCACGACGCCTCGACGTCCCGCGCCATGCCGTCCGGCACGTGCGTATTTTTCTTATTGATGTTGACGTAATCGAAGAGCTGCTGGTTCATGAAATAGCGGTAGCTCTGGTTGTGCGTCGGCGCCAGGCCCACGTACTCGTCCAGGTTGAACGTGATCGTCGTCGAGAAATCCAGCGCCTTGCTCTTGTTCAGGCGGATGAGTTCCTGGTAGAGCGGGATCGGGCTCGTGCCGGTGGCCAGTCCAAGGACGAACGTCGGCTTCTTCTTCATCTCCGCCGCGATGAGGCCCGCGGAGACCTTACCCAGTTGCTTGGTGTCCTTCACGATGATCACGCGCATCTTGCGGCTCCTTCCATGCAAAGGCCCAGTGAACCCGACGACGCGTAAAAAGCCCATCCGGCCCGAATCCCGGAGCGAAATGCCGGATTATCAGCGCCGGTCAATCGCGAACCCGGCGGGCAGCATTCTACACATTTGGGCCGGTTCCGCAAGTCGGAATCAGCAGGGCTGCGTTCTCCCGTCAAATCGGCTCGCCGGGAAAAAGCGCACTCAAACCACTCCGAAGCGCACCGAAGCGCACTCAAACCGCTGCGAAGCGCACTGAACCCGCTGGCAAGCGCACTCATTTTCATCGTCCTTTCCTCGCCGAAAAGCACATGCTATAATAAGGGTAATTCGGTAGTAGCTCACTTTGAAAAAGGCGGCCGTGGCTAATCTCTTCGTGCCGTAGTCCGATAATCAGCAGAGGGTCCCGGATTCGGAGGACGACGTGAAGCGGCTGGAAACAGGACTAATCTGCCTTGACAAGCGCCCCAGAAACTGTAGGATATTGCGCGAGGAACGTGTGCAACCTGATTGTCCCCTCTGCAAGAATGGTCCGGAATGGCGCGCCTGCGGCAGAATCCGACTGCCCAAACTCAGCCGCCGCAGATACCGGCGATTGGCTGGCCACATGCGGTCCGGGACATTTTCGTAACGGCGATCAGCAAAGGGCAGCTTGTTGGCGTCGGGCTGATCTTGATCGTTGTGCTGATCATATTGAAGATGCCCGGAGAGAAAGTTTCAGAGTTGACGACAGGTCTTTACGACGATCTGAAGCACTACGAGATGTATGCCTATTTCCTGCTCATTATCGAGACATTCGCTTGGGTTTGGACACATCGAAGCCTTCAGAAAGCGACGAAGGACGAGTTGACCAGAATGGCCAAGGAACGCGATCGCGTGCAAGCTGCCGCCCTCGGCAATCTGGGTACCAGTGCAAGTGAAGAGGAGGAGTCATGACACCTATCGCGGGCCTCATGATTATTATTCTTGCCGTGCTAGCTTTCAGTCATTTTGTGTACGAAGCCCTGGTTGCCCCAACCATAAGGACGCGGTTGCGCTTCGAATTGTTTCGGTTGCGCGACGAACTCCGGTGGGTTCGCTTAACGAAGCGAGATCAACTGGACGAGAACGTGTTCCGCGATCTTGAGAATGGCCTTAACACAGCCATTCGCAACATCGATCGAATCGACATGCCGCTCCTGCTTACGCTGGAAAAGGCTTTTGAAACTGACGAGGAATTTCGGCACATAGTCGAAGCGCGAATTGAGCTGCTAAGCCAATGTAAGCTGCCAGAAGTCAAGATGATATCCTCCCGACAGCGCGGAATTATTAAGGGGGTAGCTCTAACGAACTCGCTAATGGGAACGCTCTTGCTCATTGTGCCGGTAACGATGGTCATTCGGGGTGCTCGCACCATTGCGGGTATCTTCAGAGCTGTCAAAATGATCGCGTCCGTTTCACCGCGAGAACTCGATCCTTTCCTGCCCGGCGGGCATGCCAGGTTCACGTAATTCCGAAGCTTCCCCGTGACCAGGAGTTCCGCAAGTACATTCCTTCTCGCATCAGCCACAAAAGGGGGCCGTTCTTGTTGATCCTGCCGCCCTTGGTGTGCGTCCCTTCCCGTGGCGTGCCTGCATCTTAAGTCGTAAGACGTTGTCGGTAATAAGATTAGGTGCGAAAATGGATTTAAAAAAACGAATCCACTTTTCAAGCAAATGCCGCCCCCGCAACGCATTGTGCCGGACAAATAGTACGAGTACTTCTTAGCCAAGGTACTTGAGCAGAAAGCGCTCCAGCGCGGTGACGAAGGGGCCGGTGAGATCGTGCTCGTGGACCTCGAAGCGGAAGTCCATGCGGTCCTCGGCGCCGTAGAGCTTGTAGATTTTCCGCGTGAAGGTCTCGACGCGGTGGAAACCGCTGAGGGGCCACCATTCGTCGAGCAGGTTCGACCGCACCAGGAGCGGGCGCGGGGCGATGGCCGCGTGCAGGTGCTCGACGTCGCAGAGGTTCAGGATGCCGAACGGGAAGGGCGAGGAATCGCCGTTGGCCATGTAGTTGGCCATTTCGCCCATGTGGACGGCGAAGGTCGTCTCCGCGCAGACCGGCGCGGCGGCGCAGAAGCGGTCGTCCAGCGCGGCGGAGAGCCACGTGTCCTGGCCGCCCTGGCACAAGCCGCCGACGGCCACGCGCTCCGGGTTGACGTCCGGGCGCGCCCGGAGGTACTCGCCGGCGCGCATCGTCTCGCAGGCGCGCAGGGCAAGCTGGCTGATGCCCAGCAGATGGCCCATGCCCATGACGAGCGTCATCCGGGTCTGGTTCACGCCCTGGTATTCGTAGGGCGCCGCCTCGCCGAACGGCGCGTGGTCGAGGATGAGCACCACGAATCCCTTCCGGGCCATCTGGCAGGCGAACTGGTGATACGACCTGGACCACTTGCTCTGCGGCCAGCCGGGATTCCAGACCAGGGCGGGCATGCGGCCGGCGGGCGGCTGGAGCGGCCGGAAGACGAAGGACGGAATGGCGTAGTCCTCGTCCATGTAGACATCCACGCGCTCGCAGATCGCGTCCTCTCCGACTCGCGCCGTCCCGCGCACGAGCGATTCCCGCAGCGGCGGCAGCTCGGGCACGCCAATGATGCGCGGCAGCTCGGCGCGCAATTTGGCGCGGAACGCCTCCCATTCGGCGCGCGACGCGAAGTCATGCGGAAGCTGCGCGGCTTTCCGGATGATTTGTTTCTGGAGCCAGCGAATGGAATTGGTCCTTTGGCCCAGCGGCTCGCCCTCGGGCGGCGTCCACAGATTTTCGTCAGCGCACATGGTCTCAGTCTCCTCAAACAGGGTTTACGCGACGGCGCCGATCAGCGCGCGCAACCTCGGCAGGCTTTTGACGGCCTGCTCCAACGTATCGCATTCCACACCCAATGTTCCGTCGAAGCCGGCCGCCGCCAGCACGGCGACGACGCCGGCGAAATCAATGACTCCGTCGCCCACGGCCACGCCGACGCGCGTGCCCGTGACATGGCCTCGCTCGTGGAGCTGCGAGGCGGGAATCTCCTTGGCGTGGACGTGGATGACGCGATGCGCAATCGGCTTGAGCGCTTCCACCGGATCGTTGCCGGCCAGAAAGAAATTGCCCGTGTCGAAATTGATGCCGAGGTCGCCGGGGCCGAACCGCGCCATGAGCCGCGCCAGGTATTCCGGCCGCGTCGTCAGCGCATTGTGCAGTTCGACGGCGACGCGGACGCCCTTCGGCTCGGCGTAGCGGATGATCGCCTCGAGGCTGATGCAGAAAATCTCAAAGCCGCGCTCCAGCGGCATCCATCCGGCCGGCAGCGGCCCCTCGTCGGACATGACGATCGGGCAATTCACCTCGGAGGCCAGGTCAATGGCCTTCATCAGGTACGGCACGCCCACCTGCGGCAGCAGGAGCGAGGTGTGGACGTCGAACGCCGAGAAACTCAGCCCCAGGCGCTGCATCCGTTCGCGGATGCCGCGCGCGTCAGCAGTCCCGGTGTGAATGTGATGATATTCGCTCGCGCTCTTGAGCGAGAGGTGGCTGTTGATGGGCAGGTCGGTCTCGGAATAAACGTACGGCTCCACGTACGCGTATCCCGCCTGGCGCGCCGCATCGAGGCTCTCCTCAAAACTCAGGCCCGCGGACCGCGCGAATTCAAGATTGACGCCCGGATGCATGGTCAACTCCGCGCGCTGAGGAACGCGGCCTGGTTCGCTTTCAGGAACTCCGGGAAGGCGACGGCCTGGCCGGTCTGCGTGCTTTGCAGAATGGCCTTCTCCACGGCCAGGATGTACGCGGCGTCGCGGACGGTCATGGTCCCGTTCCCGCGGCCGCTGCGGATGCAGTCCACGAGTTCCTTGAGTTCATCGTAATGCCCCATGTAGCCGAACGGCCCGCGGTCCATGTCCGGGCCGGAGAAGGACCAGGTGCGCTCGACCGACTGGAGGTCCTTCATCAGGTGGCATTCCTTGAAGCGCTTGGCCAGGAACACGCAGCGGTCCTTGCCGAACAACTGGTAATGGTACTTGGTCAGCAGCGCGTTGTACGCGCGGCCGTGCTGGAGGTAGGTGTGGACGCTCTTGTCGGCGAAGGTCAGCACGGCGGCGAAGGAATCCACGGGCAGATGCGGATCGAGGTCCCACGCCTGGACGCCGGACGCGTACACGGCGGCCAGCGGCGACTCGTGGAAGAGGTTCACGGCCAGGTCAATATTGTGGC
Organism: Candidatus Brocadiia bacterium; assembly: GCA_052139675.1. GTDB lineage: Bacteria > Planctomycetota > Brocadiia > CAIUPP01 > CAIUPP01 > JBEKCB01. The sequence goes on from JBKQWE010000089.1 coordinate 45,270, forward strand.
ACGCCTGGTTGGTGACGGTGTCCGTGCACTGGCAGAAAGAGTAGAGCGGGTCGGGGCACATGCGCTTGGCCATTTTCACCATGGGCGCCAGGCGGTTGCAGGTGCCGTGGATGAACTTGACGCCGGACGCCTCGACGACGCGCACCGTCTCGAGCGCGTCGGACAATTCAATCGCGATCGGCTTCTCGACGAATATATGCTTTCCCGCCTTCGCCGCGGCCTGGACGAGTTGCGGATGATGGCGCGGTCCCACCTGAATCAGGACGCCGTCAATCGTCCGGTCCGCCATGATTTTGCCGGCGTCCGCGGTGGCATACTCGCCGCCGTGGGCTTTGAGAAGCGCCCTGGCCTTCTCTTCGTCAACGTCACAGTAGGCGACGGTTTTCGCGCCGGGGATCGCCGCCATGTTCGGGCAGTGGACCCGGGTCGCCATGCCGCCGCAGCCGATGACGCCGAAACGCAGAGGCTTGCTCTCGCCGGACATGCGCGGACCTCCTTATTTTGAGCACATTAGAGCACTTTAATTATTCATAGCTACGATGTATAATAAGTAGCCATGAAACCAACCTCCATAGATCTTCGCAAGCGCATCCTGGCGGCGCGTCTGAAAGACGGCCGGTCCATGGGACAAATCGCCGAGCGTTTCGGGACCGCCAAGGGCACGGTGCAGAACATTCTGGAGCGGTATCGCGACGCCGGCACGGTGGACCCCAAGCCGCCCAATGCCGGACGCAAGGCGGCGTTCCGGGGCGCGTTGTTGAAACGGCTGGAGCACGATGTGCTGGACCATCCCGACGCGACGCTGGTCGAACTGCGTGAGCGCAGCGGTCTGGCCGTCTCGCTGGTCACCGTGCATAACACCCTGCGGCGGATGGGATTCACGCTAAAAAAAAGTCCTTGCGCGCCTCGGAACAACGCCGGGAAAATGTCGCGCAACAACGTCGCCACTGGAACGAAAAGGTCGCGGGCATTGATCCTTCGCGATTCGTCTTCCTCGACGAAACCGGCGCAAAGACGAACATGACCCGTCCTTATGCGCGCTCCCGCAAGGGAGAGCGCGCCACCGCCTATGCTCCCCAGGGACATTGGCACACCACCACCCTCGTGGCCGGCCTGACCCTGGAAGGGGCTGTCGCCCCGATGGTGCTCGACGGTGCCATGGATCGGCTCTCGTTTGAGGCTTATGTGGCTCAATGCCTGATACCGGAGCTTTCGCCAGGGGCCATTGTCGTCATGGACAATCTCAGCGCGCATAAATCGGCGGTGATCGCGCAACTCATCGAAAACGCGGGAGCGACGCTGTGGTATCTGCCGCCCTACAGCCCGGACTATAACCCTATTGAGCCGATGTGGTCCAAAGTCAAAGCCATCCTCAAGCGCGTGTGCGCGCGAACGCATGACGCGCTGGAGGAAGCCATCGCTCTGGCGCTCGATGCTGTTTCCCCACAGGACAGCCTGGGCTTTTTTCGTCACTGCATCGTAGGCATGAAATGTTAACATGCTCTAAGGCACAAGGTATGCTATCCGAGGTGTTCAAGTCGGAGCGCCGCCAACTGAGCACGTGCTCGCTCTCACCGAATGACATCGCGGTCTGCTCCAACCTCTCGACTTCGTTTCACAGTTTCCCTGGTCCGCCCACGTTGCCGATCCATCCTTCGCTGCGCGACGAAAGCCGGTCAGGCGGCTCGGCGGTACGCCTCGCCGCGGCAGATCATGCACCACAGGTGCACCGCCATCCGTCGCGCCATCGCCACGATGGCCTTTTGTCCGCTGCCGGTGTTGCGCACGAGCCTTCGATACGTTTTCGCCGCCGCCGCGTCGTCGCGGATCCAACGCCAGCTCGCTTCGATCAGCAGCGACCTCAAACTGCCGCGCCCGGCTTTGATCAGCGGACCGCCGCGCCGCTTCGGCCCGCTCTGGTGGACGCGCGGCGCGAGGCCGACGTACTTGGCCAACTGCTCGGGGGTGGCGAACCGCTCCGGCTGGTAGACCTCCAGGCGGAACGCGGTGGCCGTCACGACGCCCACGCCCGGATGCGTCTGAAGCCGTTGGACGCTCTTTCGATGCCGGCGTTGTTTCATCAGCCACGCCTCATGCCGCTCGACGCGCTTCCTGGACGCGACCAGATGCTCCAATTCCTCGATCATCACCTCCAGGCTCAGCTGCAACTGATGCCGAAGCCGCATCCTCTTCAAAGCCGCCAGCCCTTCGGCGCTCCAATGCGTCAGGCCGGCAGGCTCCGGCAACCCTTGCTGGAGCAGCAGGCTCTTGATCTGCTGCTTGACGCGCCGCTGTTTGCCGACGAGTCGCGCGCAGTACGCTGCGCGCTCTTGTTGATCCCTCAGTCGAGCCAATTGCCGGTCGGCTTCCTCCTGCTCGGTGGGGATCGCGATGACGGCCTTTTTGAGCGCTCCCTGCTCGGCATACTCGGCCAGCTTGCGACAGTCGAGCCGGTCGGACTTGCTGTCCGGATTGGGCTCCTGCGGGACCTTGCCCGGCGCGATCACCTCGACGGGCAATCCGGCCTTCTTCAAAGCCCGTCCCAGGCCGTAGCCGGTCGGACCCGCTTCGTAGACCACCTTCTTGAGCGCCGGCGCGAAGCGCTTCAGAGACGCCACGATCGTCTTATTGTCCATCGGCATCACCCA
>JBKQWE010000090.1:0-29768 GCA_052139675.1 Candidatus Brocadiia bacterium
GCGTCGAACGTGGACCTCATGACGGAGCTGGTCCAGATGATGTCCACGTTCCGCGACTACCAGGCGTGCGCGCGCAGCCTTCACTCCATCGAGGACTCGGCGACCAAGCTGTACGCCTGGGCGCGCAGTTGAGGACGGTGAACTAAGAGTTTGTTTTAGGAGTCAGGCCGATGATGAAAGCCCTCTTTACCGCTGCGACCGGGATGAAGTGCCAGCAGTCCTACATTGACGTGGTGGCCAACAACCTGGCCAACGTGAACACCACCGGGTTCAAGGGCAGCGAGCTGAACTTCCAGGACATGCTCTACGAGCACACCATCCTGCCCGGCACCGAGGCCACGCAGAACAACGAGGTGCCGACCGGCCTGGACGTCGGCTCCGGCGCGCGGATCGTCTCCTCCACGCGCGACTTTGCGCAGGGCAGCCTCAACCAGACCACCGGCAACCTGGACATGGCCATCCAGGGACTGGGATTCTTCCGGGTCACGATGCCCGACGGCACCCTGGCCTACACCCGCGACGGCTCGTTCGGCCTCGACGGCAACGGGCGCCTGGTCACCGCCAGCGGACTCCCGATCGCGGACAACATCAGCATCCCGAGCAACGCGACTTCGATCACCGTCTCCTCGGCCGGGCAGGTCTACATCAACACGCCCGGTTCCACCCAGCAGACGCTCGCCGGCACGCTCACCCTGGCCGGCTTCGCGAACCCGCCGGGCCTGAACAGCCTGGGCGGCAACCTTTACGCTCAAACGGTCGCCTCCGGCACCGCCACGATCGGGAATCCCGGCCTGAACGGCGTCGGCACGATCCAGCAGGGATACCTCGAAGGGTCCAACGTGGACGTGGTCACCGAGCTCGTGCGCCTCATCACGGCGCAGCGCGCTTACGAGATCAACTCCAAGGCCATCACCACCGCCGACAAGATGCTCCAGGAATCGAACGCCCTCGTTCAGTAGGAGGCTGTCATGTTTTCCAATACAGCGGCGCACGCGCGCCCAGGCTGGGTCCTCAAAGCCGCCGGAGTGCTTCTGGCGGCGGTCGCGGTCCGCGTTTCCTGCGCGGCGGGCCCGGTCCGGATCGAGCTGAAGGAGGCCGCCGTCCTGCAAACCGCCGAAATCCGCCTGCGCCAGGTCGCCGACGTATCCGGCGATGCCACGCTGGCGGCGGACATCGGCGAGGTCTCGCTGGGCTCGACGCCCTGGCCCGGAAATTCGCGCTCCGTGACGAAGGAACAGGTCGCCCGGCACCTCATCAGCGCGGGCTTCGATGTGAAAGGGTACGAGTGGCGCGGCGCGGCCGCCTGCCTGGTGACGCTCCTGACGACGAAGGTCACCGGCGAACAGATCGTCCAGGCCGGGCGCGAATACCTGGCCTCGCTGCCGATGCTGCAACGCGATGATACGCACATCGAGGTCGAGCAGACGCCCCGCGACTGCGTCGTCGCCGGCAGCGCGGAGAATGTCAGCCTTTCCGCGTTCGCGGCCTCCGCGGACCGTCCGTGGGGACGCCTGCGCATTTTCGTCAAGATCAAGGTGGACGACAAGGCGTTCGCGACGGTCCCGCTGATGTTCATGGTCACCACCAACCAGAAAATCCTCGTGGCCGCGCGGCCGATCAACCGCGGAGAGGTGATCGAGAAGGGCTGCCTCGACACGCGCGAGATCGTCCTGGGTCCGGACAGCCCGCAGCAGACTTACCTGGATCCCGCGCCCGAATCGGCCGTCGGCAAGGTGGCCGTGCGCTCGATTCCCGCCGGGGCGGCGCTGGAGGCCTCCATGGTCGCCGAGCCGCTGGCGATCCGGCGCGGCGAGGATGTCACCCTCAGCTTGAAGTCCGAACATATGGAAGTCGTCACCAAGGGCATCGCCCAGAAAGACGGGTACGTGGGCGACCTGATCACGGTGAAGGTCTTCCTTTCCGGGAAGGACCTGACGTGCAAAGTCGTCGCGAATGGCTCAGTGGAATTGCCGCTTTGAAAGGAGCTGGAACATGAGACGCCATGGAGGTTTCTGGATCGCATGCGTCGTGCTGGCCTGCGCGCCGGCGGTCGGCCGGGCCGATAGCGTCTGGTCTGAACGGAGCGCCTGTCTCATCTCGGACAACAAGGCGTTCCGCCTGGGCGACGTCGTCACCATAAGCGTCCAGGAAGATGACACGGTCACGCACTCCGTCGCGAACTCCCTGTCGAAAGTCACCTCGACCCAGGGCTCGATCAGCGCGGTGGACGTGCCGTCCCTCGTCTCCGGGAACGTCACTTCGCTGCTCAAGGGCACACTCACGCCCCAAGTGCAGTACGGTTCAACCAGGACTCTCGACGGCAAAGGGAGTTACAACCTGCAAGGCACGATAACGACGCAGATCACGGCGGTGGTCATGGACGTGCTACCCAACGGCAACCTGGTGATTGAAGGCTCGCACCTGAGAAAGTCCGTGGATGAAAAAGTCCTGATCCGCATTTCCGGAATCATCCGGCCCGAGGACATCAGCAACACCAACGTCGTGCTCTCGAGCGCCGTGGCCGAAGCCAAGATCGTATACGAGTCGGACGGCCCCATTGCCAATTCCAACCGCTGGGGCTGGTTCGAAAAGTTCGTAGACCATATCTGGCCGTTCTAAATGGAAGGCACATTGATGAAATGGTTGAGTCATAACCGCCGGCTGTCCGCATTCGGAGCGGCGATCCTGGTCCTCTCGGCCGCCGCGGGCGCGGCGGATGCGGCCGTCTCCCTTCGGCTGAAGGACGTCGCGCACATCAAGGAAGTCCGGTCCAACCAGCTTTACGGCATCGGGCTGGTGGGCGGACTGGCCGGCACCGGCGACAGCGAGATGCTGGCCGACCAGTTGGTGACGAACATGCTCCAGCGGCTGCACGTCACCATGGTCAGCACGAACGTCACCTCCAAGAACGTGGCGGCGGTGATCGTGACCGCCGAAGCGCCGCCGTTCATCATGGAAGGATCGAAGTTCGACGTGACGGTCTCGTGCCTCGGCTCGGCGACCTCGCTCGTGGGCGGAATCCTGCTGCAGACGCCGCTCCAGGGCGCGGACGGCCAGGTCTACGCCACCGCCCAGGGACCGCTGCTGATCGGCGGCTTTGCCTCGGCGGGCGCGGCGGCCTCCGTGAGCAAGAATCACCCCACCGTCGGCCGGATTCCCGACGGCGCCATCCTCGAGAAACGCATCGCCACCGTGCTTCGGCCGACCGACGACCTGCAGATCGTGCTGAACGCGCCCGACTACGTCACGTCCGTCCGCGCCGCCCAGAGCATCTGCGCCTTATTCCCCGATTCGGCCGTGCCGGTGGATGCGGCCGTGATCCACGTGACCGTGCCGCAGGAATACCGGTCCGCCGACAGGCTCGCCGAGTTCGTGGCCAAGGTCGAGCAGGTCAGAGTCATCCCCGATTCCCCGGGCCGTGTCGTGGTGAACGAGCGGACCGGCACCATCGTCGCCGGCGAAAATGTCCGGCTCAGCGCCGCGGCGATTTCGCACGGCAACCTCACGATCTCGATCAAGGAGACGACGAATACCAGCCAGCCCAACCCCGGCTCGTCGGGCGAGACGCGGACGGAGAAGTCCACCGATATCACCGCCAAGGAGCCGAAGGCGGGCATCTACGTCCTTGACGATTCCGCCACGCTCGCGGACGTGGCGCGCGCCCTGAACCTGCTGGGCGTTACGCCGCGCGACATGGTGTCTATCTTCCAGGCGCTGAAAGAAGCCGGCGCCTTGCAGTGCGAACTGACGGTCATTTGAACCACGGCGAGGATGATCCGCATGGGACAAGTCAATTCCGTCACGACCGGCAACGCCGCGGCCGCCGCGCAGACGGGCCCGGCCAAGCCGCGCGACCCCAGGCTGTGGAAGGCGGCGGGCGATTTCCAGGAGGTCATGCTCTCGCAGTTCACGCAGACCATGCGCGCCACCGAGAGCGATTCCGAGCTGTTCGAAGAGTGTCCGGGCCGCGAGACTTTCGACCAGATGCTCAGCAACGCCATCGCGCACGAGATGTCCAAATCCGGGGCGATGGGCCTGAACAAGCTGATCTACCGCGCCATGGGCGGGACTTATGAGAAGAGCCCCGCCGCGGCGGGTCCGGCCCGGAGCAAACCGAAGCCGGCATCCATTCACACTGAAACGGCTGAGTGAGAAAAATGCCCGACAACCCGCTGGAGCGCCTGCTCATCAACCTTCAGACCGCGCGCAAGGTGTACGAGCGCCTGCTCGAACTGGCCGAGAGGAAGCGGCAGCACATCGTTCACAACGACCTCGAGGCGCTGCGGAAAGACATCGAGTCCGAGCAGCGCCTGGCCGCCGCGGGCGCCAGCCTCAACACCGAACGCGAGCTCCTGCACCGCGACTGCTGCGCGGCGCTGCGCGTTAGAGCCCCGGCGAAGGCGCCCCAGGGCGCCGCGGCCAAGCTCGAGGAGCTGTGCGCAGCGATGCCCAGGGAAATGGCGCAGCGTTTCGTGCGCGAGCGCACGGCGCTCTGCCGCACGCTCGAGCAGCTCCTCCGCGCCAACCGCGCCAACGCATTCCTCGTCAACAACTCGCTCGACCTGATGCAGGGCCTGCTCAACGCCTTGTTCGGCGGCGAGAAGATCTGCGCCTACGGACCCAAAGGCGCCCGCAGACCGACCGAATACTCCGTTCGCGCTCTGGATACCCAGGCATAGGGAGAAGACTATGGCGGATTCGAGCATGAGCATCGGCCTCAGCGGCATCCTGGCCGCGCAGACGGCCCTGAACATCGCGGGCGAGAACATCACGAACTCCACCACGCCCGGTTATGCCCTCCGCCAGGTGCAGCTCTCCGAAACCGCCCCCACCGGCCCCGAGGCCAACACCGAGACCGGCGTGAACGCCGATACCATCGTGCGCGACTGCAACATGTATCTCGAAGGCCAGGAGCAAAGCTACAACGCCGGCCTGTCGTCCGCCACGACGATGAGCCAGTACCTCAACCAGATCCAGGCGCTCCTCCAGGAGCCCAACAGCACGAACAACGGGATCAGCACGCAGCTCGATACCTTCTTCAACGATTGGCAATCCCTCGCCGCCGACCCCAATGACTCCACGACCCAAAGCACGCTCATTGACGCGGCGCAACAGCTTGCGCAGAGCCTCCAGGCCCTGCAGAGCAGCCTGGTGAGCGTCCAGAGCTCCGTGGACCAGGACCTCTCGTCCTCGGTCACCCAGGTGAACCAACTGACCTCCGAACTCGCGCAGAACAACCAGCTCATCGCGAACGCCACGAGCAACGGGAGCACACCGCTGTCGCTGGAGGACCAGCGCGACTCGCTGATGGACCAGTTGGCCCAGCTCACCGGCACCGTCAACACAAGCCCGCAGCAGTCCACCGCCCAAGTGCAGATCGCCGGCACGACGCTCGTGTCGGGTTCCACCAGCACCACGCTGAACGCCTCCACTGGCGTCAACGGACAGGCCACGGTGACCGCCGGCGACGGAAACCAGGCGAGTTCCGTCTCCATCACCACCGGCACGATCGGCGCGTTGCTTCAGCTCAGCCAGACCACCATCCCGGGGTACCTCCAGCAGCTCAATAATTTCACCTCCGGCCTCATCAGCATGGTCAACCAGCAGTACGCCGAGGGCGTCAGCCAGAATGGTCCTTCCACTTCTGTGACCGCCACGAATTCGGTCAGCGACGCGAACGCGATGCTGGCGGAGGCGGGTCTGCCGGCGACGCCGACCCAGGGCCAGCTCACCATCAACGTCGTGGACAACGCGACGGGGGCGCAGACGCCCGTCACGATCTCCGTCAATCCCTCGGCCGAGAGCCTGAACGACCTGGCGACGGCCATCAACAACGCGGGCGGAGGCAATCTCACCGCCACCGTCAGCGACGGGGCCCTCTCGATCGCCGCGGCTTCCGGCTCCAGCTTCGACTTTGCCGCGGACCAGGGGACGAACATCCTGGCTTCGCTTGGGATAAACTCGTTCTTCCAGGGGACGAACGCCTCAAATATCCAAGTCGCCGACGCGCTCGTGAACAACCCCGCGGACATTGCGGCGGGCCAGACCGCCGACTCGGGCGACGGCTCCAACGCCGCGGCGATCTCCAACCTGGAAACCGCCGCGTCTTCGGCGTTCGGCGGAAACAGCATGGCCGGCTACTGGCAGACGGTCGTCAGCGGCATCGGCTCCGATGCGGAGAACGCCACCGAGACCCAGACGACTGCGCAGAATATGGTGACCACCGTGACCTCGCAGGAACAGGCGATCTCCGGCGTCTCCCTGGACGAGGAAGCGGCCAACGTCCTGCAGTACCAGCAGATGTATACGGACTGCGCGCATTACATGGCCACGGTCGGCCAGCTTACGCAGACGCTCCTTTCCTATATTAGTGGAGTTAGCTGATGCGAATAACAGAACAGACTAACGTGTCATTGCTCCTGCAGGGAATCAACCAGTATTCCTCCGCGATCAACACGCTCAGCCAGGAGCTTTCCACCGGGATGCAGGTCAACCAGCCCTCGGACGATCCCGTCGCCACCGGCGCCATCATGCGCACGAACACCTACATCGCCGACCTTAACGAGGACGCCTCCGTCATCACTACCGCGCAGTCCGTCTCCCAGGCGGCCACCTCCGCGATGGACAACAGCACCACCATCCTCTCCGATGTGCAGACCGCGGCCACGGAGGCGGCCAACGGCACGAACTCCGCCGCGCAGCTTCAGGCCCTGGGCACGCAGGTGAACCAGGACCTGGATTCCCTCGTCCAGGACGCCAACACGCAGTTCGAGGGGGACTACCTGTTCTCGGGTACCGCAACCAACACGGCGCCCATCGCCGTGACGCGCGACGCCCAAGGTAACATCCAGGAGATCACCTACCAGGGCTCGGACACCCAGGTCACTTATCCGGTGAGCCAGGGCCGCTCGTCGCCGGCGAGCGTAACCGCCCAGGCGGCCTACATGCCCGTGTTGACGGCGGTGGAGCAGCTCCGGGACGACTTGAACAACACGCAGGGACTCAGCAGCCAGGCGCAGGCGACGGCGTTGAGCAATGACCTCGGCGCGATCACCGCCGCCCAAAGCTCCTTCACGGGCCAGGCCGCCGAAGTCGGCTCGTACCAGTCCCTGCTCACCTCCATCAGCACCCAGATGCAGACGTCCCTGACCAACGCCCAGACCACCCTCGCCAACTTGCAGGACGTGAATACCGCCCAAGTGAGCGTTCAACTTCAGTCCGCACAGACCGCGTTCCAGGCGCTTGTGAGTACGGAAGCAAACCAGATGCAGGCGCCCAGTCTCTTCAGTTACCTGACATGACCGCGAAGACGCCAGGCCGCGAAAAGGGCTCTCATCGCCTTCGCGGCCCGTTTTGAATGAAAGGGAAACCCGTGCGCTACAGGACGCGGCAATTGGGCGTCATGGAGATCGCAAAGGACAAGGTCCTGTGCTTCGTCGCGCCCCTGCTCGGCTTCGAGTCGTTCCGAAAATATACCCTTCTCCCGGTCGCGGGCGCGAGGCCGTTCTTCTCCCTGCAGAGCCTGGAGGAGCCGCAGTTGGCGTTCCCCGTGCTCCGCGCGGACGAACTGGCGATCGAGTATCCGCTGTCGCCCGACGACCTGCGGCGCGTCGCCGCGACCTCGCCGGACCAGATCACCTGCTGGGTCGTCGTCGCCCTGCCCGCCGACGGGACGCCGATCCGCCCGAACTTGCGCGCCCCGCTGGTCGTCAACGAGAAGAAGCAGCTCGCCGCGCAGATCGTCGTCAGCGACGAGTGTCCCATCGGCCGCGCCCTGAACCTCGGCGCCCTCCAGGTCCGGAGGCGCGAGAGCGCCGCCGGCGCTTCCACGGCATCAGTGAGGAGTGTCTTCGCATGAAAATAGCCCTGATTAACCCGATGGGACCCAAGTACCAGTTCGACGACGCGAACGACCATCTTCCGCCGCTGGGATTGCTCTATCTCGCGGCGGTCGTGCGGCCCCGGCACGAAGTGTGCGTCCTGGACGGCGAACTGCTGAAGGAGACCGGTCCGGCGATTCTGAAGCGGATACCGTTCGAGCCCGACCTGGTCGGCATCGGCGGCACCACCAGCCAGGCGGGCGAAGCGTGCAACCTGGCGCGCAGAGCGCGGGAGAAGTTTCCGCGAGCGAGGATTGTGGCGGGCGGAACGCACGCGACCATTCTCGGCGAGGAGTACCTGCGCGAATGTGAGGCGTTCGACGCCGTCGTCCGCGGGCCCGGCGAGGCGCCCTTCGCCATGCTGGCGGACGGCCATGACCCGGCAACGGTCCCGCAGGTGATCAGCCGCCAGGGAGATGGTTTCAGAGAAAACCCGGCGCAGGGCGATCTGGATTTGAGCGCGCTGCCGCCGCCGGCGCGCGACCTGGTGAACATCCATCACTACACCGGCACCAGCAACAACCTCTTCCGGCAGACCGTCATCATGGCCACGCGCGGCTGCCCGTTCCGCTGCAGCTTCTGCAGCAACGCCGTCTGGGGCCGGCGCTGGCAGCCGAGGCCCATCGAGTCGGTGGTCGAGGAGCTGAAGGTCATTGCGGACCTGGGTTTCGCGGAGGCGTTCTTCCAGGACGACACGCTCAACGCGAAGCCGGCATGGACGCTGGAACTGTTCGAGGCGCTCCGCAAGGCCGATCTCGGGCTGGAGTACAAGGTGGATTTCCGCGCGAACGCCGCGTTGGTCCCGGAGCCGCTGCTCGACGCGGCGGCGGCGTGCGGCGTCAGGGAGATTTTCTACGGCGTCGAGAGCGGCAACGACGCGGTGCGCGAGGCCGCCGGCAAGAATCTGCCGCGCGAGGACATCCTTCGCGCCATACGGCTGACGAAGGAGCGCGGCATCGCCACGCTCTGCGCGTTCATCATCGGCCTGCCGGGCGAGACGGCCGAGACGGTCCAGGATACCATCGCATTCGCCAAAGAACTCAGTCCCGACACGGCAGGCTTTTCCATCGCCACGCCCTTCCCGGGAACGGAACTCCGGGAACAGGCGGTCGCCGAGCATCGGCTGATGTCGGACAAGTATGAAGCGCTGACGACGCGCGTGTCCGTCATGAGGACCGCGGCGCTGAGCTGCCAGGACATCACGCGGCTGCGCGACGAGGCCTCGCGCCAGTGGGAAGCGCATCTGCGGTCCCGCCCGGTCGAAGCGGCGAAGTCGCCCAGGGCGCTGCAGGAGAAGAGCTGCCGCGAGGCTCTCGCGCGGGCCATGACCCGCGACGACTCCCTCGGGCAGGCGATCATCCAGGCGCGGCTGGCGCGGATCCGCATGGACCGCGGCGACAACGCCGAGGCGATGGAGCTCTCCGTAGCTCCTCTCGGCGAACCGGCTTTGAGCGATTACGACCGCGCGAAGGCCGGCGTGATCCTTGCCATCGCCTGCGCCAGGGAGGGCTTGTTGAACGAGGCCGTCGCAGCGCTGTTCGGAATCCGGCGCATTCTGCATCCGGCCCAGCGCGCGTTCGCCGAGCTGGTGCGGAAGGAACTCACCGAGAGGGTCCGGCAGAGGCAAAGGGCCAAGGAGGGCGACGATCTCGTCAGGCGGATCGAGGCACTGGAGCAGCGGCTTTCCCTGGAAGGGATCAACGGGGCCCTGCACGCGCTGGCCCACCGGGTGAACAACGGCAAACCCCAGGCAGGTTATATCAACCAGCGGTTCCGCGATTACGAGCTGGCCATTGTCTCCATCAAGCAGCTCGGGAACGAACTGGGGCAGCGGCTGGCGCGCGAGAGGCTCAGCAAACCGGTCAGCCGGCCGGCGCCGGCTAATCTCAAATCGAAGCTCTGCACGCAGGCGGACATCGAAAGCGACTGGTCCGCATTCTGGCGCCAGGAAATCAAATGGGCGCCGGTCTACCACAGGAAACTGTGGGAGCTGACCTATGTCCCCGAGGTGCTCTATGCGGCGGGCAAACTGAAGCCGGGCCGCCAGGGCCTGGGGTTCGGCTGCGGCGAAGAGCCGCTCCCGAGCCTGTTCGTCAAATACGGCACGAGCATTACGGCCACCGACCTGCCCCCGGACAATGTCAACGCGCGGAATTGGGCCAGCTCGGCTCAGCACGCCGGCAGCCTCGAGAAAATCCGGCGGCTCGACATCTGCCCCGATCCATCGGCTCTCGCGCGAATCGCCCTCCGGTTCGTGGATATGAACGACATACCCAGGGACATGGACGGCAAGTACGATTTCTGCTGGAGCGTCTGCTCGCTCGAGCACGTCGGGAGCATCGCCAAGGGGCTCGCGTTCATCGTCAACTCGCTGCGGACGCTGAAGCCCGGCGGAGTCGCCGTCCATACGACGGAATTCAATCTGGAGAACGGCCCGACCGTTGACAATTGGGGGACCGTGCTTTTCCAGCGCGGGCACATCGAGGGACTGGTCAACTTTCTCACCTCTCAGGGCCACAAAGTTGCGCCGCTCGACTTGAGCGCCGGCGACGACATCCTGGACGGCTTCGTTGACGTGCCGCCGTGGCCGTGGGACAACGCCGCGGTTCGCGCCAGGGCTCACTTGAAGCTGTGTCTCGACGGTTTCCCCTGTACGTCCGTGGGCATCATCATCCGCAAGGCCGATGCGGCGCGTCCCGGTCCGTTGGAACGGCGCGACAATCTTCACCGTGATGCGCAAGAGCGGCACGGGAGTTGCGTGACGTCCGGGGCACGACTCCAGGCGCACTAGGCGTTGAAGAACTCATCGCACCGTCCAAAATAACGTCTTTCGGACGGGCGTTCGGTCCCAATGTGCAGGGCGGCTGAGCAAGCCAGGGAAGGCTACCATGCTCGTGCTCACGCGAAAATCGCAGGAAACCATCCGCATCGGCGACGATATCTGCATCACCGTGGTCTCGGTCGAAGGAGGCGTCGTCAAGATCGGAATCGAGGCGCCGCCCCATGTCCCGGTCCATCGCGGCGAAGTCTATCAGCGCATTCTCGAAGAGAACCGGATTGCGGCGCGCAGCCTGCCGGGCAGTCTGCCCGCCGTCGCGCGCGACTGGAACAATATGAAAAAGCGAGAGAAACTTGGCCCCCGCGACTAATGAGTCCGAAGTCGAAACGACGGATCGTGCGGCGCTTCATGATTCGCCGCCGGCAATCATTACGTCCGCCGGCTGGAACGATCGCGGCGCGCGGCTTTTCAAGAGCGGGCGGACGGACGCGGCCGCCGAGTGCTTCAAGAAGGCGTATATGGCCGACACGCGGAACCTCGACGCGTTGGAGAACCTTCTCGAGGTCTTCATCCGCTCGGGCAACCACGGCCCGGCTGCCGCGCTCGCGTTGCAGTGGACCCGCTCGCAGCCGCGCTGCGCCCGCGCATGGATCGCCCGCGCGAAACTGAACCTGCTCGCCGATGAGATTGCTTCCGCAAAGACCGCCCTCGCCACGGCGCTGGAAATTGATCCGGCCAATGCCGCCGTCCAAAGCGCGCTGGAATCCCTCGGGCGCGGATCGCCCGGCGATTCCGCTCCGCACTCGGACTCCCCGCTTCCGTTCCTGCGGCCGCTGAGTCCGACTTCGAAAGCGCCCGTCGCCAGCGATCCGCCCGTGCTCTGGCTCGGGCCGGCGCTGCATCCGGGCGGCTACAGCTATTGGACCAAGCAGAGCGTGCTCTGGCTGCGGCGCGCGGGCGTGCGCGTCGGGCTGCGCAAGATCACCGGCGAGACGGTGGACTCCTACCTGCGCTCGCTGGACGCCTCGGACCTCCGCGACCTGCAGGCGGCGCTTGCCGAGCAGGTCCGCGACGGCGTGCTCATCGTGCACCACCAGCCGTCGTTCGCCGGCGGGCCGGACATTTACCGGCGCATGCGCTGGAGCCACCCGCAGCAACTGGCGTACGTCGGCCTGACCACGTTCGAGACCGAGAGCCTTCCGAAGCATTGGCTCGAGCCCTGCCGCGGCATGGACGAAATCTGGCTGTTCAGCACGTTCAACGTGGGCGAGTTCGCGCGCGGCGGCGTGGACGAGCGCAGGCTCTGGCCGGTGGGATTCGGCCTGGACCCGGCGCAGTACGAGCCGAGCCGCACGCAGCCGCTGCCCGTCCGCGGGCGACGGAGCTTCATGTTCCTGAGCGTGTTCCAGTGGCAGGCGCGCAAGGGCTGGCCGATCCTGGTCGAGGCGTTCGCGCGGACGTTCAGCCGGCACGACGACGTCTGCCTGGTGATCAAGACGAGCCCGGCCGGCGAGATGAGCGCCGACGACCAGGTCACGCGCTGCCTCAGCGCGAAGAACATTTCGCGCGAACAGGCCGCGCCGATCCTCGTGATGACCGATCCGCTCGGCGACCGCGACATGACTTCGCTCTACCGCGCCGCCGACGCGTTCGTGCTGCCCACCCGCGGCGAAGGCTGGGGCATCCCGTTCATGGAGGCGATGGCCATGGGCCTGCCGACCATCGGCACGCGCTGGAGCGGCCATCTCGATTTCATGAATGACGCCAACAGCTACCTGATTGATATCCGCGGCCTGGTCGCGGCGGACGACGAAATGGTCAAGTGCAGCCCCGAGTTCCTGGGATTGCGCTACGCCGATCCCGACATGGAGCACCTGATGACCCTCATGCGCCAGGTGCGCGACCAGCGCGATGCCGCCCGCGAAAAGGGCCGGCGCGCCCGCGAGGATATCCGCACGAAGTGGACCCACACGCAGTACGCGGCGCGCATCCGCGAGCGCTGCCGCGCGTTGGTCGGCCGCGCGGAAGGGCGAAGAATCAGCTCCGGCCGCGCCTGCAAGCCGCCGCGCGCGGACGTGCTCCCGGTCATCATCCATGGCCCGGCACTCGATCCATGCGGATACGCCCACGATTTCCGCAGCATGGCGCTGGCGATGCGCGAACAGGGTGTGGACGTGCGCCTCGATCATCAGCGCTGGAACCACCGCGACAACATGGTCAACGCCGGCGACTGCGCCGACATCGTCTCGATCATGAATCCCAATTCGCCGAGCGGGAGGCACATCTCGATTGAGAATCCGCTGGCGCCGCCGCCTGACCGGAACCACAACGCCTTTCGCATCGTCCGCATGTTCTGGGAAACCGACCGGGTTCCGCCGAGGATGGTCGCGCAGTTCGCCGGCGCCGATGAAATCTGGGTCGGCAGTTCGTTCAACGTCGAGGCGCTGGCGCGCTGGGGAATCGGCCGCGACAAGATCAAAGTGCTGCCCACGCCGGTGGCCGTGGAGCGCTATGGCGCACACGTGCAGCCTTTGCCCTGGGCCGACGAACAGCGGTTCACATTCCTGGCCTGCTTCGACGTCTCCGTGCGCAAGGGCTGGGACCTGCTCTTCCGGGCGTTCTTCGCGGAGTTCAAGCCTTCGGAAAACGCGCGCATGGTGTTGAACGTCCACAGTTCGCTCGAGAACGGCCGCAAAGACCTGATCCGCCACCTCGAACGCTGGGCGAAGGTATTCGCGGGACCCGCTTGGGTGAATGAAAACAACGAATGGCGCTCGCCGAAGCCTCCGCTGCTCTGCATCGCCGAGGACCTGCACGCCGACCAGATGCCGCGGTTCTACCGTTCCGGCAATGTCTACGCGATGCCCAGCCGCGGCGAGGGTTGGGGAATCCCGGCGATGGAAGCAATGGCCTCCGGCCTGCCCGTCATCGCCACCGCCTGGGGCGGACAGATGGATTACATGGACGACGAGACCGCGCTGCTGGTCCGCTGCCAGCCGGCGCCGGTGTCGGCGGATGCCTGCCGCGAGAACCCGGGTTTCGCCGGGCAGATGTGGGTCGAGCCGGACCTGGCCGACCTTCGCAGGCAGATGCGCTTGGCGAAGGACCAGCCGGCGCTCGCGCAGTCGAAAGCCGCCGCCGCGCAGCGCCGCGTCCGGGAAAAGTACAGCCGCGAGGCGGTCTCGGCGCTCGTCATCGAGCGGCTCAAGGAGGCGTCGCAACGCGCGAAAAGCGCGCCGCGCAATCCCGGCGCCGCCCCGGTCGCGGTCGCGCGCTCGAAGAAAGTCATCGTCTGGGAAGGCTGCCAGCTCTATCGCAGCAGCCTGGCGCTGGTGAACCGCGAACTTTGCAGCCGCATCGCGGGCAGCCGCGACTTCCGTCTGCGCCTGCTGCCTGTGGAGCCTGAGCAGCACGCCGGCGTCTGCGCGCCGCAGGTGGCGCGCCGGCTCCAATCGCTGATGGGCGCGAGGAATTCCGATCCCTGCGACGTGTACATCCGGCACGGCTGGCCGCCCGACTTCACGCGGCCGTCGCGCGCGAAGAAGTTCGTCATCATCCAGCCCTGGGAGTACGGAAGAATTCCGCCGGCGTGGGTCGCCCCGATCAATCTCCAGGTGGATGAGGTGTGGGTGCCGTCGCGGCACGTCTTCGAGAGCTTCGTGGCAAGCGGCGTCTCGCCGGAGAAGGTCTGGCTGATGCCGAACGGCGTCACGACGACGGTGTTCAAGCCGGAAGGCCCGGCGATGAGCCTCAAGACCGGCAAGAAATTCCGCTTCCTCTTCGTCGGCGGCACGATCTGGCGCAAGGGCATTGACGTGCTGCTCAAGGGCTATTGCTCCGCCTTCGGCCCCGCCGACGACGTGTGCCTGGTCATCAAGGAGATGGGCGCGAACTCGTTCTACAAGGGCCAGTGCGCCGGGGACGTGATTGCGCGCCTGCAGCAGCAGCCGGCCGCGCCCGAGGTGCTCTACCTGACCGACGACCTCAGCGAGCAGGAGATGGCGCAGTTGTACCGGGCGTGCCATTGCCTGGTCCATCCGTACCGCGGCGAAGGGTTCGGCCTGCCGGTGGCCGAAGCCGCCGCGTGCGGCCTGCCCGCGATCCTGAGCTCCGGAGGCGCGGCCGACGATTTCGTGCCGCAGGATTCCGGCTATTTCGTGACGACCCGCCGCGCGGCGATCCGGCTGAACGAGTTCGACGTGGACGGATGGGTGCTCGAACCCGACGTGAAGTCCGTGGCCGAGCGCATGAGACTGGCGTTCACGAAAGAGGAAGAGCGCCGGACCCGGGCCGCGCGGCTGAGCGCCCACGTCCGCAGGAATTTCACCTGGGACCGCGCCGCGGAGATCGCGGAGATGCGGCTCAGGCGCCTCTGCGCAACGTAGCGGGAACCGTATCTATTGGAGGGAGGAAAATGGTCAAACAGGGAATCCGATTGCCCGAAGCCGAGGAGGCGCGCATCGCCTCGAACCAGGAGGAGATCCTCGCGGCGCTGATGGACGCGGCCGATCCGAACACGCCGCCGACGGAGGACGAGATCCTCGGCCTGATCCTCGGCGAGGTGGCGTTCATGCACAAGGCGGGCCTGCTCGCGCACCGGCGCCGCCTGGACGTTGCCGGGACCCGCCTCTAATGCAAAGCATCCTGGTGGTGCAGTTGTACCGGCACGGCGCCGTGCTGCAGAGCACGCCGGCGCTCTCCGCCCTGCGGAAGAGCTTCCCCGGCGCGCGCATCCATGCGCTCGTCTGCAAGCCGTTCGGCGAAAGTCTGCGCGGGAACCCGGACGTTGACGAGATCATCGAGTGGGATGTCGCCGGAGCGTTGGCGCCGCCGGACTCGCTCGACATGGAATCGGCCGACACCGAGGCGACCGTCGGGCCGCTTTCCGCTTTGAAAGATTCTCTCCGGCCGTTTCAGGAGCGGCGCTTCGACGCGGTCTACAATCTCTCGAACAACGCCTTGAGCGCGCTGGTGGCCTGCCTGCTCAGGCCGCGCCACGCCGCCGGGATGGTCTTCTGCCGCGACCGCAGTTACCGCGTCCGAAACGACTGGTTGCGGCATCTCTTCGCCGGCAGCAACGTGCGGTCGCTCAACGTCTTCAACCGTGTGGACGTTTTGATCCATGCGTGTGGAGGCAATTCCTCCGCGCGGCGCCCGCTTGTCGTCGCGGTGACGGCGGAGGACGAGCGGTATGCCGAAGAGGCGCTCGGAGGCCGCCAGGCCCGCGCGCCGATCGGCATCCAACCCGGCGCGCATAAGGACGGACGGCGCTGGCCGGCGGGCCACTTCGCGCAACTCGCGAGCGGCCTGCTCAGGGGTGGCCCGGCGCAGTCCGGCCATGATTTGATCTTCTTCGGCAGCGCCGACGAGCGGGCGGAAATCGAGCGCATCGCGCGCCGCGCCGCGCCCGACGGAAAAGGCTGGCTCAACCTTGCGGGGCGGACCTCGTTCGGCCAGCTCGCCGCCCTGCTCAAGCGCTGCCGGCTGCTGGTGTCGAACGACACAGCGACCGCGCACGTCGCCGCCGCGGCGGGCGTTCCATGCCTGGTCCTGGCGTTCGGCGCGTCGAACGGGTCGGAGACCGGCCCCTACGGCGAAGGCCATTTCGTCCTGGAGCCGAGGATGCCCTGCTTCCCCTGCCAGTGCGGACAACTCTGTTCAAGCCTCGCGTGCAGGGAACGACTGACGCCGGACCTCGTCCTCGCAGCCGTGGAATGCGCGCTCTCCGACGGCCGCGACGTCCCCGGCCCGCTCCGGGACGCGGAGGTCGTCCTCTCCCGTTCGCGCTGGATGCCGGACGGGCTGTGGGGCTTGTATCCGCTGACCGCGCCGATGCTCAGGCTCAAGGACCTGCTCCGCTTCATGATGAGGAGCTGCTTCCGCCATCAGCGGCTGGCGGACCCGGAAACGCGCGGCGCCGGCGGCGAGTGGCATCCCTGGCTCGAAGACATTTTCGCCTGGTATTCGCTGGGCGACCGCGAAGCGCTCCTCGGCGAGTGCGCGGCCGCGGCGGAAGAGTTCGCGACGCTGCAACGGTCCGCCCGGATGGGCATCGAGACCGCCAGCGCGGCGGTGATGCAGGCCACGGCGCAGAACGGCGAGCCGGCTCACCGGACCGCCCGCTCGGCCCCGAGGTTCGAGCAGCGGATTCTCGCGCTGGAGGAGAACGAGACTCTGCGCCCGCTGGTCGCCGCCTTCCGGCACTCGCTGCCGGACATCGAATCGCTGCCGCCGCGGCAGAGGGCGGTGGCGCGCCGCTGGAACTGCCACACGCTGGCGGAGGAAAGCGCGTTCATGGCGCAGGCGCTGCTCGATTTCGAGCGTGGCTGCGCAAGGCATTGCCGTCAGCGCTCCGCGGTTGCGGTGGTGCAGGCGTTTTCGCGCTGATTGCCGGAGGCTCTTGACAGAGAAATCTTATGACCGAATCGGCGTCCAAAAGACTTTCGCTGTGCATGATCGTGCGCGACGAGGAGAAATTGCTCCCCGGCTGCCTGGAGAGCGTCCGCGGCGTGGTGGACGAGATCGTCGCGGTGGATACGGGCTCGTCGGACGCGACGCCGGAGATCGTGCGGGCGCACGGCGGCGTGCTGCTGCGGCACGCGTGGCGGGAGGATTTCTCGGCTGCGCGCAATGCCTCGCTCGACGCGGCGACGGGCGACTGGATTCTCTGGATGGACGCCGACGAGCGCCTGCGGCCCGAAGAGCACGCGCGGCTCCGGCGGCTGGTTGAGGGTAACACTTCTGAGGATGCTTTCTCCGTCCCCATCCGAAGCGAGACACCCACCGGCGCGCAGGTGACGCGCGCGCACCGGCTTTTCCGCAATCGCAGGGGAATCCGCTTTTCCGGCCGAGTCCACGAGCAGGTCTCGCCCTCGTTCGCGCGGATTCACGCCCGCTCGGGATCCTCGGCCGATTTCACCATTGATCATCTCGGGTACAACTTCAGCGCGGACAAACTCCGGAGAAAGGTCGAGCGCAACCTGCGATTGCTCGACGCGGCGAAGCGGCAGAATCCGCGCGACGCCTACGTGCGGTTCTGCCGGGGCCAGGCATTGTTGTTGCTCGACGATACGGCAGGCGCGGAAAAGGAAATCCGCGCGGCGCTCGGCCAGGCGCCATCCGACCCGATCTCGAAACGGCTGCCCGACGATCTCCGCGCGGCCGCATTCAACAACCTGGCGCAATGCGCGCTGGGCCGCGGCGCACCCGAGGAAGCGCTGCGGCACTGCGCCGAGTCCCTAAGTACCTGTCCGAAACAGGTTACCGCTCACCTCATGGCGTACTACGTGCACCGGGAACTCCGCCGGCCGGAGCAGGCCCTGCAGGCGCTGATCGCGGCGGACCGGCTGCTCGATCAGCCCTCGGCCGGAGGCTCAGCGACCGAAGTGACCATGGATCGCGCAGAGTTCTGGAGGGCGATGGGCGAAAGCCAGTTGCAACTCGGCCGGCCGGCGCAGGCGCGGCACAGCTTCCAACGCGCCCTGGCCGCCCGCAAGGGCCGGTGTCACAAGACTCTGACCGCGCTCGCGCAATGCGCCATCGCCGAGAACACGCTGGAGGAGGCGCTTCGCCTGGCGAACGAAGCCTCCGCCCTCGCGCCCGAGGACGACGGCCCGGCCGAACTCGCCTGCTTCATTCTCCTGAAGCTGGGCCAGTTCAGCGAAGCGGCTGAGCGCATGCGCGGTCTGCTCGGACAGCGTCCGTTAGAAGAGCGCATCGCTCTCTTGCGAAAAAGCCTTGTCGGAGCCTCGAGTCTCTCGGAAGGGTGGAACGATCTTGGCGTCCTGCTTTTCCGGAGCGGCCAGACGGACGAGGCCACCGACTGCTTCAAGAAGGCGTACCTGTCCGACCCTCAAAACCTCAACGCGCTGGAGAGCCTTATTGAACACTTCATCCGTTTGGGAAAGTGCGAGCCAGCCGCCGCGCTCGCCTTGCAGTGGACCCGATCGCATCCGAGTTGCGCCCGCGCATGGATCGCCTGGGCGAAACTGAATCTGATCGCCGGAGAGTCTGCTTCCGCAAAGGCCGCTCTGATCAGAGCGCTGAAAATTGATCCGGCCAACGCGGTCGTCCAAAGCGCGCTGGAATCGCTTAAAAGCGGAGCGAGCGGCAATTCCACTCTACACTCCGCGGCCGGCTTGGTCCTCGGCGAGACGTTGTTCACGCAAGAGGAGATCGCCGTCTTATGACCGAATCGGCGTCCACAAGACTTTCGCTGTGCATGATCGTCCGCGACGAGGAGAAATTGCTCCCCGGTTGCCTGGAGAGCGTCCGCGGCGTCGTGGACGAGATCGTCGCGGTGGATACGGGCTCGTCAGACGCGACGCCGGAGATCGTGCGGGCGCACGGCGGCGTGCTGCTACGGCGCGAGTGGCGGGAGGATTTCTCCGCCGCGCGCAACGCCTCGCTCGACGCGGCGAAGGGCGACTGGATTCTCTGGATGGACGCCGATGAGCGCCTGCGGCCCGAAGAGCACGCGCGGCTCCGGCGGCTGATCGAGCAGGAGGCCTCCGTGGACGCCTTCTTCGTCCCGATCCGGAGCGAGACGCCCACCGGCGCGCAAGTGACGCGCGCGCACCGGCTGTTCCGCCATCGCAAGGGAATCCGGTTCTCGGGGCGGATTCACGAGCAGATCTCGCCCTCGTTCGCACGGGTCCGCGCCCGCGAGGGCCCCTGCGCGGATTTCACCATTGACCATCTCGGATATAACTTCAGCGCGGACAAACTCCGGCGCAAGTACGAGCGCAACCTGAGACTGCTCAATGCGGCGAAGCGGCAGAACCCGCGCGACGCCTACGTGCGGTTCTGCCTGGCCCAGGCGCTGATGCTGCTGGGGGACGCGGCGGAGGCGGAAAAAGAGATCCACGCGGCGCTCGGCCAGGCGCCTTCCGAGCCGATCTCGAAGCGGCTGCCCGACGACATCCGCGCGGCGGCGTTCAACAACCTGGCGCAGTGCGCGCTGGGCCGCGGCGCTCCCGAGGAAGCGCTGCAGCGCTGCGCCGAGTCCCTGCGCATCTGCCCGCAACAGGTCACCGCTCGACTGACCGCCTACCGCGCCCACCAGCAACTGCGCCGTCCGGAGCAGGCCTTGCAGGCGCTGACCGCGGCGGACCGGCTGCTCGATCAGCCCGCGGCCGGCCGCCCGGCGATTGAAGTGACGGTGGATCGCGCGGAGCTGTGGGGCGCAATAGGCCAATGCCAGTTGCAGCTCGGCCGGCAGGCGCAGGCGCGGGAGAGCTTCCAGCGCGTCCTGGCCGTCCGCAAGGGCCGTTGCCACAAAACCCTGGCCGCGCTCGCGCAGTGCGCCATCGCCGAGAACGCGCTGGATGAGGCGCTGCGCATGGCGAATGAAGCTTCCGCCCTCGCTCCCGAGGATGACGGGCTGGCGGACCTGACCTGCTTCGTTCTCCTGAAACTGGGCCGGTTTGACGATGCGGCGGAGCGCATGCGCGACCTGCTGGAGCGGCGTCCGGCCGACGCGGTTCTCCGGCGCCGTCTCGTCGGCGTTCTGGCCAAGGCGGGCCGCCCTCAAGAGGCGCTGGCCGCGGCCAAAGCCGCCGGCGGGTTATCCGGCGATCCCCTAACTCCCTCGGTCTGAAAGGGCGCCATGCGCGGCCAGAAAGAAAAATCGGAATTGCCTAAAGTTGCACAGGGCGGCCTCGATAATTGCTGTGAACGATGACAAGTGCATTTGCGGATGAGTACATGGTCCCTGGTGGGGAAAGGAGCAAGCGATGAACAGCGCGGCCTCGTCAGAACGCGATCTTCTGAGCGAGGCGACGGACCCGCATGCTGTCGCCGCAACCCCATGAGCAAGGATGCCCGTGGGCGATTCATCCGGCTTTGAGTCTCTACAAGGAGGTAGTTAGGTCATGTCTTCAATTGCACAGATTGCGACGAACGTCAACGCGCTGAAAGCGTTGAATGCGCTGAACAACATCAACAACCAGCTGAGCAACAACGAGCTTAAACTGGCGACCGGCCTGAACGTCAACAGCGCTGCGGACAACCCGGCCGACTACGAGATCGGCACCGGCCTGCAGAGCACGGCGAACGGCCTGACCCAGGCGCTCGCAAACGTGAACGACGGCCAGAGCCTTCTCGGCATCGCCCAGGGCGGCCAGCAGGAAATCCAGAGCATTCTCCAGACGATGCAGACCGAGGCCACTCAGGCCGCGAACGGCACTCTGGGTTCCAGCCAGCTCGGCGCGATCAAGAACGAAATGGACGACCAGGTGAAGGAGATCGACGCCGTCGTGGCTCAGACCACGTACAACGGCGTCAATCTGATTGACGGCACCTTCAGCTCGTCCCTGCAGACCGGCGCTGCGACGACGGACACCATGTCCATCGCCATCACGCAGAACTTCGGCACGGCCAGCCTCGGCGTGGGAAGCCTGGACGTGACGGCCGCCGGCGGCGCCAGCACGGCGCTGTCCGCCATCAACAGCGCGATCTCCCTGGTCGACACGAGCATGGGCGCCGTGGGTTCGTACGGCAGTGCGCTGAACTTCACCAGCGACCTGCTCGGCACCATGATCACCAACACCCAGGCGGCGCAAGGCTCCATCATGGACGCCAACGTGGCGCAGGTGCAGATGAATGTTTCCACGGAGCAGATCCTCCAGGAAACCGCCACGGCCGCATTGAGCCAGGCGAACACCTCGCCTGACGCTCTGCTCAAGCTGTTCCAGTAATTCGTAAAGGCAGTTCGGCGACGAGGATGAGGCCGGCGACGGCCTTGTCCTCGTCACCTCGTACCTGCTGACATCGGCCGCGACGCCTTGCGGCCAGGGATGGAGAAAAAACATGCCGGTCGGATTGCAAGCCAAGAAGCAGTACCTCGAGGATCAGCTCTCGGGATTGAGTCCCGTCCAACTTCTGATCCGGCTGTACGACGTGGCCGTCGTGAGCTGCACCCGCAAGGATCGGCAGCGGCTGAGCCAGGCGCTCGTCCAACTGATCGGCTCGCTCAACTTCGAGTACGCCGAGATCTCGGCCGGCTCGTACCGGCTCTTCAACTATTGTCTGCGCCAGGCGCGGGCGGGCCGGTTCGACGAGGTGCAAGCGATCCTCACCGGGTTGCGTGACGCCTGGGTGCAAGCGGAGCCGAAGACGCGGCAGGCGGCCGCAGTTCAAACCGTCAGGACCGAACGCTCCGTGCGTTGACGATACAAGGCGCTTCAGGAGGCAGGCCTATGGCGAGCACCAGCGGCGCAAGTCCGTTATCCTTGACCAGTCAGTCGAGCATCTACAGCACGATCTCGACGCTCATGCAGGCGGTGGACGCGCCGATCACCGCCGAACAGGCCAAGGTTACGAACCTTCAGAACCTGAACACCGTCTACGATACGGTGGAGAGCGACCTCTCCGCGCTGGGCTCGGCGGCCACCGCCATGACCAACGCGGTGACGCAGCCCCTGTCCGCCCGCACGGTCTCCAGCAGCGATCCGAGCATCGTCACCGCCACGGCCACCTCTTCCGCCGCGCTCGGCGCCCACTCGATCGCCGTATCGCAACTGGCCGAGAAGGATACCCTCGTCTCCAACCGGTTCACGAGCGACGGCACGGATATCGCGGGCGCCCTGGGCGCGGGCAATCAGTCGTTCACGATCACCGTGAACGGCCAGAGCCAGGATGTCTCCGTGGCCTTGACCGCCGGCGAGACCGACAGCGCCGTCCTCTCGGCGGTCGCATCGGCCATCAATACGGCCTTTGCGAGCGCGGGCGACGACGGCGTCTCGGCCACGGCCCTCGCGGACACCTCGACCACGAGCAAGCTGGTGCTCCAAAGCAATCAAACGGGCCAGACGTACGCGATGACGCTGTCCGACGACTCGAACGGCAGTTCCCTGCTCGCGACGCTCGGCGTCAACGCGACCTCCGCCGCGACCGACACGACCGGCGGATACATCTACGCGCCGTCGGCCCTGGACGCCGAGATGACGGTGGACGGCGTGGCCGTCACGCGCGATTCCAACATCGTCAGCGACGTGCTGCCGGGCGTCACGCTGAACCTGGTCGGCCAGCAGGCCACCGGCGCCAACCCGGTCAACCTGACCGTCAGCGCCGATACGGACTCGATCACTACCGAAGTCCAGAACTTCGTCACGAATTACAATACCGTGCTCTCGTACCTGAACAGCGAGACCGCCGTCAGCGCCAGCACCGGCGCCTCCAGCGCGCTCTCGGATGAGCCGATGTATGAGAATCTGATTGGGACCCTTCGCTCGACGGTCAGCGCCGCGGTCCCGGACACCGGCTCGCCCCAGGTCCAGACCCTGGCCGATATCGGCATCACCCAGGCGTCCGACGGCACGCTCTCGCTCGACACCGGCACGCTGGACCAGATGCTCTCGACGAGTCCCACGGCCGTCGCGTCCCTCTTCAACGCGACGGACGGCATCGCAAACCAGGTGAACACGGTGCTAACGCCCTTCACGCAGACCAACGGCATCATGGCCGCCGAAACCAACAATGCGAACAGTCAAATCGCTTCCTTGAACGCGACCATTAAGCAAATGAACGCCGCCGCCGCGGTGAAAGAGACTCAGTACGTGAATGAATACTCCCAGTTGCAGGCGCTCCAGAGCAAGACGGCCGAACAGCAGAGCTACATGCAGACCATCCTGACCATGTTGGCGGATGGCACCAGCACTAACTGATCGGCCACAGGATGAAGCCGGTCCTCGGAATGGAGACAGCTTGACGCAGTCAACGTCGCCGGATAAAGTCGGGCCTTCGGCCGTGGCAAATCCCGGTGCGGACAAGACCGCGGACGAGACGCCGGCCCAGGAGATCGCGCAGGACTTGGACGAGCTGCGCACGCTGGCGGCGCGCTTTCGCCACTTGGCGCCCACCGCCGGCGAGCCGGTGCTGCGCGCCATTCTGCTCAAGCGCGAGGCGCTCCTCGGCGCCATCGGCACGCGCGTCAGCCGGCTGACGCAGTCCGCAAAGGGTGCGCTCGCCGGCATCATGCCGGAAGACGCCGGCGCGCAGAGCGCGGCCTTCGCCCAGGTGCTGCGCGAGGTCACCGCCATGGACCGCGAATCGCAAGCCGCGCTCAGGAAACGCGCGGACGAGGTCGCCGATGAAGTCATGAAACTCAGGGCCGGTAAAAAATGGAGGCAAAGCAACCCCCGATGAACATGAACCCTGTCAGCGGGCTTGGGGCGTCTCAAAACTCCAAGCCGATCGAATCCCGGAACGCGGGCCGGTCGCCCGCCCCGCAAACCGCCTCGGGCGCCGCGTCTGACAGCGTCGAGTTCTCCGACGACGCCCGGAAGCTGGCCGCCGGAGCGCTGGGCGCCGAAGCGGGCGCCGCGGGACAGCCCTCGAGCGAGGAGCGCGTCGCCGCGGCGCGGCAGAAGCTGCTCTCGGGGCAGCTTTCCGGACCCGCCGTCTATGACAAGACCGCCGCGAACCTGCTCCGTTCCGGCGACCTCGACCAGGTGCAGGAAAATGCCGATGACCCAACCGCCGGCGCCTGATTTCGCCGGCCGGCCGTTCATCGGCGTCCAGTTCCGCTGCTGCGGCGTCTACAGCCGCGTCTATCGCAACCGGGCCGGAACGGCCTACGAAGGGCGCTGTCCTCAATGCCTGCGGGGCCTGCGCGTGCCCGTCGGCCCGAAGGGGACCGACCAACGCTTCTTCGAGACGGTTTGACGCCGATGCGGAGAGCGACATGAACGAACCGGCAAGGCGCACCTGGCGCGGGGCGGCTCTCCTGGCATGCGCGATTTCCACCCTCGCGGTCTCCGCCGAACTGCCCGAGGTCGAATACCGCCCCACCGTGCTCGTCTGCACTTTCGACGCGCCCGACCTGCCGGCCGAAAAGGGCTTCCTGGCCGCGGAGACCGTCGCGGCGGCGCTCGAGTCCGGCGGGCTGACGCACGCCGCGCGGCCGCAGTACAAGGCCACCCAGGGCTGGGATTCCTCGGTCACTACCGGCCAGCCGCGGGAGCGCCGGAACGGCGCCGCCGGCCGATCGAACCCGAACGAGAACGACTCCTACGTCACCTCCGAGCCCACGACGCAGATCAAGGAAGCGTCCAGGCCCGACGCCGATTTCCGCGTCGAGGGCGTGGTGTCGCAGATGGCCGAAGGACCGGGCGCGGGCGCGTGGTGGGTGAAAGCCGCGCTCTACGACCAGGCGACGGGCGAGAAACTCCGGGCGGCTTCCGCCTCGGCCGGCGGCGGCGCGGGCCTGTTGGAAGCTTCGAAGAGCGTGGCAGCGGAGCTGGAAAAGGAGTATAAATTCCACGTGCTCGAGGAGCGGACCGAGGCGGTGCGCCGGTCGGTGGAGATCGGCGACATGTCGCGCGCCACCGCGTTGAAACGCCTCGGCGATATGCGGCAGCGCTGGCCGGACGTCCTGCCGCCGGCGGCCATGGGACTGATGCTGGCCTCCACCGCGAAGCCCGCGGACCCGCAGGCGGTGATGCAATGGGGCGCGTGGACGGTCGAGCGGTTGCCGGATGCCGGCCTCGCCGGCAAGCGGTTCGTCCTGCGCCTGGGCATGGACAATCCGTACGAGCTGCTGGCGGCGGCGTACGAGTCCGCCGGCAGGACGGGCGAGGCGGCCGCGGTCCGGCGCCAGGCCGAAGAAGAGGGTTACGCGCGGCGGGACAAAGCCGTGGAGAGCGGCAAGCCGCCGCCAGGCGCGGCCAAGTCCGCGAATTGATGCGCAACCGGCGTCGTCATCGGCCGGTCGAGACTTCAGGGCCAGCGCTCTGGTATAGCGTTCCGGAAGCAACACGCAAAAGTCCAGACTGCGTCGCCCTGAGCGCAGCGAAGGGTCTCATACCACGAACCGTTGCTTGCGCGCGGCGTATGAGATTCCTCGCTTCGCTCGGAATGACCGCGAATGACGAAAATTATTTCTGAAACGCAATACCGGTCCGGCTGCGAAACGCAACTTTCACTCCACAGGAGATTGACGATGGCTCAGCGCGTGGCGATCCTGACCGGCGGCGGCGACTGTCCCGGCCTGAATGCGGTGATCCGGGCGGTGGCGAAGACGGCGATCCTCGAGCACGGCGCCGAGGTCATCGGCATCGAGGACGGATTCGAGGGGCTCGTGAACGGGCGGATGCGCCCGCTCGACTACCTCTCCGTCTCCGGCATTCTCGCGCAGGGCGGAACGATCCTCGGCACGAGCAACCGCGCCAATCCCTTCTGCTACCCGGTCGAAGGCGCCGGCGAGCCGCGATTCGAGGATGTTTCGCAGCGGGTCGTCGCCACGTTCCGCTCCACCCGCGCGGACGCGCTGGTGGTCATCGGCGGCGACGGCAGCCTGACCATCGCGAGCCAGTTGTGCAAGCTGGGCGTCCCCTGCGTCGGCGTGCCGAAGACGATTGACAACGACCTGTTCGGCACGGACCAGACGTTCGGGTTCGATTCCGCGCTGGTGACGGCGGCGGAGGCGGCGGACAAACTCCACACCACCGCCCAGGCGCATCACCGCGTGATGATCCTCGAAGTCATGGGCCGCAACGCCGGCTGGCTGGCGCTGGGGACCGGCGTGGCCGGCGGCGGAGACATCATCCTGATCCCCGAAGTTCCGTACCGGATCGAGGCGGTGCGCGACTACATCCTGAAGCGGCTCGCGGCCGGCAAGCGGTTCAGCATCGTCGTCGTCGCCGAAGGCGCCAAGCCGCTGGGCGGGCACGTGGTGGAACTGCGGCGCGTGGCGGACGGCGCCGAGCCGGTGCGCCTGGGCGGAATCGGCAACAAGCTGCGCGACGACATCGAGGAGGCCACCGGCATCGAGACGCGCGCGACGATCCTCGGCCACTTGCAGCGCGGCGGGCCGCCTTCGCCGTTCGACCGCATCCTCGCCAGCCGCCTGGGCCGAGAGGCCTGCAAACTGGCGATCAGCGGCCGGACCGGTTTCATGGTGGGACTGCGCGGGACCGAGATCGTTCCGGTGCCGCTCGAGCAGATCGCGGGCAAGCAGCGCCTCGTCGAGCTGAACAATCACCTCCTGCAGACCGCCCGCTCCGTGGGCACGTGCTTCGGCGACGGCATCTAGAACCGACGCCAAATCCCTCGTAATCGTAATCTTACTCGCTTGCCTGCCGAAGGCGGGTAATCGCCGTCCTTCTTCGCCACAAGACTAAGGCCGAGTACGATTAGGATTATGATTACGATTACGAGGTTTTGAAACCGGTTCCTGGATCAGATGCTGACGTAGCGCGTGCAGTTGCGGCCGGCGCCCTTCGCCTGGCAGAGGCACTTGTCCGCTTCGTCAATCATGAGGCCGGCGTCCAGGCTGGGCGAGTCGAACCGGGCGTGCACCGCCCCGACGCTGACCGTGACGCCGGGCACTTCCGGCGCCCAGGTCTTGGACGCTTCGGCAACGCCGAGGCGGAGCTTCTCCGCCACCACGATGACGCCCTTCAAGTCCGTCTCCGGCAGACAGACCACGAACTCCTCGCCGCCCAGCCAAGCCGCAATATCCGCGCACCGAGTTTCTTTCTGGAGGAACCTGAATATGCCCTCGAGCACTTTGTCGCCGGCCGGGCGGCCGTACGCGTCGTTGACCTTCTTGAAGTGGTCAATGTCCAGCATGAGGAACCCGAGAGAGTGTGCGTGGCGCCGGGAGCGGGCGATCTCAGCGACGAAGCGCTTGAGGAAGTCGCGCCAGTTGGGAAGCTCCGCCGGTCCGTCGGCGGCGGGCCGCTTCAGGTCTTCCACTTCGGCCTTCATCCGGCGCACTTGGGCGGCGTGCTCTTCGCTGCGTTCTTCAGGCGCCGGCGCGGCGCCGGCCGATTCGATGGCCAGGTTCGTCAGCTCGCGCTCGGCCTTGAGGCGGACCTCTTCGTACGAGGGGATCTGGCGCGGGTCGAGGTTGAAGAGATCGCAGAACTGGCGCACGTCGCGGGTCACTTGTCTGAGGATGTCGTCGAAAGCCTCAGGTTTCAGGTTGAACTGCTCCTGGGCCTCGCGGGCGATCGTGATGCGGATGATTCCCCTGGCTTTGCTGTAGAAAAGATGCGATATCTTCGAGCAAAGGAGGAGCACCTGCGCCAGCCGGATGGTGTCCGGACCGGCGCCCAGCGCCGCGCCGCTTTCCGGGTCGTGGTGGAAGCGGATCGGGCCGTAAACTTCCTCGGGGATTCCCCAGTTCCGGAGCAGCTCCGAACCGACCCGGGCGTGAGTGAAGCCGAGGACGCGCTGTTCGACTTCCTCGATGTGCGTGGTGGGATGCGCGCGGCGTGTTTCGAAGACTTCGGCATACCGGTCCGGCAGGGCGCATTGCAGCGCGAGCATGCCGAGGTCCTGCAGGATGCCGGCCGCAAACGCGTCGTCGCGCTTGGCCGGCCAGATCCGTTCCGCCACGATGCGCGCGCCGATGGCCGTCGTCAGCGCGTGCCGCCAGAACTGATCAATCTGAAAACTCTCCGGGATTTTCGGGCTGATCTCCTCTTCGAGGCTGAAACTGAGGACCGTCATGCGCGTGATCTTCAGGCCGATGCGCACGACCGCCTCGTTGATGGAGGTGACCTTATTGTGCGAGCCGAAATAGGCGGAGTTGCTCATCCGCAGGAGTTTGGCGACAAGGGCGGGATCCGCGCTCATCATCTTTTCCAGGCGCGAGAAATCCACGTCCGGGTCCCGGCTCAGGGTGAGCACGTTGGCGGCCACGATCGGCACGGAGGGCAATGACTCGCTGGCGAGGACTCGTTCGAGGAGCGTCTGAGAGGACATCTCTTGAGCGCCGGTGACCATCACAGCGCCTTCCTGCTTTGGCCGGTTCGACCGACCCTCAGTATACTCCGGGTGGGCGGTTTCCGCAAGTTTTTCCAGGATGAGCGGAATATCGGCGATCCGGCCTTCGGCGGCGCGGGCCGACTAGTGTTTAGTTGCGTAAATTGGCGTACCAATTTACGCAACTAAACACGCTCCAACGGAACGCATAACCCAATACAACGACGCGGCTTATCGCGTTCATGCTTCCTTGCGGAAATAGGACGCCTATTTCCGCAAGGAAGCACTAGCGGGAAAGCGCCCGATTCCATTTCCCGCCCGGCGTCGTGCAGGGTTATGCGGCTATGAACTCTGTCCTGCCGTTTGGATCAGATGCTGGCGGAGTGCGTGCAGTTGCGGCCGGCGTGCTTCGCCCGGTAGAGGCACTTGTCCGCTTCATCAATGATCGCGCTGCAGTCCAGGTTGGGCGAATCGAACCGGACGTGCACCGCCCCGATGCTGACGGTGATGCCGGGCACTCCCGGCGCCCAGTTCTTGGACGCCTCGGCGATGCCGCGGCGGAATTTCTCCGCCGTCGCGATGATCCCCTTCAACTCCGCCTCCGGCAGCAGGACCACGAACTCCTCGCCGCCGATTCGAGCCGCAACGTCCGTGTGCCGAATCCCTTTCTGCAGGAGCCTGGACAAGCCCGCGAGCACCTTGTCGCCGGTCGGGTGGCCGTACGTGTCGTTGACCTCTTTGAAGCGGTCAATGTCCAGCATGAGGAACCCGAGAGAGTGCGTATAGCGCTGCGCGCGGACGATCTCGTCCAGGAAGCGCTTGAGGAAGTCGCGCCGGTTGGGGAGCTGCGTCAGTTCATCGGTGGCGGCGAGCCGTTTCAGGTCTTCCGCTTCGGTCTTCAACTGGCGGACCTCGCTCGCGTGCGCTTCGACGCGCTCTTCGAGCGCCATCGCGCGGCTGCCCAACTCGGTGGCCAGGTCGGTCAGCTCCTGCGCGGCTTTGAGGCGAACCTCTTCGTACGAGGGAATCTGGCCCGGGTCCAGGTTGAAGAGATCGCAAATCTGCCGTACGTCGCGGGTCACCTGTTCGAGGATGCCGTCGAGCGCCCCCGGCGTCAGGTTGAACAGCTCCCGGGCCTCTCCGGCCAGCGCCGCTTCGCTGCCTCCCCGGGCCCTGCTGTAGAAGAAATGCGATATCCTCGAGCAGAGCAGGAGCACCCGCGCCAGCCGGATGGTTTCAGGGCCGGCGCCCAGCGCTTTGCCGCTGTCGGGGTCGTGATGGAGGCGGACCGGGCCGTAAACTTCCTCGGGAATCCCCCACTTCTGGAGCAGCGCCGCGCCGACCTCTGCGTGAGTGAAGCCGAGGACGCCCTGTTCGACCTCCTCAATGCGCAGGGA
>JBKQWE010000091.1:0-6538 GCA_052139675.1 Candidatus Brocadiia bacterium
TCTCACACGCATTTCTTGAGTTATGCGTATGAGACCCTTCGCTGCGCTCAGGGTGACGAACTTGCACAAGGCGCGTTCTCAAGGGACTTTTGGCGCGGATAATGCAAGATAATTACGAAACACTACACTAAACACCAGGGATGAAAGGGTCGCGCCGATGGGCAAGCAACGCATGGCCAGCGAACTTCAGCAGCAGATCCAGGCGGCCGCGAACGTCATCCGCACCTTCTGCAAGCGCAAGCCCTCCATCGGCATCATCCTCGGCACCGGCCTCGGGCGGCTGGCGGCCGACGTCAAGAAGAGCGTCGTCATCCCCTACCGCGACATCCCGCATTTCCCGCGGACGACCGTGGCCACGCACGCCGGCGAACTGGTGATCGGCGAACTGGCCGGAAAGACCGTCGCCACGCTCTCCGGCCGGTTCCACTATTACGAGGGGTACTCGATGCAGGAGATCACCCTTCCGGTGCGCGTCCTCAAGGCGATCGGCGCGAACACGCTGGTGACCTCGGGCGCCTCCGGCGGCATGAACCCGCAGTACCGCCAGGGCGACCTGATGCTGATTGACGACCACATCAACCTGATGGGCGACAACCCGCTCGTCGGGCCGAACGACGACTCGCTCGGCCCGCGCTACCCGGACCTCTGCCGGCCGTACGACCCGGCGCTGATCGAGCGCGCGCTCGACGCGGCGCTGAAGATGGGCATCCGCTGCCACACCGGCGTCTATGTCGCCGTCGCCGGCCCGAACCTGGAGACCCGCGCGGAGTACCGCTTCCTCCGCACCATCGGCGCGGACGTCGTCGGCATGTCCGTCGTCCCCGAAGTGCTCGTCGCAGTCCACTCCGGCATGCGGGTGCTCGGCATGGCCGTCGTCACCGACCTGTGCCTGCCCGACGCGCTCAAGCCCGCCGACATCGCCGAGATCGTCAAGGTCGCCAATGCCGCCGAGCGCAAAATGACCGCGATCGTCGAACGGGTCATCGCTCAGACGTGACCGCAGAGCAGAACATGGGGGAAGGCGAACGTGGATCAGACCGCCTCGAGCCCGAGATACCCCCTGCGCGTAAGGATCGGGCTCGCGCTGGTCCTGGCTCTGCTTCTGCTGTCACAACTGGTTCTGATTATCAACCTGGCGCAGACACTGCCTTCGGCCATGGCGACCGAGAGCATGGCTCGCTATGAAAAGCGCTACGTCGAGGCGAGGAAAGTCCTGCCGCGCGTCGGCGTGATCGGCTATCTGGGCGAACCGCCGGGCAGCGGCGGCGTGACGCAGGGCCTGTATCAACGCCGCTACCATACGGCGGAATATATCCTGGCGCCCCTGGTCATCGCCGACTCCCTCGAGCCTGACCTCATACTCGGGAACTTTTTCTTCCCCCACGCCATGGAAAAGGCGATCTCAGAGCATCACTTGATTGTGCTTTACGACTTCCGCAACGGCGTCTTCATCCTCCGCAAGGCAGGCTCATGATGGCCGGCTTGATTCTGTCGTCCGCGCTGGCGCTGCTGATGGGGATGGCGATTGTAACGCTCCTGTGGCCGCGCCGGCGGCTGCGGGCCGGCCTGTTGATGAAAGCATCGCTGGCGACCGGCCTGGGACTGGGAGCGACTTCCTGCCTGTGGTTTCTCGGCTTGGCGGCGGCGCCCGGCCATCTCGACAACCTGCCCGTTGCAGAGATCGTTGTCCTCGCGGTCCTCGTGACTTGCGCAGTCCTTCGGCACCGGCCCCAAAAATCAGCGCTCGCCGGTTTGAAGGAGACGGCCCCGTGGACGCTCGCCGCGCCGGCGGCGGCCCTCGCGGTCTTCCTGGTGGGCGCGGCCGTGTTCGCCCTGGACTCGGCGCGCGAGCCGCACGGCGGCTGGGACGCGTGGAGCGTGCAGAACCTCCACGCCCGTTTCCTCTATCGAGGCGGCGAGCAATGGACCGATCTCTTTTCGAAACCGCTGACCTGGTCGTCGCTGGACTACCCGCTGCTGCTCCCGCTCTCCGTCACGCGCAGTTGGGTCTTCGCCGGCGGCGAAACCGTCGCGGGGCCCATCCTGGTCGCCTTCGTTTTCATGGCGGGGGTTTGCCTGCTGCTTTACTCCGGCCTTGCGCTTCTGCGCGGAAGGCCGGCCGCCTCGCTGGCCGTCATCGTGCTGGCCGGCACTCCTTTCTTCATCGGCCATGCGGCCGCGCAATACGCCGACGTCCCGCTGGCCTTCTTCTACCTGGCGACGCTGGTCCTGCTTTGCCTGGCGGAGCGGGAGAGCGCAGGCGGCCGCGGACTCCTCGCGCTGGCCGGGTTGGCCTGCGGCATGGCGGCCTGGACGAAGAACGAGGGGCTGCTTTTCATCATCTGCGTCCTGCTGCCGAGGATCTGGATTTCGATCAGGCGGTCCGGTCCGCGAACCTGCTGGAGATGGATGTGGCCGTTCCTCGCCGGATTGGCGCCGGTGCTGCTGATCGTGCTGTTCTTCAAGGCCCGATACGCTCCGCCCAATGAGATCGTCGGCCCGGCCGGCCGCGCATTCGCCCTGCAAGGGATCCTGACGCCGTCGAGATACGCCGTCATCGGGAAATGGTTCCTCAAGCAGGCCTTCACATTCGGGCGATGGGAGGACCTGCGCTTCATCCCGGTCAGCCCCGTGCCGCTGCTCCTGGGCGCGCTGGTCCTGTTCGGGATCCGGCCGGAGGCCAAGGGACTTCAAGGCCCCGCGGCGGCCGCCTGGACGCTCGGCCTGACTTTCGCCGGTTACTTTTTCATTTTCCTGATCACCCCCAATTCGCTCGATTGGCAACTGACCACCGCCGGCGGGCGTCTCCTGCTGCAGCTCTGGCCCGCCGCGCTCTTTGTCCTTTTCACGGCTTTACGCAATCCCCTGGAAGGCTCATGATGCCCGGCTTGATTTTGTCGTTCGCGCTGGCGCTGCTGACGGGGATGGCGACGGTAACGCTCCTGTGGCCGCACCGGCGGCTGCAGGCCGACCTGTTGGTGAAAGCATCTCTGGCGACCGGCCTGGGACTGGGAGCGACCTCCTGCCTGTCGTTTCTCTATCTGCTGGCGGCGCCCGGCCATCTCGGCAACCTGCCCGTAGCGGAGATCGTTGTTCTCGCGGTCCTCGTGACTTGCGCAGTCCTTCGGCACTCGCCCGAAAAATCGGCGCTCGCCGGTTTGAAGGAGACGGGCCCGTGGACGCTCGCCGCGCCGATGGCGGCCCTTGCGGTCTTCCTGGTGGGCGCGGCGACGTTCGCCCTGGCCTCAGCGTGCTGGCCCCACGGCGACTGGGATGCGTGGAGCGCGTGGAACCTCCATGCCCGCTTCTTATACCGAGGCGGCGAACAATGGACCGGCCTTTTCGCGGAACCCCTGAAATGGTCGCATCCGGACTACCCGCTGCTGCTCCCGGCCTCGGTCATGCGCAGTTGGGTCTTTGCCGGCGGCGAAACCGTTGCGGGTCCCATCCTGGTCGCCTTCGTTTTTGCGGCAGGCATAGTCCTGCTCCTTTACTCAGGCCTTGCGCTTCTGCGCGGAAAGCTGCGCGCCTCCGTGGCCGCGATGGTGCTGGTCGGCACTCCTTTTTTCATGGGGCACGCGGCCGCGCAATACGCCGACGTCCCCCTGGCGTTCTTCTATCTCGCGACGCTGGTCCTCCTTTGCCTGGCGGATCGGGAGAGCGCAGACAGCCGCGGACTCCTCGCGCTGGCCGGGTTGGCCTGCGGCATGGCGGCCTGGACGAAGAACGAGGGGCTGCTTTTCATGGCCTGCATCCTGCTCGCGAGGACCTGGACTTCGGCCAGGACCTCCGGCGTTAGAGCCTGCTGGAGCCGGATGCGGCCGTTGCTCGCCGGCTTGTTGCCGGTCGCGCTGATCATCCTGTTCTTCAAGATCGCATACGCTCCGCCCAATGACATCCTGGGTCCGGCCGGCCGCGCATCCGCCTTGGAAAGGGTCCTGACGCCCTCGAGGTACGCGACCATTGGCGAATGGTTCCTCAAAGAGGCTTTCGCCTTCGGCCGATGGGAGGAACTGCCCTTCATCCCGGTCAGCCCTGTGCCGCTGCTGCTGGGCGCGCTGGTCCTTTTCGGGATCAAGCCGGATGCGAGGCGGCTACCAGGGCCCGCGACGGCCGCCTGGACGCTCGCCCTGACTCTGGCGGGTTACTTTTTCATTTTCCTGATCACGCCCAATACCCTGGAGTGGCAACTGAGTTCCGCCGGCGGGCGTCTCTTGATTCAGCTCTGGCCGAGCGCTCTCTTCGTCTTCTTCATGGTCATACGCGATCCGCTTTCGGATAGTTTGGCGTAATCTCCACTTTCGTCGGATGGAGTCCCTTGGTCCCCGATTCGCATCAAGCTCGGTTTTACCGCGACTGGGTCGCGAAGTCCGGCCTGGTGAGTTTCCAAGTCGCCATCCGCGAGAGCGACCTGATGATCCGCGCGCACCGGGACCTGCGCCACCGGGCCGCGGACCTCACGCAGCAGGCCCGCGACGAGATCGAGCGGGAAATCCGCCGCCGCCCCGTCTTCCGCACGAGCCTGGCGCCGCTGCCGATGCCGGTCCGCACCGGGCCGGTCGTCCGCGCCATGATCGAATCGGGCCGCGCCTGCGATGTCGGCCCCATGGCCGCCGTCGCCGGCGCCGTCGCGCAGTTCGTCGGCGAGGGGCTGCTCCGCTGGACGCCGGAAGTGATCGTGGAGAACGGCGGCGACATCTACCTGAAGATGGACCGCCCCGTCGAGATGGGCCTGTACGCCGGCGAGCACTCGCCCTACACCGGCGAGATCAAGCTGAAGGTGAACCCCGCCGGCGGAGCGCTCGGCGTCTGCACCTCGTCGGGCACGGTCGGGCACAGCCTGTCGTTCGGCCGCTCGGACGCCATCGTCTGCGTCGCCGCCGGCGCCGCCCTGGCCGACGCCGCCGCCACCGCCATCGGCAACCGCATCCTGTCGCCGGAGGACGTGGAGAAAACGCTGCGCGAGGAGCAGCAACGCGGCCTGCTCAAGGGATTGCTCATCACCATCGGCGGGCGGATGGGGGCATTCGGCGAGATCGAGATACTGCGCTGAGTCCGCCGCATCCCCGAATTATATAAGATGTTTTATAAATTGTTTCACGTGGAACAATCAGAGTCTTTCTGATCGCGTGCCCCTGCCATGTCGCCATAATGATGCCACAACGGTCCGCAATGATGCCGGATAGCCCGCGCTGAGCCTGCAATGATGCCCTCCATTGACGCACCCGCGAGAGGACGCTGAAAAAGCAAAAAGCAGAAAACAAATTCGCCAACCCCATTTGAAAAAACGAACCCAATCGCCGACCGCAACCAGGAACAACCCAAAGCAGCCGGCGACCAGTCCCACCTGGTGCATTTCCGGCTCACGCGCACTTCATTCCAGCTGGAAGCACTCTAGTGTAGTGCGTCAGATATACCTTGACATATAGCAGGGCATCCTGTACAATGCGCCGGCATGAGCAGAAAAGCGCCGTGTATCGTTCTGAGTGCGGCAGAACGAGCGACGTTGGACGGCTGGTCGCGAGGCCGAAGCCTGCCTCATCGGCAGGTGATGCGCGCCCGGATTGTGACGATGGCTGCCGATGGGGTCGCCAGCCAAGATATCGCCCAAGTTCTGGGGGCGTCGCGCCCGACCGTACAGCTTTGGCGACAACGCTTTCTGGCGTTGCGCGTTCCAGGCTTGGAGAAGGACGCGCCCCGTCCGGGGCGCAATCCGAGAATCCCGCCGGAAAAGATAACCGCCGTCGTGGAAGCGACCTTGCAGAGTACGCCGCGGAATGCCACGCATTGGAGCACGCGGAGCATGGCCGAAGCGCAGGGGTTGTCCGAAGCCAGCGTGCGGCGCATCTGGCGGCAACACAACCTCAAGCCGCATCTGATCGAGACCTTCAAGCTCAGTCGCGACAAGCGCTTCGTCGAGAAGTTGCACGATGTCGTCGGCCTCTACCTCAACCCGCCGGACAAGGCGCTGGTGCTGTGCGTGGACGAGAAAAGCCAGATTCAAGCCCTCGACCGAACGCAGCCGCTGTTGCCCCTGCGACCGGGCATTCCCGCCCGGCAGACGCACGACTACAAGCGCAACGGCACGACAACGCTCTTTGCCGCGCTGAGCATGCTCGACGGGAAAGTGATCGGGGATTGCATGCCGCGTCATCGGCATCAGGAGTTCATCCGCTTTCTCAGGAAAATCGACGCCGAAACGCCCGGCGAACTGAACCTGCATTTGATTGTGGACAACTACGGGACCCACAAGCATCCTCGTGTCGTGTCCTGGATTCATCGTCATCCGCGATTTCACCTGCACTTCACGCCCACGTCGAGTTCCTGGCTGAACCTCATCGAACGCTGGTTCCGCGAGATCACCGACAAGCGCATCCGGCGGGGAACCTTCCGCAACGTCCGCGCCTTGGTCGCCGCCATCACGCAGTACTTGGACAACCACAACCAGAATCCGCACGTCTTTGTCTGGAGCGCTCCTGTCGAGCGCATCTTGGCCAAGATCGCCAAATGTAAAGAAGCGTTAGACGCACCACACTAG
>JBKQWE010000092.1:0-25206 GCA_052139675.1 Candidatus Brocadiia bacterium
TGCGACGCCGACGTGGACATCGTCAACAAGGACCTGCACCTGGCCACGCTCACCAAGGTCGTGCATTTCCAGTGCGAGATGACGGCCGAGAAGGGCCGCGGCTATCGGACCGCCGAGGAGAACGAGAAGGAGGGCCGGGAGAGCGGGCGCATCCCGATTGACTCGATCTTCTCGCCCGTCATCCGCGTGCGCCCGAAGACCGAGGACACCCGCGTCGGCCAGCGCACGAACTACGACCGGCTCGTCCTCGAGGTCTGGACCGATGGCACCCTGACGCCGGAATTCGCGCTCGTCGAGGCGGCCAAGATCCTCCGCAAGCACCTCAACCCGTTCGTCCAGCAGTTCGAGCTCGGCGCCGAACTGCAGGAGCCGGAGGCCGCCGGCAGCCTGGCGCCGATCCGGCCGGTGCTCTCCGAGGACCTCAGCGCGCGGCTCTCCCTGCCGATCAGCGAGCTCGAACTCAGCGTCCGTTCGTCACACTGCCTGGAAAGCGAGGAGATCCGCACCGTCGCCGACCTGGTCGGGTACGACGAGGAGCGGCTCCTCCTGGTGCGGAATTTCGGCAAGACCTCGCTCGAAGAGGTCAAGCGCAAACTCGGCGAACTCGGCCTCACGCTCGGGATGAAGGTCGAAGGCGCCCCGCGCGAAGCTCCGAAGAAAGAGGAAATCTGATGCGACACCGCCGGCGTGGACGCCATCTCAAACGCACCTCGGCCCATCGCGTGGCCCTGCGGAGGAACATGGTCAGCAGCCTGTTCCTGCTCGGGCGCATCCGCACCACGCCCGCCAAGGCCAAGGAAATCCGCAGCATGGCCGAGAAGCTGATCACCCTCGGCGCCAAGGGCGGCCTGGCCAACTTCCGCAGCGCGCTGGCGACCCTCGACGACAAGTACGTCGTCCGCCTGCTCTTCACCAAGATCGGCCCGCGCTTCAAGGACCGCCCGGGCGGCTACACGCGGATCCTGCACCTGTCCGCAAGCGAGAATCGCCTCGGCGACAATGCGCCGCAGGTGATCATGGAACTGCTGCCGTCCGCCGAGCCGGCCGCTCCCGAAGCGGCCGAGCCGAAAGCCAAAGCGGCGGCGGAGAAGAAGAAGTCATAGCCGTTCGCAGGCCTTTTATGTTTTGAGGAGCCCGCAGGATGTTGATCCGCCAATTCGCCCGCGTGCCGGAAACGGTCTCCGTCCCCGATCTCGTGGAAGTCCAGACGCGCTCCTACCGGCGCTTCCTCCAGGACACGCCGTCGCCGAAGAGCCGGAAGAACGTCGGCCTCGAGGCGCTCTTCCGCGAGATGTTCCCCATCAAGAGCTACGACGGCACGCTCTCGCTGGAGTACATCTGCTACGACCTCGGCCGCGCGCGGTACTCCGAGGAGGACTGCCGACGCCTGCGCCTGACCTACGGCCGGCCGCTGCGCGCGCGCCTGCGCCTGAACAAGCCCAACGGCGCCATCCAGGAAGACGTCTACCTCGGCGACGTGCCGATCATGATCGGCGGCGAGTTCATCGTCAACGGCGCGCAGCGCGTCATCGTCGCGCAGCTTCACCGTTCGCCCGGCGTGGACTTCCAGGAAGACACCCGCACCACCGAGAAGCGGCTGCACTCCTGCCGCATCATCCCCGAGCGCGGGAGCTGGATCGAGATCGACGTCAGCCGCAAGGACGTGCTCTACATCCGCGTGGACCAGAGCGGCCGCTTCCCGATCACCTGCTTCATCCGCGCGCTGTCGCCGGACTTCTCGACCAATGCGGACATCATCCGGCAGTTCTACGAAACGGAGTTCGAGGAAATCCCCGCGCGCGGCGGCGCCAAGCTCCGCCACCGCTACTCCGCCGAGGAGATCGTGGACCCGGGCACCGGCGAGGTCGTCGTCTCCGCCGGCCAGATGATCACCGACGACATTGTCCCGCGGATCCTCGCCCTCGAGCGCAAGCGCATTCGCGTCATCGCGAAGATGGACGACGCGCTCATCCTCAACACCCTCAACGAGGAGACCTCGCGCACGCACGAGGAGGCGCTGCTGCACATCTACGGCCGCCTCCGCCCCGGCAACCCGCCGAGCATCGAGCGCGCCAGGGAGCTCTTCCACGAGCGCTTCCTCGACCCGGACCGCTATCGCCTCGGGCCGGTCGGGCGCTTCCGGCTGAACCGCAAGTTCAACCAGAACGTCCCGATGGACCAGATGATGCTGCACGCGAACGACATCATCAACGCCGTCCGCTACACCATCGGCCTGCGCCGCAACGAAGGCCACGTGGACGACATTGACCACCTGGGCAACCGCCGCCTGCGCACGATTGACGAACTCGCCGGCGACGAGCTGCGCAAGGGCTTCCTGAAGCTGCGCCGGACCGTCCAGGAACGCATGGGCACCAGCGAGCCGGCCGAGCTGACCCCGCGCTCGCTCGTCAACTCCAAGACGATCTCCGCCGCCATCGAGTTCTTCTTCGGCCGCAGCGAGCTTTCGCAGGTCGTCGAGCAGACCAACCCGCTCCACCAGCTCACCCACGAGCGCAAGCTCAGCGCGCTCGGCCCGGGCGGCCTCAACCGCAAGCGCGCCGGCTTCGAGGTGCGCGACGTCCACATCAGCCACTACGGCCGCATCTGCCCGATCGAGACGCCCGAAGGCGCGAACATCGGCCTGATCACCTCGCTGGGCATCTTCGCCGGCGTGGACGATTACGGCTTCATCGTCACGCCGTATCGCCGCGTCAAGAACGGCGTCGTCACCGACGAACTCGTGCAGCTCCGCGCCGACGAGGAGATTGACCGCTGGATGGGCCCGGCCGACCTGCGCCTCAACAGCGCCGGCAAGATCATTGACACCAAGACCATCGCCCGCCGCAACGGCGACTTCCTGGAAGCCGACCCGAAGACCATGGAGTACGCCGACGTCGCCCCGAACCAGATCGTCGGCGTCTCCGCCAGCCTCATCCCGTTCCTCGAGCACAACGACGCCAACCGCGCCCTGATGGGCTCGAACATGCAGAAGCAGGCCGTGCCGCTCCTGCGCACCGAGCTGGCGATGGTCATCACCGGCATGGAGAAGGAAGTCGTCCGCGGCTCCAGCATGGTCGTGCGCGCCGAGGAGAACGGCGTGGTCGAGGAGGTGGACGCCACGCACATCCTCATCGGCCAGCGCAACTTCCGCCTGCGGAAGTTCAACGCCCTCAACGAAAAGACCTGCCTCAACCAGCGCCCGATCGTGCACCCCGGCCAGAAGGTCAAGAAGGGCGAGATCATCGCCGACGGCGCCGGCACCTCCCAGGGCGAACTGGCCCTCGGCAAGAACGCCCTCGTCGCCTTCATGCCCTGGGACGGCTACAACTTCGAGGACGCCATCCTGATGAGCGAGCGCCTCGTCGAGGCCGACCGCTTCACCTCGATCCACATCCAGGAGTTCGAGATCGAATGCCGCGAGACCAAGCTGGGCAAGGAGGAGTTCACCCGCGACATTCCCAACGTGCCCCAGCGCGCGCTGGCGAACCTGGATGAGGACGGCATCGTCCGCGTCGGCACCCACGTGCGGCCCGGCGACATCCTCGTCGGCAAGGTCTCGCCGAAGTCCAAGACCGAGCTGACGCCGGAGGAGAAACTCCTCATCGCCATCTTCGGCCAGGCCAGCG
Source organism: Candidatus Brocadiia bacterium (assembly GCA_052139675.1). GTDB lineage: Bacteria > Planctomycetota > Brocadiia > CAIUPP01 > CAIUPP01 > JBEKCB01. Next base: position 3,627 of record JBKQWE010000092.1, read on the forward strand.
AGGACGTGAAGAACGAATCGCTCGAAGTCCCCGCCGGCGTCGAGGGCATCATCATCCACGCGGAGAAGTTCAGCCGCAAAGGCGTGGCCTCCAAGTCCCAGCAGGATGCGGCCGCCTCGCGCAAGAAGCAGGTGGACCGCATCGAGCGCCAGATGAGCGCCCTGTTCCGCGACCTGATGGCCGAGATCGCCAAGGTCGGCGACGGCAAGATCAAGCACGCAGACACCGGCCAGGACCTGGGCCTGCGCGCGCACGCCACGATCCGCGAAGTCCTTCAGTTCGAGGAGCAGTTCGACCCGGCCGAGGTCGCCTATCCGAACGCCGGCACCAAAGAGCGCCTGCTCAAGATGGCCGCCGACGTGAAGGAGAAGATCGAGCGCCTCAAGGACGAGCGCGACCTCTACGGCGTGGACCCATCGCAGGCGGACGACCTGCTGCCCAGCGGCGTGCTCTCCATGGTGAAGATTTACATCGCGACGAAGCGCGTGCTCTCCGTCGGCGACAAGATGGCCGGACGCCACGGGAACAAGGGCGTCATCGCGCGGATCATGCCGGTCGAGGACATGCCGTACCTCGAGGACGGCACGCCCGTCGAGGTCGTCCTCAACCCGCTCGGCGTGCCCTCTCGAATGAACGTCGGGCAGATCCTGGAAACGCACCTCGGCTGGGCCGCCAAGCTCCTGGGCTTCCGCGCCGAGACCCCCGTGTTCAACGGCGCCTCCGAGGAGGAAATCCGCAAGACCCTCATCGAGGCCGGCCTGCCCGAAGACGGCAAGGCCGCGCTCTACGACGGCCGCACCGGCGAGCAGTTCGAGCAGAAAGTCACCGTCGGCTACCTCTACATGATGAAGCTGGACCACCTCGTGGACGACAAGGTCCACGCGCGCGCCACGGGCCCGTACTCGCTCGTCACGCAGCAGCCGCTCGGCGGCAAGGCGCGCTCCGGCGGCCAGCGGTTCGGCGAGATGGAAGTCTGGGCCATGGAAGCCTACGGCGCCGCCTACACCCTGCAGGAACTCCTCACGGTCAAGAGCGACGACATCGAGGGCCGCGCCAAGATTTACGAGTCCATGGTCAAGGGCACCAACGTGCTCGAGGCCTCAACGCCGGTATCGTTCGAGGTGCTGATGAACGAAATCCGCGGCCTCGGCCTCAAGCTCGAAATGCAGCGGCAGAAGCAGCTTCGTTAAGACGGGCGGCTGTCGGACCATGAAACGCGCGCGCGTCAGTCGGCCGAAATCGTGCGGCTACGTGGGCAAAGGAGGGCTGAAGCTGGAATTCGCCCTCCGGCATTTCGGCCTCTCGGTTTCCGGCCTGGTCTGCGCCGACCTCGGCTGCCACCGCGGCGGCTTCACGGACTGCCTGCTTCAGCAGGGCGCCTTGCGCGTCCACGCCGTGGACACCGGCCACGGCATCCTCGACTGGAAACTCCGCAGCGATCCGCGCGTCGTCGTCCACGAACGCACCAACCTCCTCCACTGGAAATCTCCCGAGCCGCTGGACCTGGCGGTCATTGACGCCGGCTGGACTCCTCAGCGGCTGAGCATCCCGGCGGCGCTGCGTTCGCTCAAGCCCGGCGGCGCCGTCCTCTCGCTCGTCAAGCCCCAGTACGAAGTCGAGCGGTCGCAGCTTCAGCGCGGCGTCCTCGCAGCGGCCGGGTTGGGCCCGGCCATGGAGCGCGTCCGCGCGGCGCTGGACGGGATCGCCCGCATCCTGGGCGAAGTCCAATCCCCGATTCCCGGCAGCGGCGGCAACATCGAATTCTGGCTGAGCCTGCGCGGGATGCAGGCGGCCTGACCGCGGCCATTCCGCCTCGCGGGCGATAGATCGGAAGCCTTCGACATGCGCACCGGCACGGCGAGCCTTCCTCTGCACGGCGGCGACGCGCCGCAGTGGCTGTTCCGGCGAATGACGCAGCTCGCGCGGGAGATCGTGCTGCTGGTCGCCGCCGACTCCGGGCCCGACGAACTCCTCCGCCGGCTCTCCGACCCGTTCTGGTTCCAGGCATTCGGCTGCGTCCTCGGGTTCGACTGGCACTCCAGCGGCGTGACCACCACCACCTGCGGCGCGCTCAAGGAAGGGATGCGGCCGCTGGAGCGCGAGCTGGGCATCTTCGTCTGCGGCGGCAAGGGACGCGTCTCGCGGAACACCCCGAGCGAGATCGAGCGCGCCTGCGAGACCTCCGGCCGCTCCGCCGGCTCGCTGGTCTATGCCAGCCGGATGTCCGCCAAGGTGGACAGCGCCGCGGTGCAGGACGGCTACCAGATCTACCACCATTGCTTCATCTTCACCCGGAGCGGCCTGTGGTGCGTCGTCCAGCAGGGAATGAACGAAGTCAACCGCACCGCGCGGAGATACCATTGGCTCTCCTCGGGCGTGGAGGACTTCGTCTGCGAGCCGCACGCGGCGGTGTGCTGCGACCAGCGCGTCGCGGCGCTGAACCTCGTCGCGCGGGAGAGCGGCCGCTGCCGCGTCGCGATCGCCTCGATCGCCGCGGCCAAGCCGGAGGAAACGCGTCTCCAGATCGAGCGCGCGTCCCACTTGGCGCTGCCTGCGCGCCATCCGCTCTCCATCGCCGACATTGATCCGGCCCGGCTTCGGAAGGTGCTGCTGGCCACGTACGAAGGCGGGGCGCAGGACTTTGCCGCCGTGCTCGCGACGCGGGGCCTGGGAGCGAAGAGCCTTCGGGCGCTGAGCCTGATCGCCGAGCTCGTCTACGGCGCCGCGCCCAGCTTCCGCGATCCGGCGCGGTTCTCCTACGCGCACGGCGGAAAAGACGGCCACCCTTACCCGGTGGATCGCGAGACGTACGGGCAGTCCATCGAGGTGCTCCGCCGCGCGGTTTCCGCCGCAAAAATGGGCGAATACGACCGCACGCGCGCGCTGCGCCGACTGGCGGCGTTCGACCTCGAAGAGCCGCGCCCCAGGGGCGTCGCGCAGCCGGGTTCCTCCGGCGCGAGCGGCGAGCAGACTCGGCCTGCGTTTTTGCTTGACAGGCCGGGGAATTCCGCCTAGACTATCAGGCAATTGGTGTCACGAGGTTTACGGAGGATACTCATGGCTCGCGCGCCACAACGTAACGCAGGCGGTCCGGCATTTGCCGGCATGATCGTCTTTCTGGTGCTGAGTGCAGTCCTCGCAATCGTGTGCGTCTTTCTGGCGCTGGGATATCTCAAGCGCGGAGCATCCCTGACCAAGCTCCAGAGCGCGATCCATAGAGACCTGGAAATGCCGCTGAAGAACGGCCTTGCGGTCAGCGCCCTGCCGGTCGCCAGCGCGTCGGACGCCGCCTATGATGACGCCTTCTTCAACAAGATTCAGAAGAGCGCTTTGGACGGCATCAACTACGCCGCGCTCGTCGAGAAAACGGGCTACACCGGCGAGAACCCGATTGACGACATCACCTCCGAGCTCCAGAAGGCGCCGCAGCCTGCGCCGGAGAACCTCCACGACTACGTCGTCAAGCTGATCCAGGATGTGGGCGCCGCGCAGCGGCAGTTGAGCGAGAGGAACCAGGCCCTGCAACTGGCCACCGCGCAGTTGAAGGACGCCCAGGCCCTTCAAGCCCAGGAGAGCGCGGACCTGAAGGCGACCGTGGACAAGGCCGCCACGGATTTGCAGGATGCCAGGGCCGCCTACGAGAAGGACCTGGCCGCGGTCAAGGACCTGCTGGCGAAAGCGGACGAGGAGGCGAAGAAAGCCTGGGCCGAGAACCACGCCCAGGCCGACCTCCACAAGAAGGAGACCGCCGACCTGCAGGCGAAGGTCCAGAAGCTGGAACAGAACGTCCACGAAATGAATGAGGAACTGACGCGCAAGATGCCGAAAGCCGTCGCCGTCACCCAGGGCAAGGTCCTGCAGGCCGACGCGCTCGAAGGCGTGGCCATCATCAATCTGGGGAAGAACGAGCAGATTCAGAACGGCGAGAAGTTCACCGTTGTCCGCATCGTCAGGGGCGGCGAGCGCAAGCCGAAGGGCGAATTACAGGTCGTTCGCGTGGACGAGCTCGTCTCGCGCACGGAGATCCTCAACTCCGACCCGGACGACCCGGTCATGCGCGACGATATCGTCGTGCGAGAGAAGAAGACCGAGTAGCGCCTCTCCCGGCGCGCGATTGCCCGGCGGACATTTTCACGAAATGCCCTTCCGCGCCGATTCCCTGCGCAAACCCTCCACGGCGCACACGATCCCCATCGCGGCGAAAATCAGCAGGAACGGCATCAGCGGCTCGCGGTAGCGGAGCATGGCCAGGAACACCGTGTGGATCGCCGTCGTGTACAGAATGAGCCCCTCCACCAGCAGCAGGTCCATCCGTTCCGCCTCCCGCCTGCGGTGCGCGCGCCACAGCCCGAACAGGATGAAGGGGAAAAGCGGGATGTACGCCACCGCGTAGGCCAGCACCTGCGTGCGCGGGATGAAGGCGGGATTCGGATAGAATTTCCAAAGCGCTGCGAAGCGCCGCGCCATCAGGCGCAGCGCAATGCCCGGATGGTTCAGCAGGTACTCGCCCGCGATGTGCATCAGCCTGCGGCTGGCCTCGACCTCGCCGATCGAAGTCTCGCCGGGCTTCAGCATGAAGGACCAGTCTTTGGGTATGCAGAACCCGCTCGGGTCGTCGAGCGAGCGCTCATTATTGGCCGCGTAGAAACCGTGTCCGGCATCCGTCGTCGCCGGAACGAATGCGCGGAAGACGATGGCGTTCCGGACGATCCATGGCGCCAGGGTCGCCAGCGCGACGGCGCAGAAAAGCGCCGCGCCGGACCACGCGCGCCCGAGTCTTTTGCGCGACCACCACATCCAGATCGCCAGCAGCGGCAGAAACCCGATCAGCATCGAACGGCTCAGCGCCGCCAGCCCCGCGGCCAGGCCCGCCAGCGCCGCCCATCGGAGCAGCCCCGTCCGGCCGAAAAGGAACGCCGCGTAAATGCAGCCCACCGAGAAGAAAATGAACAGCGGCTCCGTCATCAGGTGGACGCTGTGCCAGACGAGCGGCGGATAGAAGGCACAGAGGATTCCCGCGAGGGCGGCGGCCACGCGTTTCCCGGTCAGCTCGATCCCCGCCAGGTACGCGATCGCGCACGTCGCGGCGCCCAGGAACGCGAACGCGATGCGGATCGGCGCATACGCGCCGTGCGTCAGGCGGAAGACGCACCCCCAGGCGAACGGGAAGAGCGGCGGCCGGAAGGCGTAGACGCGCGGCAGGTTCACCGCCTCGCTGTACGGGTTCGGCATCCAGAACCCGCGCCCCTCGGAGAAATTCCTGGCGTACTCCCAGTAGGATTGGTCCCAGGACACCGTATCGTTGGCCGGCAGGGAAAGCGCGAGAATCAGCCGCGCCCCCAGCGCCAGGACGAAAATGATCGCCACGTCCCGGGCGATCTCGCGCCGGTCATACGTCACGGATGCCCGCCTCCGCCAGCGCCAGGCGGTACATGTCCTGCGTCTCCTTCACCATGCGGTCGAGGCCGAAGCGTTGCTCCAGCTTCTGCCGGCCGGCCTCGCCGTACTTGCGCCGCAGCTCCGGGTCGCGCAGGAGCCGCTCGAGCGCCTGGGCCAGGATGACCGGATTGGACGGAGGCGTCAGCACGCCCGTCCAGCCGTGCGTCACCGCCTCCGGAGTGCCGTCCACCTTGGTGGCGACCACCGCGCGCCGCGCGGCCATCGCCTCGAGCACCACGTTCGGCAGGCCCTCCCAAAGCGAGGAGAGCGCGAAGAGGTCGAACCGCATCATCAGCGCGGGGACGTCGGAGCGCGCGCCCAGGAAGCGGACGCGGTCCTCCAGCTCCAGCTCGGCCGCCTTGCGCTGCAGCTTGCGCTCCAACGGGCCTTCGCCGACGATCCAGAGCTTCACCTGTTGCAAATCGGCCGGCAGCCGCGCGAAGGCCTCCAGCAGGTCCGCCATGCCTTTCTGCCGCTCGAGCCTTCCGACGGTCCCGACGACCGTGCATCCGTCCGGGTCCGGGAGCGGCGCCGACGGCCCTTTGGCCGCAGCGGCGTCGAACTCGGCCAGGTTGAGCCCGTTGCGGATGACGCGGATCTTCTCCTTCGGCAGCCCGATTTCCTCCACCAGGAAGTCGCGCACGGCCTCGGCGTTCGTGACCATCAGAGTCGTCCGCTTGGCCAGGATGCGGTCGGCCATGAGGCGGGCCGCTCCTTTCCACGCGTCCTTCGCGCGCTCGGAGGCGATCAGCACGGGCACGCCGGCGGCCAGGCCGGCGACGCGGCCCAGCGTGTTGGCCGTGGGCAGCCAGGTGTGGACGATGTGGGGCTGGAATTGGCGGATCACGCGCATCGCCCGCCAGATCACGCGCAGGTCCCACCGCCCGCGCTTGTTCAGCAGGTGAATGGGTATGCCGGCCCGCCGCAGGTCGGCGGCGAAGGGACCGCCGCGCGTCAGGCAGCAGATGGCGGGCTCGAATTTCGAGCGGTCGAGGTTGCGGCAGAGGTCCGCCAGTTGTTTTTCCGCGCCGGCGCGGTCCAGTGTCGCGATGACGTGAAGCACTCGAATCAAGCGCCGTCCTCCCACAGTTCGGAATCCGGAACACGCGCATGTTAGGCCCTGTGCCGGGCGCTGTCAATCCTGCTCGCGGCCGTGGCGGCGGGCCTGGAATTGGCCTCGGCGGTGCCCTTGAAATGGCGGGGCGTCTCTGATATAGTGTTTCATTCGGGCTGGTGCCGGTCGGCTCTCTCTGCGTCTCCCGGATGCTTTTCCCGCAGCCCGCACCAGCGCAGCGGTTTTGTCCTGCTTTTGCGCCTCATTTTGAGGAAGGTCGGCCGTGCCGCCCAGGGATGACTTGAAGATCTTCGCCTGCAACGGGAACCCGGACCTCGCGCGAAAAGTGTGCGAGTGCCTCGGCGAGCCGTTGGGCGATGCCTCCGTCATGCGGTTCCCGGACGGCGAAATCAACGTCAAGATCAACGAAGACGTCCGCGGGCGCGACATCTTCATTGTACAGCCGACCTGTCCGCCTGTAAATGAGAACCTGATGGAACTGCTCATCATGGTGGACGCGGCGCGCCGGTCGTCCGCGCGCCGGATCACCGCCGTGATGCCCTATTACGGCTACGCGCGCAAAGACCGCAAGGACGAAGGCCGCGTGCCGATCACGGCCAAGCTCGTCGCCAACATGCTCGTCGAGGCCGGGGTGGACCGCGTGCTGGCGCTGGACCTGCACGCGACCCAGATCCAGGGATTCTTCGACATCCCGGTGGACCACCTGTTCTCCGCGCCGGTGCTCTCCGGATATTTCAGGGAGCTGGGCCTGCCGGACCTCGTGGTCGCGACGCCGGACGTCGGCGGCATCCGCATGGCCCGGGCTTTTGCCTCCTGGCTGGATGCCGGCCTCGCCGTGGTGGACAAGCGGCGCATCTCTCCCGAGGAATCCTCGGCCGGGATGGTCATCGGCGACGTGAAGGGAAAGAACGTCCTCCTCGTGGACGACATGATCACCACCGGCGGATCGCTCACCAATGCCGCGCAGGCGCTGCGAGAGTATGGCGCGCGCGAGATTTACGGCGCGGCGGCCCACGCCATCCTGTGCGGCGCCGCAGTCGAAAAGCTCAAGGGGTCCGTGTTGAAGGAAGTCGTGGTGACCGATTCCGTCCCCGCGGGCGACAAGATCAAACAGGTCGGCGGCCGGCTCAAGGCGCTCACCGTGAGCAAGCTCCTGGCCGAGGCCGTCCATCGCATCCACGTCAACGAGTCCGTCAGTTCGCTGTTCATGAACCAGAGCCATTGAGGTCCGCCCCATGAAGATCGAAGAAATCAAAGCCGATCCGCGCACGACGAGAGGTTCGGCTTCTTCCCGCCAGTTGCGGGCGCAGGGCAAGGTGCCCGGCATCCTGTACGGCCACGGCCAGGCCGTGGAGATGCTTTCATTGCCCGGCGACGCGCTGCGCCGCGCCCTGGAGACCGGGCGCCGGCTGGTGACGCTCCGCCTGGGCGACCGGCAGGAGCGCGCGCTCGTCAAGGAAGTCCAGTTCGACACCTGGGGCCAGGCCATCCTCCACGTGGACTTCGGCCGCGTCGCGCTCGACGAGATCGTGACCGTCGAGGTCGAGGTCGTCTCCCACGGCACGCCGAAGGGCCAGCTCTCCGGCGGCGTCCTCGAACAGCCGCTGCGCCGCGTGAGCCTGGCCTGCAAGGCCGACGCGATCCCGGAGTTGATCCGCGTCGAGGTCGAGGGCATGGACCTCAACGACAAGATCCAGGTCAAGGACCTGCCCGTTCCGCCGGGCGCCAGGATCACCGAGGACCCCGACGCGATCGTCTTCATCGTCAAGGAGACGCGCGAGGAAGAGGTCGTCGCCGCCGCGCCCGCCGCCGAGGCCGCCTCCACGGAGCCGGAGGTCATCGGGCGCGCCGCCAAGGAAGCCGAGGCGGAGGAAGAGGAAGCACAGCCCAAGGAGAAGGACAAGGAGAAGCAGAAGTCCTGACCGCCGCGCGGCGATGCGACCGCCTGCGGTGAGCCGCGTCGAACCGCCTGCGGTGAGCCGCGTCGAACCGGAGTTGACCGCAGATGAAAATCATCGTGGGCATCGGCAACCCCGGCAAGGAATACGCCGAGACGCGGCATAACGCGGGCTTCATGGTGGTGGATCGCCTGGCCCGCGAGCACGGGATCGGCCCGTGGCGGAGCCGGTTCCACTCCCGGACCGCCGAAGGCAGCGTGCGCGGCGTCAAAGTGCTGCTGATGAAGCCGGAGACGTTCGTCAACGAGAGCGGGCGGGCCGTGCGCGCGGCGGTGGACTGGTGCCGCGTGGAAACGCCCGACGTGATGGTCGTGTGCGACGATTTCAACCTGGCGCTCGGACGCCTGCGCGTGCGGCCCCAGGGACGCAGCGCCGGCCATCACGGGCTCGATTCGATCCTGGCCGCGCTCGGCGCGGAACCGCCCCGGCTGCGCATCGGGATCGGGACCGAGCAGGGCGGGCGCGGGCGCGATTTTGTGCTCTCGACGTTTTCGACCGGCGAACGGCCGGTGCTGGACGAGGCGGTGCAGCGCGCGGTGCGCGCGCTTGAAGTGTGGCTGGAGTCGGGAATGGCGCGCTGTCAGAACGAGTTCAACGCCGGCCCCGACGCGAATAAGGACCCTGGTGTTTAGTTGCGTAAATTGGTACGCCAATTCACGCAACTCAACACGGTCCAACGGAACGCATAAAACACTAAAGTGACAGGGCTTAGTGCGGCCATGCTTCCTGGCGGAAACAGGACGCCTGTTTCCGCCAGGAAGCACAAGAGAGGAGGCGGATGCTTGAGCCTGTATGAAGGGATGTTCGTCATGGATAACCGGCAGGCGAACCGCGACTGGGATGGTTCGCTCGAGAAGCTCAAATCCATGCTCTCCAAGCACGGGGCCGAACTCGTGCGCACGGAAAAATGGGGCGAGCGCAAGCTCGCCTACGAGATGCAGGGCCGCCGCCGCGGCACCTACATGCTCATGTACTTCAACGCCACCGGAACGGCGGTCAACCAGATCTACCGCGAGTGCGAGCTCTCCGGCCTGATGCTGCGCGCGCTGATCATCAAGATCGAGAAGATGCCGTCCGAAGAGATGATGCGCAACCCGGAAGAGGTTACGCCCTCCAGCCGCTACCGGAGCTCGTCGTCGGAAGAACGCGAACGCGCTCCGGCCGCTCCGGCGCAGCCCAAGGCGGCGCCGACTCCGGCTCCGGCTCCGGCTTCGACTCCGGCGTCGGCCAAGGAGGAGTAGGTTTGTCGTGCGCCCGCAAGGGCATGGGTCGTAGCGCCTCACGGCGCCGCTGCAAGCGCTTTTCAGCCTCGGAGATCGTGCGATGGCGAATGTGAACAAGGTCTTCCTCATCGGGAACCTGACGCGCGACCCGGAGCTGCGCTACACCCCGCAAGGCACGGCGGTGGGCGAGTTCGGCATCGCCATCAACCGCCAGTGGAAAGGGCCCAACGGCGAGAAGAAAGAGGAAGTCTGTTTCGTGGACTGCCAGGCCTGGGCGCGCGGCGCCGAGATCATCAGCGAGTATTGCAAGAAAGGCTCGTCGCTCTTCGTCGAGGGGCGGCTGAAGCTGGATAGCTGGGAAGGCAAGGACGGCCAGAAGCGGTCGAGGATGCGCGTCGTCGTTGAGAATTTCCAGTTCCTCGGCGCGCCGACCGGTCGCCGAGCGCCCGCCGAAGGCGCGCCCGGCGGCGGTCAGGGCTCACCGCAGCCGCCGCCGCGCGGCCGGCCTCGCGCACAGGAGCCGGAAGGGCCGCCGGCGGACGCGGGCGCGGACGAGCCGCCCGAGTCGGCGCCCGAAGGCGGCAAGGTGAATGACGAGATTCCTTTTTGACCCGAGGTGAGTCATGCAGAAGAAGTCCCCGAAATTCCGCGACCGCACCAAGTGCCGTTTCTGCCGCCTGGGCATGGGCACGATTGACTACAAGGACGTTCAGACCCTCACCAAGCTGACCACGAACCGGGGCCGGCTGTTCTCCCGGAAGCGGTCGGGCAACTGCGCGCGGCACCAGCGGTCCGCGCGGGTGGCGATCAAGCGTTCGCGGTTCATCGGTCTGATGCCGTTCGTCGGCTGACGCCCGCCCGCCGCACGCCGGCGCGGCTTGAAACTGACAGGAGCGATAGCATGCAGGTTCTCTTGCGAAAAGATATCGAAGGGCTCGGACACATCGGCGAGGTGGTGGACGTGAAGTCCGGCTACGGCCGGAACTATCTCCTGCCGCGCCAACTGGCGGTGGCCGTCACGCCCGGCAACATCCGGCGCGTCGAGAGCGAGAAGAAGAAGGCGGAGGAGGAGCGCAAGGTCCTCGACCAGGAGCTGGACGGCATGGCCGAAAAGCTCAAGCTGGTCTCCATCACCATTCCGGCCAAGGCGAACGAGGAAGGGCACCTGTTCGGCTCGGTGACGGCCGCGCAGATCGCCGGCCTCCTGCAGGCGGAAGGGTACCGGGTCGAAGAGAAGATGATCCAACTGACCGAGCCCGTCAAGGAACTCGGCGTCGTGGAAATCCTCATTCAATTGAAGCCGGGGCTGGCGAGCTCTTGCAAGATCTGGGTCGTCGCGGAGTAGAGCGGCTTCCCTCGGAGAGTGGCATGGCAAGAGCGCGCAGGCCGGACCTCGATCGGCGTCCCGTTCCCTCGCGCGCGACCGGCGGGGCGGAGCTGCCGCAGAGCGCGGACGCGGAAATCTCCGTCCTCGGCTCGATGCTCATTAACAACGACACCGTGGACGTCGTCGTCCCGATCCTCACCGCCGACGATTTCGCCTCCGCCGCCCATCGAAAAATCTTCGAGGCCATCCTCGCCGTCCACGACCAGCAGCGCGCCGTGGACCTGATCACGCTGCCCGAGGAGCTCAGGCGCGGCGGCGCGCTCGAGATGGTCGGCGGCATCACCTATCTTTCCTCGCTCGCGGAGGCCGTGCCCGCGCCGGGCAACGTGGAGCATTACGCCCAGATCGTCCGCGAGAAATCCGTCCTCCGCAACCTGCTCATCGCCACGCGCGAGATCAGCGACTCCGCCGCCCGCGGCGACGCCCGCAGCCGAGAGCTCCTCGACGAGGCGGAGGCGAAGATCTTCCACATCGCCGAGGCCGGCGCCCAGAGCAACGTCACTCCCTTCAAGAACGTCCTCAAGTCCGTCTTCGACATGATTGACAAGGGCCGCGAAGGCGTCGTCAGCGGGCTCGGCACCGGGTTCCATGACCTGGACGAATACACCAGCGGCCTGCAGAACGGCGAACTCATCATCGTGGCAGGGCGGCCGAGCATGGGCAAGAGTTCCTTTGCGTTGAACATCGTGTATCATGTCGGCGTTCAACTGCACCTGCCGGTCGTCATCTTCAGCCTGGAAATGTCCAAGGAGCAATTGGCGCGGAATATGCTTTGCTCCCATGTTCGCGTGGACACCCATCGTTTGCGGCAGGGAACGCTTCCGAGCGAGGAGCGCCAGAGGCTGGCCCTGGGCGCGGGCGATCTGCAGGAAGCGCCGATATTCATTGACGACAGCGCCGCGCTCAATACCTTTGAAATCCGCGCGAAGGTGCGCCGGCTCAAGCGCCAGTCGGGGCTGCGCCTGGCGGTGGTGGACTATCTTCAGCTCATGCAGGGGTCCGAACACATCGACAGCCGCGAGCAGCAGATCGCCGCCATCTCGCGGAGCCTCAAGGGACTGGCGCGCGAGATGCAGATCCCCATTATCGCGGTCGCGCAGTTGAACCGGCAGGCCGAGCAGCGCGACGACCACAAGCCCCGAATGGCGGACCTGCGCGAGTCCGGCTCGCTCGAACAGGACGCCGACGTCGTGCTGCTCCTGCACCGCCCGTCTTATTACCTGGACAGCCAGACGGAGGACACCTCGGCCGAGTTGATCATCGCCAAGCAGCGGAACGGCCCGACCGGCAAGGTGAACCTGGCGTTCCTGCGCCAGTTCCTGCGGTTCGAGAGCAGCACGGAGGGAGCCCGCGAATTCGGATGAGCCATCCACGGCCGTCTGCTCCTCTCGCCTGCCTCATCTCCCTCGCGCTGATCGCCCTGAATACAGCCGGCGTCGCCCAGACCGCTCCCGAGCAGTCCTGCGAGGGGCGGGAGATCGTGCGGCTGGATATTGACGCTCCGCCCGGAACGGACACGGGCCGCGTCCGCGACGCCATCCGCTTCCGCGAAGGGGACCTCTACAGCGTCGAGGCGGCGCGGGCCGCCGTCGCGGCGATCTACGCCCTGGGCGACTTCACCAAGGTCTCCGTCGAGCCTGCGCTCGTCGCGGGCGGCGTGAGCGTGGTCTTCCGTCTCAAGGTGCGCCCGCGCGTTCACGACGTCCGCTACGAAGGCGACCTGGGCGATTGCGAGAAGGCGCTGCCCGACCTCATCCAGGCCAAGATCGGCGCCGCCGCGAGCCCGTACGGCCTGAAGGCCGATCGCGAGGCCATCCGCGGCCACTTCATTGACGAGGGCTACCTCTTCGCCGACGTCCGCCAGGAGACCAAGGACGTCGAGGACGGGATTGACATCGTCTATCACATCGAAGCCGGCCCCAAGCTGGCGGTGGAGGGCGTCCGGTTCGAGGGAAACGAGGGTGTGCCGGATGAGGATATCCTGCCGTCTATGATGGGCGTGAAGGCCGGCGGCATCCTCGAGCGGGGAAAATACGATCCCGGGCTGCTCCGGTCGGACCTGCTGGCCATCCGCGAATTGTTGCGCCGCAAGGGGTACCTCGACGCGACGGTGGGGCACGAGGTGCTGTTCGACGAGAGCAAGGAACGGGTCTACCTGGTCGTGCGGATCCTCGAAGGGCCGCTGTACGGCATCGAGCGGATGACGATCGAGGGCAACCACATCCGCTCGACGGACGAGGTCCTCGCCGCGATGAAGTCGTGCGAAGGCGGCCCCTATTCGCAGGAGCAGCTCGACAAGGACATCGAGGCGATCCGCAGTCTCTACGGCCGGATCGGCTACATCCATGCGGACGTTCGCATCGCCCGGACGTTCTCGGAGAAGGAACCCAAGGTCACACTGAGGCTGACGGTGACCGAGGGCGAGAAATACTACGTCAACAAGGTCATCATCCGCGGCAACCTGATCACGCAGGACCACGTCATCCGCCGCTCGGTGACGATCCTGCCCGGCGACCTGGCGAACACCGACGAGCTGGAGGAAACCAAGCGGCGGCTGACGAACACCGGGTACTTCTCCGTCAAGGGTGGCGCCCCGGGCGCCGAGCCGGTGCGCGTCCGCTTCGTGGACAGCCCGCAGCCCGGGAAGACCGATGTCCTCGTCGAGGTCGTCGAGGGCAACATGGGCGAATTCTCGATCGGCGCCGGCTTCAGCTCCACGCAGGGCCTCATCGGCACAATCACGGTGACCCATCGCAACTTCGACGCGATGAAAATCCCGACAAGCTGGGCGGAGATCATGCGCGGCGAAGCCTTCGCCGGCGACGGGCAGGAACTCACCGTCTCGATAAGTCCCGGCACGATCGTAGACGATTATCGTCTGGGCTGGACGAACCCCGCGGTCTGGGACTCCGATTACTCCGTCGGGTTCGACCTCTATCTGCACGAATTCATCTGGTCGGACTTTTACACGGAACAGCACGCCGGCGGCAGCATCACCGTCGGCCGGCGGTTCTTCAAAGACCTGACGGTGAGCCTTACGCCGCGGTGGGAATGGGTGACGATCAAGGACCTCGACCCCACCGCTCCGGAGGATGCCGTCAAGGCGGATGAGGCCGGCCGGCAGGAGCGCCGCTCGCTGCAGATCGGCGCCACTTACGACCGAAGGGACAACGTGCTCCTGACTACGGGAGGCTACCGGCTGAGCGCGTCGGCCGAGATGGTCGGCACCGCGTTCGGCGGCGACGTGAACGTCACGAAAGAGACCTTCGAGGCGCGCAAGTGGTTTACGGTCTGCGAGTCCTCCGGCTGGGGCGAATACTTCCTGAAGGGCAAGCAGATCCTGAGCGTGACCGCCAGCGCGGGGATCGTCGGGAGCACCAGCTCGGACGGCGTGCCGATCTTCGAGCGGTATTTCATGGGCGGCCTCGGGTCGCTGCGCGCCTTCGAATACCGGCGCGTCGGGCCGGTGGACGATGTATTCCACAAGCAGATCGGCGGGGACTACATGGTCCTGACGAACACGGAATACGAAGTGCCGATCGTCGGGGACTACGTGCGCTTCGTCACGTTCGTGGAGACCGGCGATCTGGGCTCGACGGGCAGCCAGATGGGCGACATCCGCGCCGACGCCGGCGCCGGCCTCCGGCTCCGCCTGCCGGTCCCGGGGTTCGAGCGGATACCGATCAGCCTGTATCTCGCGGCCCCGCTGGTGATCCGGCCGCACGATCAGACGGAAATCTTCAGTTTTGAGATGGGCACGGGTTTCGGTTTTTAAGGAGGCCGGCTATGCGGTTCATTCTGACGGCGGTCCTGGCGGCGATCATCGGAGCGCCCGGCGCGCGGGCGCAGGAGGCGGCGAAAGCTCCCGCCGGCGAGGCAGCCGCTCCGGCGGCGCACGCGCTGAAGATCGGATATGTGGACATCTCGCGCGTCTGGAACGAATATCGCCGCCGCGGCGACTTCGACAACGATTACAAGGAGCTGCGGCTCGAACTGACGAAGGAGGACCGCACGCGCGCGGAGGAGATCGCGCGCTTCAACGCGCAAATCGAGAAGCTCTCGATGGGCACGCCGGAGCGGCTGGACCTCGAAGAGAAAGTGAAGACGATGTCCAAGGAAGCGGACGAGTTCCGGCGCAAGGCCACCGAGGACCTCAACAGCAGATTCGTCTCCATGCTCAACCAGCTCTTCGGCGAGGTCCTCCAGGAAGTGGCGGCGATCGCGAAGGAAGGCGACTACGACCTGATCATCAAGGACCAGTCGCCGGACCCGGCCGTCAACAACCGCACCGACGCGGTGCTTCAGCTCGGCCAGAGGGTTGTGTTATACGCGAAGCCTGAGTATGATCTTACGAGCGTGGTCATCCGGCGGCTGAACGACAAGTACGCGGCCGAGCAGAAGAAAAAAGAGACCGCGCCCAATTCCCCGCAACAGCCGCAAGCTCCAGCCAAGGAGAAGTAGCCGGTGAGCGAATCGCAATGTACCCTGGCCCGGCCCGTGGAGATCCAGGGCGTCGGGCTGTTCTTCGGTCAGCCGGTGCAACTGCGCTGCCGCCCCGCGCCGGCCGGCAGCGGCATCGTTTTCGTCCGCGCCGACCTGCCGGGCCAGCCGCAGATTCCGGCCGTAATCGCGAACGTCCCGCCCGGCCCCCAGCGCTGGACCGCCCTTCGGAGCGGCCCGGCCGAGGTGCGCATGGTCGAGCACCTGCTCTCGGCGCTCTTCGGCCTCGGCATTGACAACCTCCTCATCGAGACCACGGCCATGGAGATGCCCGCCGGAGACGGCTCGGCGAAGACCTTTACCGAACCGTTCCTCGCCGCCGGCGTTCGCGAGCTCGACGCGCCGCGCCGCCGCGCGCAGCTCCGGCGGCCGGTCGTCGTCACCGAGGGCGACATTTTCCTCGCCGCCGCGCCCTCCGCCGGCGGCCTGAGCGTCACGTACATCCTCGACTACGGGCAGCACTTCCTGCGCTGCCAGTCCCTGACGCTCGACGTGACGCGCGAGACGTTTCCCGACGGCATCGCCGGCGCGCGGACCTACGTCCTCCGCCCGGAAGTGGATGCCTTCATCAAACTCGGACTCGGCCGCGGAGCGACGCCGGAGAACACCATCGTCCTCGAAGAGGACGGCCGCCTGTCCGCCGCCGCGCGCTTCCCGGACGAATGCGCGCGCCACAAAATCCTGGACATGCTCGGCGACCTTTTCCTGTGCGGCGGATTCCTCTCCGCCCGCGTGCTCGGCTACAAGTCCGGCCACGCCACGAATATCCGGCTGGCGAAAGCCATCGCCGAGGCCTGCGCCGAAGGCGGCGCGTGAACTCCCGATCGGCCGCCATTGAGAGGAGCGGTTGCAATGCCGAAGATTGATCCGACGGCCCGCGTGCACCCGAAAGCGGAACTGGCCGACGACGTCGTCGTCGGGCCGTACGCGATTATCGGGGAGCACGTCCGCATCGGCCCCGGGACCCTTGTCGACAGCCACTGCGTCCTGGACGGCCACACCGAACTGGGCGCCGCCAACCACCTTTACCCGTTCGCCTCCGTCGGCCTGGCGCCGCAGGACCTCACCTACCGCGGCGAGCCGACGCGCCTGCTCATCGGAGACCGCAACCACATCCGCGAGTTCGTGACCATCAACACGGGCACCGTCAAGGGCGGCGGGATCACGATCATCGGGAACGACAACTACCTGATGTCCTGCTGCCATGTCGCGCACGACTGCATGCTGGGCGACCGCATCCAGCTCGCCAACTGCGCGCTGATCGCCGGCCACGTCAAGATCGAGGACGGCGTCATCCTCAGCGGCCACACCGCCGTGCACCACTTCGTCACGCTCGGCACCCTTTGCATGCTCGGCGGCCTGACCGGCGTGAATCACGACGTGCCGCCCTACATGACGATGCTGCTGGACCACCACACGCCGCGCGCGGTGAACATCATCGGCATGCAGCGCAACGGCTTCACTGGCGCCGAGATTGACTCCGTCCAGCGCGTCTGGCGCATGCTCTACCGCTCCGGGCTCTCCAAGGAGAGCGCGGCGAAGGAACTGGAAGCGGCGGGCCTGCTGACCAAGCCCGCGCAGAATCTCCTGGAGTTCATGCGCCGCTCCGAGACCGGCAAGCTCGCGCGATATCTCGAGGTGACCCGGCAGGAGCGCGGAGGCGTCGCGTGAGCCGACTCAAGGTGGGCGTCGTCGGCGTCGGGCATCTCGGCAAGGAGCACGCCCGCGTCTACGCCGGGCTGGCGGATGCCGAGCTGGTCGGCGTCGTGGACAGCGACGCCGCCGCGGCGCGCGCCGTCGCCCGGAAATTCAAGACCGAATGGTCCGAGACGCCGGACTTCCTGCTCGACCGCGCGCAGGCCGTCAGCATCGTCGTCCCCACGCTCCACCATCACGCCGTCGCGCTGCCGTTCCTCCGGCGCGGCATCTCCGTCCTCGTCGAGAAGCCCATGACCTACCGCGTCGAGGACGCGCGCGACCTCGTCGCCACCGCGGCGAAGAGCGGCGCCCGGCTCCAGGTCGGCCACATCGAGCGCTTCAACCCCGGCTACCAGGCGATCGCCGGCTACGGCCTCAAGCCGGTCTTCATCGAATGCCACCGCCTCAGCCCGTTCCGGTTCCGCTCCGCCGACGTCGGCGTCGTCTTCGACCTGATGATCCACGACCTCGACATCATCCACTGCCTCGTCCAGTCGCCGCTTAAACATGTCGAGGCCGTCGGCGTGCCGGTCATCTCGCGCCACGAGGACATCGCCAACGCGCGCCTCACCTTCGAGAACGGCTGCGTCGCCAACGTCACCGCCAGCCGCATCTCGATCAAGAGCATGCGCCGCATCCGCTTCTTCGCGCCGGACTGCTACGTCTCGATTGACACCATGGAGAAGACCGCGACGGTCTACCGCAAAAAACAGGGGTTCCAGGAGGCCGCGGAAAAGCTCCGCCACGCCTCCGACGCGCGGATACTGCTCGAGATGGGCCGCCTGGCGTACGGCGACCTGGTGGAGATCCAGACCCTCCGCCTGGGCGAGGAAGAGCCGCTCCGCGCGGAGCTGGCGTCGTTCGTCCGCGCCGTGCGCGAGAACCGCGTCCCCGAGGTGCCCGGCGAGGACGGCGTCCGCGCCGTCGCCGTCGCCGAAGCCGTCGTCGCCGAGATTCGCAAGAACCTCGCGGCCCGCGGAATCACGCTTGAGGCGCCCGGTTGACAGAAATGCGGAGTGCGGAATGCGGAATGCGGAATCAAGTCAAGCCGGCGAGCGCATAAATCCGCAATCCGCAATCCGCAATCCGCAATCTACAATGGTTTCTTATCCTCGCATATTCATCGCCGCCGGCGAACATTCCGGCGACCGGTTCGGCGCGTCGCTGGCGGAGGCGCTGCGGCGGCTCTCGCCGGAGGTCCGGCTCACCGGCGTCGGCGGCCCGCGGATGGCCGGCGCGGGCGTCCGGGTGGTCGCCGACACCGTCGGCCATTCCGGCATGGGCCTCCTGAGCGCCCTCGGCAACGCGCAGCGGTGGGTCCGCGTCTTCCGTAACTGCATCCGCGAATTCAACCGCGAGCCGCCCGACATCCTCGTGCCCGTGGACAATCCCGGCTTCAACCTCAGGCTGGCCGGCCACGCGCGCGCGCGAAAAATCCCCGTCTGCTACTACGTCAGCCCGCAGGTCTGGGCATGGATGCCGCACCGCATCCATCGCATCGCGCGCCTCGTCACGCGCATGATGACCATCCTGCCGTTCGAGAAAGCGCTCTACGACCCGCTCGGCGTGGACTGCCGGTACGTCGGCCATCCCGTGCTCGACTACATGGCGCCGTTAGTGATGGATTCCGCCGCGCGGGAAGAATATCTGGGTTCGCTGGGAGCGCGCGGAAAAACCGTCGTCGGCCTGCTCCCCGGCAGCCGCAGCCAGGAAGTCCGCCACACCTTCCCCATCATCTGCGACGCCGCCGCGACTCTGCGCCGCCGCTTTCCCGATCTCGTCTTCCCAGTCGCCGCGACGTCCGAAGAACATCTCCCCGACCTGCAATGCATCCTCGCCGCCAGGAAACTGGACGCCGCAGTCCGCCTCGGCGAGACCCCGCAGATCATGCAGGTCTCGAAGCTGTGCCTCGCCGTCAGCGGCACCGCCACGCTGGAGACCGCGTACTTCCGCACCCCGATGGTCGTCGTCTATCGCACGAACAGATGGGCGCGCCACGTCGCCCCGCGCCTCCTCCGCGTCCCGAACTTCTGCCTCGTCAACATCCTCGCCGGCCGCGAAGCCGTCCCCGAATTCCTGAAGTTCGACAACGATCGCCGCCCAATCGCCCAAGCCGCCTCAAAACTCCTCGAGGACTCCGCTGCATGGACCCAATGCCGCAAGGCCCTGGACGAGGTCATCCGTTCCCTGGGCCCCGCCGGAACCTCCGACCGCGCTGCAAGGGCGGTGCTCGATTGCCTGGAAACAAGTAGGCGACCCTGAAGAGAAAAAGAAGAGGGTGGCCCAGGAATAAACATCCGAGGCTGTCAAATGCTCGAAATGACGTGAGCTATGGATTGAGAAGAAGTTGCTGGCGCAACTGTTCGGCCGAGACCCAGTGATTTTGAAAGTAGACTTCGTCAGTTCTGTGCTTTGTGATGTTTACAAGATGAGTTCTGCCGCATGATGTATCTGGCTCCCACTTTACTTCGTCTCCGATTTCCAAGGGTATCTCGCTAAGGAGTTCGAACACCGAGAAACCGTCGGTTTCCGTTAGAATTGCAACCATACCACGCTGCGGATTGATCCGATAGATGGTACCTGTCATGCTCGCACTCCAACCGTCTGTGAATCATTTGTAATTCCGGGTCAACTACTGCGATCCTGGCCTAGGATTGCCTTAAGACGTTATTTAATTGTGACCGCGGCTTGACCAGAACCCGCAGATGGCTTGTCCGACTGAACCAATGGAGCGGGAAGCGCTAAAGCCGAACACCGTTCGGCCAATTCAATGCTGCCGTTGACAAGTCCTAGAAGTAAGACAAGTCCGCCGACGAGGGCCCAGAACTTGTTGCTCTGGGGACATGGTCCAATTTCACGGAACCTATCTCGGTCTAGGAATACGGCACCGAGGGCGGCTTGTACAGCTTCATTGATGGGTTCTGCGCCGGTTAGCGCGTAGCAATCGATAGCCTCGAGGATTGCCATGAGACGGTCCAACATGAATCGAGAGAGCATATGATTTATCGTCGGCGTTTTAATAATCTCGTCAATAAGCTGAGCGACAAGGTTACGGGTTTTCTGAAGTTCATCTTCTGGGACTGTAGTCTCCGCTCTCATGCGCGACAAGACTTCTGAACATATGCCGAGACTGTGAATTACGTGATCGTCAATTGGGTTAATGAAGTGCTGCCAAGGCGCATCGAAATTGTTAACGGAGAATGCCTTTTCGACTTTTGGCATCCAGTCCAGATATAGTCCGTGGTCCAAGCCGTCAACCCGGGTGATTGCATTTCTGACTTGGCTTGGTAGCTGATAGACTTTGCCGAGACGGAACAGTAGAACATGGCGATTTTGCTGCTCTACGCCCAAAAGCTCAGACCAGACGAGATGGATGGCCTTATTCATATTCTTTCCGTCACGGCCTTTGACAAGGATTGCCTGCAGTCTTGCAGCCGGATTGTTCCGTTTGGCCAACGTAGTTTCTCCTTGAGAGGCTTTGGGGGCGAACTATATGTCGTATTAGCGGACCTGAAAACTGAATTGTAACTATCGGGTCTCGCGAATGCAAGGTCAGGGCCCGTCGAAAATAGGGACCCCGCTCTTTTTCAGTGCCCCGGCCCGTTTCACCGCTACAGCGATGACAGTTTCCTTTCCCCGGAAGTATTGTCAAATATAACTCGCCGGAAAAAGCGCACTGAAACCGCTGCGAAGCGCACGGAAGCGCACTTAAACCGCTCCCAAGCGCACTGAAACCGCTCGCAAGCGCACTCACTTTTCCCGCCCGCTCCGCGCCGCAAATCCGGACTTATAATATTAACGTCAACAAAGACGGATTTTAACCGCCGATGGACGCCGATGAACGCAGATACGAACTGCCCTGACTTTCTTATCGGCGTTCATCTGCGTCCATCGGCGGTTCAAACCGTTCGTAGTTGTGTGGAACCAGTTTTTGTGGAGGCGGAGGCTATGGCTACGCGGAAGCAGGCGGCGGCGAGTCGGGAGAACGGGTTGAAGGGCGGCGTGAGGACGGACCGGGGCAAGGCGATTTCGCGGTTGAACGCGCGCAAGCACGGGATCTTCGTCACCGCATTGACGGCGGAGGACGCCGAGGAAATCTACGGTGCGGAAGACGAACTGATCGCCTCGCTGCGGCCGGTGGGCCGCGTGGAGGAAATGCTGGTCGAGAAGCTCGCGCTGACCTATCTGCGCATGCAGCGATGCGCGCGGACCGAGGCGGAATTTCACGTGCAGACGTGGGAGGAACCCAACGAGCTCCTGAATGAGGAGCATTGGGATCGGTTGCAGCAGGAACGCCGTT
>JBKQWE010000093.1:0-17707 GCA_052139675.1 Candidatus Brocadiia bacterium
CCTGACGGTGCTCTCGCAGAACACGAACGACCGGAATTCCAGCGAGGGCTTCCGCCGGCTCAAGGCGGCGTTCCCGAACTGGGAGGCGGTCGCCCAAGCGCCGGCGCGGCGGGTGGCGGAGGCCATCCGCGTGAGCGGACTCTCCTACATCAAATCCGTCCGCATCCAGGAAATCCTGCGGCGCATTCACAAGGAGCGCGGCAAGTACTCGCTGGAGTTTCTGAAGAAGGTCGAGCCGGCGCAGGCGCAGGAGTACCTGCTCTCGATCCCCGGCGTCGGACCAAAGACGGCGGCGTGCGTACTGCTCTTCTCGTTCGGCAAGCCGGTGTTCCCGGTGGACACGCACATTCACCGCGTCACGCAGCGGCTGGGCATCCTGGGGCCGAAGGTCAATGCGGTCGAGGCGCACCGGCTGCTCCAGGCGATGGTCCCGCCGGAGATCGTCTACCCGCTGCACCTGCTGCTGATCCGGCACGGTCGCGAGACGTGCCACGCGCGGAACCCGGACTGCGCGCACTGCGTGCTGCTCTCGCTGTGCCCTGCGGGAAAGGCGCGGCTGCGCGGCGCGCTCACGGCGCGTTCTTCCTCGGCAGAGAACCCGCGGCATTCGGCTGCGGCCCGGCGCGGCGCGGCTACTCCGCCGGCGGCGCCGGGCGCGATTCGCCGCCGAATACCCCGGCGACGGTGAGGATGTCCTTGAGCATGGCGTCCACCGTCGGATAACGGTCGTCGCGCTCGCGCGCCATGCCGCGAAGGAGGATGTGCTCGAGCGCGACGGAGATGTTGCGGTTCCGCTCGCGCGGGTTGGCCGGGTCGCGGTTCAGGTGCAGGGCCAGCTTGCGGCCCTTGTCCGGATCATCCGGGAACGGCCGCGTGCCGGTGAGGAGTTCGAACATGCTCACGCTGAGGGCATACACATCCGTCCGCGCGTCCACGTGCTGCCCGCGCACCTGCTCCGGCGCCATGTAGGCCGCCGTGCCGGAGCGATCGTAGCGCCACTTGTCCTTCAGTTGCGCGGGGATCGCCAGGCCGAAGTCAATGAGCTTCGGCGTGCCGTCCTCCGTCAGCAGGATGTTCTTGGGGCAGAAATCGCGGTGGACCAGGCCGTGCTTGTGGATGTAGGCCAGCCCACGCGCGATCTGGATCGAGATTTGCAGACCGTGCTCCTGGACGCGCGGGCTGTGCTGGTCTATGAGCTGCTTGAGGTTCGGCCCGTCAATGAACTCCATCACGATGTAATATTCGTGGCCCTTGTGCCCGTAGTCGTAGGTGCGGATCACGTTCGCATGGCGCAGCGTGAGGGCGATTTCGCCTTCGGAGCCTTTCTCGAACGCCTCGTCCAGTTGCGCGGCAAGCTGGGTGAACTTGGGCGTGATGATCTTGATGGCCACGCGCGCGTTGTCGGCATTGCGGGTGGCCTCGTAGACCACCGACATGCCGCCCTGCGCGACCTCGCGGACGATCTGGTAGTTGACCGGGCTGCTGCGGTTATGCCCGAGCACGCCCAGGACCCAGTTTTTTCGCAAGAGGCGTTCTCTCTTACTGTCGCCTGCCGATGTCTAGTGTTTAGTTGCGTAAATTGGCATACCAATTTACGCAACTAAACACGGTCTAACGGAACGCATAACCCAATATAACAACGCGCCTTATCGCGTTCATGCTTCCATGCGGAAATAGGACGCCTATTTCCGCAAGGAAGCACTAGCGGCGATAACGACCTATTCTTTGAGCGCCGCGGCGATCAGGTCCCAGCCTTTCGGCGTGAGTTCCAGGAACTCCGCACCGATGACGTGCGTGTAGTTCTCGATGCCGACCTTCTTCTCTTCGCGCGTCCAGCGGACTTCCACTTTCACCTTCACCGTCTCGCGCATGTTCGGAAAACGCAGCGTCATGTAGAGCGCGTCGCCGTGCTGGAGCGGCTCGGTCGTCCGGAACTGCACGCCGTTCTTGCTCACGTCCACCATCGGTCCGCGCTGCACGTCGGGCTTGAACAGGCGCGAGAGCCGCGTGCCGGCCTTTGAGTACTCCACGTAAGCCCGGTGAATCGGCTTGCGCGGATATTTTCTTTCCGCCTGCTCTCGCCCCATCGGGAACGTTTCCTCGGTTGCAATGTTGTCCCTCGGACATACTGAAGCAATTATAGCGGCGCGCAGAGGCGAAAACAAGATTGCGCTTCTCCGCCGGCCGCACGCCGCCGGTTGCATGCCGAAATAGCTTTCGATAACATGCTCCGCCGGGACCGGGCATCGTCCGCGCCGCTCAGAAACCGGGAGAGCGCATGAGCAGACCGAGACGCGTCTTTAGTTTCCAGCGCCAGGAGGAGGCGTCGCCCGAGGCATTGCGCGGCGCCACGGTGGTGGTGATTGACGTCCTCCGCGCCACTTCGACGATGACCGCCGCGCTGGCCGCCGGCGCGCGCGAGGTCCGATGCTTCGCCTCCGTCGCCGCGGCCCGCCGCGCGCGCCGGACGGCGGCGGGTCGGCGCGGCCTCCTCTGCGGCGAGCGCAACGGCCGCAAGGTTCCCGGGTTCGACCTCGGGAATTCGCCGGGCGATTTCACGCCGGAACGCTGCGCCGGGCGAAGGCTGCTCATGACGACCACCAACGGCACGCGCGCGCTCGGCCGCACGCTGCACGCGCGCGAGGTGGTCATCGGATGCTTCCTCAACCTGTCGGCCGTCGCGACGTATCTGGCGGCCGGGCGCGGCGACATTGCTCTCCTCTGCGCGGGCACCGAGGGCGAAGTCTCCGCGGAAGATGTCGCCTTTGCCGGGGCGCTCGCCGAGGAGATCGCCGGGAACGGCCTCGTTCTGACCGAGCCCGCGCAGGAGGCGGTGCGGGTGTGGCGCGCGGCGCGCCGCTCCCTCACGAAATTCCTGGCCGGCTCGCGAGGCGGCGTCCCGCTCGTGAAGATCGGCCTGGCGCGCGACATCCGCTTCTGCGCACGCCGGAACCGTTTCAACGTGGTCCCGCGCGTGGTCGGCCGCGCGCAGGGGGTTCGCGTCGCGGCCTGCTGAATGTGCGGCTTGCGGAGCGGTTTTGCAAACGGTAAGATGTCGCCTCCTGACGAACCGGCGAAGTCCCACAAATAAAAGGAGGACGCATGGCTCCGAACAATTGCTTCGCGCCCCACTGCGGCGCGGTTTCGCTGACCTTTGACGACGGCACGGCCAGCCAGCGCGAAAAGGCCATCCCTGAAATGGATAAGCGCGGACTGCGGGGTACGTTCTACCTCTGCCCGCAGGGCGACAATTGGCGGGAGACTTATTCGCCCTGGAAAGCCATCGCCCGGACCGGACACGAAATCGGCAACCACACGCTGTCGCACACCTGCTCGAGCGGCTTGGGTCTGGGCGGGCCGCGCGGCCTCGAGGACCGGACGCTGGAGGAACAGGAGGCCGACATCCTCGCCGCGCAGGAACGGCTGGTGGAAATTGCGCCGCGCCAGAAGGACTGGACGTTCTGCTACCCCTGCTACATGACCTTCGTCGGCCGCGGCAAGGGACGGCAGAGCTACGTGCCCATCGTCGCGAAACATTTCCTGGCCGGCCGCGGCGGCGGCGAGTTCGGTTTCGGAAATGTTCCGGCCGTGGTGGACCTGGCCTGCTTTGCCGGGATGGACATGGACCGCAAGAGCGGCTTCGAGATGATCGGCCTCGTGGAGGAACTGACCTCCAGGGGCCAGTGGGTCGTGTTCGTCTTTCACCAGATTGACGGCAGCCGGCTGACGGTCGGGAGCTACGATTTCAACATGCTGCTGAACTACCTTCACCGCCGGCGCGATGACATCTGGACGGCGCCCGCCGCCGAAGTCGCCCGGAAGATCACCGACTTCCAGGCCTCCACGCGGGTGGGCTGAATCGGGCCTGCGTCCGGCCGTCTTTCGAGCATCGGCGCCGCGCCGTCCGCCGGCCCGCTTGGCCCTTCCGGCCTGTTTCGGGTATGATAAGAGAAACACCGGTCGTCCCCGAATCCCGAGGCGAAGGATGAGCACCAAACCGAAACCGCCGGATGATGTGCCGCGCGAGTTGCGCGCCGCGCTGCGCCGGCTCGTCAAGCGGGCCGAGAAAAGCACCACGTTTCTCCCCGTCGGCGAATACACTCTGCCGCAGCCGGAGGCGGCCTCGCACATCACCGCGCTCCTGCGGCAGATTCTGTTCTTCGGGTACATCGGGCGGCAGGACCTCACCGTGCACACGCTCGAGGCGCACGTAGCGGAGCTCTCGCAGCAGCTCTTCAGCATCCTCTCCGACCAGATCGCGCGCGCGCTGCGCCACGCCTGCCGCCAGGAACATCGCCCCTGCGACAAGTGCCTCGGCAACGGCCGGCAACAGGCGCTGACGCTCATCCACAAGCTCGCGGACATCCGCGAGATGCTCGAGGACGACGTGCGCGCCGCCTACGACGGCGACCCGGCGGCCCGGAGCTACGACGAGGTGGTCTTCAGCTATCCGGGCCTTTACGCGATCACCGTCCACCGCGTAGCGCACGAGCTTTACGTCCAGGGCGTGCCGCTGCTGCCGCGGCTGCTCTCCGAGCTGGCGCATTCGCAGACCGGCATTGACATCCATCCTGGCGCGAAGATCGGCCGCTCGTTCTTCATTGACCACGGCACCGGCGTGGTGATCGGCGAGACGACGGTGATCGGCGAGCACGTGAAAATGTACCAGGGCGCAACGCTGGGCGCGTTGAGCTTCCCGCGCGACGCCTGCGGCGCGCTCATCCGCGGCGTGAAGCGCCACCCGACCATCGAGGACCACGTGACGATCTACGCCGGTGCGGCCATCCTCGGCGGCGACGTCGTGATCGGCCGCGGCTCGGTCATCGGCAGCAGCGTCTGGCTGACCCATTCCGTGCCGCCCGGCACGAAGGTCATCACCGAATCGCCTCGCCTGCGATACAAGAATTCCGAGGATGTCCTGAAGGGCGAATCTGCACACGATTTCCAGATCTGAGCGGGCGGCGTGCGGCGCGTCCCGCGCAAGAATCGTCCTCGTCCTCGTCCTCGAACGGGCTTCAGTTGCAGCCGAGGACGAGGACGACGACGAGGACGAGTACGAAAACCAACGCGAGCGGAGAATGCCAAACCCGACACTCATCATCATGGCCGCCGGACTGGGCTCGCGCTACGGCCAGCTTAAGCCGCTGGCGCCGGTCGGCCCGAACGGAGAATCCGCCGTCGCCTACTCCGTCCATGACGCCCTGAAGGCGGGCTTCGGCCGCATCGTCTTCGTGATCCGCAAGGCAATGGAAGCGCCCTTCCGCGAGCGCGTCGGCCGGGCCGTCGAGAAAACCGCCGACACCGCGTACGTCTTCCAGGAACTCGACTGCCTGCCCACAGGTTTCAGCGTTCCCGCCGGCCGCGAAAAACCGTGGGGCACCGGCCACGCGCTCCTCTGCTGCAAGGAGGCCGTGCGGACGCCCTTCGCGGTCATCAACGCGGACGACTTCTACGGGCCGAGATCCTACGCCGCGCTCGCCGGCCACTTGAAAGCCGCGCCGTCGTACTGCATGGCCGGCTTCGTCCTGAAGAACACGCTTTCGCCGCACGGCACCGTCTCGCGCGGAATCTGCGAGCTGACGCGCGACGGCTTCCTCGCGGGCGTGACCGAGCGCACGCAGATCAGGCGCCAGGGAGATTCCGTCGAATATGCCGACGGGCCGGCCCGATGGGTGGAAATCCCCGGCGAGACGATCGTCTCGATGAACATGTGGGGCTTCACGCCGGAGATCTTCGGCGAGCTGGAGCGGCGCTTCGTCGCGTTCCTCGAAAAGAACGGCGCGGACCTCAAGGCGGAATACTACATACCTTCGGTCGTCGGAGAGCTGGTGCGCGAAGGGAAGGCGAAAGTCCGCGTCCTCAAGAGCGCGGAGACCTGGTTCGGCCTGACCTATCCGGAAGACCTGCCCGCCGCGCAACAAGCCGTCCGCGACCTCATCCGCCGCGGCGTTTATCCCGAACAACTACAATAGCGGACGAACGCCCAGCCTCGAACGCTCAACGCCGAAGTTCCCATGGGCGCGCAGGTTCGGCCGTTCGGCGTTCGAAGTTCAATGTTCGATGTTGGAAGTTCTCCGTTCGCCGTCAATCACGCCCCCAGCAACTCCGCCGCCGCGCGGCCGGGGTCGGGCCGGCGCATGAGGCGCTCGCCGACGAGCATCGCGTCAACGCCCGCCTCCTGCAGCTTCAGCGCGTCGGCGCGGGACCGGATGCCGCTCTCGCTGACGACGATGATCGCCGGCGGAATCATGGGGCGGAGGCGGAACGTCGTCGCCAGGTCCACCTCGAACGTGCGCAGGTCGCGGTTGTTGATGCCGACGATCTTCGGCTGAATCGCCAGCGCGCGGTCCAGGTCCGATTCGTCATGCACTTCGACCAGCGCGGCCAGGCCGAGTTCCGCGGCGCGCTTGTGCAGGCGCGCCAGTTCGTCTCCGGGCAGCGCCGCGACGATGAGCAGGATGGCGTCCGCGCCGGCGATGCGGGCTTCGAGCAACTGGTAGTCGTCGAGGATAAAGTCCTTCTGCAGGACCGGGATCGTCACCGCCTCGCGGGCGCTCCGCAGATCATCGAAATTCCCCTGGAAGAACGGGGCGTCGGTGAGCACGGACATCGCGGACGCCCCGGCGCCGGCATAGAGCCGCGCGACCTGCGCCGGAGTGAGGTCCGCGCGGATGACGCCCTGGCTCGGCGAGGCTCTCTTGAATTCCGCGATCAGCCGAATCGCGCCGTCCCGCCCGCGCCGGATCGCGCCGGCGAAATCCCGCGCCGCGGGCGCGGCGTTCAGCCGCTTCGCGAGATCGGCCGCGGGCACGCGCGTTTTGCGCCTTTGGACTTCTTCCCGTTTCGACGCTAGGATTTTGTCGAGAATCAACCCGGCGACCTTTCCTGCCGCGACGAGCCGCAAGCAATGCGGCATGCGGGCTCAAGCGCCAACAGGTATAGCCGACGGTCCGGCGGGTGTCAATCGCCCGCGCCGGACGGGAGCTTGACGGCGCGCGCCCTTTGCGATAGACTCGGATTGGCCCAGGGGCGGCCGGGACTACAGGTAATCAAGCCATGGAACGCAACTCCGTCTATCTCTTCAAAGTCTTCGGCATCCCGATCCGCGTGCACGTCAGTTGGCTCATCATCTTCGCTCTCATCACCTTGATATTGGCCGCGAATTACTTCCCGAACGAGAGCCATCACCAGTGGGCGGCGTGGATCTACTGGGTTCTCGGGATCGTCACGAGCCTGTTGTTCTTCGTCTCGGTGCTGCTGCACGAACTGGCGCACTCGGTCGTCGCGCGGCGGCGCGGGATGAAAGTGCGCGACATCGTCCTCTTCATCTTCGGCGGCGTGTCGGAACTGGGCGACGAACCCGGATCGGCGGCAACCGAGTTCATCATGGCGTTCGTCGGGCCGCTGACGAGCTTCGTCCTCGGCGGCCTCTCGCTGCTGCTCTACTGGCTCACGCGGGACGTGAGCGAGCCCGTCTCGGCCATCGCGAAATACCTGGGCTTCATCAATATCATGCTGGGGATCTTCAACCTGATCCCCGGCTTTCCGCTCGACGGCGGACGCGTGCTGCGGGCGATCCTGTGGGGCATCACCGGCGACCTGCAGCGCTCCACGCGCTGGGCCTCGCGGCTGGGCAGCTTCTTCGCCTACGCCTTCATCTTCATCGGCATCTTTTTGATAGTGTACGTAAGGGACTACTCGAACGGCCTCTGGTTCATCCTCATCGGCTGGTTCCTCAACAACGCCGCGCTGAGCAGCTACAGCAACATGCTCGTCAAGCACGTCCTCGGCGGCCACACGGCCAGCGAGATCGTCAACCGCAACTGTCCGAAGATTGCGCCGGACCTGCCGATGGACGCGGTGGTCAACAACTATATCCTGGCGCAAGGGCTGCGCTGCCTGCCGGTGGTCGAGGGCGAGCGGCTGCTGGGGCTGGTGACCTGGCAGAGCGTCAAGGCGATCGCGCCGGAACAGTGGAGCCGGATGCACGCCGTGGACGCGATGGTCCCTATCGAGCGGGTGAAGGCGGTCCGCCCGGACTGCGACCTCTGGAACGCGCTGGAGCAAATGGGCGGCGAAGGCGTCAGTCAACTGGCGGTCGCGCAGGACGGCCAATGGGTCGGCCTGCTGACGCGCGACGCGATTATGGGCTTCCTGCAACTGCACGCCGAGCCGAAGAGCTGACCCTGCGCGGGCCTCCACGGCCTAACCAATCGTCCTCGTCCTCGTCGTCCTCGAATTGTCGTTTTAAATAGCCGAGGACGACGACGAGGACGAGTACGAGGAGGGACTTCTCACCAGCCCCGAATCCGATACGGCCTGTACCATCGGCACGGGCCCAGGATTTCGCGCAGGACTACCGCCTGGGCCAGCGGGCTCAGGTGCGCCATGGCCGGCAACCCTGCGACCGGCTCCGACTCGACCGGCAGCGCCATGGCCTCGGCCATCGTCGCATCGGTTGATACCGGCCGCGTGGTCGCCGCGTGATGGAACGCGACGGGTGCGGGCGACGGAGCGGCGCCGGGCGATCTCGGACGCGAGGGTGCGGGCGGACGCGACGGCGCAGGCGCAGGCTGCTGAACAGGCGGCCGCTGCTGAACGGGCGGGCTCTGTTGAACCGGCGGGCGCTGCGTAGGCGGCCGCGGCGGAACCGGTACGCCGGATTGCCGGGCCAGCTCTTCGAGAAAGCGGTCCACCTCGGTCGCGGCAGCACTCTTTGCGGGTTTGGGCGCGGCGGTTCCCGTCGTGGGCGCGGCGGTTGCCGTTTCGGGCGCGCGCTTCGGCTCCGCCGACGCTTGCCGGCGCGCCTCCTCCTGCTCTTTGGAGCGGCGCATCACCAGCTTGATCAAGTTGATCGCGATCACGACAACGATGATGATGAACGGGATAATCCCGCTGTCGAAATCGGCGAGTATCCGCGTCGGATGCATCCGCGCCTCCGAAAGGTTTGCCGCAAAGAGGCGCAAGAGACGCAGAGGGGAAAATTCTCCTCAGCTATTCTCTTGTGCTTCCTGCGCCTCTTCGCGGCCGAATTTCGCCGCTCAGACCTGGTGCGAATCCGCCTCGGTCCCCGGCGCCTTGCCGGAAATGGACCGGCGCATCTCCGTGTCCGCCTGGATGTTCCTGAACCCGTAGTAATCCATCACGCCCAGCTTGCCTTCGCGGAACGCCTGCGCGATCGCCTTGGGCACCTCGGCCTGGGCGAGCACCACGGCGGCCTCGTTCTCGCGCACGCGCGCCTTCATCTCCTGCTCCTGCGCCACCGCCATCGCACGGCGCTTCTCGGCCATGGCCTGCGCGACGTTCTTGTCCGCCTCGGCCTGGTCGGCCTGGAGCTTCGCGCCGATGTTCACGCCGATCTCCACGTCGGCGATGTCAATCGAGAGAATCTCGAACGCCGTCCCGGCATCGAGCCCCTTCGCGAGCACGGTCTTCGAGATCATGTCCGGCTGTTCGAGCACGCGCTTGTGCGACGGGGACGAGCCGATGGTCGCCACGATGCCCTCGCCGACGCGCGCGATGATCGTCTGCTCGCCGGCGCCGCCGACCAGCCGCGCGATATTGGTGCGGACCGTCACGCGGGCGCGCGCCTTCACCTGGATGCCGTCGAGCGCCACGCCGTCCACCGTCGTGCGCCCCGACTGCGCGTTCGGGCAGTCAATCACCCTCGGGTTGACGCTGGTCTGCACCGCCTCGAGCACGTCGCGTCCGGCCAGGTCAATCGCGCAGGCGCGGTCGAACGAGAGCTCGATGTCCGCCTTGTTCGCGGCGATGAGCGAGGTGACGACGCGCTGGACGTGGCCGCCGGCGAGGAAGTGCGTTTCGAGCTGATCGGTCGAGATGGTCAGGCCGGCCTTGACCGCGGCGATGCGGGCCGAGACGATCGCGGAGGCGTCCACGCGCCGCAGGCGCATGGCGATCAGCGTCACGAACCTGACGTGCGCGCCCGACACCGCCGCGCGGATGTAAATCCAGCCGTACTGAAAAAGAAAAATCAGCAGGATAAAGCACGCCAGCCCCAGCAGCACCAGCAAAAGAATCTCCGGCGAGCTGATGTCCGCCACCGTCCAAAGTCCCAATCCGAGTCCCATCTTACTCTCCTTCCATATTGAAATGTTCTGAAGCCGGAGCCTATCACGTCCAAAGCACCGAGTCAATAATAGTTAAGCCTGATGTTTACTTGATGCTCTAACCTTCGCTCCTTCTCCGTTTTAGATGATCTTCTCACGCTCCAAGACTCGCCGAACTTCCTCAAAGACGGCAGAGATCTTTCCTTTGGGGAAACGAATCTGGTCCAACCCAGCGACGTTGGAAAACTCAGAACAGCCTTCCTCCAAGACAATTATAGCTCTCTTGAAGCCCAAGCGCCCTTGAAACAGCCCCGCTTCATGGATCACATTTTCGCGTGCGTGAACAGTATGATCCGCATGCTCATCTTCGCCTGTCATGACTAGAAGGGCAAAACCCGAATGTTCGAGCATTTCCTGTAGTCGTTCAACCCTTGAAACGCCTGCCGTTGGTTCCCTATTGTATTCCTCCCAGGGCAATTGCAAAAGGTCACTCAGGAAGTCCTTGAGTTCGCGCCAAGCTGGTGCTCCTCCGTGTCCGATGAAAACCTTGTCAGCGCGGCTCACAGAGTGAGCGTCAACCATGTCCTGCACCTCCATGTAGTGGAGTACAGATCGACTTACCTTGGCCACCTGCTCAAGAGCGGTGAAGGAGCTAAGAAAGGATAAGTGCTCCGCAAGCAAAAGTACATGAGGGGGAACCTGAATCCCTTGCGTCATCGCCTCCATATCGTGCGACATGATCTGGCCCTTCGGAGCCATATTATGCACAAACGCCGTCGTTGTAATTCTCCCGCTTATCTTCTCGATGTCCTCCCGCAACCGTTCGACAGTAGCGACCTTCTTGTTCTCAAGCAAAATGTCAAGTATAGTGCGTATCTTCTCTCGGTGATCGTCAAACACTTCCCTGGCGCTATTGGAAATCGTTTCCAACCGTTCCCAATACTTTGGATCGACGTTACTGAAAGCAACTTGGCGTATGGCATCTGCCTGAAACTCATGCCAGTTTTCAGAATTCGGGTTAGAACTATACCTTGCGAATCCCCAAGCGCTGCTGAAGTTGTCACCTGGCGCGGGCGGTTGAAAGTTCGCGTAGTAGATGCGCGAATGATAACCAAGCCAAGAACCTGAGAATGCCTTCGCCAGGCAGTCAATATTGGCTGCCAGTTGCTCGCTATTCTGTTCCATTTGAACTTCGGCGCGCTGAGCCAGAACGTTCTCGCAGGCATGAATTGACTCAACGATTCGCTTGACGACTACCGCGCTATTCATAACATTACGACCTTGACATGTCGCTGCAGAGTTTATACGGTTCGGTGGACAACTTACTTAACCGTTCTTGTAGGTTCCGTATGGCGTCTTCCCAACTTCACCAGTTGATCCTGTTATCCCGTCCAAACCGTTCACCCCCTGACCGCGCGCACGACGACGCGGTTTCCTTTGACCTCGACCACGCGGACGCGCGAGTCGGGGTCTATGACTTCGCCTTCGGAAACCACGTCCACTTTCTTTTCGCCGAACCGCGCCATGCCGGCCGGCCTAAGCGATGTCAGCGCCACGCCTTCCTGGCCGACGAGGTCCTTGTACTGCATCTGCGCGCCGGTGTAGCCGGTCTGGGTGAACTTCATCGCCAGGACGCGGTTGATGACTTTGACCCAGACGATGGCCAGCACCGGGACCGACGCGGCGGCGATGACGACGAGCGTCCAGCCGAGGCCCGCGCTTTTCTCGAACCCGAAGTAGATGCTGACCAGCATGCAGGTGAGCCCGATCAGCCCGAGCACGACGCCGACGAGGAATATCTCGGCGACGATCAGCGACAGGCCCAGGGCAAACAGCAGGACGACCCACAGTTCGCTGCCCACTTTCGAGTACTCCTGCTTCTATGGAACTCAGAAGTGTGAATGAGGAGTGATGAAGCACTTCATCGCTCATCACTCATCGGTCTCACTTCTTTCTTACGACAATCCGATTGCCGCTGACTTCGGCGACGACGATCGGGGTGCCCGGCTCGATGAATTCGCCGTCGGTGATGACCGGGTACGTCTTGCCGCCGATCTCGGCGGTGCCCGACGGCCGCAGCATGCTCATGGACCGGCCCGTCATCCCGATCAGCCCCTGCTGCTCGGCGCTGACGACGACGTAGCCGCCGGCGTGCGATTGCTGGGTGGCCAGGACGAGCTTGTTCAGGAACGGCGTCTTCGGCAGGAAGCGCACGATGATCATGAACAGCAGCGTCGCCGTCACCAGGCTGCCGAAGATGGAGATCAGGTTGTGGACGAGGACGGTGAGCTGCCAGTCGTACTCCGGGCTCTGCGGCTTCGGGATGGTGAAGTTCTGGAACGCCAGCACGAGCGACAGGATGATGCAGATCGCCCCGCCGATGCCGAGGACGCCGACTCCCGGCCAGACGAAGATCTCCAGGGCGATCAGGCCGAGCCCCGCGACGAACAGCATCATGTCCGCCACGGTCGCGAGGCCGACCATGTACTTGCTCAGGAACAGGATGCCGAAGCAGACGATCGCCACGGCCTCGGGCGCGCCGAAGCCGGGCGTCTTGAAACAGATGTAGACGGCGATGGTGCCGATGATCATCAGCACGCTCGAGACGGCGGCGCTGTTGAGGAAGCGGACCATCTCCTCGGACCAATCCACCTCGGAGACGATCCGCTGCGCGCCGGGCGCCGCGACGAGCGCGACCGCGTCGTCGAGGCTGGAGACGCTGTCGCGCGAGATGCCGTAGGCATGCGCCTCCTGGTCATCCATGGTCAGCAGCTTGCCCTTGCCGGCGATCAGCTTCGTCTCCATCCCCAGCTTCTCGTCGGTCTTCAACTCGGCCAATTCCTGGCCGGAGATGTAGCGGACCGTGCCGTTCGTGAACTTGCACTGGTAGACCTCCATGTCGGGGTCCACCATCTTCTCGCAGAGCGCGGTGGGATAGCCGTTGGCCTTGGAGTACTTGCGCATGAGCACGCGGACGAAGGTCTGCACCTTTTCGGGGGCCACCTCCATCGTCTGCGACTGCGTGATCATGATCGCCTCGCAGTCGCCGATGGTGGTGCCGCGGCGCATGATGATCTGCTGGCAGGCCAGGCTGATGAGCGCGTCGGCGGAGATCGCCTTCTTGTCCACATAGGCCACGGTGCGGACCTTGCTGCCGGCGGCGAGGATCATGTCGGCCATTTCCGCGCCGGGGTCGAGCCCGCCGCCGTAGGAATCCATCTCGAAAATGATGACGCCGGCGCCCTGTTCGAGCGCGGCGTCCAGGCGGCGTTCGAGGGATTTCTGGAGGCCGTAATCAATGTCGCCGGTGATCGGGATGACGGCGACTTTGGACGGGAGCGCGGCTGGCGCGGCGGGCGCCGGCGAGCCGGCCGGCTTCTGCTCCGCCGTCGCCGTGCCGAGCAGGCACAGGGCCACCAGGAGGATGATGAGACGCGTGCGCA
This sequence comes from Candidatus Brocadiia bacterium, assembly GCA_052139675.1. Taxonomy (GTDB): domain Bacteria; phylum Planctomycetota; class Brocadiia; order CAIUPP01; family CAIUPP01; genus JBEKCB01. The sequence goes on from JBKQWE010000093.1 coordinate 13,514, forward strand.
TCATTTTTTCGTCCTCGTCCTCGGCGTGTTTCTCGTCCTCGTCGTCGTCCTCGAATTCATCCTCGAACTGGCGTTCAGAACGACCGAGGACGAGGACGACGTCGAGGACGAGGACGATTCAGATCCTCAACACGCCCGGATTATAGGCCCGCTGAAACCCTCTGTCAACGAGGCCGGCGGAGGGCCCGATCAATCCCAAACCGGCCCTTGCGGCTTGCCGTCGTCGCCGGCTTCCTTGGCTTTCTCCTGCGCCTTTTTGAAAAGCTCCTCGATGCGCTCCTTGCGCTGCGACTCGCGCTCCTTCGCCGCCGCGAGCTTCGCCTCCTGCTCCGACTTGGACTTCTCGATGCTGTGCAGGATCGAGCCGAGCTTCTCCTCGGGTTTCTGCTGCGGCTGGCCGGGCACGATGTGGTCCACCACCTTGCGCAGGCGCTCGTCAATCATCAGGATCCCGCCGCAGACGGGGCATTTCACTCGGAACACTCAAGACTCCTTTGAATTGCCGATTGCCGAATGGGAAAGCGGATCGGGCTTCGCCCGTTTTAAGCGCGCCGCCGCGCGCATTATAGCCATTCTCAGTTCATTTTTACTTCGCCGTCATCATTCGGCAATCGGCAATCGGCATTCGGCAATGCCGTATTTGACAACACTGTACTCGCACGCTTTACTGGAGTCAATCTCGCGGAGGAGGTGCTTATGACCGCGGACATCGGCGCGTTGCCGAGGCGGTTTCTGCGGCGGCTGGAGCAGGAGCGGAACTATTCGCCGCACACGCTCCGCGCCTACCGCAAGGACCTGGAGGAGTTCACCGCGTTCCTCGGCCCCGGCGACGGCGGGCTGACGGCGGTCACGCGCGTTCAACTCCGGAGTTTCCTGGCGCACCTGCACAGCCGGCGGCTCGGCAAGCGGACGATCATGCGCAAGCTGGCCGCGCTGCGCTCGTTCTACGGCTTTCTCTGCCGCGAAGGCGAGGCGCAGACCAACCCGATGCTCGGCCTGCGCACGTTGAAACAGGAGAAGCGGCTCCCGAGGGTGCTGAGCGTCGAGGAGGTCGCGCGCCTCCTGCAGACCGCCTCCGGCGACGACGCCGCGGACCTGCGCGACCGCGCGATCCTGGAGACGCTCTACAGCAGCGGCATGCGCGTGGGCGAACTGGTCGCGCTCAAGGTGAGCGACGTGGATTTCTCCGCCGAGGTCGTGACCGTGATGGGCAAGCGCCGCAAGGAGCGCGTCTGCCCGCTCGGCAGCTACGCGCTCAGGGCGCTCGAAGCCTGGCTGGCGCGGCGCGGCATTTCGCTGGTCCGCGCGCCGCAGTGCCGCGAGCCGCTGTTCCTGAACCTGCGCGGGACGCGCCTGACCGACCGCAGCGTCGCGCGCATGCTCGCGCAGCGCCTGGCCCAGGCGAACCTCGGCGCGCGCGCCTCGCCGCACACGCTGCGCCATTCTTTCGCCACGCACCTGCTCGACCGCGGCGCCGACCTGCGCTCCGTCCAGGAACTCCTCGGGCACGCCAGCCTCAGCTCGACGCAGATCTACACCCACCTCTCCGCCGAGCGTCTCAAGCAGGTGTACGACAAGGCGCATCCGCGGGCGAGGAAATGAACTCGCGCTTCCGCTCGTAATCGTAATCGCGCCGTCCCCGGACGCACCCCGAGTAAGATTACGATTGCGAGTACGATTACGATACTGATGTGGACGCGAACCTTGACATCGAAGCCGGACGCTCATACCATTGAACTGAGACGGCCGTGCCGCCCCATTCCGGGAGAGCGTTCGACATGCCGCGCCTGCTGACGGTTTACCAGCTCGACACGGTCGGGTACGAGGACGCGCTCGCGCTCCAGAAGCGCGTAATGGCCGAGTACGCGGAAAGTCTCGAGGACGCCGGCACGCTCATTCTGCTCGAGCATCCGCCGGTCCTCACGATCGGCCGAAGCGGCACGGAGAAGAACATCCTCGCGTCGCGGCCGGAACTGGAGCGCGCCGGCGTGCGCGTGATCGAGACCAACCGCGGCGGCGACGTGACTTACCACGGACCCGGCCAGATCGTCGGCTATCCGATCCTGCCGCTGGCGTTCCACGGCAAGGACGTCCACCGCTACCTGCGAAGGCTGGAGGCGTTCCTGATCGCCGCGCTCTGGGAATACGGCATCAAGGCGGAGCGCAAAGAGGGATTCACCGGCGTCTGGACGCCGACGGGGAAAATCGCTTCGATTGGCGTGGCGATCACGCACTGGGTCAGTTGGCACGGTTTCGCGCTGAACGTCGCGCCGAACCTGGAGCATTTCAAGCTGATTCACCCGTGCGGGCTCGTCGGCGTCGAGATCGCCTCGATGGAGAAAATCCTCGGCCGCGCGCCCGACCGGCGCGAGGTCGAGAGCCGGCTCATCGCGCACTTCCGCGCGGAGTTCCAATTCGAGGAAGGCCGGACGTTCAATCGCCTTCCGGCCGTTTCGTAAGTCGCGGCGGAAGCCGTCGGTTGAGAGGAAGACGTGGAGAAGACAAAATTTCCGCCCTGGATCAAGAAGCGCATTCCCGCCGGCGGCGCGGGCGAACGCGTGCGCGAACTGCTGAGCCGGCTTCGGCTCGCCACCGTCTGCCAGAGCGCGCACTGTCCGAACCAGTGCGAGTGCTTCGCGCGCGGGACCGCCACGTTCATGATCCTCGGCAGCGCCTGCACGCGCAACTGCGGCTTCTGCGCCGTGGCGCACGGCGCGTGCCCGCCGCCGGATCCCTCCGAGCCGGCGCGCGTGGCCGAAGCCGCCGCGGCGCTCGCGCTCACCTATGTGGTCGTCACCTCCGTCACGCGCGACGATCTCCCCGACGGCGGCGCGGAGCATTTCCGGCGGACCATCCTGGCCCTCGCCGAAAAACCGGCCTGCCGCGTCGAGGTGCTGACGCCGGATTTCCAGGGAGACGCCGCCGCCATCGAGCGCGTCGCCTCCGCGCGTCCGCACGTGTACAATCACAACGTCGAGACCGCGCCGCGGCTGTACTCCGAGGTCCGGCCCCAGGCCGATTACCGGCGCTCGCTGGCGCTGCTGCGGCAGGTCAAGGACCGCCACCCGGAACTGCGGACCAAGAGCGGGCTGATGGTCGGCCTCGGCGAGACGCCCGGCGAAGTCCTCACCGTCCTGGGCGACCTGCGCGAGGCCCGCTGCGAGATGGTCACCATCGGCCAGTACCTCCAGCCGTCGGCGCGGAACCTGCCCGTCCGCGAGTTCGTCACGCCCGAACAGTTCGCGCTTTACGAGGTCCAGGCGCGCGCGATGGGTTTCGCGGCCGTCGCTTCCGGACCGTTTGTCCGAAGTTCCTGGCACGCCGACGCGATGGGCGCATCAAATATTTCCGCCGGAGATGCTTGACAAGCGGACGCGAACTGTTTTTCATAATCACGGAAACATGGCGCAGGCCGCTTTTCGTTGGGGGACGGGTGACATGAACATCGAGGTCGAGCTGCCGGACCTGGGCAACTTTGCCGGCGACCACGCCACCGTCGTGGAGTGGCATTTCGAAGAGGGCGAGTCCATCGAGCAGGGCGAAATCCTGATGGAGGTCGCCTGCGAGGCCGGCGTGATCGAAGTGCCCGCCCCGCGCGCCGGCGTGCTGATCGAACGGGTTGTGGAAGAGGACGAGATCGTCCGGGTCGGGGAACCGGTCGCGCTCATGGAGTGCAGAGACGAGGACGAAGCCGTCGAGGAAGACGAAGAAGAAGTGTGATCCGCCGTCGCTGGCGTTCGGCAACGTGCTCGGACAGGAGCGGGCCAAGCTGCTGCTCGCGGCGGCGTTCGCCCCGGAGCGGATCGGGCATGCCTACCTGTTCACCGGCCCCGACGGGGTCGGCAAAACGCTCCTCGCGCAGGAGGCCGCGCAGGCGCTGCTCTGCCGCGGCGACGGCCCGCACCCTTGCGGCGCCTGCCGGGACTGCCGGCTCTTCGACCATGACTCGCACCCGGACTTCCTGCTCCTCGAACCGGAAGGCGACAGCCGCGTCATCAAGATTGACAAGATCCGCGAACTCATCCACACGCTCAGCCTGATGCCCGTCCAGGGCAACCGCCGCGTGGCGATCCTCCGCGACGCCGACGCGCTCAACGAAGAGGCTGCCAACGCGCTCCTGAAGACGCTCGAGGAGCCGCCGGCCTCCGCGCTGCTGATCCTCACCTAGTCGCGCCCGCGTGCCCTGCTGCCGAC
>JBKQWE010000094.1:0-5745 GCA_052139675.1 Candidatus Brocadiia bacterium
GATCGCGCAGCGCGAATCGTACCGTCCGCGCGCGGTGCACCGGCTCGACCGCGACACGACCGGCGCGGTGATCTTCGTCAAGTCGCGCGAGGCGGAACTGCATCTCGCGCGCCAGTTCAGGGAGCGCACGATCAAGAAGGAGTACCTGGCCGTCCTCTGCGGCGAGCTGCTCACCGACGCCGGATCGGTCGAAGCACCGGTTGCGGCGCGGGAGCACGAGCTTGAGCGCGTGTTCGTGGACGAGCGCTACGGCAAGCCGGCGGTCACGCCCTACGAGGTCATCGAGAGGTTCCGCGGCTTCACGCTCGTCCGCGCGCTGCCGCAGACGGGCCGGCGGCACCAGGTCCGCATCCACTTGGCGCACATCGGCTATCCGATCGCGGCCGACCGCGTTTACGGCGGCGGGAGCGTTGTGCTGCTCTCGTCGTTCAAGCGCGGCTACCGCGCGAAGCGCGGCCAGGAAGAGACGCCGCTCCTTGCGCGACCGGCCCTGCATGCGAACGCGCTGACGTTCTTCCCCGTCACCGCGGCGGCGCCCGTCCGCGTCGAAGCGCCGCTCGCGCGTGATTTTCAGGTGCTGGTCAAAATGCTGCGCAAGTACGCCGCCGGCGGCGCGCGGCCTGAACGATGGGAGTCGGAGGAGTGAGCGCTTTCACAAAGGACGGCCCGATGGACAACGCAACGCAACTGGAAGAGGCGCTCAATCAGCCCGACCGCAGCGGGCGGCTGCGCGCGCTGCGCAAGCTCAAGGCGCTGGCGGACGCCGGCGCCCTCCGCACCGAGCCGCCGCGGCCCTGGGTGAACATGCACTGCCACAGTTTCCACTCCTACAACGCGCACGGCTTTTCGCCCAGCCGCATCGCCTGGGAGGCGCACCGGCGCGGGCTGGCTGTGGCGGGCGTGGTGGATTTCGACGTGCTCGACGGGCTCGACGAGACGCTCGCCGCCGGCGACGCGCTCCGCTCGAAGCTCACGATGGGCATCGAGACGCGCGTGTACATCCAGCATTTCGCCCGCGACGTGATCAATTCCCCGAACGAGCCGGGCATCTCCTATTCCATGGGACAGGGATTCGTCCAGGCGCCGCCGGCCGGCTCGCCCGCCGCGCGCACGCTGCAGCGCTTGAAGGACTGCTCCGTCGTCCGGAACCGCGCGGTGATGGAGAACGTCAACCGCTTCCTCGGCGACGTCGCGGTGGACTACGCGCGCGACGTGCTGCCGCTGACCGCCTCCGGCAACGCGACGGAGCGCCACCTGCTGCTGGCCTACGATCTCCAGGCGCAGAAGGCCATGCCCGACCGCGCCCGCCGCGCGAAGTTCTGGGCCGCAAAAATCCAGATGCCGGAGCCGGAAGTCGAGGCGCTGATGGACGATCCGGTCCGTTTCCGCGACACGCTCCGCAAGCGCCTGATGAAGTACGGCGGCCCCGGCTACGCGCCGCCCGACCCGAAGAATTTCCCCACCCTGGCGGAAGTCGTCGAGATGATCCGCGCGTGCGGCGCCATGCCGATCTCCACCTGGCTCGACGGCCTCTCGGCCGCCGAGCAGAATACCGGGTCGCTGCTGGACTACTATTCCTCCGCCGGGCAGGTCGGCGTCAATTTCATCCCGGACCGCAACTGGAACCTGCGCGATCCGGCGGAGAAGGCGCTCAAGCTGCCGATGCTCAACGCGGCCGTCGCGGCGGCGCGCGACCGCCACCTGGTCATCTGCGTCGGCACGGAGATGAACAGCGCCACGCAGCCGCTGGTGGATCATTTCGACGCCCCCGAGATGAAGCCGCACGCGCCGGCTTTCCTCGAGGGCGCGCACATCATCTGGGGCCACTCGCTGTTGCTGCGACACGGCGGCTTCGGCTATCTGAGCCCGCAGGCCGAGGCGGCGTTCGGCTGCGACGCGGCGCGGAAGAACGCGTTCTTCCGCGAGGCCGGCGAGCAGCCCGTGCCGCACGGGAGCCGCCTGCTCGCGCTGCGGACGGCGTCGCACGCGGGAGACTGCAAAGCCGTGCTGCGGGCGCTCCAGGCGGACTCATGATGAAAGCTCCGACACCGAAGCGCCGTTTCCCGGTCGCACTTGCTTTTCCGCGCCCGCGCCTTTAGAATCGCGCGGGTGAAAAGTATGGAAATATCTCCCAAAAATCCCCGAAGACCGCTGACCCAGAACATCCGCATCGCGTGCCAGACCTGCGGTGTGGAGCTTGTGGCCTACGCGCGCGACGCGGGGAAGTCCACCACGTGCCCGGAGTGCGGGAACCGCATCCTGATCCCGGACCGCGGCATCCGCACGCCGCGCGAGGAGCCTCCGCCGCAGCGGCGCCCGCCGGCGCTGCCGTCCAAGCCGGAGCCGGGCAGCGCGTTCCGGCTCCAGGACGAGGTCCCGGCCGACGCAGAGACCGGCGCGGCGGTCCCGCCGGCGCCGTCGCACGGCCGGCAAGCGTCGTCCGCTCCGCGCGGGTCGGCGCCGAGGCCCGCCGAAGGACACCGCATGCGCGCGCGAGTCGCCGGCTGGCTGCGGCGCGCCGTGATCGTGGTCCTCGCGCTCGCGGTGATCAAAGTCTTCGAGGCGTGCTTCGCCTCGATCCTCGTCGGCGCGCCGGGCGACCTGCACACGGCCATCCCCTGGTTCCGCGACGCGATCCGCGGGATTCCCGTCGCGCTTCACCAGCTCTCCGTGCCGCGGCCGGTCGAGATCGGCTTTCTGACGCCGCTCGAGCGCTTCATGCTCGGCCTGGCGATGCTCCTCTTCGCCACGCGGCTGGTCATCCGGACCAAGCTGCTGGACGCGGTCTACGTGACGTCGGTCCGCTGGCAGGAGCGCACGATCAGCGGGCTGGTGCTGCATTCATTCGCGCTGGTGGCTCAGGCCGGGTTGCTGGCCTGGGCGGCTGCGATTGCGCGGACGCCGAACGCGAGCGACGGCCTGGCGTGCGGGCTGATCGTTCTGACGCTCTGGGCGAGCGCGCTCTGGCTGACCTCGCTTCACCTGGTCGCGGGGAGCGAGTACCGCGAGCTGACGAAATGGATGATCAACGACCTGACGTTCGGCCTGCTGATTTTCCTGGTGGTGCTCTGGCCGGGGCTGACGCGGGAATGGTCGCGAGCGGGGGCGACGGCAGTGCTGTTCCTGGCGAACTCCGCGGTCGGGCTGCACGTGGGCGTATCGTTCGTCTTTGCCAGGCGGCCGGGCCGCTGGTGGTGGCACAAGCCCCTGTCGTTCGTGATCAGCCTGGTCTTGCTTGTGGCGATCGCGCTGCTGCTGGCGTGCTCACGATAGGCCGCTGAGCGGGAATCCGCGCTTGATTTCGGCAGGGATCAGCCCTGGATGGTGATTGCCTCGACCGGACAGGCATCCGCGGCCGCGCGGCACGTCTCTTCCTCGGCCGCGGGCACGACATCCACTTTCACCCGGGAGATCGCGTCCACCAGTTCGAAAACTTCAGGGCAGATATCCACACACTCGCCGCAGCCGGTGCAGATGTCGGCATCCACAATGGTCTTCATACTTCTCCCCTTCACCGGCCTGGCTGCGAACGCGCACGGGGCGCCCGTACTCCGTGTGCACGCACCAGCGCCGGCGTTTCCTTTGCGCTCAGCAGCATCCGCAGGACTTTGGCTCGCTGCTCGCGCCATGACACGAAGTCCAGGAGCAGCGTCCGGTGCGCCTGGTCCAGCGGCCCCTCGGCATTCTCCATAACGTGGAGTTTTCCCTCGCGCTTCTCGGCAATCAGGCGTCCGCAGGAAAAGAGTTGCGCTCCGTCCGTGCGCAGGGCGGCCTCGCTCAGTTCTCCCCCGGCGAGGAACGCTCGAATCACGTCCATCTCGCTCATTCCTCGACCCCTGTTTGAAAAGACACATCCTCGCGCGCGAGCGGCCCACCCCCGCTGCCGCTCGCGCGCATTCCTGCGTTCCCCGCCGCGCTCTATGGATGTCCGCATGACGAAAGCAACGTCCCGGCGGAGCCCGCATCGGATGGGAAGGCCGCGCCCCTTTCAACCACGCCATCCGTTGCAACCGAGCGCTCTGCGCGGTCCGTCACTTCTGCGGGCACCTGCGAACGGCCAGGCGCCCCCGCCCTGCCTGTTCGCATTCCCGTCCGACCGCATCCCCCGGCAGCTCCGCGCCCTCCCGGACTCGATCTCTCAAGAGTGCGCTCTCCAAAAGCCCCTCAACGCGCGGCCTACGCACCGCTTTCTCTCAAAGCCCGCAGAAGCTGGCTGGCGACGCATTCCTCCGCCGGGCCCTTCTCGATGCGACCCCAGAGTTCCGAATCTTCAGGGCTGGCCGACTCGCCCTCGGACTTTTTCTGGCAGGACACGCAGAGCCGCGCGGAAGGCGCCGCCTTCAGGCGCGCGGCCGGAATCGGCTCTCCGCACACGTCGCAGACGCCGTACGTGCCGTCCACGATCCTGCGGAGCGCATCCTCGATATCGGCCACTTCGCTCGAGCGGATCTCGGCCACGGAGAGGGCCAGCTCGGTTTCGGCCACCTCCCGCGCCGTATCGGCCTCATCGCCCAGCTCCTCGCTGCACCGCGTCGCGAGCCAGCGCTGCAGCTCGATCTGGTTGAGCAACTTCCTGCCGCGGCTGATGAGCCGCTTCTCAGCCTCGGTGAACCGCCGCCGTCTGCGAATCGCCCGTCTGACCGTCTTGGCCGACTGGCACGTCGCCATGATGTTCGCCTCCCCCCAAAAGCCGTCCCCGGTGACTTATCACTACTGATCCGCCGGCGTCGTTCGCCCGCTCGATCAATTTCACCTTCGCGCATTAAACACGGAATGCGAGGGGCAAACAATCGGGGCACGGCCGCAAGATGCGATGGTGGAAAGGTCGGCGCGGAATACCGGGAAAACCCCGATACGTTTACTTGGACTGCGCCCACTGGATGGCGTGCTGGAGCAGGTCGGTGGCGTTTTCGAGCTTGAGCTTGAGCTTGATGTGCTCGCGGTAGGTCTCGACCGTCTTGACGCTCAGGTGAAGTTTCTCCGCGATCCGCCGCGTGCCGACGCCCTGGCCGATGAGCTCGAACACCTGCAGCTCGCGGTCGCTCAGCAGGTCCACCGGCGAGGCCGCCGCCGGCGCGCCGCCGACGAGCTTGTGCAGGATTCGCGCGGACATCTTGTCGCTCAGGTACACCTCGCCGCCGAGCACGCGCCGCAGGGCGATGACGACCTTGTCGGAGGCCTCGTCCTTCATCACGTAGCCGCGCGCGCCGGAGCGCAGCAGGCGTTCGGCGTAGGTGGATTCATCGTGCATCGAGAGCACCAGCACGGGCAGGTTCGGCTGGCGCAACTTGAGGTCCTTGACCAGGTCGAGCCCGCTGCCTTCCTTGAGCGTGAGGTCCACGACGGCGACATCGGGCTTCAGGGCGGCGATGGAGCGCAGCGCCGCGGGCGCGCCTTCCGCCTCGCCGCAGACGGCCATGTCCCCTTCCTGGTTGATCAACTCCGAGAGCGCCTGCCGGACGAGCGGATGATCGTCCACGAGGAAGACCTGCTTCTTCGCCTTCTTGCCGCCGATGCTCTTCGCCGGCATGTTCTCGCGCCTCATTGTTCGCTGGCGTGGAGGGCCCCCGAACCGTCTGCGCTGGACAACCATCCCGGCTCAAGCGCCAGCCGGCCGCGCAGTTCCGCCGGACACATTCTAGCCATTCGCCGTCCATTGTCAAATAGCCGTTGATCAGATTGTCTCGAGCTTCGGCGTCTTCACGTAGCACCGCACAATCGTGCCTCGCGGCGGCACGCTGCGGA
>JBKQWE010000095.1:0-42908 GCA_052139675.1 Candidatus Brocadiia bacterium
CGGGGTGGCGGGTCAGGTCAAGGTCGGGGATCCGCTCGACCTGTCCTGGGCCCGGCGGTTCGGCTGGTGGGCGAGCTGCGCGTTCGGCCAGCCGCTGCCGCAGAACCAGCCCGGGGTGGGCCGGAACGCGTTCGCCCACGAGTCGGGCATCCACGCCGACGGCGCGCTGAAGGACAGCCGCAACTACGAGCTCTACGATTACGAGGAACTCGGCCGCGGCGAGCCGGAGACCGTCGAGACCGGCCGGCTGATCACCGTCGGCGAATACAGCGGCATCAAGGGATTCCGCAACGTGTACGGCAAGCTGAAGGTCGAGTTCAAGAACGAGGCCGAGGCAACGCGCGTTCTCGAACTGGTGCGCTATGCCAACGTCCACACTCAGAAGCCGCTGACGCAGCACGAGCTGCTCTTCGTCGCGAATTATCCCGACGAGGCGCGGCAGATCATGACCGTCACGCCTCCGTGACCGGCGCAGGGCCCGATGGCTGAGAACCTCATCCGAAAACCGACGCTCCAGGACGCGCCCGGTATCCAGAAGCTGATCCAGCACTATGCGGAACGGAAGTTCCTTCTCCCGCGCACCGTCAGCCAGGTCGCCGAGAACCTGCGCGATTTCGTGATCTGCGAGCGCGACGGCCAGATCGTCGGCTGCGGCGCGCTGCATCTTTGGAGCGACCTGGCCGAGATCCGCTCCGTCGCCGTCGCGGAAGGCGCGTGGCGGTTGGGCATCGGCACCACGCTCGTCAGCGCCTGCATCGCCGAGGCGAAGGTGCTCGGGGTGAAAACGCTCTTCGTCCTCACCTATCAGCCCGATTTCTTCCAGCGGCTCGGGTTCCGCCGCATCGGCAAGGACAAGTTCCCGCACAAGATCTGGGTGGATTGCGCGAACTGCCCGCAGTTCCCCAACTGCACGGAAGTCGCGCTGACGCTGGACATTGACGAGGGGCCCGCCGAGAAGTCTTGAGCCGGCGCCGCGGCCGGATCAATCCCCATGTTTCAACAGCCGCTCCGCCGCCGCCGCGACGTCCTCCGCCGAAATGCACTCCATGCACCGCACGTGGTCGCATTGGCGTTTCGTGCACGGGCTGCATGGCAGGTCGGCGCGGACGATTTCGGAGCGCGTGCCGTAGGGCGCGTAGACGGCGGGGTCCTTCGGGCCGAGCATCGCGACGACCGGGCGCTGCAGCAGCGCGGCCACGTGCAGCGGGCCGGTGTCCGCGCCGATCACCACCGATGCGCGCCGCAGGAGCTCGATGAGTTCGCCCAGGCTGAGCTTCGGCGGCAGGCGCGCCGCGCCGGACGAGGCGGCGACGACTTCCGCGGCGAGTTCCTGCTCGCCGGGCCCATACGTCACCACGCAGCGCGCGCCGACGTCGCGCCGCAGGCGCGCGGCCGTCTCGCCGAACCGCGCGGCGGGCCAGCGCTTGAACCGGCCGAACACGCTCGTGCCCGGATGCAACACCGCCAGCGGCCCATCGCCCGGGAAATTCTGCAGGAACTGCGCGACGCGCTCGACGTTCCGCTCGTCCTCGGCGAGGCTGACCGGCCGCAGCTTCAGCCCGGGATCCACCGCCTGCGCCAGCGCCGCCGCCTTCTCCGCGCGCAGCAGCCTGGCCGAGGCCGGCAACGCCAGGATATTGTTGAAGAGCCAGTTCATCTCGCGGCAGTGGCCGCGCGCGAAACCGATCCGGTCCCGCGCGCCGGAGAGCATGACGAGGAATCCGCTCTTGAGGTTCCCCTGGAAGTCCAGCGAGCAGAGGCAGCCCTGCGAGCGGATTTCCCGCCGGAGCCGCAGAATCTCCGACCACAGCGCCGGCCAGCGCCACGGCCTGCGCAGCAGCTCGCCGAGCCGCCGGCGCGGAAAGAGGATGATCCGCTGCGCCACGCCGGCGAGCCGCACGAGTTCCGCCGACGGCTCCTCGACCAGCCACCCGAAGCGCTCGTCCGGCAGGCTCTCCTTGAGCGCCTGCACCGCCGGCAGCGTGTTGGCCACGTCGCCGAGCGAGCCGAGCCGGATGATCAGAATGCCGGCAGGAGCGTCATGGTCTTGGTCTGACACCGGGCGCGTCTTCAACGTTTGAACTGCGGCAGGTACGCTCTGTTCTTCTTGAACATGGCGTCCACCATCTTCCGGATCTCCGCCAGGGAGAGGACGGCGGCGGTGAGCGGGTCGTAGGCGATGGCATGGAAAACCATTTCGCGGTTGCCGGTGAGCGCCGCCTCGACCGTCATCTCCTCGGACGCGATGCTGACGTTGTTGAGCGCGGCCAGTTGCGGCGGCAGGGCGCCAACGTGGACGGGATTGAACCCGTTCCGGTCCGCGTAGACGGGCACCTCGACGCACGCGTCCTGCGGCAGGTTCGTGACGAGGCCGGCGTTCGGCACGTTGCCGTTGAACAGGAACGGCCCGCCGCCGAGGTAGGCGTTGATGATGGAGGCGGCGTACTCGTGGCCGCGCTTCAGGTTCAGCGGCGCCGGGTTCGCGATCCACTCCTCGGCATCGCGGTGCCAGGTCTTCTCGCGCTGCAAGTAGTCCTTCATGATGTAACCGTAGACGCCGGGATTCCAGCCCGTCCCGGTGGTGCAGTACTTGCGGATCAGGTCCGGCCGCTTGCGGAACCACCAACTGTATTCGGAGTTGTGCCCGCTCGATTCGGTGACGTAGTAGCCCAGGTTCAGGAACATCTCGTTGCGGACCTGCTCCTCGTTGTAGATTTTGCGGCTGCCCAGGATGGCCTTGCGGATGAGCGGGATCGCGTCCTTGCGGTTCCAGTCGTAGCGGACGTACCACGCCTGGTGATTGATCCCGGCGCAGGTGTAGGTGACCTGGTCCATCGGCGCGCCGATCCAGTGCGCGAGCATCATGGCCGTGCCCTGCACGCTGTGGCAGAGGCCGGTGATGCGCAGCGGGCTGGTGCGCTGCATCGCGCGGCAGAGCATCGCCATGGGGTTTGTGTAGTTGAGCAGGATCGCGTTGGGGCAGAGGCGTTCCATGTCGCGGCAGATGTCGAGCATCACCGGGATCGTGCGCAGCGCGCGGAAGATGCCGGCGGGCCCGCGCGTGTCGCCGACATTGATGTCGACGCCGAACCGCTTGGGGATTTCGATGTCATGCCGCCAGATATTGACCGGCGCGGAGAGGATGGTGCACAGGACGGCGTCGGCGCCTTTGAGCGCCTCCTTGCGGTCCTTGGTCGCGAGGATGGTCGCCGGGTAGTTGCCCTCGCGGACGATGCGCTCCACGGAGCGGCGCGCGAAATCGAGCCGCTGGTCGTTGATGTCCATCAGCGCCAGCGTCGAGCCACGCAGCGCCGGAAATGTCAAGACGTCCTTCACGAGCCCGCGGGTGAACCCGTAGCTGCCTGCGCCGATGAATGCGATCTTGGCCAACGGTTTCTCCTTTTTGTCCTGGTTCAATGTGAAAGCGGCATTGGATTACGCCCCGACGCAGGGAGTTTACTGCGCGGCTCCCTCTCTGTCAATACGAGTCTCGCTAGTGCTTCCATGCGGAAATAGGCGTCCTATTTCCGCATGGAAGCATGACCGCAATAAGCCGCGTCGCTATACCGAGTTATACGTTCCGTTGGACCGTGTTTAGTTGCGTAAATTGGTACGCCAATTTACGCAACTAAACACTCGAGGCGGCGTCATGGCGCGCGGGACTGTTTCGCCGGAGCCGGGTTCGGCGCATTCGGCGGCGCGGCTTGCACGGCGCGGGCCTCCTGGATTGTCTTGAGCAGCTCCTGCGCCCGCTGCGCCTCCTTCGTTCCGTGCCAATACTTCATGAGCAGATGGCACAGGTCCTCGGCATAATCGTACCTCTTGTCCACCTGCGCCTTTCTGGCCCAGGCCATGATCACCGCCGGCGGGCGATGCTCCTGCTCCGGCGCCGCCACGGCAACCGGTGGAGGCGGGGCCGGACGCAACGCAATCCAGAGTACGATGCCCGCCGCGAGCGCCAGGAACCCGATCGCCCACGGATTCCGCCAGAGCGGCGTCGCGGTCTGCCCGGTGAGCGGCAGGCGGTCGGCCGAAGCGATCGGCCCATGGCCGATGGCGCCGGCCTTGATGTGGTGCTCGACGCGTTCGATCTCGCGGATGAGTTCCGCCGCTGAGGCGAGCCGCTTCGACGTATCGCGCTCGAGCAGGTGCATCACCAGCGCGTCGAGGCTCTTCGGCAGTCCCGGCGTCCACGCGCTCGGCGGCTCGATCTGGTGCGTGCGGAGCTTCATGATGACTTCCGTCGGCGTCGTCCCGCTGATCGGCACGCGCGCGGTGAGGCACTGGTAGAGCACCACGCCGAGCGAGTAGAGGTCGCTGTGCGCGTCCACGTAGCGGCCCTGCGACTGCTCGGGCGACATGTACTCGACCGTGCCGAGCACGCTGAGCGTCTCGGTCATGCGCGTGGCGTCGAGGACCTTGGCGATGCCGAAGTCCATCAGTTTCACGCTGCCGTCGGAGGCGATCATGATGTTGGCCGGCTTGATGTCGCGGTGGATCACGGCGCGCGCGTGGCTGTGCTGGAGCGCCGCGGCGCAGGCGCGGATGATGTGCAGCGCCTCGAGCGGAGGCATCCGCTCCTTGTCGGCGAGGATGGAATCCAGCCCGACGCCCTCGACGTACTCCATCGCGTAGTAATAGGCGCCTTCCCACTCGCCGTCGTCGTAGATGCGCACGATGTTCGGGTGGTCGAGCCGCTGGAGCGTGAGCACCTCGCGCTTGAACCGCTGCAGGAAGCTCGGCGAGGCGGTCATCTGCTGCGGGAGAACCTTCACGGCGGTGTGGCGGCCGGTCTCGGGATCGAGGCACTTGTAGACGATGCCCATCCCGCCTTGACCGAGTTTGGACTCGATGACGTATTTGCCGATCTTCTCCATCGCCGTTCCAATATCAGCCGGGGAACGCGCGGCGGGCGGCCGTGTCCGGTCGAATATAAGCCGGGGCGGCATGCGAGTCAAGGCGCACGCGCCGGGCCCATCTCACGAAGCTTCGTCGGCCGATTCCGCTTTGCGCGTCCTGGCGCGGTAGACGATTCGGATCGGGACTTCGGGGAACGGCAGGCGCCGGCGGAAGTCGTTGGCCAGGTATCGGGTGTACTGCGCGCTGATGAGCTGCGGGTGGCTGGCGAAGATCAGGAACGTCGGCGGGGCGACGGCGATCTGCGTGCCGTAGAAAAGCCGCGGGTGCTTCCCGTGGCTGCCTTCGGGCGCCTTCGCTTCCGCGGCTCGATGCAGGACGTCGTTCACCTCCGGCGTGCCGACCTGCTGCCCGGCCTGTTTGAACAGCGCCTGCGCCAGGTCGAGCGTGCGCTCGATGTTCGTGTTCTCCTTCGCCGAAATGAAGCTGATCGGCGCGAACGACAGCCCGGTCAGATGCGCGCCGAGATACCGGACGTACTCCTCGGTGGTGAACTTGCCCGCGACGCGGTCCCACTTGTTGACCGTGATGACGCACGGCTTGAAGCTCTCCTCGATCGCCGTGGCGAGGCGCTTGTCCACGCGCGAGATATCCGAGCTCGCGTCAATCATCAGCAGCGCCACGTTGCACCGGCGGATGGCGCGGTACGCGCGGACGAGGCCGTAGAACTCGATCGAGTTGCCGCCCTTGCTGTGGCGCTTCAGCCCCGCGGTGTCCACGGCGACGAAGGTTTGGCCGTGGTGCTCGAAGCGCACGTCCACCGCATCGCGCGTCGTGCCGGGGATTTCGCTGACGATCACGCGCTGCTCGCCGACGAGCGTGTTGACGAGCGTGGATTTGCCGACGTTCTGCCGGCCCACGACGGCGAGTTTCAACACCGGCTCCGACGGCCGCGCGTGGGTCTCCGGCAGCCGGTTCGTGAGCTCGGTGAGCAGGTCGCTCCGGCCGGTCCCGTTGAGCGCGCTGATGAAGATCGGCGCGCCGAAGCCCAGCGTGTAGAACTCCGCCGCGGCCGCCTCGTGTTTCGGGTGCTCGACCTTGTTCGCCACGAGCATCACCGGGCGCCGCAGCTTGCGCAGGCGCGCGCCGATCTCCTCGTCGAGCGGCATCATCCCCTGCTGGGCGTCCACCAGGAAGAGCACCACGTCGGCGCGCTCGAGCGCGCTGTCAATCTGCGACTCGACTTCCGCGGCCAGGTCGTCCGGGGTGCCGATGCCGCCGGTGTCCCAGAGCTCGAACAGGCGCTCATTGTGCTCGATGACGGCGCTGATCCGGTCGCGGGTGACGCCGGCGGTCGGGTCCACGATGGCGATGCGCTGCCGGGCCAGGCAGTTCAGGAGCGACGATTTGCCGACGTTCGGCCGGCCGACGATGACGACCGACGGGATCGAGCCGTCGCCGCGGGCGATGGGGCCCAGGCTGGTGGGAAGAGTGATGTCGCGGCGCGGCAAGGTTTCCTCGGGAATCAGTCAGAAGCGCGAGCGACGACGGATGAAGGAGTTCGGCCGTCGTCATTCATCATTCAGACTTCGGTTGCTCGCCGGCGGCGGTGTCGGGCTTCGGCTCGGCCGGCTTGCCCGCGTCTCCGGGCTTGCCCGCATCTCCGGGCTTGCCCGTCTCGGCGGGCGGTTCGGCGGCCGGCGGTTCCGCGGGCGTCTCTTCTTCCGGCTCGGGCAGGAAGACCTCGCTCATGTCCGTGCCGTCCACGTCGCGGCGGAGGACGCTGTAGATGATCGTCATCGCGCTGATCTTATAGCTGGCCCAGAAGCCGAGCACCAGGCCGACGATCGTGACGCGCACGACCCGGATCCAGATCGCCGCCCACAGTTGCGGGACCGTGGATCCGTCCGCCGGCGCGCCGTAGCGGAGGAAAAAGCCGATCCGCGCGAACCGGTATCCCATGCCCGCCGCGACGGTTTGCTCCGCGATGGAGAGCAGCAGGGCGGCGAACGCGGCGACGAAGAGCAGCACGGCCAGGCCGTACACGGCGGCGACGAGGACGCACCAGATCGTCTTCCACGGGCGCGCGTAGAGATAGTTGAATGCGCGGCTGATCGCGTCGAACGCGTCGGTGCCTTCCATGGCGATGGTCGGCCACATGAAGAGGCTGCCGAAGCACGTTCCGATCAGCAGCAGGATGACGAGGAACGCGCTCACGGCGGCCAACGCATAGAAGAGGCCCAGGACGATCGGCCCGGCGCCGGGAATGCGGCCGACGACCCCGAGGAGCATGTTGCACAGCAGGAGCACGACGACGAAGATCAGCGGCACGATGGGCGACCAGAAAAAGGAGCCGAATTTGCCGGCGCTGAAGGCGGTGGCCTGGCCGATCTGCGGGCGCTCGTCGCGTGCGAAATCGAGCGCGGCGATGCGCGCGATGGCCCCGCCGAAGAACGACCAGATGAAGAGCAGCACGATGCCGCCGGCCGCGAGGAAGGCCAGTTTCTGGAAGGCCATGCAGCGCGTGGCCGGATCGTGCAGGGCGTGGACGTTCGCGCAGCAGTGCCCCGGCAGATTGCGGAGGATATTGCAGACGGTGGTGAAGGGATTCGCCAGCAGGCCGACCATGAGCCCTTGCGCGCCGGGCCACCAGTGGCTGGCCGCGGCGAGGAAGCCGAGCACGACGAAGATGGTGGCGTACACGCCCAGAGTCCCCAGGATGATCTTGCGCGCGTCGAGCGCAACGCGGAAGCCGCTGAAGATGTCGAGCCAGTTCTGTCTGTGTTTTCTCATGGCGATTGCCTCCGGAAAGGACCAGCCCGAAAGGAGTCCCTATCCATCTGCCGGAGTATAGTGGCCCAGGGCGTGAGATGTCAAGCGGGTTGCCTGCGCCGCCGGAACGGGATTCCGGGCCCAGGAGGATGCGGAATTGCGAGGCCGCCACTCCGCTTATCCCGTGATCCTGCCTAGTGCTTACTTGTGGAAATAGGCGCCCTATTTCCGCAAGTAAGCATGACCGCGATGAACCGCGTCGTTATGTCGGGTTATGCGTTCCGTTGGACCGTGTTTAGTTGCGTAAATTGGTACGCCAATTTACGCAACTAAACACTAATCTTTCTTCTTCTCGTCCGGAGGCGGCTCGCCGGGGATCCGGTGCTTTTCGTCGAGCCAGCCTCCGAGGTCCAGCAGCTTGCAGCGCTCGCTGCAGAAGGGAAAGTACGGCAGATCGGAGATCTTGCGGTACTGAAGAGCCTTGCGACATTGGCGGCAGGCGATTACGGGCATTTTTTACTGCCGAAGGGTACCGTCCGTCATTCCTTGCTCTTCGAGGCTGCGTTCTTCGGGCACGAGTCGCATTTCTTCGTGTCGCACGCCGCGGGCGCCGCGCTCGCTTCGGCCTTGGACTTGTCGGCGCTGTATTGCTTCGAGCGATAGTCGGTCTGGTAGAAGCCGGTGCCCTTGAAAATCAGCGCGCCGCCGGAGCCGATCAGTCGGCGGAGCTTGCGCTTGCGGCATTTCGGGCAGCTCTTCAGCGGCGCGTCGCTCATCTGCTGGAAATCCTCGAACCGGTGACCGCACGCGTCGCATTCGTACTCGTACGTCGGCATTGAATCCTCCTCCGTTGGAGAAAAGCGGAAACGCGTTATCCTTTGGCCGCGCTGACGCTGACCCGCGCCGGCCGCAGCACTCGGCCGTGCAGGCGGAACCCGCGCTGCAATTCCTCGACCACGCGGCCGGGCTCCATCTGGTCCGTCTGAACGACGGAGATCGCCTCGTGCCCGTTGCTGTCGAACGGCTCGCCGACCTTCGTCTCGATCGGCAGAATGCCGTGGCGCGCGAGGACCATGTCCAGGTGCTTCTCGACGAGTTCCAGTCCGGCCGCCACAGTCCCGTCCGGCTGATGTTCGCGCGCGGCCTTGATCGCGCGCCACAGGTCGTCCGCCACCAGCAGCAGCTCGCGCGCGAAGGACTCGATGGCGTACGCCACCCGCTCGTCAGCGCGGCGCTCCAGGCGCTTCTGCGAGTTAAGATACTCGGCCGTGACGCGCTTGAGCCGGTCCATCAACTGGTCGTGCTCGGCCGCCTTCCGCCGCAGTTCGGCCAGTTCTTCAGCGGTCGGCGCCGCGGGCGCCGCCGGCGGTTCCGGTTCCTCGGGCGCAGGCTGAAAGACTTTCGGATCTTCGTCCATGGCTTGCTTGCCTCGAAACAGTCAACAGACTCTATTCTATGCTTTCCCCGTCAGCCCTTCGAGATATTTCCTCGCCTTGTCGAAGAACGACTTCCGCTTCGGCGTGATGTTGGAATTCTCCGTCTCGGCGAAACGTTTGAGCAACTCCTCCTGCTCGCGGCTGAGCGAACGCGGGACCTCGATCACCACGCGCACCTCCTCGCCGCCGCGCGTCCGGCCGCTGTGGCTCGGGAAGCCGAGGCCGTGCAGGCGGAAGCTCCTCCCGCTCTGCGTGCCGTGCGGGATGTGAAGCGTCTGCGGGCCATCGAGCGACGGCACCTCGATCGTCGTGCCCAGCGCCGCCTGCGAGAAGCTGATCGGCACTTCGCAGATCACGTCGTCGCCGTCGCGCGAAAAAATCTCGTGCGGCTTCACGCGGATATCGCAGTACAGGTCGCCGCGATGGCTGCCATCGTCGCCCGGATCGCCGCCGCCGCGATAGGCGATCCGCTCGCCGTCGGCGACGCCGGCCGGAATCTGCAGCGGGATCTTCACCCGCGTCGGTTGTCGCCCGTTTCCGCGGCAGGCGGGGCACGGATCGCGCACCACTTGCCCGGTGCCGCGGCAATTCGCGCACGGGGCCGTCATCATGAAGAACCCGCGCCGGTGCTGCACCTCGCCGTGGCCGTGGCAATACGGGCAGACAGTCGGCCCGCTCCCGCGCTTGGCCCCGGTGCCGCCGCACTCGCCGCAGAGCTCGTTGCGGGTGATCTCGATCGTCTGCTCGACGCCGCGCGCGGCCTCTTCGAACGTCAGCTCCATCTGGATGCGCCGGTGCGTGCCCGGGCGCGGCCCGCGCCGGCCGCCGAACATCTCCTCGAAAAAAGCGCCCCCGAACAGGTCGGCGAAGTGGCTGAGGATATCGTCCACGCCGGTGTACTGCTGGCCGGGGTGCGACGTCACGCCCTGGCGGCCGAACCGGTCGTACCGTGCGCGCTGCTCCGGGTCGCTGAGGATCTCGTACGCCTCGGCCGCCTGCTTGAACTTGCCCTCGGCCTCCTTGTCGCCCGGATTGCGGTCCGGATGGTGCTTCAGCGCCGCCTTGCGGAACGCCTTCTTCAGGTCATCCGCCGACGCGTCGCGCGGCACGCCCAGAATCTCGTAATAGTCCTGTTCAGCCATCAGCCTGGGTCAAGGTCGGGAAGCGAACGTTCGGAAACGGACACTCGGCATTACTTTATCTATGTTACCAGCCGGTGCGGTGATTGGTCAACCGAGGCCACCCGCTGGTCCGTTCCGGCGAACGCTGGGAAGCGAGCGGCGGGTGGACTGTTGACAGTGCCGGGCCGGCGGTATACAAAGCTGTGCAGTCGAGCCTGAAGCCGGACGCGGTGCAGGTTTGCTCTTCGCGGGGAGGAAGACGCGCATGGCGGCGTGGGATCCGGCGCAGTACCTGAAATTCGCCGGCGAAAGGACTCAGCCGGTGGCCGACCTGATGTCGAGGATCAATCTGGCCTCGCCAGAGAAGGTCATTGACATCGGCTGCGGCCCGGGTAACAGCACGCGCGTCCTTCGCAAGCGCTGGCCCAACGCGCGTATCGTGGGGCTGGACAACTCGGCCGAGATGATCGCCCAGGCGCGGCGCGATTTTCCAGAAGGGGAATGGCTGCTGGCCGACGCCGCAGCGCTCGCCGGCCAGCCCCAGTACGACGTGGTCTTCTCCAATGCGGCGCTGCAATGGATTCAGAATTACGAGAAGCTCTTGCCGCGCCTCATGAGCGCCGTCGCGCCCGGCGGTTGCCTGGCGGTCCAGGTGCCGGACGACCGTGAATCTCCTCTGCGCAAGGCGGTGCTTTCCGTGGCCGGTTCCGCAAAATGGGCGAAGCACACGGCCTCCGCCGACGCGCGGATGTACTACAGCACTGCGCAGGAAATTTACGGCCTCGTCAATGCGTTCGGCCGCGTTGACCTGTGGGAGACGACGTATTACCACGTACTGGCGTCCCATCAGGAGTTGATCGAGTGGTACAAAGGCTCAGGCATGAGGCCGTATCTGAAGGTGCTGCCGGATGATTGCGCCCGGACGCAGTTCGAGCGGGACGTGCTGCGGAAATGCCGGCGGCGCTATCCCTTGCAGAGCGACGGCAAGGTGCTTTATCCGTTCCATCGGATCTTCTTCGTTGTGTACCGATGAGGGCCGGCGCTCGCGCGCCTACTTGACGATTTTCCGGTACCGGTTTCTCCGGTTCTCGAACAGGCCCTTGCCGAACTCCTTCCGGCGCCAGGATTCGTATTGCTGGTAGGGGCCGGGGAAGAACCGCACGACGCCGTCGCCCTCGAACGCGAGCGTGTGCGTGCTGATGCGGTCGAGGAAGAACCGGTCGTGGCTGATGACCAGCGCGGAGCCGGCGTAGTTCTGGATCGCCTCCTCCAGCATCCGCAGCGTGTTGACGTCGAGGTCGTTCGTCGGCTCGTCCAGGAGCAGCACGTTGCCGCCGACCTTGAGCACTTTGGCCAGACGGCAGCGGTTGCGCTCGCCGCCGGAAAGCTGGCGGACCAGCTTGCCCTGGTCCTGCCCCTTGAAGCCGAAGCGCGAGGCATACACGCGCGCGGGCACCCGCTGCTTGCCCAGGACGATCTCCGACGCGCCGCCGCTGATCTCCATCAGCACGTCGTGCTCGCCCTCGAGCAGGCCGTCCTGCTCGACGTACGCGAACTTCACCGTCGGGCCGACCTTGATCTCGCCGGCGTCCGGCTTCTCCTGGCCGAGGATCAGCTTGAGCAGCGTCGTCTTGCCCGTGCCGTTGGGGCCGACGATGCCGACAATCGCGCCCTTGGGCACTTGCAGGCCCAGGTCGCTGAAGAGCGGCTTGTCGCCGAACCGCTTGGAGACGCCCTTGATCTCGATCACCTGGTCGCCGAGTTCCGGGCCGGGGGCGATCTGGATGGACGAGGCGTCGTCGCGCACGGCGCCGGCTTCACGCGCGACGATCTGCGCGTACTCGACCAGCCGGGCGCGCGTCAGGTCGCTGCGCTGCTTGCTGTTCATGCGGATCCAGGCCAGCTCGTGCTGCAGCGCGCGCACGCGCGGCGGCTCCTTCGCGCCTTTCTGCCGCTCCTCCGACACGATCCGGCCGAGCTTCTGCTCCAGCCAGCCGGTGTAGTTGCCCTCGTAAGGAATGCCGCGCCCGGCGTCGAGCTCCAGGATCCACTTCGTCACGTTGTTCAGGAAGTAGCGGTCATGCGTGACGATGATCACCGTGCCGGGATATTCCTTGAGCTGCTCCTCGAGCCAGTCCACAGTCTCGGGATCGAGGTGGTTGGTCGGCTCGTCGAGGAGGAGCAGGTCGGGCTTTTCGAGGATCGCCTTGCAGAGCGCCACGCGGCGCTTCTCGCCGCCGCTGAGCGTGCCGATGACACGCTCGTCATCGGGCAGGAACAGCGCGTCGGCGGCCTGCTTGAGCTTGCGGTCCAGGCTCCAGCCATCCACCGCGTCAATCTTGTCCTGCAGCGCGGCCATGCGGTCCATGGCCGCCTGCATCTGCTCCTCGGAAAGCGGCTTGGCCATGCGATCGGCTACGGCATTGTAATCGTCAATCAGCTTCATGATCTCGCCGAACGCGCCCTCGAGCGTCTTGCGGACGGTCAGCGCCGGGTCGAGCAGCGGGTCCTGCAGAACGATCCCCGCCTTGTAGCCGCGCGTGATCTCCGCCTGGCCCTGAAAATCGCGGTCCAGGGCGGACATGATGCGCAGCACGGTGGACTTGCCGGACCCATTCTCGCCCACGATCCCGATCTTGGCGCCCGGGTAGAAGCAGAGGTTGATGTCCTTGAGCACCTGCCGCTGGCCGTAATACTTGTTCAGGCCGAGCATCGTGAAGATGAATTGCTGACCCATGCGAAAAGGACTCCGGTGTTGTCACAAGAGGATAGTGCACAAGCTGTTGCGACAAGCGAGAAGAATTTGTCATAAAACACTAAGGCGTAAGCTGTTGCGAGAAATTGGATTCGTTTTTTCAAATCGCCTTTCGGCCGCTATCTTCTTCCCCCAAGATATGTTGCGACTGCTCATGCGCGGCGAATTATCACGTGGCATACTCTACCATAATATTTCTGATATTTCAAGTGGCAACCCGCATTTTTCACGAGGAGATGTGCGCGCGGGTGTCGCAGCTCGCGTAGCGGACATCAGTTACGACACGCAAATCCAGCGAAAAAATTTTGCATTTGTCCATACTTTCAGCCCAATTTACACCAAGCGGCGTTTCCGCCCCAGCAACTCTGCGGGTGCCTGTCCGGGAATCCTGGCGCGTCTTGACCCGGCGCAAGGCGTAGCGTACAATTCAGTCATGTATGAGAAAGGTGGAGCTAAAATGAACTTGGACCGAATCACGTTTGACGCGGCCGTTATGGGCGGCAAGGCGTGCGTTCGCGGGATGCGGGTGACAGTCAGCGTTGTCTTGAAACTGCTGGCCGGCGGCATGACGCCGGATCAAATACTCGCCGAATACCCCTACCTGGAACGCGCAGACATTGACCAGTGCGTCGAGTACGCAGCGATGCTCGCCGACGAACGCGTCATGCCTTCAGTGAGATAGCGTGAAACTCCTCTGGGACATGGGGCTCTCGCCGAGAACCGCTATTTTCCTCCGCGAGAACGGGCACGATGCCGTGCATCTTTGGGAGGAAGGCTTGCCACGCATTGCGGACGAGGATGTTGCGCAGAAAGCGGCTCATGAAGGTCGAATCCTTGTTACGTTCGATTTGGATTTTTCACGTATTCTTGCCTTGCAGAGAGCCTCCAATCCTTCGATGATACTGTTTCGGCTCCAGGAATTCACAACCGATCAGGTGAACCACATGCTGGGGCGTCTGTTGGAACAGTACGAAGAAGAACTAGCCCAAGGCGCGGTCATCGTAGTTGACCCGGACCGAGTGCGAACCCGCCGACTCCCAATTTGGTAGTCCGGCGCAATACGCAGATCGAAGGCGGAAAAAGCGAACCGGACAGTCCACCCGAGGAGATCACGATCGTGAAAGTTATCCTTAAACCAGCCGATGATGGCGGGTTTACGGCTATCGTTCCGGCGCTGCCCGGCTGCATCACCGAAGGTGACACGCGGGAAGAAGCGCTCCAGAACATCCGTGAGGCCATTGAGCTGTATCTGGAACCCGTAGAAGGCGACGTCCCTCTCTAAGCGCAATCTCCCGCTCTTTCACGGCTTCGCCGGCGGCGCGGGGTGCTGGTCTTGCCACCATTTTTGCCACTGGGTCTTGTCGGGGGAGAATTGCTGGCCGGTCATGCTCAGGAGGGCGGCGTGGGCGGCGAAGGCGATGCTCTCATCGGAGTCGCTGAGGGCGGCGATGAAGACCGGAAGGGTGTCCTCGCCGCCGATCTTGCGGATGGCGTAGACGGCTTCGAGACGGACGTTCGCGTCGGGGTCGCGGCGGGCGATGGGGACGAGCGTCGCCAGCTCGGGCGGTCCGCCGAGGTCGCCCAGCGTCCGCACGGCGTCGGACCGGACGATCGGCTCCGGGTCGGTGCAGGCGGTCTCGAGCGCCGGGATCGCGCGCTTGTCGCCGAGGACCCGGAGCCCGACGGCCGCCGTGGCCCGCACGACTGCGACCGGTTCCTGCGACAGGTTGAGCATGAGCATGAACGCGTCGGCGGCTCGCGGGTCGCCGTGGCGGGCGAGAAAGACGATGCTCCAGCGCCGTACGAGCGGGCTGGGGTCGAGCAGGCCCTGGGCGGCGTAGGCTTGGTCATAGCCGGAAAAGATCGTGTGGAACTGCGTATGCGTCGGCGGCCCGTAACTGACGCAGCCCGCAAGGCCGGTCGCGAGGACGACAGCGCCGATGGCCATCCGGAGCGTCCGCATCACGGTGCGGTCCCTTCCTCGGGTTCGGAGAGGAACGTCATCAAGCCTTCGCTGATCGCCTGCGCGATGGCGGTGCGGTAGGACTGCGTGTTGAGCTTGCGCTCGGAGAAGCGGTTGGACAGGAAGTCCATCTCGATGAGGACTGCCGGGCAGTGCGTTTCGCGGAGGACGTGGATGCTGCGGTAGTCCTCGACCAGGCCGTTGTTGCGCTCGATCAGGCCGGTGACCGGGGCGAGTTCCCGCAGGATGCAGCGGCCCGCCTCGATGCTCCGAGAGCGGTTGCTCTCGAAGGCCGCTTCGGTCACGGCGAGGAGCGCGGTGTGGCCGACGGGCCCATCGGCGCCGAAGATCGCCGGCTTGATCTCATGGTCCGCGACAGCGGCCCGGGCGCGGTCCAGGATGGCGGGATGGTCCTCCAGGGCGCCGGCGGCGGGATAATACGCCGAGGCGCCGCGCAGTTCCTTGCGCGCGTCCGCGTTGACGTGAATGCTGATGAACAGGTCCGGGTTCTCGCGGTTGGCGAGGTCGGCGCGTTCTTCGAGGGACGGGCGAACGTCGGTCGTGCGGGTGAAGAGGACGGTCACGCCCTGGCTCCGAAGATGCGCGCCGACGGCGAGGGCGACTTCGAGCGCGATCTGCTTTTCGCAGAGGTTCCCGAAGCGGGCCGGCGTGCCGGTGTCATCGCCGCCGTGGCCGGGATCTATCACGACCTTCCTGGCGCCCGACAGCGTCCTGGCCGGCCGCAACGGCGGCGCCGGCGTCTCGACGGCGTCCGGCCGGGCGGGCAGTTCCGTTTTGCCGGTGATCAGGTCGGCGGCTTCCTCCGGCACTTCGAGGGCCGCGCCGTTCCAACGCACGGGATGCGCCAGCGCGACGGAGACGCCGTTGATCGTGATGCTCTGCACGTCGGCGAAGAGGACGACTTTGAGGTCTTTGCCCGTGAGCCGGCCGGCGTGGACCGCGCCGTCAGTCATGTCCTTGTACTGCAAGCCGAACTCGCGGGCGAGATCGGGGACGCTGACGTAGCCGTCGTCGGCGAACGCGGCGAGCGGCAGGCAGAACGTCAACAGCAAAAGAAAATGCAAAGTGCAAAGTGGAAAATGCAAAATGGAAAATGGAGAGCGGAACTGGCTTCGCCCGTTATGAATTTGCACTTTTCACTTTTCACTTTGCATTTTTATTGCGCCTCGGCCATTTTCTCGAGACGCGCGACGCGGTCCTCGATCGGCGGGTGCGTGCTGAACCATGTGCCGATCGTCCTGGCGCTGAACGGCGAGACGATGAACATGTGCGCCGTGGCCGGGCTGACTTCCGCCGGATGGAGCTCCACGCCATGCTCGAGCCGCTGCAGGGCGCGCGCGAGCAGGAGGGGATTCTGCGCAAGTTGCGCGCCGCGCGCGTCAGCGGCGTACTCGCGCGTGCGCGAGATCCAGAGCTGGATGAACAGGGCGACCAGCGGCGCGATGATGGCGATGACGATCAGCGCGAAAGGGTTCCCGCGGTTGCGGCCTCGGCCGCCTCCGCCGAAAATCAGGCTCCAGCGGGCCATGGTCGCGACGAGGGAAATCGTCGCGGCGATCGTGGCGGCGACGGTGGCGATGAGGATGTCGCGGTGCTCCACGTGCGCCAGTTCGTGGCCGATGACCCCGGAAAGCTGGTCCTCGGAGAGCAGTTTCAGGATGCCGGTCGTGACGGCCACGGCGGCGTGTTTGGGATTGCGCCCGGTGGCGAAGGCGTTCGGGTTCGGGCTGTCAATCACGTAGACCTTCGGCATGGGCAGGTTCGCGCGCTCCGCCAGGGTGCGCACGATCTCGTGCAAGCGCGGGGCCTGGTCGGCCGTGACCGGGTGCGCGTGGTACATCGCGAGGACGATCTTGTCGCTGAACCAGTACATAACGCCGTTGGACGCCAGCGCGATCACGAACGCGATGACCATTCCTTCCTGTCCGTCGAGCAGCCCGCCCACCAGCAGAAAGAGCAGGAAAATTGCGAACATCAAAATTCCGGTCTTCAGTGCGCTCACGACACCATCCTCCGTCAGAACTTCATGATTTCCTCTGACTTCCGTTCGACGACCGCATCCGCCTTGCCCTCGGACTCCTTGGTGAGTTCCTGCAGGTCCTCAATGGCCTTGAACGACTGATCCTCCGAAATCCCGCCGTCCTCTTCGATCTTCTCGATATCGCGCTTGGCGTCGCGGCGGATGTTGCGGATAGCCACCTTGGCCTGTTCGCCCATTTGCTTGACCTGGGAGGCGAGCTGCCGGCGCCGCTCTTCGCTCAGCGGCGGGATCGCGATGCGGATCAGCTTGCCGTCGGAGTTCGGGTTTACGCCCATGTCCGACTGCATGATCGCCTTCTCGATCGCCTTGAGCGCCGTCGGATCGAAGGGGCGGATGACGATCAGCGCCGGGTCGGGCGTGGCGATGTTCGCCATCTGGCCCAGCGGCGTCTGCGAGCCGTAGTACTCCACGCGGAGGTGGTCCACCAGCGCGGCGCTGGCGCGGCCGGTGCGGATCGTCCGAAGCTGGTGCTCCAGCGCGCCCACCGCCTTCTCCATCTTGTCCGCAGCTTCCAGATAGACATCGTCCGCAGACATCTCACTTCTCCCCGATGTAAGTGCCCACGTTCCGGCCGGCGATCGCGAGCCGGATGTTATTCGGGACGCTCATGTTGAACACGATGACCGGCACGTTGCCCTCGCGGCAGAGCGTGATCGCCGTCGCGTCCATGATCTGGAGCTTGTCCTGGATCACCTGGTCGAACGTGAGGTGGAAGAGGCGCTTCGCGTCCGCATGCTTCTTCGGATCGGCGCTGTAGACGCCGTCCACGTTCGTGGCTTTGAGCAGGACGTCGGCGCCGATCTCGCGGGCGCGCAGCGCGGCGGCCGTGTCGGTGGTGAAATGCGGGCTGCCGGTGCCCGCGGCGAGAATCACCACGCGGCCCTTCTCCAGGTGCCGGATGCAGCGCCGCCGGATGTAGGGCTCGGCGACCGCCTGCATCGGGAACGCCGTCTGCAGGCGCGTATCCACGCCGAGATTCTCGAGGACGGCCTGGAGCGCCACGCCGTTGATGACCGTGGCGATCATGCCCATCATGTCGGCCGCCACCGGCGAGATCCCGGTGCCGCGCAACAGCTTTCCGCGGACGATGTTCCCGCCGCCGATCACGACGGCGAGCTGGATTTTCGCGCGGTGGATCGCCTCGATCTGCTGCGCGATGGCGCGGAGGGACTCCAGTTGCAGGCAGTGGGCGGCTTCCCGGCCGAACGCCTCGCCGCTGAGCTTCAACAGGACACGGCGGTATTTGGGCCGAGCGGCCATGAGAATCAGATCTCCTCGCCCACTTCGAACCGCACGAAGCGCCGGATGACGATGTTCTCGCCGAGCTTCGCGTTCGCCGCCGCCACGCGGTCGCGCACGCTGTGCGCCGGCTCCTTGATGAAGGGCTGTTCCATCAGGCAGACGTTCTTGAAGAAGTCCTTGATCTTGCCTTCGGCGATTTTCTCGATCATCGCGGCCGGCTTGTCCTTGATCTGGGCGGTCAGGATTTCCTTCTCCTTGCGGACCAGGTCGGCCGGGACGTTCTCCGCCGCGACGTAGATCGGCCGCTGCGCGGCGATCTGCATGCAGAGGTCCTTGAGGAGTTGCTCGAAATCCGCGCTCTTCGCGGCGAAATCGGTCTCGCAATTCAGCTCGACGAGGACGCCGATCCTGCCGTTGGAGTGGACGTAGTGGCCGACGCGGCCTTCGCCGGTGGCGCGGCCGACGCGCAGTTCGGCCGACTTGAGGCCTTCCTTGCGCAGGAGCTCCACCGCCTTGGCGATGTCGCCGCCCGATTCGGTCAGCGCGCGCTTGCAGTCCATCCAGCCGAGGCCGGTGAGTTCGCGAAGTTTCTTGACCAGTTCCGCCGATATCGCAGCCATATTTCTGTCAGTTCCTTGAAATCAGGTTTCGATGGTTTCTCAACCGGAAATTCCCGCCGTCACTTCTGCGGGGTCTGCTCGGCCGGTTGAGCCGCAGGCCGCGCGGCCTGGGGCGCTTCGGGCGCCTTCTTTTTCTCGGCGGCGGCCGGAGCGCCCGCGACGGGGGCCACCGCGGCGTCGGTGCGCTGGATTCGCCGCTCCTTGCCGGCCAGGACTGCGTCGGCCAGCGTGCGCGCAAAGACTTCAATCGAACGCATCGCGTCGTCGTTGCCGGGGACCAGGATGTCCGCGACGTCCGGGTCGCAATCCGTATCCGCCAGGCAGACCGTCGGGATGTTGAGCCGCTGCGCCTCGGCGACGGCGTTCTTCTCGCGGTGCGGATCAATCACGATCACCGCGCCGGGGAGCTGGTTCATCGTGCGGATGCCGTCGAGGTTGCGCTGGATCTTCGCCAGTTCCCGCTTCATCCGGGAACCTTCCTTCTTCGAGTACTGGTCCATGGTCCCGCTCTGGAAGATGGCCTCCAGCTCGAGAAGCCGGTCGAGGCGCAGGCGAATCGTCCTGAAATTCGTCAGCGTGCCGCCGAGCCAGCGCTCGATCACGAAAGGCATCCCGCAGCGGGCCGCCTGTTCCTGCACCACGCGCCGGGCTTGGCGCTTCGTCCCCACGAAGACTACCGATTTTCCGGAGGTCACCGTGAAGTTGACAAACTTCGCGGCGATGATCAGGCCGCGCAGCGTCTCCCGCAAGTTGATGATGTGAATCAGGTTGCGACGCCCGAAGATGTACGGCTTCATCTTCGGGTTCCAGCGGCTGGCGTGATGGCCGTAGTGCATACCGGCGTCCAGCATTTCGAGGACGGATACAGTGGCCAAAGCTCTTCTCCTAAAAGGAATCCACCGCCCGGGATGTTGAGCTTTTCTGGACGTCCCACGCTCGGGACGCGGAGGTATCCCGGCCGGCCGAATGCCAAGAAACGGGCCAAATGCCAATGCGAATCTCTCTATTATATAGATTTGCCGCTCGCTGTCAAATCACTCCAGCCGGCTCACGGCGGTTTTCACCACGACGGCATGGCGAACATCACCACATACTCCGCAATACGCATTCGCCACTCCGCACTCAGATCCCGCCGTTATTGACAACTTCCCGCCCCGGTGATATTTTCGGGGCGCGTAAATTTCGAGCGACGCCGTTCCTGGGAGGATGAAACATGCCCGACCGCGTTTGTCCGGGAGACAAGGGGCCGATCTCCGACGCCATCTGCCGCATGCGGCAGTTGCGTAATTATCATAAATGCCCGGAATGCGAGGCGCGCGACAAGGCGCTCCAGGGCAAGATCCAGCGCATCGAGGACGACCCGCGCCACAAGATTTTCAAGGCGTACGACATCCGCGGCGTGGTCCCGGATGAACTGGACGAAAAGATGGCGGAGCTGATCGGCATGGCCACCGGGCGGTTCCTGAACGCGCAGAGGCTGGTGGTCAGCCGCGACATGCGGACGTCCTCCGAGGCGCTCGCGCGCAGCCTCATCCGCGGCATCCTCACTTCCGGCTCGAACGTCCTGGACGCCGGCATGCTCTCGACCGACGCGAACTACTTCGCCATCGCTCACTATCGCGAAGGCGGCGGCATCCAGGTGACCGCCTCGCACAACCCGCCACAGTACAACGGCTTCAAGATCAGCCGCGAGCAGGCGATCGCGCTGAGCCACGACGGCGGGCTGGCGAACATCGAGCGCATCGCCCTCGGCCCGGCGCTCCGTCCGGCCGAGCACCGCGGTACGGTCGAAGGCCGCGACATCATGGAGGACTGGAAGCGCCACGTGCTGGCGTTCTCCCGCCGCATGGAGCCGCTGAGCGTCGTCATTGACGCCGGCAACGGCATGGCCGGCAAGATGCTGCCGACGATCCTCGCCGAACTGCCCATCCGCGTCACCGAACTCTATTTCAAGCTCGACGGCACTTTTCCCAACCACGAGCCGAACCCGCTGAAGGCCGAGAACCTGCGCGATCTGCAGAAGACCGTCCTCGAGAAGGGCGCCGACCTCGGCGTGGCCTTCGACGGCGACGCGGACCGCGTCGTGTTCGTGGACGAAGAGGGCCAGCCCGTGCCCGGCGACCTGGTCACCGCACTCATGGCCGGGCATCTGCTCCAGATGCACCAGAAATCGTCCGTGGTTTACGACCTCCGGTCCAGCCGCGTCGTGCAGGAGGAAATCCGCAAGCATGGCGGCACGCCCGTGCGCGAGCGCGTCGGCCACTCCTTCATGAAAGGCGCCATGCGCCAGCGCAACGCCGTCCTCGGCGGCGAACTCAGCGGCCACTTCTACTGGCGCGAGAACTTCTACGCCGACAGCGGCGTCATCACGATGATCAACCTGCTGAACATCCTCTCCCGCGAGCGGCGTCCCACGAGCGAACTCCTCAAGCCGCTGAAGCGCTATTCCAAGATCGAGGAGACTAACTTCGAGGTCGAAGACAAGGCCGGCAAAATCGCGGAACTCGCCGCCGCGTTCAAGGACGGCCGCCCGGACACCCTCGACGGCCTCAGCGTGGACTACGACGACTGGTGGTTCAACGTCCGCCCCAGCAACACCGAGCCGGTCCTGCGCCTGAACCTCGAAGCCAGGACGTCTGCACTCATGGAGGAGAAGAAGGCTGCGGTCACTAAGATCATCATAGGTTAAAACTGGAGGGAACGATGTCTTTATCTAAGAACGTTTGTGTTGTCGTCGCGGCCGCTCTCTTTTGTATGTTGACTCAGAACGCGCGAGCGGAGAAAACCGATACCATCACCCAATACGGGATCACGTGGAAACTAAGTGCCCCCGTCGAGGTCGGACGGTTTGTCACCGGAGACTATTATGTAGTGGGGAACTGCGAAGTGGTCTCAATCACTCCTCCGCCGGGAAACGGGCGCAACGGAAGCGAGTTGAACCCGCCGCTGAACGACAGTGCCAGCGGATATGACAACCGCGAAGAGGCGGACCGTTATGATCCCAAGATGTGCACTCCCTTGCCGATTCATATGAAACCGGGCGATGCGCTGATTTCCACGATCAGCACCACCGATGAGCAACTCGCGAAACTTTCGGCCTGGCTTCGAAGGAACGAGCACTACTCTTCTCCGGTCAAGAGCGCCTGCGTGCTCACCTGTCTTGCGGCGGCCGTGCCGGCAGACGCCTTTCGTCCGTCCTATTGCGACCGGTCGCAGAAAATCTACCTGGCGCGGAACCTGAAAAGGAACCTGTTGCCCAGTTTGCCTTACGGCAAGGATACTTTTGAGACCGACCAGGGCGCGCTGACGCTGAAAAACTTTGAGGATCACTACATCCGCGTCTGGCTTGACTTGGTCTTCTTTTCATTTGACGCGCCGAAGGATTATCAGCCGCAGTACGGACATGAGTTGGGCAGGGCCGCCGGCCTGGCCAGCTTGATCCTAATGACCGATTTGCCGCTGGAGAGAAAAGAGAAGCTGTTGATCGGTTTTGTGCAGAACGGAATTGATCTGTGGGGCATTGTAAGAGCTGGTTTTCACGGATGGCAGGCTCACGGCGGGCATGGGACGGGAAGAAAATGGCCGATTGTGTTTGCGGGGATCATGCTGGGCGATGACGAGATGGCGTCACCCAACAAAACTTATCCTGCAATCCAGTTCGGTGAGGATATGCAGACCTTGTTCAAGCGCTCCTGGACGGGAGCGAAGGTAGTTTATGCAGGGCACCAGGGTGTTGACAAGAACGGCAACGATATCAATACGAAGCAGCCGGGATGGGGCCAGTATGAACATCTGCAACCCAAGGACTGGGTGAGCAGCATGAATGAATCTTACCGCCGCGCCTCCACCAGCCATGGATGGGTCGGTGAGGCATTGGCGGCAAGGCTTATGCATGCGGAAAAATACTGGGACCATGACGCATTTTTCAGCTATGTGGATCGCTGGATGACGGAGGATGATACGGAAGCTCTAAAAATCATCAAGCAGCAGGCGAACCTTGATTTTTCCGCGGACTGGGCCAGGCAGAGAGAGACCTGGGATCCATTCGTAAATGAAATGTGGAAGGAATACCGCGACAACATTCCAGCGGGACCGAAAGGAGAGAAAACGCCGGCGGCGGAAACGACTTGGAAATAGATTGGATAATTTGGGGTTGGACATTCCGGGCACGCACGACTGAGTTCACGTCTTGCCCCACGCCGCGGACATGAGCGCCAGGCCGCTGCGGATGAACATGACCGCCAGGGCCGCGAGGATCAGCATGGCGAGCTTGCTGATGACGCGGGCGCCGGTGCCGCCGATCAGGCGCACGACGATGCCCGAGCATTGGAGGATGATGCCGGTCAGGAGGATGTTGGTGGCGATGGCGGCTATGGTGACGGGGTAGCCGTATCGGTTCAGCAGCACCTGAGAGGTCGCCAGCACCGCCGGCCCGACGATCATCGGGACCGCGAGCGGTACCACGCCGAGGGTTTCGTCGGTCGAGGAAAGAGTCTGGCTCGGCTTGTCCGCGGCGAGCAGGTCGGCCAGCGCCAGTACGAAGAGCAGCGCGCCGCCCGCGACCAGGAAATCCGGGATCCCGACGCCCAGCCACTTCAGGACCGCCCGCCCGGCGAAGAGGAATGCAAGCGCGACGATCAGCGCGGTCGCGACCGAATGGATAATGACGCGCTGCCGTTTCGACGCGGCGGTCCCGGACGTGAAAGCCACGAAGAACGGGATCAGCCCGACCGGGTCCATCGAGACGAACATCGGCAGAAAGGCCTGCCAGAAGTCTTTCATCGCTCTCCTCCCGGCGACGAGCGCCTCGGCTCCGCAGAATATTATCACCCCGCGCGCGGTGCGGAATCAACTTGCCCGCGCCGGTCGTTGACACTATCCCGGCCTGTGCCTATAATCGCCGCGTCGGCCGTGCAATCCGAAGAAGGAAGGAGCCTGCGTTCATGAGGGTCTTGTCGGGAATTCAGCCGTCGGGCGAGTTGCACCTGGGCAACTATTTCGGCGCGATCCGGCAGTACGTGCGGATGCAGAAAGAGCACGACTGCTTTTTCTTCGTCGCGAACTACCACGCGCTCACCAGCCTGCGCGAGCCGGCCCGGCTGCGGAAGCTGAGCCTCTCCTGCGCGGCGGATTATCTTGCGCTCGGACTCGACCCGGACCGCGCGACGATCTTCCTCCAGTCGGATTTGCCCGAGGTCACGGAGCTGACCTGGCTGCTCGACACCGTCACGCCGATGGGCCTCCTTCAGCGCTGCCATGCGTACAAGGAAAAAGTCGAGCAGGGCCTGCCGTCCGATCACGGGCTGTTCGCGTACCCGGTGCTGATGGCGGCGGACATCCTGATCCACCAATCGCACCTGGTGCCGGTCGGCCAGGACCAGAAGCAGCACGTGGAGGTGTGCCGCGACATCGCGGAACGCTTCAACGGGATTTACGGCGAGGTGTTCCGCCTCCCGCAGCCGTATATCCTCGGCGACTCCGCGATCGTGCCGGGCACCGACGGGCGCAAGATGTCCAAGAGCTACGGGAACACGCTCGGCCTTTTCGAGCCGGAGAAGTCGCTGAAGTCGAAGATCATGTCCATCCAGACCGATTCCACGCCGGTCGAGGCGCCGAAGGACCCGGAGAAGTGCAAGCTGTTCGCGCTGGTCAGCCTGCTGGCGTCGGCGGATGAGAAGGCGGAAATCGAGCGTCGTTACCGCGCCGGCGGGATCGGGTACGGCGAGGTGAAGAAACGCCTGCTCGCCCTGATGCTCGAGTATTTCCGAGAGGCGCGCGAGCGGCGCCAGGAGCTCGAAGGCGACCTGACGACGGTGCGGAAGGCGCTCGACCTCGGCGCCGAAAAAGCGCGCGCCAGCGGCCGCCCCACGCTCCGGGCCGCGCGCGAAGCGGTAGGGCTGTAGCCAGAATGCCGATTAATGATTGCCGAATGCCGAATGGGAAACCGGAGCGGGCTTCGCCCGTTCTAAGCGCGCTGTCGCGCGCAAGTGCCGGCCATTTTCCGCTCATTTGCACTTTGCCGTCATCACTCAGCACTCGGCAATCGGCAATTGGCATTCTTCCGACCTTCATTGCGCGAAAGACCGGCCGATGAAAGCGCGGCAGCAACGCAAGACGCTCAAGGGCCGTCTCATCGTCGGACAGTCCGGCGGGTGCACGCATGTCATGAACGCCAGCCTCGGCGGCATCGTCTCCGAGGCGCGGCGCTCGGCGCGCGTGACCGCCGTCTGGGGCGCGCGGCACGGCATCGAGGGCGTGCTCTCCGGCGAGGTCGTCAACCTCTCCGCCGAATCCGAGGACTCCTTGCGCCGCGTCGGCCGCGCGCCCGCCGCCGCGCTGGGATCCTGCCGGCGCAAGATCAACGATTCCGAGGCTGCGGCGGCCGTAGAGACATTCCGCAGGAACAACGTCCGCTTCTTCATCTACATCGGCGGCAACGATTCGGCCGACACGGCGCACCGGCTGGCCCTCGCGGCGCGGCGAGCGGAATATCCGCTGAGCGCCCTCTGCGTTCCCAAGACCATTGACAACGACCTTCCGCTGACGGACCACTCGCCCGGCTACGGCAGCGCGGCCCGGTTCATCGCCTCCCTGGCGGCCGATGTCGGGATGGAAACCGAATCGGTGCGGACGATCGAGCCGGTCAAGATCATCGAGGTGAAAGGCCGCAACGCCGGCTGGCTCGCGGCCGCGTCCGCCCTGGCGAAGCGTTCCGAGCGCGACGCGCCGCAATTCGTCTGGCCGCCGGAGATTCCCTTCTCCGAGGAGAGATTCCTGCGCCTCGTTCAGCGGTCGCTTCGGGAGGTCGGCTATTGCCTGGCGGTGGTGGCCGAGACCCTCCGCGATGCGAAGGGCCGCCCGGTGGCCCTTCGCGGGCGCAAGCCGACGACGGACGCGTTCGGCCATCCGCGGCTCGCTGGCGCGGCAGAGTATCTGTGCGAGCTGTTGAAGGAAAAGCTCGGCGTCTGCGCCCGCTACGACGTGCCCGGCAGCATCCAGCGGATGTCGAGCGCGCATTTCTCGGAGGTGGATTTGAACGAGGCGCGCGCCTGCGGCGCGTGGGCGGTGCGGTTCGCGCTCCGCGGCGCATCCGACGGAATGGTCGTCATGCGCCGGAGCCGGGGCGGAAAATACGGCGTGGAATTCGGCTGCGCGCCGCTCTCGAAAATCGCCAACTCCGAAAAAAAACTCCCGGCAGGATTCTTCGACCGCCGCACCATGCTGCCCACGGCCGCCTTCCGCCGATACGCGCTGCCGCTCGTCGGCGCCGGACTTCCCGACCACGCGCGCCTGCGCGCCAAACCGGTCCGGCTCCGGAAATAGTCCGCGCTTATGCTTGCAACGACGACATGACGAGCACGACGAGAGTCAGAGAAGCTTGGGCGGACGGTCATTCCCCATAATGCGTCCTCGCCCTGTGGATGAATACGGTCCGAGCATTTTCATCAATCGTATAGACGATCCGGTCCTTCAATGTCAGCCGGAGGGAGTAGAAACCCTTGAGGTCGCCCACGAGCCTCTTGCCCGCGTACGGCTTCTTCGCGACCGCTTCAACCAGAATCTGCCTGAGCTTCAACCTCAATTTCGGCGGAAGCTTGCCGATGTCCTTCGCGGCCTCTCGCGTGAAACGAAGCGCGTAACCGGTCATGTTTTCTTCCCGAGCACCTCGTCCAGCGCGTAGGTTCTGCCTTCCTTCATGTCGCGGAGCGAACGCCGGATGCTCGCGCGAAAGCCCGGGACCGAAAGGAGTTCGACGGTCTCCACGAGCGAATCGTACTCCGCTTCGGAGATCAGGACCGCGTCGCCGCTGCGGTGATGGATGCGATAGATTTCGTGGGCGGCCGTCGCGCGTTTGACGAGGTCAAAAAATCTGGATCGGGCCTTCGAAGCGGATAGCGTGGTCATCGCATTCTCCTTTTTGCGAGTTGTACGTGATCACGTACATTTTATACCGGCCGTGGCGGCGAATCAACGGCCGCGCTGGATGCGGCAGATGAAGCACTTCAGGTACGCGGTCTCTGCGCAGGAGGAGATGACCGGGTGGTCGGAGGCCTGGCCGCGGCGTTCGAGGACCTGGACCGTGACGCCGGCTTCGACGGCCGACTCGTTGACCATCTGAAGGAAGTCGCCGGGGCTGACGTGGCCGGAGCAGGAACAGGTAACGAGGATGCCATCCTCCTCCAGGAGTCGCATCGCGAGGAGGTTGAGGTCGCGATAGGCGCGGAGCGCGCGCTCGACTCCGGGGCGGCTGCGCGCGAATTTCGGCGGGTCGAGGACCACCGCGCCGAACTTCCGACCGGACTTCTTCAACTCGCGGAGTTCGTCGGCGATCTGCGCGGGCCGGGTCTCGAACTGCGTCACGCCGTTGAGATCGAAATTGCGGCGCGCGAGTTCCAGCGCCGGCGCCGACCGGTCCAGCGCCAGCACCGGTCCGCACCCGCCCAGCACCGCGGCCGTGATCCCGAACGCGCCGGTGTAGCTGAACGCGTCGAGCACGCTCCGGCCCTTGAGGTGCACGGCGGCGGCGGCGCGGTTCTCGCTCTGGTCGAGGAAAAACCCGGTCTTCTGCCCGCCGGCGATGTCCACCAGGAACTTCGTCCGGCGGATGGAGATCTCAACCGGTCCCTGCGGCGCCGGGCCGCGCCGGACACCGCGGCCGGCGGGAATGCCTTCCTTCTCCGCCGATTCGTCGTCGCTTCGGTCGTAAATCCCTTTCGGCGAGGCGATCTCCATGAGCAAGTCGAGCAGCTTTTCCTGGTGCGCGGCCATGCCGGCTGCCAGGAACTGCACGACGAGGAAATCCGCATATCGGTCCACGATCAGGCCGGGCAATCCGTCCGATTCGGAGAAGACGAGCCGGTACGCATCGGCGATTTCCGGCAGCGCGAGCACGTCGCGCCGGAGCCGCACCGCAGCTTCGAGCCGGCGGCGCCAGAAGGCGTCATCCACCGCCTCGTCCGCGTCCCACGTGAGAAGCCGGACGAGGATCTGCGAATCGGCGTTGTAGATCCCGCGCCCGATGAACGTCCCGTTTGCGTCGGCGACCGTGACGACGGCCCCTTTTTCAGGCGAGCCCTCGACGCGCGCGGCGGCGCCGGAGAAGACCCACGGATGCCGCAGAAAAAACGGCTTCGCGCGGCGCGGGTTCAGATACACCACCGGTCCGGATAATGGAGGCATGACGGCTTCCGTTAAATCAGGTTCACGTTCATGGCGTTCCGAGCAGCCGCACGGCGACGAGGGCAATGACCTTGGCGAACGTCACCAGTTCCTCGATGTCCACGCTTTCGTCCGCCTGGTGGGCCTGGTCCGAGTCGCCAGGGGCGAAGCCGACCGCCATAATGCCGTGCGCGATGAGCTGTTTCGCGACGGTCGCTCCGCTCATGCCGGAGGGCCGCGGCGATTGCCCGGTCATCTCGCGCGCCGCGTCCTGGATGACGCGCACCAGCGGGTTGTCGCCGGGCATTTCGGTCGGCGGCAGCGACGATTTTTCATGAAGCTCGAAGCGCGCGTCCTTGATCTCGCGTTCGGCCTCGCGCATCAGCGAGGCCAGCCAGCCCTTCATCTGCTCGGCGCTCTGGCTGGGCAGGAAACGGATGTCGAGCACGGCGGAGGCGCGGCCGGGCACGATATTCGGCGCGGCGCCGCCGCTCATCATGCCCAGGTTGCAGGTGGGCGGACTGAGCAGCGCGTGTTGCGCCATCGGAACGCCGCGCTCCCGGATTCGATTCAGCAGGCCGATGAGGTTCCAGAGCGCGTTGACGCCTTTTTCGGGCGTGGAGCCGTGCGCCTGGCGGCCGTGCGAAACGATCTCGACGAAGAGCAGCCCCTTTTCGGCCAGGTCAATCGTCTTCATGTTGCCGGCGATGTCCGGCACGATGGCGAAGTCGGCGGCGAGCTTGCCCTCGCGGAGCAGGTATTCGAGTCCGAGCGCGGAACCGACCTCCTCATCCGCGACGCCGGCCAGGAGGACCGTGCCGCTCAGTTGAAAGCACTCCTTCAGGCAAGCGCCGGCGAGCGCGAGCGCGGCGGTGGGGCCTTTGTCGTCGGAAGCGCCGCGGCCATACATCCGGCCGCCGCGGACCGTGGCGGCGAATGGGGGTAACGTCCAGCCGTCGCCGGCCGGGACCGTATCGAGATGCCCGGGCAGCAGCAGCGTCTTGCCGCCGGCGCCGACGCGGCCGATGAGGTTGACGCGGCCCGGCTGCGCCGCGAACGACTCGAAGGGAATGCCGTACCGCTCGAAGAACGCCTGGAGCTCCGCCGCCGCGGCCGACTCGTTGCCGGGCGGGTTCTCGGTGCGCGCGGCGATCAGCCGGGAGAGCAAGTCCACCAGCTCCTGCCGGCGCGGATCGATCCATTCGACGATCAGCTTCCGGGCGTCCATGATTCACGCTCCATCGGTCATGCGGCGGTAAAGGTCGGCGATCGCCTCGGCCTGGCGTTCGATATCGAACTTCTCTTTTGCTTTCAGCGCGGCGGCGCGGCCGAGTTTCTCGCGGAGCGGGCGGTTTCGCGCCAGGCGTATGATCGCTTCGGCGAGTTTTTCCACCGACTCCTCCACCACCAGCCCGCATCGGCCGTCCTCGACCAGTTCGGGCAGAAGGCCCGACCGGCCGGCGATCACCGGCTTGCCCATGGCCATCGCCTCGCGCGCGGCCGGGCAGGAACCGTCCGAGCCGGACGCGGGGAAAATCTCGAAGTCCATCGCCGCGAGATGTTCGGCGTAGTCCGCGTCTCGATACCCCGCGAAGACGGCGCACTCGGCGATACCCAGTTCCGGCGCGGCGCGCTGCATCCCGCGGCCGATGACCAGCAGGCGGAGCAACGGCTCGGCCTGCATCGCCTTGGCGAAGGACTGCATGACCCACTCGAAACGCTGGCCGCTTTCCGAGCCCGACACGAACCCCGCGACGACGTGCTCGGCCGACAGCCCCAGCGCGGGCCGGACATCCGGGCGGCTCGCGGCCGGGTTGAAGCGTTGCAGGTCCACCGGCGCCTCGACGGCGATAGCGCGGGCCGGGTCTAATTTGAAGGTGCGCACGTCCTCGTCGCGGCAGGAGGGCGCCAGCGCCACCCAGGCGTCCGTGTGGCCGCGGATGACCCGCCGGTTGTGCCACGTGGGCGGCAGCGGCGCGCCCAGGTGATTCGTCCGCACGATGGAAGGCACGCTGTTGGCCCTGCGGGCGGCGCGCGAGCCGATGTAATGGTCGTACGCGGTGTGGACGTGCACGATCTGGACTTCTTCCCGCTCGAGGAACTCGGTCAGGCGATGGATGTCCGGGAGATTGATGAACGGATTGAAGGTCTTCTCCAGGCGGAAGTCCATGATCGGGTCCACGTGGCGCTCGCGGGCGTTCTGCTCGAGCAAATTCGGCTGGCCTTCGGGCGCGCGCCCGCACGCCAAGTCCACGACGTGCCCCTGCCGGCCGAGCTGGCGGCAGAGGTCCACGATGGCGGGCGCCGGCTCGACCCAGTTCCACCCGCTGAAGAGATGGAGGACGCGCGGCCTGGGCGCCATCACCGTGACCATACGCACCTCCTCGAGCGGGTGAGCCGCGCGATCTCCGCCACCACGGAACGGTCCGCGAGCGAAGGCTCACACTCGGCGAGATGCCGCAGAAAACGCATGCGGTCGGTCCAGGCGACCTCGAGCGGAACGGAGGAGTTGAGTTGAGCCAGGTTGAGCAGTTTTTGCTCGAGGCGGATCCGGCGCGGGAAGCGAACCGCGGCCAGGTCCAGCAGCGAGAACTCCCATCCGCCGCTTTCCAGCTCTCGGACGAAGAGATTGCCGGCCTTGAGATCGGTGTGGAAGACGCGCAGGGAGTAACACCTGCCGAGGAAGTCCGCTCCGGCGCGGAGGAAGTCGCGCCGGCGTTCCGTCGGCGTCGCCGGGCCCAGCGCGCCGCGCACGTACTGCGCAAGGGACTTGAAGCCTTCCAGCGCGCGCATGATCACGTAGCTGCTCGCGCCCTTGCCGATGACCAGTCCAAGCGTGTCGGGCACGCCGATGCCCAGCGCGGCCAGCCGGCTGGCGCCGCGCCAGGACACGATTGCGGGCCGATGCCGGATCCAGCGCGGCAACAGGCGGTGCGATCCGGCGCGGACGAATTCCTTCACGCACAGCCGGTCCGCGCCGAGGGAGCCATCCCACTCGATGAAGGTCACGTTCGTCTTCACGTCGCGCTTGACGATCTGGCCGTCTCGGCCGGCCATGGCGCTACGGTGGGCCTGAACCGCTTGCAGCGCCTGGGCGGCCGACATGCCCCCGCAGAGAAAAACGCGGCCCTCCGGCGTGCGCTCGGCCCGGACCCGGTCCGGCGCGCAGGCCTCGGGCTCGCGCGCCGGCGCGGCGCGTGGTTGCGGTTCGTTGGGGATTGAGTGCACAGTCATCCGGTCGCACCATTCGTCAATGCCTGGAGCCGACAACGGCCCGAGCCGGCGCCGGCCGCCTCGCGGCGCGCTTCGGAATCGTAACAGAAGGTCGGAGGGCAGTCAATTTCCTGAGAGCCCGCCGGCCCGCGCTTTGAACATTGTGAAAATTCCGACCGCGGGGCGCGGGTGGTCTGTCTGCGGCGGCTTCACGGGGCGGTGAGAGGCGGCGAGTGAAGATTCCTCTATGGGACGACGGGCACGGGCTGGAGCGAGCGCGAAACGACCTTCCGCAGTTCGTCCATATCGAACGGCTTCGTGACGTAGTCATCCGCGCCGTTCAGGAGCACCGCGACGGCGGTTTCGAGCGAGGCCCCGCCGGCGACCACGATCACCGGAAGGTCCGGTCGGACCGCCTTGAGCCGGGCGACGAGGGTGAACCCGTCGGCGCCGGGCGTTGAGAGGTCCACGAGCGCCAGGTCATAGGCGCCGGCTTCGACTCGCGCGAGCGCCTCGGCGGCGTGGCGCGCGGAGGCCGCCTGGCAGCCAAACCGCGTGAAGAGGGCTTCCAGAAGCTCGCAGATTCGCGGTTCGCCGTCCACGACGAGGATGTGTGGCGCTTTCGCCATGGTTTCACAGGACCTCAGCAGCGAGAGGGAACCCAAACTACGAACTGCGTGAGCGGAGTGCCGTCGCTGGATGCGCTGATCTTTCCGCCGTGGTTTCGGATGA
The DNA here is from genome assembly GCA_052139675.1 of Candidatus Brocadiia bacterium. Taxonomy (GTDB): domain Bacteria; phylum Planctomycetota; class Brocadiia; order CAIUPP01; family CAIUPP01; genus JBEKCB01. Next base: position 31,933 of record JBKQWE010000095.1, read on the forward strand.
CGGCGCGCGCGATGGCCAGGCTGAGTCCGTCATGCTGGCTGGCGCGCGTCGGCGCGAAAGGCTCGAACAGCCCGCTGAGGCGATCCGCCGGGATCGTCGGCCCGTCGTCGCGAAGCACGGCCTCGATGCCGTCCGCCGCCCGCCGCGCGATAATCTCCAGCGCGCAGCCCGGGCTGAGGGCGGCCTCGCTGTACTGCGCGAGCGCGTCGAGCGCCTGCCGCAATTGGTCTTCGTCGCCGCAAACCGGCGGAAGGTCCGAGGCGATGTCCGCTGCCACGCGCACGCCTTTCCTGCGGCAGCGGGCCGAGCAGGCGCGCGCGAGTTCACGCAGCAGCCGCGCGGTATCCACGCGCTCATTCCGCGGCGGCGCCTGCACGGCGAACGCCAGCAGCCGGCGGGTGGTCTCCGCGATCCGGTCCGCTTCCTGCTTGATCAGGCGCAGCTTGTCGGCGACGAGGAAGTTCGAGGTGTGGTCGTTCTCAAGCAGTTGCAGCCAGCCGCTGACCACGGCGAGCGGCGTGTTGATTTCCGCCGCGACGCCGGCAGCGAACCGCGACAAGTCCCCGGCACGCCCCGGCGCGCCGCTTTCCGCCTCAGCGGGCATACGGAAACCGTCGGCATCCATCATGGCCACGTCCGGCACTTCCGCTCGGTAGTTCATCGGAAGACCTTTCGCACCTCGATGTCGCGCCCATCGTCGGCGCAGGGGATGGAGTACTCGCGCACTTTCTTGTGGATGGTCTTGTAATCAATGCGCAGGAGGCGCGCGGCCTGGGCCTTGTTGCCCTGGGTTTCCTTCAGGACGCGGTTGAGGATCTCGCGCTCGACCTGGACGACGACGCGCTGCACGGTCTCCTTGAGCGGCATCCCCGGCTCGAAGTTCCAGAAGGGCTCCGGACAGGCGGCGGCAGCGGCCGGCTCGTCGAGAATGGCCAGATGCTGCACCTCGATGGTGGTTTCGGCGAAGAGGACGGCGCCGCGGACCACATTGCGCAGTTCGCGGACGTTGCCGGGCCACGGGTAGCGCATCAGGCGGCTGAGCGCGTCGCGGGAAAGGCTGGTGACGCGCTTGTCGAGTTCGAGGTTCGTCATGTCCATGAAGCGATTCGCCAGGTAGAGGATGTCCTCCGGGCGCTCGCGCAGCGCCGGGACTTTAATCGAGAACTCGTTCAGCCGATGATATAGATCGCGGCGGAACTTGCCGCTTTGCACCAGCGGGAGCAGCGGTTCGTTGCTGGCCGCGATGATACGCAGGTCCAGTTTCCGCGGCCGGGCGCCGCCGACGGCGCAGACTTCCTTTTCCTGCAGTATGCGGAGCAATTTCGGTTGGATGGAGAGCGGCAGATTGGCGATTTCGTCAAGAAAGAGCGTGCCATGGGCGGCGGTTTCGAACTTGCCCGCATGCGGCACGTCCGCGCCGGTGAACGCGCCCTTTTCATGTCCGAAAAGTTCGCTCTCGATCAGCGTCGGCGAGATGGAACCGGTGTCCACTGCGACGAACGCGCCGCCGGATCGGGCGCTCAGAGAATGAATAGCCTTGGCCACCAGGTCCTTGCCGGCGCCGGTTTCGCCGGACACGAGCACCGTAAAATCAGTGGAGGCCACCAGCTCGGCCTGCTTGGCCAATTGGCGGATCAGGTTGCTCGGCCCCATGGACTGGCGCAGCGGTACGGTCGCGGCTCGGGAAATCGGGGCCCATGGCGCAATTCGGTCGCATGTCACGATGTCGGCTTCCATTGCGTGAGGCATCGTGCGTCCTCCATTGAAGCCACGCGACTCGTGCAGCTTCGACGCGACAGCACAATGCTAGCACCCGCGGCAGGAACTGGGAAGAAGTCACAAAGAGGGGAATTTTGACTGTGCACGCCTTGCTTCAATTGCGCTTCCAGCCCTTATCAGCGGGCCGCGCTCCTGCGCTGGTAAGAGCGCAAGGCCGGCCGGGTGGCCTTTGACGGGAGGCTTTGCTCCGTTGCGGCCGTCATGCTAACATGGTGAATTGTCAGGATTTCGCTCATAGACAGGGCGCGGCGTGAGGTGCGCGTTCGATGGCTGACGAACCTGCTCAAAAGGAGGAGACGAATTTGGCCGATCAAACGGCGCCTCCGAAACGGAAGTGGCGGCTCATCCTTTGGATCGTAGTGCCGGTCTTGCTCTGTATTTGCGCAGGAATTCTCGCTTTCGTGAAGCTGCACGCGCGGGATGTGCGGTACTACAGCCGCGGGCAACTGTACCTCGAGACCGGGGATTCGGCTGAAGCGCTCCTCGAATTCCGTGCGGCGGTGGCGCTCAACCCGAAGTTCCTCGAGGCGCGAACCGGCGTCGTGCGGGCGCTGATCCTGCGCAAAGAATTCTCGCGGGCGCTCTCGGAAGTGGATCTGGCCGTCGAGAACGGATTGCCGGAGAGCGAGGCGGGGCTGCTGAAGGCCAAGATCTATGTCGCTCGCGCCGACCAGCGCCTGGCAGCGGCGGGCGAGATGCTCAGCGTCGCGATCTGCGAAGAGGCCATCGCCGCCGACGTAGACCCGGCGATCGAACTGGCGACGCGGTGCGCCGATAAAGCCAAAGACCCTTCCGGCGCTTATTCGCAACTGGGCGACATCTATGGACTGAAGAGCCGCATCTCCGTGCGCGAATGGGAAATCCTCGTCAAGGAATACGACCGGACGCGAGAGCTTCAGCGAAATGAAGAGGCGACGGCGAAAGAGGCGGAAATCTTGGCGCTGCTCCCGAAGGTGCGCTCAGTCCAGAACGGCGCGGTCGCGGCCTATTCCGAGGCGGTTCGGAGGGATCCGAACGCCGTTGACCCGAGAGTGGGCATCGCGCGCTACGCCGTCGAGGCCTATCTGCCGAGGCCACAGCAGGCCCGTGACATCCTCCAGCCGCTCATGAGCCGCAATCCCGTCCCGGCCGATGCGCTCCAGTTCATGGCCATCGCCGAATGGTACGCCGGCGACTATGACCACGCGATCGGGCACGTCAATGCGCTGCTCGAACAGCGCGTGGACAGCCTTCCGGACTTGCTGATGAAAGCGGACATCCTCATTGATGCGGAGCGCTGGTCCGAGGCCGCCGACGTGGGGCGCAAGCTCATGGAACTCGATCCCCAAGGCGGCAAGGCCGGTCTGGACATGGGCCGGATTCTGTTGCATGAGGACCAGCCCAACGAGGCGGTGAATCTGCTCCAGAACGTGTTCACCGATCCGAAGATGAAGTGGCCGCAGGCGCGCTTGTGCCTGGCCGAGGCGCTCATGAGGGTGGGCAATCTCCAGCAGGCCGTCAAAAATTACCGGAAGACCATCGAGGACCTCGACGGCGTTTTCGCCTCCAACGCGCGGCAGCAGACCGAATTAGTGGAGGGCCGGTACAAGGCCTGCCTTGCCCTGGGCGGCGCCGAAAAGGAGATCGGCCAGCGGACCGCCCTCGAAAATGCGGTGAAAGCGTTCGGCCTTTTCCCGGATCGCCCGGAGGCGTTCCATCTCGCCCGGGAGCAGTACCAGGCGGCCGGGTTCGATCCGGAGAAAATTGAGGATCTCGTGCTGCTGCACGCGGAGGCGATGATCGCCCACGGCCAGGGCGATCCGGTGCTGAAATTCCTGCAGGGTGAATACGCGGCGTTCAAGGCCACCCCCGGAAAGGGCACGCGCATTCGCCTCTTTATCGCACGGCTTCTTGCGCAAAACGGCTCGACTTCGGACGCCGTCGCCATCTACGAGGATCTCCGGAAGGCGTATCCGAACACCGCACTCTATGCGTATGAATTGGCGCGATTATACGCGCAGCTCAAGCAGGACCAGAAGGCCAAGGCGGTCTACGAGTCGGTGCTGGCTTCCGAGCCCGACGACATGAAGGCCGTTTCGGGCCTGGTGGAAATCCTCATCCGCACGAAGGACCTCAGCGGCGCCTCCGCCGTCCTGGACCGCGCGTCCGGCCAGGCCGGGTCGGAGCGGGTCTGGGCTGTGGTCCTGGACTCCTATCTGCGCGAGGGCCAGTTGGATCAGGCCGTCACGCTCGCGAAGTCGTACGTCGAGCGCAGCCCGTCCAACCCGGTGGCCCAGGTTGCCCTGGCGGAACTCCTGTGGAGGCAAGGCGACTTGGAAGGGGCGCGGTCGGCGTTTGACGCGGCGCTGAGCCTGGCGCCGGATTTCCCGCTCGCCCAGCGGCGCGCATATCTCGACCTCCAGCAGAACCGCCCCTCCGACGCCGTGGCGCTCCTCCGAAAAGTCGTCGAAAAAGCGCGGACGGACGAGATGCAGACGTTTCTGGCCATTGCGCTGCAGGCCGACAGCAAGGTCCAGGAAGCCGGTGACATCCTGAAAGATATATCCACCAGCGCCCAAGGCCCGTCGAGCTTCCTCGACTCGCCCCGCTGGTACTACGCGGTCCTGCGCGCGGGCGAGGGCGATCTTCAGAGCGCAACCGCCATGAGCGACCTGCTGGCCAAGAGCGATTTCGGTGCGCCTGAAGACCGCCAGGGGCTCCTGCAGGCCGTGGCCGCCGCGCCGGAGGCCGTTCGCCGCGAAGCAGCGGGGCGGCTGAACCTGCTGATGTTCCTCACCACTCTGGCGTTCCCGGACGCGGCGCTGCAGCAGGCGGAGGCCGTCCGGAAGCTTCTGCCGGATGAGCCGCTCGCGGCCTGCTGGCAGGCCCAATTGCTCGACACCTCCGGCAAGTATGACGCCGCGGCCGAGCAGTATCGCCAGATCATCGCCGCGCATCCGAAGTTTCTCAGGGCCAGGTCGCTCCTGGCAGAGAGCTACCAGCGCAATCACCAGGTCGAAAAGGCCGTCCAGGTCCTCGAGGATTCCCTGACCGTGGCCAAGGCGGGCGATGCCGCAATGATTCAGTTGTTCCTGGGGAAAATCTACGAGGACCAAAACCGCCTCGAACCGGCCATCGCCAGTTACCAGGCGGCCATGACTCAGGACTCGGTCAAAGCCTATGCCCTCAATAACCTCGCGCTGCTGTACGCGCTCCGGCGCAACGACTTGGAGTCCGCCATGCCGCTGGCCGAACAGGCCGAGAAACTGGATCCCAGGCATCCGGCTATTCAGGACACGTGTGGCTGGATCCTTTACCTGAAGGGGAAGTATGAAGAGGCGGTGCCCAAGCTCGCCAAGGCGAAGACCGGCCTGCCGGACCTGCCAACGGTCCGTTATCACCTGGGCAAGGCGCTCCTGAAGGTCGGCCGGCGCGACGAGGCCCGCGCGGAACTGGAGCAGGCGCTGGCCATTTCGAAGGACTTCCCTGAAGCGGCCGACGCCACGTTGGTGCTGCAGGGGCTGTGAGACCCTGCGTTCCCTGCTGGCGCCGGGTCAATCCCGCGGCGGCGCGAAGCCCCGGCGCACGGTGTATTCCGTGAAGCTCTTCGGCTGCATGAACTGGAGCAGGTAGTCCGGCCCGCCTGCTTTCGAGCCGACGCCCGAAAGCCCGATGCCGCCAAACGGCTGCCGATCCACCAGCGCGCCGGTGATCGGCCGGTTCGCATAGAGGTTGCCCGCGCGGCACTCGGACTTGAACCGCCGGAGGTGGCCCGGATTCCTGCTGTAAAGCCCTCCGGTCAGCCCGTAGCGCGGCTCGTTCGCGATGCCGATGGCCTCGTCGAAATCCTCCGCCTCCATCACGCACAGCAAAGGCCCGAAAACCTCCTCCGTGGCCAGACGCGAACCCGGAGCGACCTCCGCCAGGATCATCGGTCCGACGTAAAAACCTTCCGTCTCCGGCGGCGACGCCTGGTACGCGATACGCCCTGAATCGCGCGCGAGTTCCATGTACTTCCGCACTTTGCCCGCCGCCTCGTCGCTGATGAGCGGTCCCAGCGCGGCATGCGGGTCCTGCGCCGGGCCGATCGGCAGGCTCCGCGTCGCCTCGACCAGCCGCTCAAGAAAAGCGGAATAGACCGCGCGATGCACGATCACGCGCGAGCAGGCGGAGCATTTCTGCCCCTGGTAGCCGAAGGCGGAAACGACGACTCCGGGCACCGCCTGGTCGAGATCGGCGTCGCGATCCACGATGATGGCGTTCTTCCCGCCCATTTCCGCGATCACGCGCTTGAGGTCGCGCTGCTTCGGCCCGACGCGCGCGGCCAGCCGCTGGATGCGCTGCCCGACCGCCAGCGAGCCGGTGAACGCGATGATCTGCACGCGCGGATGGCGCACCAGGAATTCCCCCGCGATTTCGCCGCGACCCGGCAGGTACTGGATCACGCCCGGCGGCGCGCCGGCCTCGTTCCAGATTTCCATCAGCTTCGCCGCGACGACGGAGGACTGCTCGGCCGGCTTCATGATGACGGCGTTCCCGGCGACGGCGGCGGCGGAAGTCACGCCGGTCAGAATCGCGAGCGGGAAATTCCACGGCGTAATCGCGACGGCCAGGCCGCGCGGCTCGTAAAGGCACTCGTTGTCCTCGCCCGGCACGTCGCGCCGCCGCGACGCAGCGAGCCGCGCCATTTCGCGCGCATAATACTCGAGATGATCAATCGCCTCGGCGACGTCGGCATCCGCCTCGCGCCAGGATTTCGCCTCCTCGAGGATTTCCCATGCGGCCAGCTCGAAGCGCCGAACCCGCATCCGCTCCGCCGCGCGAAGCAGCAGGGCGGCGCGCTCTCGCGGCGGCGTCCTCGACCACGCCGGAAATGCCCGTTCGGCGGCGCGGACCGCCTTCGCGGCGTCTTTGCGAGAGGCGCATGCCACGCGGCCGACGACTTCCGATTTCGCCGAGGGATTGACCGAGATCAGCTCCTCGCCCGCCGGTTCCGCATGGCCGCCGATCCAGAGCGGATAGGATCGGCCCAATTCGCCGCGGACCCGCTCGATCGCGTCGCTCAGCTCGTCGCGCGCGTCGCGCCGGGAGAAATCGGAGACCGGCTCGTTCCGGAACGGCGCGTCGAGCCCGACGGGCTCGATCCGTGCCTGCGGCTTCTCCGGCAAGCTCGGCGTTGCCAGCAGCCCTCCGACCGGCAGCGGCGAGGCGGCCATCTGCTGCAGAAATCCCGCTTTGGAAGTGACCTCCAGGACCCGGCGAACGAGGTACGCCATGCCCGGAATGAGCGCTCCGAACGGACGATACACACGCATCCGGAAGCCCATCTCGATCAGCGCGCGCCGCAACTCCGCTCCAAGGCCGAACAGCGTCTGGAACTCCACGCAGTCGCGCGGCAGTTCGAGCAGTTCCGCGACGGCCATCGCGCGCGCGGCGCTGCGCACGTTGTGGCTGGCGATTGCCGGCCGGAGCGCCTCGTGATGCTCCAGCAGGAACCGGATTCCGGCCTCGAACTCGCGGTCGGTCTCTTCCTTCGTCAGGTACACCGGCGCCGGCCAGTTGCGGTACTGCGCCTGCTGCACCTCGTGGTCCCAGTACGCGCCTTTCACAAGGCGCACGTTGATCGCCGCGCCGCGCTTCTGGACCCACTCGGCCAGCGCGGTCAGGTCGGCGCGGTTCTCGCGCAGGTAGGTCTGGATCGTGATGCTGACGTCGGACCAGTCGCGGAACTCCGGCTCAAGAAGCACCTGCTTGAAGACCTCGAGAGTCAGGTCCTTGAGCGCGTATTGCTCCATGTCCACGTTGATGGCGGCGCCCTGCGCGCGTGCGGCGCTCAGCAGGGCGCGCAGCCGCGGCGCGGCGCCCTCGGCAGAGCCGCGCGGGTCAATCGGGTCGAACCGGCTGTAGAGCGAGGAGAGCTTGATCGAGAGATTCAGCCGGGGGATGCGGCCGTGGCTGCACCGGTCCGCCGATGTGCGCTCCGGCTTGCCTGCCGGCCGTGTGGCGGGCTTGCCCGCCGGACCTGTGGCGGGCTTGCCCGCCGGATTGGTGGCGGGCCAGTCGGCCACCGCCGGCGACGCGGCGCGAATGAGCTCCAAGTACGCGTCCCGGTACTGTTCCGCCTCCCGCTCGCTGGTCACCGCCTCGCCGAGGAGGTCGAGCGTGAACCCGAAGCGCGCGTGGCTCAGCCCGCGACATTGCTGCACGGCCTCGGCAATCGTCTCGCCCGCGACGAACCGGGCCTTGAGATTCTCGACGAGCACGCGGACCGCCTTCGGCACGTCGCCGGTCTGCCCGCCTGCGCCGATGAGAATCCGCTTCGGGTCGCCGACGTAGGCCGCCAGGTACTCCATCAACTCCGCGTCGCTGCGAATGGCCGGAAAAACATCCACGAAGCGGAGAACGTCGGAGAGGAATCGCGGTCCGCCGCGGCTCCAGACCATGAGCGGATCGGCTTCCAGCCTCTCTTGATAATCCCTGGGTCTGGCCGCCTCGATTCGCTGAAGCAGTTCGCGGCCGATGCGGTCGGTGTGATCCTCGATGCTTCTTTCTTCGATCATCTCTCGTCTCCCACCCAGAGGTCGAGCGCCCCTCGCCCTTCAATCCGATTATAGGCCGTGCGCGCATGATCCTCAAGCGCCAGGCGACGGCCGTCTCGTAGTCCGGTCTCGACTCTGGCAACCGTGGGGTTCTGTTGATACACTACGAAAGGGACTCGGGCGCTCCGCATGGGACAACGCGGTGGACTTTTCGCTCGGAGGGCAACCGTGGCGCAGGAAATCGTCGAACTCAGGGGGCACCTGATTGACTCGCTCGTCCTGCCGCGCGTGCTGGACGTCATCATGTCGCGGAAGGCGTGCTTCGAGATTCAGCAGATCAAGGTCGGCGCGCGGGCGCAGGATACAAGTTTCGCGCGCATCCTGATCGCCCATCGCGACCCGAAGATGCTGGAGACCATCCTGCACGCGGTGGGGCGCTACGGCGCGGAGCCGGTGGAGCGCCGAGAGGTCCGCCTGGAACGCGCGGCGCAAAACGGCATCTTCCCGAAGGGCTTCTACGCCACGACCAATCTCGATACCGAGGTTCGGCTGCGCGGCCGCTGGGTCAGCGTCAAGAATCCGGAAATGGACTGCGGCATCCGCGTCGGCGCGTCCGGACGCGCGGCCGAGACGATCAAGATGGCGGACGTGCGGCGCGGCGACCGGATCGTCGTCGGCGAGCAGGGCGTGCGCGTGATCCCGCTCGAAACGCGCCGGCGGCCGGAAGACTTCGAGTTCATGACCAGCGAGGTCTCGACCGAGAAGCCGAAAAGCGCGCTCATCCGATCCGTCGCGCGGCTGATGAAACAGGAGCGCGCCGCCGGCCGGCCGATTCTCTGGGTCTGCGGGCCGGCCATCGTGCACTCCGGCGCGGGCCCGCTGCTCGAGCGGCTCATCACGGCCGGCTACATGCAGAGGCTCTTCGCCGGCAACGCGCTCGCCGCGCACGACATCGAGTCCGCGCTGATGGGGACTTCGCTCGGCGTCGAACTCCGCGAAGGCGCGCTCACGCGATCCGGGCACGAGAATCATCTCCGCGCGATCAACACCATCCGCGCGGCCGGCGGAATCCGGCGCGCGGTGGAGAAGCGTATCCTGAAGAGCGGCATCATGCGCGCGTGCGTCAGGCAGGGCGTCGAGGTCGTCCTCGCCGGCTCGATCCGCGACGACGGGCCGCTGCCGGAAGTCATCTCCGACGTGACCAAAGCGCAACGCGAGATGCGCCGCCGTACCCGCGATGTCCGCCTGGCGATCATGGTCGCCACGCTCCTCCACTCGGTGGCGACCGGCAACATGCTTCCCGCGCACACGCGCGTGGTCTGCGCGGACATCCAGCCGAGCGCCGTGACCAAGCTCATGGACCGCGGCACGTTCCAGACCATCGGCATCGTCACCGACGTGCAGCCGTTCCTGCGCGAGCTGTTGCTTGAGCTGAAGGTGAAACTGTGAGCTGCGCGTCTTTTCTTATGTGCCGTCCGACCTTCTACGGCATCTCATACGTCATTAATCCGTGGATGGACCGCCGCCGCCAGCCGAACCGGCCGCTGGCGCTGAGGCAATGGCAGGGCCTGCGGAGGGTGCTTCAGGAAGACCTCGGCGCGACGGTGCATTGCTGCCGGGCGCGGCCTGGGCTTCCAGATATGACGTTTACGGCCAACGCCGGTCTCGCGCATCGAGGCGTTTTCATCCCCAGCCGGTTCCGATACCGCGAGCGCGCGGGCGAGGAGCCGCATTTCACGCAGTGGTTCCGCGCGCATGGGTATCGCGTCCTTCCGCCGCCCGCCGGGCATTCGTTCGAGGGCGCGGGCGACGCGCTCCTGATGGCCGACCGGTTGTTTGCTGGATATCGTTTCCGCAGCGACATCCAGACTCACGCCGCCGCCGGAAGGGCGTTGGGCGTGCGCGTGCTCTCGCTCGAATTGGTCAACCCGTACTTCTATCACCTCGACACCTGCTTCATGCCGCTGTCGCAGGAATTGGCGCTGTATTACCCGGGCGCATTCGACCGCTACGGCCGGCGGGTCATCCGGGAGAACGTCGCCGACCTGCTGCCGGTGCGGCACGAGGAGGCGTACCAATTCGCGTGCAACGCCGTCTCGGTCGGCCGAAAAGCGGTGATTTCGGCGCCGTGCCGGTCGCTGGCGCGCGAGTTGAAGCGGCGCGGATTCACCGTTTTTCCGCTGGACCTCTCGGAGTTCCGCAAGGCCGGCGGCGCGGCGCGCTGCCTGACGCTCCAACTGGCGTGAGGACGCTTGGAGGGCGACCGGATGCAGGAGGACGATCGGGAACTCTCGCGCGGTTGGCGATATGGCCTGCTGTCCGTTATGGCCGCCGGATTCGCCGTGCTGATCTGGATCGCCGTGAGGACGTACCAGATCGGCCCGCCGATCCCTGAAAAGGTCGTGGATGCCGCCGGGAACGCGCTCTTCGCCGGCGCGGATATCACCGCCGGCCAGCAGGTTTTCCTCAAGCATGGGTTGATGGACAACGGGACGCTCTGGGGTCATGGCGCATCCATGGGACCGGATTTCTCGGCGGCGTATCTTCATCAACTGGCGCTGGACGCGGACGATATTCTGGCGCAGCGGAACTTTCACCGCCCCGTCGCTGACCTGACGCCGCCGGAGCGGGCCACGCTCACCGGACAAGTCCGCGAGCTGTTGTCGGAGAACCGCTACG
>JBKQWE010000096.1:0-17058 GCA_052139675.1 Candidatus Brocadiia bacterium
CCCGAAGTGCATCAGCGGCTCGCCGCCGAAAAAGCCGATCCGCAGATCGCGGCCGTCGTCCGGGAACATGCCCAGCGCCGAGGCGGCGATGTCGCGCGTCATCACCGGCGGAAGTGAAGGTTCACAACAGGGTACGTCTCCCCTGGGCGCACGGCGATGCCGAGATGCGACCAGCCGAAGCTCTGCTTCCAGGCGCTCTACTTTCCGCTCGCGGCGTCTATCCGCACGCAGTCCGCTCGTCCTCCATCTCCGCGCCGGCGGAAAAGGCGCGGTGCGTAACGGCGTTCGCCCATTTTTCGGGCATCCCTCGCCAGAGACGCGCTTCCTCTCCAATGATTACGCGGCTGTTCGCGTTCGCGCGGGCGCGTTCGCCCATTTCATTCGCCCATCTGTCGGCTCGGCGTTGGCACGCCATTTGTTTAGCCTCATATTGCCTTCACGGGCCGCGTAAACGCTACACACACTGCCCTGATGCCCCGTGATCGTTCCAGTCTCACTCCACCATGGCGCCGGTCTCATTCCGTTCCTATTCGCCAACCCACACAGAATCTCTCCTCCAGTCCCATCCTTTCGACCCTTCCCACCTTACGACTATTTCCTCATTAGCCAACCCTCACACACCCCCCTATCCGCGCTCACGCGCTTGACAGCGCCCTCCTGGATAGTAGAATCCGTGCAATGCGTTTCATGAGCCTCGTCGCCGCCCCGTGGATCAATGAGCGGCGGGTCTTCAGCTTCAGGAGTGAGCGGTGACCACTTTCCATCTCATCGGCAACGCGCATCTCGATCCCGTCTGGCTCTGGGACTGGCGCGAGGGCTTGAACGAAGGCGTCGCGACCTGCCGCGCGGTCCTGGACCTCATGGAGGAGTTTCCCGAACTCACCTTCTCCCGGGGCGAGGCGGCGATTTACGAGCACATCGAGCGCTACGACCCGCAGTCCTTTCGGCGCATTCTCCGCCGGGTGCAGGAAGGGCGATGGGAGGTGGTCGGCGGCACGTACGTCCAGCCGGACACCAACCTGCCGGCGACTGAACTGCTGCTGCGCCACTTCGAGGAAGGCTTATCCTATTTCAAGCGAGCGCTCGGCCGGAGGCCCACGGTGGCGTGGGCGCCCGATTCTTTCGGCCACAGCGCCGGGTGGCCGGAGATCTACAAGGCCGCGGGGATGGACTCCTTCGTCTTTTCGCGGCCCTCCCTGGCGCAGCGCCCCTTGCCCAAGCCGGCGTTCTGGTGGGAAGGACGCAGCGGCGCGCGCGTCCTGGCCTATCGCATTCCCGTGGGCTGGTACGGCTGCGAGCGAGACGAAATGAAGCGGCGCCTGGATGGATACCTGGCCGAGGCGCACACGTGGGGGCTGGAGAATGTGGCCGTCTTTTACGGCCTGGGCAATCACGGCGGAGGCCCCAGCCGCCGTCATCTCCTCGACATACGCGCCTGGGCGGAGGCCCATCCCGACGTGCCCCTGGTTCACTCCGGCCTGCACCGCTTCTTCGCCGCCTTGCGTCAGGAGATCGCCCGCAGGGACCCGCGCTTCCTGCCGGTCCATAGGGGCGAACTGAATTTCTGCCTGCGTGGCTGCTATGCCTCGGTCGCCCGATTCAAGTTTGCGTACCGCAAGACGGAATCGAAGCTGATCTCGGCGGACCGCACCAGCGCCGTCATCCGGGCGGCGACGGGCGCCGCGGCTTCCGATTCGAGCCCGGCATGGAAGGCGGTGCTCTTCAACAGCTTCCACGACATCCTGCCCGGCTCGAGCATCGAGCGCGCCTATGACGACCAGTTGGCCTGGCTGGGCAGCGCCTGGCATGACAGCCAGGCGAGAGAGCTTCAAGCGCTCAATGCGTTAGCCGCCCGGATTGACACCAGCGTGCGCCGTCCCCAGGGTGACGAACCCAGCGGTGTGCCGATCCTGGTCTGGAACCCGCAACCGGTCCCGTACCGGGGGCACGTGGAACTTGAGGCGAGCCTGGACTACCGGCCGATCGGCCGTTACCAGGATCGGGTCAGCGAGCTGCCCGTCCGCATTCTCGGGCCGAGCCGAAAGCCGCTGCCGTTTCAACGGATCGCCACCGAGTGCGAGGCCTTTGCGAACCTGGCATGGCGCCAACGCGCAATCGCGCGCCTGGAAATCCCGCCGCTGGGCTGGACGGTCGTGGAGATGGGTTACGAGGAAGGGTTCCGTCCGCCGCGCATCGCCTCGGCCGTGGCGGCGCCGAAGCGCGGAGTGATCACCAACGGCCTCTACACCATCCAGGCGCGCAAAGGGGCCAGGGGAATCCTCATTACGCACAAGGCGGGGCCGTTGCTCGCGTCGCCGGGGCTCATGGCCGTGACCGTGGAAGACCGCTTTGGATCGTGGGGTGGGATGAATGAAGAGGCGGAGTCGCTGGATTTGTCGAACGTGCTCCATGCGTGGAAAATTTCCGACGTGCGGACGCTGGAAGCCGGCCCCGAGCGCGCCATGTTGTGGGTGCGTCTGCGCGGAGGCAGCTCGCGGCTGGACCTTTGCATGAGCCTCTGCCGCGAGCGCGACGCGGTGGACGTGGCCGCGCGCGTGCTCTGGGACGAGCGAGCCGCGCGTCTGAAGCTTGTCATGCCCGGCGCCGACCGGGCCGAGTTTGAGGTGCCCGGTGGAACGGTCGAACGCGGCCCCTGCGGAGAAGTGCCCGGCGGGCGCTGGGTGCGCGCGGATGGCCGCCGCGGGCGCTTCGGCTTTGCCAGCGATGCTCTGTACTGCTTTGACCTGAAAGAAAACGCCCTGCGGGTTACCGTGGCGCGCGCCAGCCGGTATGCCGCCGACGCTCCCGCGCCGGCGAGCGCAGAGCCCTGGCGCCCGGCCGTGGACGCAGGGGAACTGCGATTTCGCTTCCTCTTGACTTGCGACGTCAGGAGTCTGCCGAGACTCGCGGCCGAGTTGGAGCAGCCTCCCGTGACGCTGCTGTGCGCGAGCCATTCCGGCGCGTTGGCGCGCAGCGGGTCATTGGCGTCCTTGTCGCCGGCATCCCTGAAGCTCCTTGCCCTCGCGGGCTCGGCCGACGGCAAGGCGTGGATTCTGCGCCTCCAGGAAACATCCGGGCGCGCCGTAACCCCGCAGTGCACGTGGCTCGGCCACCGGTTGAGACTCTCGCCTCTTGCGGCCTATGCCATAGGCGCCTGGCGGCTGACTTCAAGCCGGCGCGGGTGGAGGTCAACGGCTCTCCCGGGCGGCCTCGGTTCTGTCCCGCCGCGCACTCGTTAGCAGGAGACCGGGCGTCGGCTTCCCGGGCGGATTTCATTGAATTTGCGCCCGGCCGGACCGTCGGATATACTTCCAGCACAGGGGCGACGGAAAAGGAGAGGTTTGCCATGAACCTCCGTTCGATGGCGCTTCGGCTCGGCATCGCATGCATCCTCGCGGGAATCCTCGCGGCGCCTCTGGCCGCTCAGACGGCGAATAATCCCACCTTGACGAACACCTCGACGGCCGGCGTTCAGCCGGCGAACGACCTGCTGCCGCTGCTCGTCGTCCTCACCGGCCCGCAGAACTGGGCTTACATCGGCTCGGCGACGGGGGTGGGCATCGGGACGAACGGCGGCGGAGGCGGACAGTGGATCCGCATCATGGGCGGCGCGCAGGCGCCGGCGGTTCCAACGCCGGGCGCCCAGGCCCTGGAGCCGGTGGCATCCATCACGACCACCGACGGGCGCACCTTCAAGGACGTGAGGGTCTTCGCGCTCGTGCCGCATCTCGGAGACGGCCTAATCATCGGCGACAGAGTGCTCTTGATTGACGCCGCGGGATCGGAAACGGTCGCGCTCGATTCGCTCCCCGACGAGGCGCGCAAGAGCCTGGGGCTGGAGGCGCGCGAAGAGCAGGCGTCGTTTGAGGTGGTCCGGAAGGAAAAGAGGCTGGTGAAGTCGGGAAACGATTGGGTGGCGCCGGCCGAGAAGCGACGCCGGGAAAGGGAGGCGAAGTTCTGGGCCGACCTGAGCCTCCTGGTTCCCGACTGGCGCGAGCTCGGCGCGAATCCGGCGTTTCTGGACTGGGTTATGGAGAAGGATCTCGGCGACGCATTAGACCGGCAGGAGCGGGCGCGGGCGCGGGCGAAGTGGCAGGTGGCGTCCTGGGAACCCTGGCAAGCGAGGAACGTTGACCCGGTGACCGGCAGACCTTGGCCCTGGGCGGAACCGCTCCCGCGACCGCCGTATTAGAGGTGGTTTCACAACTCGAAACGGAATGGATTCCCGCTTTCGCGGGAATGACGATCATAGCCGCGCTCTCCAGCTTTCTTTGTCATTCCCGCGAAAGCGGGAATCCAGGTTCGTGGGTTATGAAACCGGCTCTAGTGTGGCGTCCCAGAAATAAGTTGCATAATACGCGGTCATTCTGAGCAAAGCGAAGAATCTCATACGCTGCGCTTCGGTAACGGTTTATGGTGTGAGATGCTTCGCTGCGCTCAGCATGACAGAGAGTTAACTTATGTACGTTATTTGCTGGACACGATGCTAGCAACGCGCCGCGCGCTTCGGCCTAAGCGTCATCCGCTTCAGCCACGGTCAGCCAGTTGATTAGATGGAATGCATTCTGCGCGCGCGGAGTTTCACTCCGCAGTCCAGTTAGTGATGTTATCATCCGCGCCATCCTGGCCGCTCGGCCCGAGGCAATGGAGGTCGTAGCCGTCCGTGTTGTGCGTGCCGGGGCAGGCGTAAACGTAAGGATTGCCCCAGGGGTCATTCCGGACGGCTTTCTGGACGTAAGGGCCGTGCCAGTTGGTCAGTTCACCCGGAGCGATGCTCAGCGCGCCCAGTCCTTCGGCGGAAGTCGGGTAGCGGCCGTTGTCCACCTCGAAAGTGCTCAGCGCTGCGCCTATATGCGAGATGTCCGTCTTGGCCTCCACGATCTTGGCGTCCGTGCCGCGATGGACGTACATCGGCACCACCACCGACGCCAGCGCGGTGAGGATCACCAGCACGAGCAGCAGTTCGATCAGCGTAAAGCCGCGCGCCGCGCAACGTCGAATCATGCGAAGTTTCATCGTTCACCCTCCTCGTTATTCAGGGGCTCACCGCCGAGACCGGTTATCCATGTCATCCGCCCATCCGGTTCTCCCGGATCCGTTCCGCCGGTGCCGCTCCCGTGATCTTCGACTCCGGACCGCTCGGCGAAGCTTCGTACGGCGCTCCAGTTTTACCTCCCTACAAATACAGTCCCTCAGCATTCCGACTTTCTTCCGCGTGTTCCTTCGGAATGTCAAAATAGCTCCTCACGCCGCCCGGGCTGCATTTCCGCCTGGCCGAGATGCTGCAGTGCGAGGAAAGCCGAACGCACCAGGAGGTCTGCAACATGCTGGTTAACCGTCATGCACCGCAAGAACAGGCCATGCCCACCCTGGTGGACGAGGTGTTGCAACCCTTGAACATGGCGTGTTGAGAGTTTACGACACATCGGCTGATTGGCGTGGACGGCATAGGGCTTTCCCTGATGAAAAGGTAGGAAATATGCCGCAGTCGGGCCTCCGCTGAGAATTCTGGAATCCGGGCGTTTCGGGCACACTAATTGCGATATTCTCCCAGCCACACTTCTCCGAGTCCGCGGCTTTAGCGCTGCTGGAGCGTGGACTGCCGGGTCCCGGCGCGAAGTTCGCAAGGCGGAAGAAATGCGCCGGACAAACTCAGCGCGGCGCCGGTCGGCCGAATATTAATGTAACAAAATTATTGACAGCAATATTGGCATAGGGTATAAACGTTGTCCGCGTTGGCTGAGGATGACTCACACGCATTTGCGGGCAAAGCGCATCGGCCGTCAATGGCGAAGATGCGGCTATTTACCGCGCAACACTCTCCGCTGAATCACGGCTCAGGACAACCGCCCGCGCAAGAACTGTTTTCCAAATCCGAGCTGCTGAAAAACGCATGTCCGTCAACCCGGAACTTCGTCAGCGCAAGAGAGGGCCACACCGCGCTCTTGCCGGGAAAGGGATGATATCTTGATGCGTCACTCCGGTCGTCCGCGGTCGTCCGTTGCCGGCTCGTTTGCAATCGCCGTCCTCCTGCTGGCGGGGTTCTCCCGGCCGGCCTCCGCTGCGCCCTCGTTGTACGACAATTTCAGCGAGAACTCCCAGGCGAGCTTCTGGTACTCCATCTCGGGAGACTCGGCCGAAACGCTCAATGACACCGGCGGGCTGCTGCAGTTCACTTCCACTGCGGCTTCCACCGGCTGGGGCAGCAACTATATCCTGCGCGAGACCGAAATAAAGGCGAGCCAGAATTTCGAGGTCAAGGCGACCTGGCACCTCGCCGCCATGAGCGGCCTCCAGAACAATCAGGAAGTAGATGTCGGCCTCCAATTGATGCCGAATACCGGACTTACTGGCAACGACGTCGAGATCCGAACCAGATGGCAGAACAACAGCGGCTCCTCGGCCAGCCAGGACTTCAAGGTGGAGGTCAAGAGCAATAACGGCCAGAGTGACGAAGAAAACTGGTCTCCCAGTTCGAACATGACCGACGGGACGTTCTACATCTCCTATAACGCTTCGACGGACACGCTCTACGTGAGCCTGAACGGCTACTTTCTGCCGGCGAGCGGCAACGGCGACTGGGTGTTTCCCGGCGTCGTGATGGGACAGTGGAACGCATCGCGGATCGTGGCGATGCTCGAAGCTGAGGCCCAGCAGGTCGCCGTCACCAGCGGCCAGGCCTGCTTCAGCTACTTCGAAGTCACGGAAGGGACGATGGTCACACCCCCGACCGTCACCGGCACGGTCAATTCGACGGTCAACGGAGCCGCAGGCGCTGTGGCCCTCACGTTTTCGGGCCCCACGCCCGACAATAATGGGAAGACGGCCGGAAGCTACGCGACGCCCTTCTCGGTGAAACTTGACCAGGGATTTCCGATTTTCGCGACCGCGCCGGCTACCGATGGAAGCGGCGACAGCTTCGTCTGCTGGGAAGTGGACGGCGTGCCGAGCACGACCGATGCCACAGCCCAGTTGTGGTTGCCCGAGAACCATACCTTCACGGCCGTCTACGGCGGCGCGGGGGCGCTGTTCACCGACAGCCTCAGCGGCGCCGCAATCGGGCCGTGGTGGTACCAGGTCCAGCAAAACTCAGCCCAGGTCTATGTGCAGGAACAGACCCAGGGGCTGGAACTGTTATCGAATTCGACGGCCACTGGACAAATAGCAGGCTTAATGCTCCGGCAGCGCCGGCTCGATCTTAAGAACTCCTCCGGTTTCCAGTTGCAGGTGGATTGGCACTGCACGGTGGCGTCCGGGACCACCGAGTTGGGGCTGATGCTTTACGGGCAAGAAGGCCAGGACGAAAACGTCGGGATCTGCGTGGCTTATGACCCGACCGGCGGCGCCATTTTCGGGGTGACTGGGGCCGGTGCGAACGAGGGCGGCGCCTTCCTCACCGGCAGCCTTGCGCGCACGGCGACGTCCGGAACGCTCTATATCTCTTACGACAATAATAATCAGATACTCTACCTCAGCAAAAACGGATACGGCCCGTTCGTGAATAATCCGGCCAACGGCGATTGGTCGGTCGGCAGCGGCAATGGCAACTTCTACGGATTCAATTCGAACTACCTTATTGTCGCCCTCGGCGGAATCGCGAGCGGGGTCGCGATCAGCCCCGGCAGCGCTTATCTCGACAACTTCGTCATCAAAAAAGGATGGTTCGATGCGCCGACGACCGGCCAGGTCCAGGTGACGACCAGCCTCGGGAGCACGGGCGTCCCGATGTATTTCAGCCCGGCCGACGATAGCGGGGCCGGCAACGGCACGACGCCGTTCTATCGCACGGTTGAGA
The DNA here is from genome assembly GCA_052139675.1 of Candidatus Brocadiia bacterium. Classification (GTDB taxonomy): domain Bacteria; phylum Planctomycetota; class Brocadiia; order CAIUPP01; family CAIUPP01; genus JBEKCB01. Next base: position 7,796 of record JBKQWE010000096.1, read on the forward strand.
ACGACGTCCCGATTTACCTCATCGCGCCCAGCACCGCCTCGGGCGATAACTTCGTGCAATGGGAAGCGGACGGGAGCGAGTACAGCAGCAGTGCGGCGATTTCGCCACCGGCCTTCACCAAATCCAACTCCAATTACGGGGCGCTTTATGAGACCACCGCCTCCACAGTGACATTGTCCGTGCAGTCCACGCCGGCAACCGGGATCGCCATCACCTCCAGCACGGGCGACAGCGGGACGACGAACTACACGGTGTCGAGCGTCCCGATCGGGACCACCGTGAACCTGGCGGCGCCGGCGACGGCCGGTGCGAACAGTTTCCTCTACTGGCTGGTCAACGGAAGCGAGTATAGCAACGGGACGGGCACGTCCATCACCGACTCGCTCATGTCGAACGCAACCTGCACGGCGGTCTATGGACCCGCGGCGTCGGGAAGCGTCACCGTCACGCTGAGTCCGGCGGCCGCAGCGACCGCCGGCGCGCTGTGGCAGGAGGACGAGGATCCTAACACCTGGTGGAGCAGCGGGGCAACCGTAAGCCTCAGTCCCGGGAGCCATGTCGTGACCTTCACTTCCCTCCCAGGGTGGACCACGCCGGCAGCCCAGACGGTGACGATCACCTCCGGCGCGAACACGCCGGTGACCGGGACGTACACGAAGAATACCTACACGCTGACTGTGCAGTCCTCGCCGCCGACCGGGATCGCCATCACTTCGAGCACGGGCGACGGCGGGACGGCGAACTACACGGTCTCCAGCATCCCGTACGGGACGGCCAGCGTGAACCTGGCGGCCCCGGCGACGAACCCGACCGGGTACACCTTCTCGCAGTGGATGGTGGACGGCAAGCGGCAGCCTTTCGGCCAGAAGTCCATCACGTTCCCGATGACCGCCGACGCGACTGCGGTGGCGTTGTACGACACGGCGAACAGCTACACGCTGGACGTGCAGTCCACGCCGCCGGCCGGGATCGGTATCACTTCGAGCACCGGCCAGGGCGGGACGACGGAGTACTTCGTGGCGAACATCGCCTCCGGGACGAGCGTGAACGTGCAGGCCCCGGCGACGGACCCGTCCGGCTACACCTTCTCGAAGTGGACGCTGAACGGCACGGCGCAGACTGCGGGCCAGGAGTCCATCACGTTCACGATGGCCGCGGGCACGACGGCCGTGGCGCAGTACACGCTGCCCACCTACACGCTGACCGTGCAGTCCACGCCAATGCCCGGGCTGAGCATCGGTTCGGACACGGGCCAGGGCGGCACGACAAACTACACGGTTTCCGTCCCGTACGGTACGAACGTCATCCTGGTGGCGCCGACGAACCCGCCAGGGTACGTCTTCTCGCAATGGACGCTGAACGGCCAGGGTGGTTATGGCATGAGCCAGACGGAAATCGGTTTTATGATGACCGCAACCACTACGGCAGTGGCGGAGTACCTCCCCTACAACCTCTACGTTCAGTCCACGCCGCCGACCGGGCTGAACATCGGCTCGAGCACGGGCGACGGCGGGACGACGAACTACACGGTATCGAGCGTCGCGCCCGGAACGAGCGTGAATCTCCAGGCCCCGGCGACGGACCCGGCCGGATACCCCTTCTCGCAATGGACGGTGAACGGCGTGGCGCAGACTGCCGGGCAGAACTCCGTGACGTTCCCGGCTCCCGCCAGCTTCGCCTCCTGGGCCAGCGACGGGGCGAACGGCATCGCTGTCGACAGCTCCGGCAATGTCTATGTGATCGATACGGATAACGATATCCAACGCGTCCAGAAGTTCACCTCCTCCGGCGCTACCGTCACCCAGTGGGGCAGCGAGGGCAGCAGCCCAGGGCAATTCTTATTCGCTGAAGGCATCGCCCTCGACCGCGCCGGCAATGTCTATGTGGCCGACACGTGCAACGACCGCATTCAGCAGTTCACCTCTGCCGGCGCTTACCTCACCGAGTGGGGCAGCCAGGGCAGCGGCAATGGGCAATTCGATTACCCCGAAGGCATCGCTGTTGACAGCGCCGGCAATGTCTATGTGTCCGACTCGGGCAACAACCGCATCCAGAAGTTCACCTCCGGCGGCGTTTACCTCACCCAGTGGGGCAGCTTGGGCAGCGGCAATGGGCAATTCGATAACCCCGAAGGCATCGCTGTTGACAGCGCCGGCAATATCTATGTGGCTGACTCGGGCAACAACCTCATCCAGAAGTTCACCTCCGCCGGCGCTTACATCACCCAGTGGGGCGGCTATGGCAGCGGTAATGGGCAATTCTCGTACCCCACCGGTGTCGCTGTCGACAGCGCCGGAAATGTCTATGTGACCGACCAAGACAACAGCCGCGTCCAGAAGTTCACCTCCGCCGGCGCTTACGTCTTGCAGTGGGGCAGCGCAGGCTTGGGCAATGGGGAGTTCATTGGCGCTGTCGACGGCGTCGCTGTAGACGGCAACGGCAATGTTTATGTGACCGATGCCGGGGACGGCCTCATCCAAGTCTTCTACCTAAACATCCTGGCCGTAGCGCAGTACAAATCGAACCTCTCCACGCTGACCGTGCTGTCCACGCCGGCGACCGGGACGGCTATCACTTCGGACACCGGCGACGGCGGGACTACGAACTATACGATGTCCGTCGCGCACGGGACAACCGTGGACCTGACGGCCCCGGCGACCGACCCGGCCGGAGACACCTTCTTGCGGTGGACGGTGAACGGCTCGCCGAAGCCTTCTGCGCAGAGGGCGATCACGTTCACGATGTCGGCTGACACAACGGCGACGGCGCAGTACTCATCCTACACGCTGACGGTCCAGTCCACGCCGCTGACCGGCCTGAGCATCAGTTCGTACTACGGCTACGGCGGGACGACGAACTACACGGTGGGCGGGCTCGCGAACGGGGCGAACGTGTATCTCCAAGCCCCGGATACGGACTCGGCCGGCGACAACTTCCTGCAGTGGACGGTGAACGGCGCGGCGCAGTATCCCGGGCAGAACTTCGTCACGTTCGCGATGGCCGCTGACACAACGGCGGTGGCTCAGTACACATCCTACGCGCTGACCGTGCAGTCCGTGCCAGTGACTGGGGCCGTTATCAGTTCGGACACCAACGACGGCGGGACGACGAACTATACGGTGCCCGGCCTCGCGAACGGGGCGACCGTGGACCTGACTGCCCCTGCGACGGACCCGAGCGGGTACGTCTTCTCGGAATGGACGGTGAACGGCGCAGCGCTGACTGCCGGGCAGAAGTCCGTGACGTTCCCGGCCCCCGCCATTTGGGCCGCCTGGGGCAGTTCGGGCAGCAGCGATGGGCAGTTCAGCTTGCCCGTAAGCATCGCTGTCGACAGCGCCGGCAATGTCTACGTGACCGACGCGGGGAACAACCGCATCCAGAAGTTCACCTCCGCCGGTGCTTACGTCACCCAGTGGGGCAGCGAGGGCAGCGGCAATGGGCAGTTCGAATCCCCCTGGGGCATCGCTACCGACAGCGCCGGTAATGTCTATGTGGCCGATGAGTTGAACAACCGCATCCAGAAGTTCACCTCCTCCGGCGATTACATCACCCAGTGGGGCAGCTCTGGCGGCGGCAATGGGCAGTTCAGTGCCCCAGTAGGCATCGCTCTCGACACCGCCGACAATGTCTATGTGGCCGATACGAGCAACTTCCGCATCCAGAAGTTCACCTCCTCCGGTGATTACATCACCCAATGGGGCAGCCCGGGCGGCGGCAATGGGCAGTTCAACTACCCCGGCGGCGTCGCTGTCGGCAGCGCCGGTAATGTCTATGTAGCCGACACCTATAACGAACGCATCCAGGAGTTCACCTCCGCCGGTGCTTACGTCACCCAGTGGGGCAGTTCGGGCCCCTGGCAAGTCGGCGCCCCCCTACCCTTCGGCATTGCTGTCGACAGCGCCGGCAATGTCTATGTGGCCAACACGAACGGCGTGAGCATAGATATGTTCACCTCTGCCGGTGTTTACATCACTCAGTGGGGCAGCTTGGGCAGCGGCAGCGGGCAGTTCGAGTACCCTTACGGCGTCGCTGTGGACAGCAACGGCAATGTCTATGTGGCCGACACGGACAACAACCGCATCCAAATCTTTTACCAGAACATCCTGGCCGTGGCGCAGTACCTGGCGAACGGCACGCTTGCGGTGCAGTCCACGCCGGTGAACGGCCTGAGCATCGGTTCGAGCACGGGCCAAAGCGGCATGACGAATTACACAGACAGCGCTGTCGCAGCAGGGACTGGCGTGAACTTGCAGGCCCCGGCGACGGACCCGACCGGGTACACCTTCTCGCAATGGGCGGTGAATGGAACAGCCCAGGCTGCCGGGGTAAAGAACATCACATTCTCGATGCCTGCTGCCGCGACCGCGGTGGCGCAGTACACGCCAAACCTCTACATACTGAGCGTTCAGTCCGCGCCGCCGACCGGCGTCGTCATCGCTTCGAGCACGGGCGATGGCGGGACGACGAACTACATGGGCGTTGTCGCGTACGGCACGAGCGTGAGCCTGGCGGCCCCGGCGACGGACCCGACCGGCTACACCTTCTCGCAATGGACGGTGAACGGAACGGACCAGCCTTCCGGGCAGAAGTCCATCACTTTCGCGATGACGGCAGACACGACGGCCGAGGCGCAGTACACCGTGGCCACGTATGACTTGACCGTCCAGGCAACGCCGCCGGCGGGGCTGAGCATTGGTTCGTCCAGCGGCGATGGCGGCACCACAAACTACACGGTTCCCGGCATCACGTACGGGACGAGCGTGAACCTCGCGGCCCCGGCGACGGACCCGGCCGGTTACACCTTCTCGCAGTGGACGGTGAACGGTGCGGCTCAGGGCGCCGGGCTGAAGAACATCACGTTCGCGATGCCCTCAACGGCCGCGACGGCTGTGGCTCAGTACACGGTCAACACCTGCGCGCTGACGGTGCAGTCTACGCCGCCGACCGGGATCGTTATTAGTTCGAGCAGCGCCGACGGCGGGACGACGAACTACACGGTGCCGAGCGTTGGGTTCGGGGCGAGCGTGGACCTCGTGGCCCCGGCCACAGACCCGACCGGATACACCTTCTCGTACTGGACGCTGAACGGAACGGCTCAGGCTGCGGGTGCGAAGGAAATCACGCCCGCGATGCCCGCGACGGCCTTGACGGCGGTGGCGGTCTATACGCTGAACACCTGCACGCTGACCGTGCAGTCGGCGCCGCCGACGGGTGTGATCATCGGCTCGAGCGCCGGCGATGGCGGGACGACGAACTACACCGTAGCGAGCGTCGTGTACGGCGCCAGCGTAGACCTGGCGGCCCCGGCGACGGACCCGACCGGGTACACCTTCCTGTACTGGACTCTGAACGGAACGGCACAAGCTGCGGGTGCGAAGGAAATCATGCCCACGATGCCCGCGACGGCCATGACGGCGATCGCGGTGTACGCAGTGAACTCCTACACGCTGACGGTGCAGTCCGCGCCGCCGACGGGTCTGAGCATCAGTTCGAACACCGGGGACGGCGGGATCACGACGCCGGCCGGTTACACCGATACCGTCGCGTATGGGACGAGCGTGGACCTGGCGGCCCCGGCCATAGACCCGACCGGGTACACCTTCTCGTACTGGACGATGAACGGAACGGCTCAGGCTGCGGGTGTGAAGGAAATCACGCCCACGATGCCCGCGACGGCCATGACGGCCGTGGCGGTGTATACGCTGAACACCTATACGCTGACCGTACAGTCGGGGCCGCCGACCGGGCTGAGCATCGGTTCGAGCGCCGGCTTCAGTGGCACGACGAACTACACGGTGCCGAGCGTCGGCTACGGGGCGAGCGTGAACCTCGTCGCCCCGGCGGCGGACCCGGCCGGGCTGTATACCTTCACGCAATGGACGGTCAACGGCGTGGCGCAGACCTTTGGGCAGCAGTCCATTACGTTTGCGATGTCCGCTGACATAACGGCCGTGGCGCAGTACCTCGCGGACACCACGCTGACCGTGCAGTCCACGCCGCCGACCGGGCTGAGCATCGGTTCGAGCACCGGCGATGGCGGCACGACGAACTACACTGTGGCCGGCGTCGCGCTCGGTACGAACGTGAACCTGACGGCTCCGGCAACGGACCCGTCCGGGTCTTACAGCTTCGCGCAATGGACGATTAATGGCGTGGCGCAGACTCCAGGGCAGCAGTCTATGACGTTCGCGATGTCCGCGGCCCCGATAGCCATGGCGGAGTACACGCTCAACACTTACACGCTGACTGTGCAGTCGCAGAATCCGGCCGGCGGCGTTTCCATCGCCATCAGTCCCGCGGACAACGACGGCCTGTCCAACGGGACCACGGGAACCCCGCCGCTGACACGGACGTACAACGCCGGCACGTCCGTCACGCTGACGGCGCCTTTGGCCGCTTCCGGGAACAACTTCCAGAAGTGGCAGGAGAACGGCAGCGACTACAGCACGAACCCGAGCATTACAGTCACTGCAGGGAACAATACCTACACGGCGGTGTATCTGACGCCGACGGCGGGATACATGTTGGCCGTCCAGTCCGCGCCGCCGATCGGATTGAGCATCGGTTCGTGCACGGGCCACTCCGGGACGACGAACTGCTCCATGCCCTGCGTCGGTAACGGGACGTGCGTGAACCTCGTCGCGCCGGCGACGGACCCGGCCGGCTACACCTTCTCGCAATGGATGGTGAACGGCGCGGCTCAGGCTCCCGGGCAGAAGTCCGTCACGTTCACAGTGGACGGGGCCGTGACGGCGATGGCGCAGTACACGGCGAACATCGGCTACACGCTCTCCGTGCAGTCCAGCCCGCCGGTCAAGCAGGTCATCAGTTCGAGTACCGGGAACGGTGGCACGACCAACTACACGAAGAGCGGGGTCGCGTACGGGGCGAGCGTGAATCTGCAAGCCCCGGCGACGGACCCGGCCGGCTACGCCTTCTCGCAGTGGACGGTGAACGGCGCGGCGCAGCCTCTCGGACAGAAGGCGATCACGTTCACGATGGACGGCGCCGTGACGGCCGTGGCGCAGTACACGCTGAGCGGCTACGCATTGACCGTGGAATCCACGCCGCAGACCGGGCTGAGCATCGGTTCGAGCACCGGCCAGAAAGGGATGACGAACTACTACATCAATAAGGGCGTCGGGAATGGGACGAGCGTGAACCTGCAAGCCCCGGCGATTGACCCGAAGGGGTATGTCTTCTCGCAATGGGCGGTGAACGGCGTCCCGCAGACGGCCGGACAGAAGTCCATTACCTTCACGATGGATGGGGACACGACCGCGGTGGCGCAGTACACGCTGAGCGGCTACGCGCTGACCGTGCAGTCCACGCCGCCGACCGGGCTGAGCATCGCTTCGAGTACAGGCCAGAACGGCACGACGAACTACATGGCGCCCGGCAGCGGGTACGGCACGAGCGTAAACCTGCAGGCGCCGGCGACCGACCCGGCCGGATACACCTTCTCCCAATGGACCGTGAACGGCGCGGCGCAGGCCGGCGGGCAGAAGTCCATCACGTTCACGATGGATGCACCCGTGACGGCGGTGGCGCACTACACAGCGAACATCGGCTACGCGCTTTCCGTGCAGTCCACCCCGCCGGTCAAGCAGGTCATCGGTTCGAGCACAGGCCACGGTGGCACGACGAGCTACACGAAGAGCGGAGTCGCGTACGGGACGAACGTGAGCCTGCAGGCCCCGGCGGCGGACCCGGCCGGATACACCTTCTCGCAATGGATGGTGAACGGCGCGGCGCAGACTGCCGGACAGAAGTCCGTCGCGTTCACGATGGATGCAGCCGTGACCGCCGTGGCGGAGTATAACATCGAGTACACGCTGACTGTGGAATCCACGCCGCCGACCGGATTGAGCATCGGTTCGAGCACCGGCCAGGGCGGCACGACGAACTGCACGATTCCCGGCATCGCGTACGGGACGAGCGTGAACCTGGAGGCGCCGGCGGCCGACCCGGCGGGATACACTTTCTCACAGTGGACGGTGAACGGCGCGGCGCAGCCGGACGGTCAGAAGTCCATCACGGTCACGATGGATGCGGCCGTGACGGCGGTGGCGCGGTACACAGCCAACATCGTCTATACGCTCTCCGTACAGTCCACACCGCCGACCGGGCTGAGCATCGGTTCGAGCACGGGCCAGAGCGGCACGACGAACTACACGAATAGCGGAGTCGCATACGGGACGAACGTCAATCTGGAGGCCCCGGCGACGGACCCGGCCGGGTATACTTTCTCGCAGTGGACGCTGAACGGCGCGGCACAGCCTGACGGTCAGAAGTCCATCACGTTCACCATAGACGCGGCGGTGACGGCGGTGGCGAAGTACACACCGAACACCGGCTACACGCTGACGGTGCAGTCCACGCCGCCGGGCAAGCAGGTCATCACTTCGAGCACGTTCGACGGCGGCATCACGAACTACACGGTGGCCGGCGTTGCATACGGGGCGAGCGTTAATCTGGCGGCGCCGGTGACAGACCCGATCGGGTACACCTTCTCGCAGTGGACGGTGAACGGCGCGGCGCAGCCTGACGGTCAGAAGTCCGTCACGTTCACGATGGACGGGGCCGTGACGGCGGTGGCGGAGTATACACCGAACACCGGCTACACGCTGACGGTGCAGTCCACGCCGCCGGGCAAGCAGGTCATCAGCTCGAGCACGGGCCAGAACGGCACGACGAACTACACGACGGTCGGGGTCGGCAATGGGGCGAGCGTGAATCTGCAGGCGCCGGCCACGGACCCGGCCGGGTATACCTTCTCGCAATGGACGGTGAACGGCGCGGCGCAGACGCCGGGGCAGAAGTCCGTCACGTTCGCGATGAACGGGGCGGTGACGGCGGTGGCAGAGTACACCGCGAACGTCGGCTACGCACTGACCGTGGAATCCACGCCGCCGCCCGGGTTGGCCGTCAGCTCGAGTACCGGCCAGAACGGCACGACGAACTACACGAAGGCCGGCGTAGGTAACGGAACGACCGTGAACCTCCAAGCGCCGGCGACCGACCCGGCCGGATACACCTTCTCGCAATGGACGGTGAACGGCGCGGCGCAGCCTGCCGGAGAGAAGTCCATCACGTTTACGATGGATGGCGCCATGACGGCCGTGGCGCAGTACATACTGAACGGCTACGCGCTGACGGTGGAATCCACGCCGCCGACCGGGCTGAGCATCGGTTCGAGCTCGGGTCAGCAAGGGGCGACGAACTACTATAAGAACGTCGCCAACGGGGCGAGCGTGAACCTG
>JBKQWE010000097.1:0-95476 GCA_052139675.1 Candidatus Brocadiia bacterium
TCAAGCTGGTCATCAGCTCGAGCACCGGCCATGGCGGCACGACAAACTACGCGAAGACCGGGGTGGCGTACGGGACGAGTGTGAATCTCCAGGCGCCCGCGACGGACCCGGCGGGGTATACCTTCTCGCAGTGGACGGTGAACAGCGTGGCGCAGCCTTCCGGGCAGAAATCCGTCACGTTCGCCATAACTGCGGCCACGACGGCCGTGGCGGTATATGTCACGGACGTCCCGTAGCGCCGTGGATTGCACAAATCCCAGCCGCCAGGGCTGGGACTTCGGGGATATCCGGGATTCGTGAGGGCAGGTTCATAAACGGGCAGACCAGCGTCGAGCGTTGAAGGGGAAAGAAGCATTACGAAGGCTCGCTGCGTCTCATGAGAGCGGCTTCGGCGACGGCGGCGATCTTCGTCAGTTGCGTTCCTTCACGCCGAGCCGGGACCATGGCGAATGAATTTCTCCAGCAGGCGCCGCGCGAGCGGCCATTGAGAGGGTCGCACAGTGGTCATGAAGAAGAGGCTTGGGCTCTGTGTCGGCGGGCTTCTGCTGTGGGCGGCTCTCTGCCAGGCGCAGACCGGCAGCCTGCAGGTGACGCTCGGCCCCGCGGGCGCGAATACCGCCGGCGCAACGTGGAACGTGGACGGCGGCGTCTGGCAGACCACCGGCGCCACGGTCACCGGCCTCAGCGCGGGCAGCCACGACGTGTACTTCAACTACGTCTCCGGCTGGGCCTCGCCCGTGAGCACGCCGGTGACGATCACGGCCGGCGCGACGACGCCCGTCACCGGCACCTATCTGCAACTGGCCGGCAGTCTGACGGTGCAACTCCAGCCGGCGGACGCGCTTGCCGCCGGCGCGCAATGGAACGCCGGCGGCAGCCCCTGGCAGAACGGCGGCGCCACCATCGGCGGGCTCACCGTGGGCTCCGGCTGCACGATCAACTACAGCACCATCGCCGGCTGGGCCCCGCCGCCGAGCGCCTCCGCTACGATTTCCAGCACCGGCGCGACGACCGCCACCGCGGCTTACCTCCAGACGGCGGGCACGCCGTTCATGACTCTCACGCCATTGTCCACCGCGACATGGAACGATTGGTTCAGCCTCTGGGACGAGGATAACGAGCACAACTTCAACTGGGAGTCTACGGTTGAAATACCCGATAACTTTACAGCGCCCGAGGGCGCGGGCGAGTTCCTGGACTGGAACATTGCGCCGGCTCTGACCGGCTTCTACTACGGATACATGGCCACCGGCGACACCAGCTACGTGGATATGATGGTGACCTGTGTAAACGAGATCATCAGTCTGGAGGTGATCGAGCCGGACGGCTACCCCGGCTGGCCCACCATGGACCCGTCCATGACCGGGGTAGACAACCTGGACAGCTACAACGCCGACAGCATGCTGGGCGATGCCGCGGCGTTCCGCCCGATCGTCCTGATGGCCTGCCAGATGACGACGAACCCCGCGCTGCAGGCAAAGTACGGCGCGACAGGCCAGAGCTACATCCAGTTGGCCGAGCAGCTTTACGCGAAGTGGGTGTCGCGCGGCGGATGGCGAGATACCGCCGGCGGCGGGATGACCGCCGTGGTGCTGCCGTATGGGATGGACCCGACCAACACGACTTGGATTGACTACGATACCAGGAATGACCCGGGGAACGGGTTCTCGAACCCGGCGAACAAGGCCGACGAGATCGCCCTCTGGCTGCTCGCCATGTGGGACGTAACGGGCAATCCCGAATACGAGGTCCGCGCGGCCAAGTGGTTCACGCTGATGAAGAGCCAGATCACGCCCAACGGCGACGGCACCGACGCGATTTGGGACTACTGGCAGCCGGAGGGACCGTGGGACTACATCGCCACCGCCACACAGGAAACTGAGGACGGCGGCTCGATCGGCGACCCCAAGCAGTGGGTAGGCATCCATCCCAACGACGGGTATTACCAGACAGACGTGCAGTGCATCGTCGCCGCGTTCGAGCATGGCGTCGTCTTCAATGAAGCGGACATCACCGTCCTGATCGCCACGGCCAAGACCGGTTGGACCGGATCGGTGGACAACTCGGAGCCGCAGGCCTATTTCAATCCCTCCAATCTGTTCTCCGGAATGCTGATCTCGGTCCTGCCGGCCACGGGCACGGCGACGGCGATCAACGCCTGCTACCCGAACTCGTTGACCTCGCAACCGATCTCTGCGGGCGCCGGGGCCTTGAACGGCACGATTGTAAGTGTCACGTGGGACTCGACTTCGAGCATGGGCAATGTCGTCGTCCAGCCCAGCGGTTTGCCGGCAACGCCGGCGAACCAGGTGACGATCGCCACCGACGGCAACACGGTTATCCAGTTCTTGCGGATGTGGCCCCAACTGGTCGCCTATGATACGCAAATCCAGCAGCAATTCGAGGAAAACGAAGACGCCAACGCGGGTACTGCGTCCAACTGGGGTTCGTCGTACGACTCGTACTATCTCTGGCTGCACTCCACGCTGACCGTGCAGTCCACGCCGCCGACCGGGCTGAGCATCGGCTCGAGCATGGGCCAGGGCTACACGACGAACTACGCGATTCCCGGCCAGGAGTACAGCCCGACCGTGAACCTCCAGGCTCCGGCGGCGGACCCGGCCGGGTACACCTTCGCGGAGTGGGCGGTCAACGGAACGAACCAGACTGCCCGGGTGAAGTCCATCACGTTCGCGAGGTATGGACCGACGACGGCCGTGGCGCAGTACTTGCCGGACGCCACACTGGCCGTGCAATCCACGCCGCCGACCGGGCTGAGCATCGGTTCGAGCTCGGGCGACGGCGGCACGACGAACTACACCGTCGCCGCCGTTGCAGCAGGGACGAGCGTGAACCTGACAGCCCCGGCGACGGACCCGGCCGGCTACACCTTCTCGCAGTGGACGGTGAATGGGACGGCGCAGACCGCCGGGCTGAAGTCCATTACGTTCGCCATGCCTACCGCCGCGATCGCAGTGGCGCAATACACGCCAGTCACCTATATCCTGAGCGTGCAGTCCACGCCGGTGAGCGGTCTGAGCATCAGTTCGAATTCCGGCTACGGCGGGACGACGAACTACACCGTGGGCGTCGCGTACGGCACGAGCGTGGACCTCGAGGCCCCGGATGTGGATTGGGCCGGGGACAGCTTCGTGCAGTGGGTGGTGAACGGCCAGGGTTATGGGTCGGGCAATACGGTCATCTCGTTCACGGTGACCGGGGACACGACGGCATGGGCGCAGTACACTGGGGATACGAGCGTCAGCACGTTGCTCGTGCTCTCCGCGCCGCCGACCGGGCTGAGCATCGGTTCGAGCACGGGCGACGCGGGAACGACCGACTACAGCCTGCTGGATATTCTGCCAGGGACAACGGTGAACCTATCGGCCCCGGCGGCGGACCCGAGCGGGTACGTCTTCTCGGAATGGACCGTGAACGGCGCGGCCCTGACTGCCGCACAGAAGTCCGTGACGTTTTCGGCCGCCACCGACGTCGTTTGGACCAGCGGTGGAACCGGCGATTGGCAGTTCGACTACCCCGCAGCCATCGCTGTCGACAGCCTCGGCAATGTCTATGTGGCCAACCTGTACAACAACCTCATCCAGAAGTTCACCTCCGCCGGCGTTTTTATCACCCAGTGGGGCGGCTTTGGCAGCGGCAACGGGCAATTCTCATACCCTTCCGGCGTCGCTATCGGCAGCGCCGGCAATGTCTATGTGACCGACTATGACAACAACCGCATCCAGGTGTTCACCTCCGCCGGCGCTTACCTCACCCAGTGGGGCAGCTATGGCAGCGGCAGCGGGCAATTCGAATACCCCACAGGCATCGCTGCCGACAGCGCCGGCAATATCTATGTGGCCGACTCCTACAACGACCGCATCCAGGAGTTCACATCCGCCGGCGAATACGTCGCCCAGTGGGGCAGTTCGGGCAGCGGCAATGGTCAATTCTCATACCCCTACGGCGTCGCTGTGGACGGCAACGGCTATGTCTATGTGGCCGACTCCGGGAACAGCCGCATCCAGAAGTTTACCTCTTACGGCTATTACCTCGGGCAGTGGGGCAGCATGGGCGGCGGCGATGGGCAGTTCAGCTACCCCTACGGCGTCGCTTGCGACAACGCCGGAAATGTCTACGTGGCCGACACGGCCGACTGCCTCGTCCAGGAGTTCACCTCCGGCGGCACTTACATCACTCAGTGGGGCGGCTATGGCAGCAACAATGGGCAGCTCGAGTTTGCCGAAGGCATCGCCGTGGACAAAAACGGCGAGGTCTATGTGGCCGACACGGCCAACGACCGCATCGAAGTCTTCTATCTGAACATCCTGGCCGTGGCGCAGTACTTGACGAACACCACACTGGCCGTGCAGTCCACGCCGCCGACCGGGCTGAGCATCGGCTCGAGCTCGGGCGATGGCGGCACGACGAACTACACCGTCAGCGGGGCTGCAGCAGGGACGAGCGTGAACCTGATTGCCCCGGCGACGGACCCGACCGGCTACAGCTTCTCGCAGTGGACGGTGAACGGTGCGGCGCAGACCGCCGGGCTGAAGTCCATTACGTTCGCGATGCCCGCGGCCGCGACCGCAGTGGCGCAATACACGCCAATTACCTACACGCTGGCCGTGCAGTCCACGACGCTGACCGGTCTGAGCGTCGGTTCGTACTCCGGCTACGGCGGGACGACGAACTACACGGTGGGCGGCATCGCGTACGGGACGAGCGTGGATCTCGAGGCCCCGGCTACGGATTCGGCCGGCGACACCTTCGTGCAGTGGGTGGTGAACGGCGCGAGTTACGGGTCGGGAAATACGTACGTTTCGTTTGCGTTGACCGGGGCGACGACGGCGGTGGCGCAGTACAACACCCTGAACATCAGCACGATGCTCGTGCAGTCCACGCCGCCGACCGGTCTGAGCATCGGTTCGAGCACGAGCGACGGCGGGACGACCAACTACAGCGTGCCGGGCATCATATCGGGGTCAAGTGTGAACCTGGCGGCCCCGGCGACGGACCCGGCCGGGTATATCTTCTCGGAATGGACGCTGAACGGCGTGGCGCAGACTGCCGGGCAAAAGTCCGTGACGTTTCCGGCGCCCATCGCATGGGCCTCCTGGGGCAGCAGCGGAACCGGCGACGGGCAGTTCTACTCCCCCGCAGGCATCGCCGTCAGCAGCGCCGGCAATGTCTATGTGGCCGATACGGACAACAACCTCGTTCAGAAGTTCACCTCGGCCGGCGTTTTTGTCACCCAGTGGGGCGGCTCGGGCAGCGGCGACGGGCAATTCGAATACCCCTACGGCATCGCTGTGGACACCAAGGGCAATGTTTATGTGGCTGACACGGGCAACAACCGCATCCAGAAGTTCACCTCCGGCGGCACTTACGTCGCCCAGTGGGGCGGCTATGGCAGCGGTAATGGGCAATTCGAATACCCCTACGGCATCGCTCTCGACAGCGCCGGCAATAATGTGTATGTGACCGACGCCGACAACTACCGCATCCAGAAGTTCACCTCCGGCGGCACTTACGTCGCCCAGTGGGGCGGCCAGGGCAGCGGTAATGGGCAATTCGAATTCCCCTACGGCATCGCTTTCGACAGCACGGGCAATAATGTGTATGTGACCGACGTGAGCAGCGACCTCGTCCAGAAGTTCACCTCTGCGGGCGTCTTTGTCACCCAGTGGGGCGGCTTTGGCGTAGGCAGCGGGCAACTCGACTACCCCTACGGTATCGCTGTGGACGCCAGCAGCAACGTCTATGTGGCCGATGCCGGGAACGCCCGCATCGAGGAGTTCACCTCCGGCGGCGCTTACGTCATCCAGTGGGGTGGCTCTGGCAGCGGCAATGGGCAACTCGATTACCCCGAAGGCGTTGCCGTTGACAGCGTCGGCAATGTCTATGTGGCCGACACGGATAACGACCGCGTCCAGGTCTTCTACCCGACCATCCTGGCCGTGGCGCAGTACTTGGCGAACGCCACACTGGCCGTGCAATCCACGCCAGTGACCGGGCTGAGGATCGGTTCGAGCACGGGCGACGGCGGCACGACGAACTACACGGTGTCGAGCGTCGCGTACGGTACGAGCGTGAACCTGCAGGCCCCGGCGGCGAACCCGGCCGGTTACGCCTTCTCGCAGTGGGAGGTGAATGGTGCGGCACAGACTGCCGGGCAGAAGTCCATCACTTTCACGATGGCCGAGATCGCAACAGCCGTGGCGCAGTACACGCCGGTCTACGCGCTGAACGTCCAGTCCACGCCGCCGACCGGGATCGTTATCACCTCGGGCACCGCCGACGGCGGGACGACGAGCTACACGGTGTCGAGCGTCGCGTACGGGGCGAGCGTGAACCTGCAAGCCCCGGCGACGGACCCGGCCGGATACGCCTTCTCGCAGTGGACGGTGAATGGTTCGGCACAGACTGCCGGGCAGAAGTCCATCACTTTCACAATGATCGCGGCCGCGACGGTCGTGGCGCAGTACACGCCGGTTTATGCGCTGACCGTCCAGTCCACGCCGCCGACCGGGATCGTTATCACCTCGGGCACCGCCGACGGCGGGACGACGAACTACACGGTGTCGAGCGTCGCGTACGGAGCGAGTGCGAACCTGGCGGCTCCGGCGACCGACCCGGGCGGGTATACTTTCTCGCAGTGGACGCTGAACGGCGCGGCACAGAGTCCCGGGCAGAAGTCCATCGCGTTCACAATGGAAGGGGCCGTGACGGCGGTGGCGCACTATACGCCGAACATGGGCTACGCTCTCTCCGTGAAGTCCACACCGCCGACCGGGCTGAGCATCGGTTCGAGCACGGGCCAGCGTGGCACGACGAATTGCACGATTCCCGGCGTCGGGTACGGTGCGAGCGTGAACCTGGCGGCTCCGGCCACGGACCCGGCCGGGTATGCCTTCTCGCAATGGACAGTGAACGGCGCGGCTCAGAGTCCCGGGCAGAAGTCCATCACGTTCACCATGGATGCAGCCGTGACAGCGGTGGCGCACTACACGGCGAACATCGGTTACACACTCTCCATGCAGTCCATGCCGCCGACCGGCTTGAGCATCGGCTCGTACACGGGCCACTGCGGCACCACGAACTGCGCGATCCCCGGCGTCTGTAACGGGACGAGCGTGAACGTGGTGGCGCCGGTCACCGACCCGGCCGCATATACCTTCTCGCGGTGGACGGTCAACGGCGCGGCGCAGAGTCCCGGACAGAAGTCCATCACGTTCACAATGGATGCAGCCGTGACGGCCGTGGCGCACTATACGGCGAACACCGGCTACACGCTGACCGTGCAGTCCATGCCTCCGGTCAAGCAGGTCATCAGTTCGAGCACAGGCCAGAGCGGCACGACGAACTACACGAAGATCGGAGTCGCGTACGGTGCGAGCGTGAACGTGCAGGCGCCGGCGACCGACCCGGCCGGATACACCTTCTCGCAGTGGACGCTGAACGGCGCGGCGCAGCCTGACGGCCAGAAGTCCATCACGTTCACGATGGATGCAGCCGTGACAGCGGTGGCGCACTACACGGCGAACATCGGCTACACGCTCTCCGTCCAGTCCGTGCCGCCGGGCAAGCAGGTCATCACTTCAAGCACGTTCCACGGCGGCGTCACGAACTACACCGTGCCCGGCGTTGCGTATGGCACGACCGTAAACGTGCAGGCGCCTGCGACGGACCCGGCCGGGTACACCTTCTCGCAGTGGACGGTGAACGGCGCAGCGCAGATTCCCGGGCAGAAGTCCGTCACGTTCACAATGGACGGGGCCGTGACGGCGGTGGCGGAGTACACAGCGAACGTCGGCTACGCGCTCTCCGTTCAATCCACGCCCCCGGTCAAGCAGGTCATCAGTTCAAGCACGGGCCAGAACGGCACGACGAACTACACGAAGACCGGCGTCGCTAATGGGACGAGCGTGAATCTCCAGGCACCGGCCGTAGATCCGGCCGGATTCGCCTTCTCGCAATGGACGGTGAACGGCGCGGCGCAGAGTCCCGGGCAGAAGTCCATCATGTTCACGATGGATGGGGTCGTGACGGCGGTGGCGGAGTACACAGCGAACGTCGGCTATGCGCTCTCCGTGAAGTCCACGCCGCCGACCGGGCTGAGCATTGTTTCGAGCACAGGCCAGGGCGGCACGACGAACTACACGAAGGCCGATGTGGTTAATGGAACGAACGTGAACCTTCAAGCGCCGGCGGCGGACCCGGCGGGGTATATCTTCTCGCAATGGACAATAAACGGCGCGGCGCAAAGTTCCGGGCAAAAGTCCGTCGCGTTCACGGTGGATGGCGCCATGACGGCCGTGGCGCAGTACACATTGAACGGCTACGCGCTGACCGTGGAATCTACGCCGCCGACGGGGCTGGCGATCGGTTCAAGCACGGGCCAGAAAGGGACGACGAACTACTACCTCAATAAGAGCGTCGCTGACGGGACGAGCGTGAACCTGCAGGCCCCGGCGACGGACCCGGCCGGCTACACCTTCTTGCAGTGGATGGTAAATGGCGCGGCGCAGACGGCCGGGCAGAAATCCATCACGTTCGCGATGGACGGGGACATGACGGCGTTGGCGCAGTACGCGCTGAACGGCTACACGCTGACGATGCAGTCCATGCCGCCGACGGGATTGAGCATCGGTTCGAGCACGGGCCACTGCGGCACCACGAACTGCGCGATCAGCGGCGTCTGTGACGGGACGAGTGTGAACGTGGTGGCGCCGGACACGGACCCGGCCGGATACACCTTCTCGCAATGGACGCTGAACAGCGCGGCGCAGTCTGCCGGGGAGAAGTCCATCACGTTCACGATGGATGCGGCCGTGACGGCTGTGGCGCACTACACGGCGAACGCCAGCTACACCCTCTCCGTGCAGTCCACGCCGCCGGCCAAACAGGTCATCAGCTCGAGCACGGGCCAGACCGGCACGACGAACTACACGGTTCCCGGCATCGGCTACGGTGCGAGCGTGAACGTGCAGGCGCCGGCGACGGACCCGGCCGGATACACGTTCTCGCAGTGGACGCTGAACGGCGCGGCGCAGCCGGACGGGCAAAAGTCCATCACGTTTACGATGGACGCGGCCGTGACGGCGATAGCGCACTACACCGCGAACACCGGCCACACGCTCTCCGTGCAGTCCGCGCCGCCAGCCAAGCAGGTCATCACTTCGAGCACGTTCCACGGCGGCGTAACGAACTACACCGTGGCCGACCTTGCGTACGGGACGAGCGTGAACGTGCAGGCGCCGGCGACGGACCCGGCCGGATACACCTTCTCGCAGTGGACAGTGAACGGCGCGGCGCAGAGTCCCGGGCAGAGGTCCGTCACGTTCACGATGGACGGGGCCGCGACGGCGGTGGCGGAATACACGGCGAACGTCAGTTACACGCTGACGGTGCAGTCCACGCCGCCTGCGAAGCAGGTCATTAGTTCGAGCACGGGCCAGAACGGCACGACGAACTACACGAAAGCTGGCGTCGGCAACGGGACAAGCGTGAACCTCCAAGCCCCAGCGACGGACCCGGCCGGATACGCCTTCTCGCAATGGACGGTGAACGGCGCGGCGCAGGCTCCCGGACAGAAGTCCATCACGTTCACGATGGACGGGGCCATGACGGCAGTGGCGCAGTACACAGCGAACGTCGGCTACACGCTCTCCGTGCAGTCCACGCCGCCGGCGACGCTGGCCATCAGTTCGAGTACGGGCCAGAATGGCACGACGAACTACACGAAGGCCGGGATCGCGTACGGGGCGAGCGTGAATCTCCAAACGCCGGCCACGGATCCGGCGGGGTACACCTTCTCGCAGTGGACGGTGAACGGCGCGGCGCAGACGCCCGGGCAGAAATCCGTCACGTTCGCGATGGATGGGATCGTGACGGCGGTGGCGGAGTACACAGCCAACGCCGCCTATACGCTGACCGTGCAGTCCACGCCGGCGACAGGGCTAAGCATCGGCTCGAGCACGGGGCAGCACGGTAAGACGAACTATACGAAGGCCGGAATCGCGTACGGGGCGAGCGTGAATCTCCAAGCGCCGGCCACGGACCCGACGG
This sequence comes from Candidatus Brocadiia bacterium, assembly GCA_052139675.1. Taxonomy (GTDB): domain Bacteria; phylum Planctomycetota; class Brocadiia; order CAIUPP01; family CAIUPP01; genus JBEKCB01. Next base: position 10,072 of record JBKQWE010000097.1, read on the forward strand.
GGTATGCCTTCTCGCAATGGACGGTGAACGGCGCGGCGCAGAGTCCCGGGCAAAAGTCCGTCACGTTCACAATAACTGCGGCCACGACGGCCGTGGCGGTATATGTCAAGCACGTCCCGTAGCACTGCGAACTGCACAAATCCTGTCGGCCGGATCATTGCCGGTTAAATGGCGATACGGTCGCCGACGCCCGGCAAGACCGCGACCGAAGAGGGTGGGCCGCCGGGCAATAATACCGTCCCCGCGCCGAAGCTCGCGCGGTTGGAGCTATCTCCCGTTATCGCAACCATCTGTTTCACATGCGCGGATTGAAGTCCCGCCGGGCACATTTCTAATGAGACGGACGCGACAGAACAATGGCTCCGCACGGCGTGACTTCCCTTTGGGAATTGCTGCTCGCGGTATTGGCGGTCAACGTCCCCTTCGGATTCTGGCGAGCCGGGGTGAAGAAGTTTTCGCTCCCCTGGTTTGCGGCCGTGCATGTTCCGGTTGTCATCGGCGTCGGTCTGCGCGTTCTGGCGAAAGTGGGCTGGAGCTTTGCCGCCTTCCCGGCGTTGGTCGGTTGTTTCTTCCTGGGGCAGTTCCTTGGCGGGCGACTCCGCAAGCTGTGGAAGAAGAGAGGACCGCCCGACGAGCCGCGCGGCCGCCAAGTCTAGCGGTCGCCGATTTTACGGTTTATGCCGGTCGGCTGACCCTGATGTGGACGATTTGCCCGGCGACTTGCCCACCGTCTGTGTGGCAGGCTCGTTGGCGAGCGGCCATCTGAAACCCCGCTTAATCATCCTCCTGCCGGGCTCAGGCTCTGGTAATCCTTGGCCGACATGCCGGCCAACCTCTTGACGAACGAGGCGATCAGCCATCGGTCTTTCTCGTGGAGGCTTCCCGTGAAGGCCGGCATCCCTGTGTCCTTGATCCCGTTCGAGACGATCCAGTAGACCTCCGCCATGCTCAGGTCGGCCGCCGCCTTCGAGAGCTCCGGCGCGGACGGGTAAAGCCCCTTGCCGATGGCCGTAGGCTCGACGCCCGGCGCGCCGTGGCACATGGCGCAGAGGTTGGTGTCGAATTCCTGAAAGCCCTCCCGTCCGCTCGCCTTCAGCGCCGCCTCCGGCGGAGTCAGCCCGGCGGCGCGCACCTCAACGGACCGGTCCTCCGCCGCGAAGAGAACGCGCTCGACCAGCTTGGAATGCGGCGAGGTGGCGGCCACGTTGTACGCGCCGGTCGCGATGACGATGAACGCGCCGGCCGCCGACAGGACCGCTGCCGAGACCAGGGTAACTGCCACGGTCGTCCTGGTTTTCATGCCCAACTCCGTTTCAGGCAGACGTCGCCGCGTCACTTGACGTCTGTTTCACCCATCCAAATGCCGTGGATATTGCAGCGACTGAATGCCCTAATCTTGTCCGGCGCGGTGGTCAGCGTGAACGTCGCGATCGGCGCCGGGTCGGTGGCCACGAAGCCCTTTTTGCCCAGGACGTTGCCCTTGCCGTCTTCGATCCTGATCCACATGATGTAATGCGGGACTTCCGCATTCATCGGGTGGTCGTCAATCTTGACCGTAACTTTCAGCCCGTCGGCTGTCTTTTTGCAGGTGATCTGCGGCAGGTGAGCCTTGGCCACACCGGCATTCCACGGGCCGAAGAAGTCCTTCGAATAAACCGTCTCCTTCGTCGGTTCCGCTGCCGCCGCCGTTGATCCCGGTCCACTGCCGCTGCGTCCGGCGCCGGCGATCGGCAGGAACGCCAGCACTAATGCAATCAGCGCCGCGTGAGTGAAATGCCTGGCCATCGTGTGCCTCCTTTGTCCCATGCCCCGAAAATGCCCCTGTGCCCGCTAGTCTCATTGGAGCAACATCCGAGCGCCTAGTCAAGACCATGGACGGGCAAATCGCAGTGCTCTAAGACACTGGTCGGGCTTGTGTTCGGCCTGAACCCGTGATAGCCTGAATTGCAGAGCGGCAGTTGGGGGAAAGTCAGGGACGACTTCAGAGGGGCAAGCAATGACCGGCGATCACACGGCCCGCGCGCAGGGAATTGACATTACGCTGGCGGTGCAACCCAGAAAGATCTCCGCGGAGCAAATGCGGGGAGTCCGGGAAAGGACTCCCGCCACCCGCACGACGAACTGGCGCGGAGAATATGAAAAGAACCCGGCTCTGCGCGAGGAGTTCCTGGTCGCGTGCGGGCTGAGGCGATGATTGCCATTAGGGAGGACCGGCCATGGCCGAACACGCGTGTCATTACCTGATCGTCGGCGGAGGACTGGCGGGCGCGTCGGCCGTTGAAGGGATCCGCGAACTCGACCCGAAGCGCTCCATCGCGATCATCGGGGCGGAGGAGCATCTGCCTTATGACCGCCCGCCGCTTTCCAAGAAGCTCTGGTTCGGAAAGAAGCAGGTCAAGGACATCTTCCTTCACGACCGCGCCTTCTACGATCAAAACGGCGTCACGCTGTTCACGGGCCGGCGCGCAGTGGCGCTGGACGCGAAGAGTAAAACGGTCGCCGACAGCCATGGCGACAGCCATCGCTTCGAGAAGCTGCTCATGGCGACCGGGGCGGCGCCGCAAGTCCTTCCGATTCCCGGCGGAGACTTGGACGGAATCTGCTATTACCGGACCCTTGACGACTATCAGCGCATGCGGCGCGAGGCCGCGGAAGGCAAGTCGGCGGTGGTCGTCGGAGGCGGGTTTATCGGATCGGAAATGGCCGCCGCGCTCTGCGTCAACAAAGTCAAAGTCACCATGATTTACCCGTCGGCGCATCTCTGCGGCCGGGTGTTTCCGGAAAGCCTGGGATTGGCCATGGAGCGCCTCTTCCAGAGCCGCGGTATCCGAATCCTCAAGGGTCAGAAGCCCGCCTCATTTGCGCGGAAGGGGCCGCGGTTTGTCGTCCAGACCGGCAGCGGCGAGAGAATCGAAGCTGACCTTGTGATCGTCGGCGTCGGCGTCAAACCCGCCATCGCCCTGGCCGAACGGGCCGGCCTAGCCACGGGCGACGGCATCGTCGTCAACGAGTATCTCCAGACTTCCCATCCGGACATCTGCGCAGCCGGCGATATCGCCCGGTTCCCGTATCAGGCGATGGGCTATCAGGCGCGCATGGAGCACTGGGATAACGCCCTGAACCAGGGCAAGCACGCTGGCCGGAACATGGCCGGGGCGCATGAGAGCTTCACCTACATGCCGTACTTCTTCTCCGACCTCTTCGAATTCGGATACGAGGCCGTCGGCCTCGTGGACTCGACTTTGCAGGTCTTCGCCGACTGGCAGAAAGAAAACGAGAAGGGCGTCCTCTACTATCTCAAGGACGGGAAAGTCCGGGGCGCCATGATGTGCAACGTGTGGGACAAGGTGCCCGCCGCCCGCGACTTGATCCGGAAGGCCGAAGCGGTCACGCCGGAAAAGCTTCGCGGCGCCATCGCCTGATCCGAACCAAAGAGGGTGCAATGGAACTTGCCGACGAGCAGTGCAAACTGGTCCGCGCCGCCGCGCCGCTGTCGCCGCAGGAAGCGCGCGAGTTGGCCCGGAGCGTGCCGCAATGGTCGCTTGCGGAGAAGCAGATCGAGCGCGAGTTCAAGTTCAGCGATTTCCGCCAGGCCATGGCGTTCGTCAACCGAGTGGCCGACCTCGCCGAAGAGCAGGGCCATCATCCCGACATCTTCATCTCGTACAGCCGCGTCCGACTGACCCTTTCGACGCACAAGGTCGGCGGGCTGTCGCGGAGCGATTTTATTCTCGCGGCGAAGTTCAATCGGGCCGCGGGTGAGGCCGGTCCATCCACCGGGGGTTGAGAGCGATGCCGCAGGGCCGATTGCAGGGCCGGACGGCGCTGGTGACCGGCGCGGGCAGGCGGATCGGGCGAGCCATCGCCCGGGCGCTGGCGCAAGCCGGCGTGAACGTCGCGGTCCACTACTGCTCGTCCGGGAGCGAGGCGAGCCGGTTCGTCGAGGAGCTGAGAGGACATAGCGTCCACGCCTGGGCGGTCCGCGCCGATTTCAACCAACCGGCGGAGACCGAAACTCTGATCGCGAGAACGTTGGAGGAGACCCATTCGCTCGACATCCTCGTCAACAACGCGGCGATTTTCCTGCCCGGGACAATCCGCGATGTGGACTTCGCCGGCCTGATGGAGCACATGCGGGTGAACGCGTGGACGCCGCTCCTCCTCAGCCGCGAGTTCGCCCGGCTGGCCGGCGCGGGCAAGATCGTCAACCTGCTCGATGCGCGCATCGCCGCCGGCGACTCCGCGCACGTGGCCTACCTCCTGAGCAAGCAAGCCCTTGCCGGCCTGACCCGCATGATGGCTCTTGAGTTCGCGCCGCGGATCACGGTAAACGGCATCGCGCCGGGGCCCATCCTGCCGCCGGCGGGAAAGGGCGAGGAATACCTGCGGCAAATCTCCGAGACTGTGCCCCTCCAGCGGCACGGCGAGCCGGCCGACATTGCCGCCGCCGTTCTCTACCTGCTCGAGAGCGATTTTGTCACCGGCCAGATCCTCTACGTGGACGGCGGGCAACATCTGAAGGAGCATCCGGGTGGATCGAATCCTGATTCGTGACCTTCGCGCGCGCTGCATCGTCGGCGTCAATGAGGATGAGCGCCGCGAAAAGCAGGACGTGACGGTCAACCTGACTTTGTTCGCCGACCTCGGTCCGGCGGGGCGAACCGACCGGATGGAGGATACCGTGGACTATCGCGCCGTCAAGAAGCGCGTCCTCGCGGTGATCGAGGCGTCGCAGTTCTTCCTCGTCGAAGCGCTGGCGGAGGCCATCGCGAATGTCTGCCTGGACGAACCGAAGGTCCAAAAGGCCCGCGTCCGGGTCGAGAAACCCTCCGCCCTCCGATTCGCCCGGAGCGTCGGTGTGAGGATTACGCGCGAGCGAGAGCACCGCCCATGACGCGAGCCTTCGTCGCCGTCGGCTCCAACATCGCGCCGGCGCGAAACGTCCGCGAAGCGCTGCGCCGGCTTGCCCTCGACGAGACCGTCGCGAGAATATCCACGGTCTATCGCGCGCCGGCCGAGGGGCGGCCGGAGCAGCCGAAGTATTACAACTGCGTGGTGGAGATTGAGACGGCGACGCCGCCGCGCGACCTGAAATTCCGCGTGCTGCGGCGGATCGAGAACGAACTGGGCCGCGAGCGAACGGCGGACAAGTGCGCCGCTCGAACGATAGACCTCGATCTCATCTGGTACGGCGACCTGGTCATGGACGCGGACGATCTCGTCCTGCCTGACCCTCAGATCGCCCGGCGGCCATTCCTGGCCGTGCCGCTCTGCCAGTTGGCGCCGGACCTCGTCATCCCCGGATCTTCGCTGCGCATCTGCGATGCAGCCGCCGGGCTGCCGCGGGACGGCATGGAACCGCTGGAAACCTACGGCGACTCATTGCGGAAGCTATTGCTGCGCGCGGGCGCGTCCAAGGCATCTCGCGCTCGAAGCCCCCAGCCGAGAGCGACGAAATCGGGAGTCCGCAAGCGGCTTCGGTCCACCTGACCGGCGTCTCGATCCGGCGCGGGGCAGTCGCATTTACTCCTCAAGATCGCTGTTGGCGGTCGGCCACGCCTCTGCGGCCACGCGCAGCCGGCGGATGGTAGGCCCGCAGCACGATTTGCCCCAGCATGGTCAACGCCGCCGCCAGCGCCGACGCGCAGACGCGCAGCGGCAGAGCATGGTCGCTCGCCGCGACTCAGGGCAATTGGGCCGCGCCGACGATAAAGACGCACGCCCGCTTGCGGATTCTTGTTGACAGCCGCCGCGGCCGCGCTTAAGCTGAATTTGGGGATTCCGCAGCGTTCTTAGCCGCGACTGCGGGGAGCGGCTTACGAGGCGTTGAAGTCGCGCTAGATTCAGTCCCAAAACGACCCGCCGTCGAAAGCGCGCCAGGGAGAATAGAATGGCAGAGACGCAGAACGCCCGCCCGCCTGTCCCGCCTTTTAACCAGGAAACCGCAACGCAGAAAGTGCGCCTGGCCGAGGACGCATGGAACACACGCGACCCGATAAAGGTCGCTCTCGCCTACACCGTGGACAGCGCCTGGCGCAATCGCGCCGAATTTATCTCCGGGCGCGAGGCGATTGTGCGGTTCCTCGAGCGCAAGTGGGCCAAAGAGCTGGATTACCGCCTGATCAAGGAGCTGTGGGCCTTTCACGAAGCTCGCGTCTCCGTGCGTTTCGCCTACGAGTGGCACGACGACTCGGGCAACTGGTTCCGCTCCTATGGCAACGAGAACTGGGAGTTCGAAGATCACGGACTCATGCGCCGCCGCATCGCGAGCATCAACGATCTCCCGATCCAGGAGTCGGACCGCAAATACCATTGGCCGCTGGGCCGCCGGCCCGACGATCACCCCGGGTTGTCCGAATTGGGCCTCTGAAGGAGCGACTATGACGCCGACGGAAATCCTGAAGCACGAACACCAGGTCATTCTCCTGGTGCTGAAAGGCGCCGAGCGCGAGGGGAACGCCGCTCGAAATAAGGGCGCCTGCGACGCGCAGAAGGTCGAGCAGATGGCCGATTTCTTCAAGATGTTCGTGGACCGCTGCCATCACGCCAAGGAGGAGCGGCATCTCTTCCCGGCGCTGGAGAAACACGGCGTGCCCAAGGAGGGCGGACCGCTCGGCGTGATGCTGTCCGAGCACGACGAGGGGCGCGGTCACGTGCGCGCCATCGCCGCCGCTCTGCCCGGCCTCAACGCGGGCCGCCGTGAAGCTGCCCTCGAGACGGCGAACGAACTGCTGGCGTATGCAACTCTGCTCCGCGCGCACATCGATAAGGAGGAGAATGTCCTCTTCGCGATCGCCGAACGCGTGCTCACTCCCAAGGAGTGCCGGGAGATGGTAAAGGCGTTCGACCGGGTGGAGGCCGAGGAGATCGGCGTGGGCGTCCACGAGAAGTATCATCAACTGGCCCACGAACTGGCCAAGCAGTGAGAGTGCGATCTCATGTTTGAAAGCGGCCCGTCCTTCGGAGGACGGTCAAACGGGAAATCCCGGCTAATAACGGTTTCAGGAGGAAAAGATGCAAAAGCGAAAACTTGGAAAGAGCAAGTTGGAAGTTTCGGCCCTCGGCCTCGGCTGCATGGGCATGAGCTTTTCATACGGCCCGCCTAAAGACAAGCAGGAAATGACCTCTCTTCTCCGGGCTGCCGTCGAGCGCGGCATCACTTTTTTTGACACCGCCGAAGTGTACGGCCCGTACTCCAATGAAGAACTCGTGGGCGAAGCCCTCGCTCCGTTCCGCAAGCAAGTGGTGATCGCCACCAAGTTCGGGTTCGACCTCAATCCGAATTTCGATTCCCGCGGGATGAAGGGCTCGCCGGGCCTGAACAGCCGGCCGGAGCACATCAAGCAGGCGGTCGAGGGCTCGCTCAAGCGGCTCAAGGTCGTTGTGATTGACCTGCTGTACCAGCATCGAGTTGATCCGAATGTGCCCATCGAAGACGTGGCAGGCGCGGTGAAGGAACTGATTCAGCAGGGCAAGGTCAAGCACTTCGGCCTCTCCGAAGCGGGTGTGAAAACGATCCGTCGCGCACACGCCGTCCAACCGCTCTCCGCCCTCCAGAGCGAATACTCGCTGTGGACGAGAACGCCCGAGAAGGAAGTGATACCGACCCTGGATGAACTCGGCATCGGCTTCGTTCCCTACAGCCCTTTGGGCAAGGGATTCCTCACGGGGAAAATGGACGAGAAAACGACCTTCGACAGCTCCGACTTCCGCAGCGGCCTGCCGCGCTTCACGCCGGAGGCTCTCAAGGCAAATCAGGCTCTGATCAATCTGCTCAGCAGCATCGCCGAACGGAAGAAGGCGACGCCTGCGCAGATCGCACTCGCATGGCTGCTGGCCCAGAAGCCGTGGATTGTTCCGATCCCGGGCACGACGAAGCTGCAGCGCCTGGAGGAGAACATCGGAGCAGCCTCAGTCGAACTCACGCCCGACGATCTCCGTGAGATCGAGAGCGCCGCATCAAAGATCACGGTGCAAGGGGCTCGGTATCCCGAAAAGCTGGAGCAAATGACTGCCGCTGAATGCCGGAAAATATGTTTCTGGTTGCATTCCGTAGCCCGCCGAGCCAGGAACCGCTGATCGGATAGAACAGATAAGAGGCGAACAATCGAGGCTGAGGACGCCGCGAGGATGCCGCGCGCGGGCGGTGGGAGAAGGACTTGGCGACATTCACGCTGCGGCCGGCGCCGCCTTTTCGTCTGGACCTGACCGTATGGGCGCTTCGGCGGCTACCCATCAATGAAATGGACCGATGGGACGGCGAGACCTACCGGCGTTTACTGATGATCGAGGACGCGCCGGTCGCCGTCGCCGTGACCCAGGTCCGAGGCGCGGACGCGCCCCTGTTGCGCGTGGCCACGGAAGGTCTCCTTGCCAGGAAACGCAAAGCGTCGCTCGCGGCCACGCTGGAAAGAATGCTCGGTCTGCGGGCCGACTTGTCGGCGTTCTACCGGATGGCCGCTCGCGATGCGAGCCTGGCCGGTCCGGCGAAGCGGTTCACTGGCATGCGCCCGCCGCGGTTCCCTTCGGTCTTTGAGGCGCTGCTCACCGGCTTTGCCTGCCAGCAACTCTCTCTCCACGTAGGCGTCACGCTGCTCAATCGCTTGACGAAGCGCTTTGGCATGGCGTGGCGTGGCCAGCAAGCGGTCCCGCGTCCGCAGGATCTGCTGCGGGCCGAACCCCGTCAATTGAAGGCGCTGGGCTTCAGCAGCCATAAGGCCGGCTTCATTCTCGGCCTGGCGCGCCGCGTGGCTGCCGGCGAGCTGGAAATAGAGGAACTGGCCGACCTGCCTGATTCGGAGGCGCTGGAGCGGCTGAGAGAAACCCGCGGCGTCGGGCGCTGGACGGCGGAATATGTCCTACTGCGCGGCCTGGGACGGACTCACGTCTTTCCGGCGGATGACGCAGGCGCCCGGAAGAGCTTGCAGCGATTGTTGCGCTTGAGGCAGCCGCTCGACGACGAAACTCTCCAGCGCGCGCTGGACCGTTGGCGGCCCTTTGGCGGCCTGGTCTTCTTTCACCTGCTGTTGGACAAACTTGCCGAGGCGGGCGTCCTGAACGCCGTTGCTCCGCCGCCGCAACCGGGCTCGAAGAGCCGCGACGCCGCTGTCCTGACGATCGGCCATTCCACGCGCACGATCGAGGAATTCATCGGCCTGCTCCAGGCGCACGGCGCGTCCTGCGTGGTGGACGTGCGGACGGTGCCGCGTTCCCGGCACAACCCCCAGTTCGACAAGACTTCCCTGCCGAAGGCGTTGAAGAGTGCCGGGCTGAAATATGTTCACATGCCGGGACTCGGCGGACTCCGTCATGCCCTGAGCGATTCGCCCAACATGGGCTGGCGAAATGCCTCTTTTCGAGGTTTCGCGGATTACATGCAGAAGCCGGAATTCAAGGGAAATCTCGTTGAACTGATACGGTTGGCGAAGCAGGACCGGATCGCATTGATGTGCGCGGAAGCGCTGCCCTGGCGCTGTCATCGCTCGCTCATCGCGGACGCCTTGCTCGTTCGCGGAATCCGCGCCGAGCACATCATGAGCCCGACTCGCCGCCAGGCTCATACCCTGACGCCGTTCGCCAAAGTCCGAGGCGCCGCGGTCACGTATCCAACCGAGGCAGGGCGAACCATTCAAGAGAAACCATCGGCCAGCCGTCCCCGGTCGCAAGCCATCGAGAAGGTCCATATCCGCCGATAACGCCCGCCGCTCTTGACAAGCTCTCCGCCGGAGGCTAAGAAGAGCGCATGGCATCATCGCGTCCGCCGGGGAATGCCCGCGCCCGGCGGAACGGCTGAAAACCCGAGGCGTGGACATCTTGGAAAGGAAGACCCATGGCCATGGCAAGTCGCGGCGCACCGCGAAAAGGCGGCAAGCTGCGGATCCTCGTGATCGGCGCTCACCCGGATGACTGCGAGTTGAAATGTTCAGGCGCCGGCGCCCTCTGGGCGCGGCAAGGGCACACCGTCCGGTTCGTCAGCGCCACCAACGGCGGCACCGGACACCATCGCATCGGCGGCATCGAGTTGGTCCGGCGCCGGATCGCGGAGGCGAAGGCCGCCGCCGCCGTGCTCGGCGTCGAGAGCCAGGTGCTGCCCATCATGAATGGCGGCCTGGTGGCCTCGCTCGAGTACCGCGGTATGTTCATCCGGCTGATCCGCGAGTTCAACGCGGACGTCGTCATCACGCACCGTCCCAACGACTACCACCCCGACCACCGCTACACGTCCATCCTGGTCCAGGATTCGGCCTACGTGGTCACCGTGCCCAACAACTGCCCGGAGACGCCCGCCCCGCGGCATGACCCGACCGTGCTTTACATGGCCGACGGCTTCGAGAAGCCGATCCCGTTCCATCCGGACTTCGTGGTGGCGATTGACTCGGTCATGGAAAAGAAGCTCAGCGCCATCATCTGCCACGAGAGCCAGGTGTTCGAATGGATCCCCTGGAATTCCGGAATGGAGGAGAATCAGGTTCCGAAGAGCCGGGCGGGCCGGCGCAAGTTCGCGGCGGACCGATACGGCAAACGTTCGTCGGAGGCGGCGGATCGCTTCCGCCCGCAACTGGTCGCCAAATACGGAGAGAAGAAAGGCAACGCCGTCAAGTACGCGGAGGCCTTCGAGCGCTGCGAGTACGGAGGCCGGCTCACGCCCGAGCTGGAGAAGAAACTCTTCGGAGCGATATAGCGACCGGTCACGAGTCGGAAGGGCAGCGATGGGGTCAGGCCGTCGCTAGTCCTTAGGTTGTACGGTGGCGACGGTCAAAGTCTTGGACGCGGATGGTTCGCATGAATCTATTGCGCCTTCTCGCGGCCAATTTTGTTGTTCGATTCAGCGTTGGCGGCGAGCCGACGGCGCCTTGCCGTCGAACGCGCAAATATAGCAGACGCAGTTCAGGAAGAGCGCGCGCCCTGCAGCGGTCATCTCCGAGGGGGATGACGAGTAGCCCCACTGCAAGAAGCTGCCATCTCGTCCGATGCCCACGTCGCCGTACTGCTTGCCGATATTGTACCCTTGCGCCAGCACTTCGGCGTCGGGCGAATTGGCGTAGCCGTCGCCGCGGGACAACACGCTGCCAAAAGTCTTCCCGCTGTCCTGCACGCGCCAGACTTTAATCTGCTCAGGCAGGTCCTTGCCAGCCGGCGAGCGGCGGTAGTTTCTCGGGGTCGGCCACATCTCGAAGACCGGCTGAACGGGGAAAGGCTTCAGGAACACCTCATGATTGATCGGCTCAAACTGAGCCGCGTCGCTCATGCAGTTTCACTCATACCCCGTCTTGAGTCGAAGCTGGCTGCAGATCATCGCCCCAGCCACGCCAACGGTCACCGTCGCACGGGCATAGTTCTGCGATAGCTTGGGTCGCGGGAAGTTGAAGGCGTCCTTGCCGTCGCCGTCATAATCCAGGATCGCCACGTCGAACCCATTAGCGCTCTTGTCGCCGAAAGCCGCCAGGTCGCCGGTCTCGACGTGCGTGAAATACTTGCCCAGGAACTCGACGAAATCCTTCTCGCGATCCGAGCCGGGACGCCCGGCATAGAGGATGCGCGTGGCGATCTTCGCGGGCGGCGCCGGTGGCTCCTGCTCTGGACGGACTGCCTCGGCCGGCAACGGCTGCGGCTTGGCGCGCTCATCCTCGACCCATTTCATGCCCGCGGGCTTCATTTCGGGCAGGCCTGTCGGCCGCAATTCCACCTCAGAAACGATCCCATCGGAGAGGCGAATCTCGCCGCGTTCATAAATGAGAGTCTCACGATGTGCCGACCCGACCTCTCCCTGCGGTGGACCGAGAAGCTCGATCACCTTCTCCCTCGGATCTCCAGGCTTGATCTCCTGCGCAGTAGTAGTTGCCGTCTGACTGTTTGTCGCCGCAGGAGAGCCGCCGGCCCCCAGCCACGCCATCGCCGCAAGGCTCGCCATCGCGACGATCACGCGCGTCCCGCAAGTCCGCAACATGGCTTTGCCTCCCGGCGACGGCCTCTGGCTAGAGTATCACTATGCATCTTGATTATCGGCCCGGCAGGGCGCAAGTTTAGCGGAACATTTCAGCGGCGGCGCTGTCGCGACTGACTTCGCCGCCTGAGATTCGTCCGGTGCCAAGAACGGATGGGGCAGCTCACATTTGTTAGAACCCTCGGCCCCTATACTCGCGCCTTTCCTGGCTCCATTCGCAGGGCCGCCGGAACGTTTTATCCTCATGGTTGCGGCATCTTACAACGACCAGCGTGTGCCGTTTTCCACTGACCACGCAACTGACCAGAAACTGACCATGCAGGCGAGAAAAGGCGAGAATTCGCGGGATGAATTGGGACAATCGGAGGCGGACGGTTCTGATAGGCCGGACGACGACAATGCCCCAGAAAACTCAAGCGGGTCTTACGTTTCCAAGGCTCCTGAGCATGGCACGCCCGGCAGGAGTCGAACCTGCGGCCTGCGGTTTAGGAAACCGCCGCTCTATCCTACTGAGCTACGGGCGCTTGTGATAGCCTGCGTGAGGTTGTATTGTTCGACAAGAATCGCGCTGCGAAGTCCATGGGTAGTATGACCGAACAATGCGGCCTCGTCAAGTGTTTCGAAAAGAGCTTCCGGGGGCGAGGAGGGTGGCTCTCGGGCGGCTTGTTCAGACTCGGACCGGGGCAGCGGGGCGGAACAGGGCGCAGCAGTTCCGGCGTTCCTTCGCGCGATACATGGCGGAGTCGGCGCTGCTGAGGAGGGCGGAGGCGGTCGCTCCGTGCGCGGGATAGAGGCTGATGCCGATGCTGGCGCTGATCGAGTATTCGCGGCCGCTCAAAATGAAGGGCTTGGCCAAGGCGTCGAGAAGCCGTTGCGCGACCGGCGCGGCGTCTTCTCCGGTGGTGATTTCCTGGAGCAGGACGGCGAATTCGTCGCCGCCGAGCCGGGCTGCGGTATCGCAGTCGCGCAGGCAGGAGAGCAGGCGCCGCGCGACGCCTTGCAGCACTCGGTCGCCGCTGGCGTGGCCCAGGGTGTCGTTGATCGGCTTGAAGCGATCCAGGTCCAGCAGCATGACGGCGGCCATGCGCTTTTCGCGGCGGGCCAGCGCCAGCGCCTGGGTGACCCGGTCGCGGAAGAGCTCGCGGTTGGGCAGGTCGGTCAGCGGATCGTGTGTGGCCTGGTGGCGGAGGTAGTCCTCGGCCTGCTTCTGCGTGGTGACGTCCATTAGGATGCCGGCGTAGTGGCTGGTTCGGCCGCGTTCGTCCTTGGCGGCGCTGAGCGTGAGCCATGCCGGGTACACTTCGCCGTTCTTGCGGCGGTTCCAGATCTCGCCGTGCCATCCGCCGGTCTCGGTCAGCGCGGCCCATATCTCGAGGTAGAACTTCTCGTCGTGCAGGCCGGACTTGAACAGGCGGATGTCCTTCCCGACGACTTCTTCGGCGGAGTAGCCGGTGACATCGGCGAAGGCCCGGTTGACGGACACGATCCGGCCTCGAGGATCGGTGACTACGATTCCTTCTGCGGCGTTCTCGAAGACTTTGGCCGCCAGGCGGACGCGCTCCTCCGCGTACTGCCGGCGGATCGCCTGGGCGATCACCGCGGGAAGCAGCTCGAGGTAGACCGCCTCGGTATCCTTGACGACGTAATCGTATGCCCCCAGTTTCATGGCTTCCACGGCGGTGCGTTCGTTGCCGGCGCCGGTGACCATGACGATCGGCGGCAGGGGTCCCCGCGCGCTGAGCCGGCGGATGACCTCCAGTCCGTCATAGACCGGCATCACGTGGTCCAGGGCCACCACGTCGTGCAGATCCGGATTGTACATCGCCAGGCCCTGTTCTCCATCGGCGGCCACATCCACGGTGTGGCCGGCTCGCTCGAGCGCCTTGCGGCAGAGATGGGCCATGCCGGCGTCGTCTTCCATCAGGAGAATGCGGACGTGTTCCTTCAACATGGCGCTGCCTCCGGGGTCGGAAGGGTGACGACCGAGAGGAACAACCCGAGTTGCTGGATCGCCTCGCAGAACCGCTCGTAATCCACCGGCTTAGTGATGTAAACGTTGCAGCCGAGGTCGTAGCAACGGGTCACTTCGCGCGGGTCGTCGGTGGTCGTCAAGACGATGATCGGGATGCGTTTCGTGCGCTCATCGGCCTTCAAGCGCTGGAGCACCTGGTACCCGTCCATGACGGGCAGGTTCAGGTCCAGGAGCACGAGCAGCGGCAGAGGCAATCGCCCGGCGTTGGTCCTCGCATGGGCGGCGATGTACTTGAGGGCGTTCTCGCCGTCGCCGACGGTGACGATCTCGTTCGTGATGTTCGCGCGGCGCAGGTTCCTCTCGATCAGGCGCGCGTGGCCCTCGTCGTCCTCGGCGAGGAGGATCGTGACCTCTTTGCGCTCAGTTTGTTGGAGTGCGGACATCGTGTTCTCCAGGCTCAGCCGAATTGGCGATGGTGAATGTGAACGTGGTCCCGACGCCGGGCTGCGATTCGCAGCGGATCTCGCCCCCGAGGCGATGGACGAGGGTCCTGACGTACGCCAGGCCCATGCCTTCGCCCTTGACATCCTGCTTTCCCGCCCGGCGGAACGGCGCGAAGACTTTCGGCATGTCCTCCGGCGCAATGCCGCGACCGTTGTCGCGGACGAAGAAGGTCGTTTCGTCCCGGCCGCGGCCGCCGCCGACTTCGATCCGGCCCGGCCGGCCCGGTTCCAGGTAGAGCACGGCATTGGTCAGGATGTTGCCCATGATCTGCTCTAGGGCGATCCGGTCGGCGACCACCTCGGGCAGCGGGCCGACGCTCACGGTCACGCCGCGCTCGCCTATCTGATGGGCCAGGCCGTTGAGGGACCTCTCGACGACCTCGGCCACGCGCACCCGCTCGGGGTGCAGTTCCCGGCGTCCCAGCCGGGAGAGTTTCAGGAGGGCATTGACGTAGCTGTCCATGTTCGAGGCGGCCGCTTCGATGAAGTCCAGGTCCTCCGGAATATCTTTCTGGAGCGCTGCGGCCGCGGCGTTCCGCTGTGTCTCGTCCAGGCGAGGCAGCGCCGTTTCCAGCGCCGAGGCGACCGCGGACAGGGAAGAGCGGATCTCGCCGGCGAACCCCTTGAGGTTGACCAGCGGCGCCCGGAAGTCGTGCGACACGATGTAGGCGAACTGCCTCACCTCTTCGTTGGCGCGCTCCATGCTGGCCGTTTTGGCCTTGAGCGCCTCCTCGGCGCGTTTCTGATCGGTGATGTCGCGGACCGTTCCCAGGATATATATCTTTCCGGCCTGTTCCACCCGGCTTATGAGCACGTTGGAGGGAAATTCCTCGCCGTCAAGCCGCTTGTGCGTCCACTCGAAGAAGCAGTGTCCTTTGCGCATGGCCGTCTCAATCATCTCTCCGGCCTTCTCGGCGGACAGGCGGCCGTCCGGCTGCCGTTCGGGGGAAAGATCCCCGGGCTCGTGCTGGATAAACTCCTCCTCACTTTTCGCTCGGAACATCGCCACCGCCGCCGGGTTCCCGGATGTGAAACGCCCGGAGGGCGGCGCCCCGGTCATCAGGGCCTCGGGCGAGCTTTCAAAGAGAACTCGGAACCACTCCTCCGCCAAGCGGCGATCGCTCACGTCGCGAATGATGTGGACAAACTGCTCGACGGACCCGTCGTTTTCCAGGATGGGAAAAGTGCTGATGCTGAGCCAGCATCCCGGGCAGCGGGGCTCGGCCCGCTCGGCGTGCGCCGGCTTCCCCGTGCGGAGGGATTCGTCCAACAGGCAGTCGGGATGCGGTGACGACGTCCCGTGGAACAATTCATAGCAGCGCATGCCGACGACCTCTTTGCCGGGCGCCATCTTGCGCACCGCTTCGTTCGCCGCCAGAATCCGGCGGTTCTTGTCTACGACCGCCACGAGGTCGCCGATGGCATCGAACGTGCTTTGCCATCGCCGTTGAGAGGCCTGGGCTTCATGGACGGCCTGCTCCAGTTTTACGGACTGGTCAATCACGACCTTTTCCTGCACGGTCAGCAGGTCGTTCAGGGCCGCCGCCTCGGCCTGCAGAATGGGTGTATGGTCGAGAACCTTGCAATCGGCCACGAACTTTTCCTTCGCAGAGAAAAGATTGCGGGCATATCAACCGAAGACGTTCCCGCCGACAAAAGGCAGGAGACCGAGCCGGATGCTCAGCGCCAATGTCTTGAACATCTCGGCGGTCTCCGGCGGAATGCGGGCCTTCGAGAACAACATCGTTGCATAGAGGTTCCCCGGCGGCAGTAGCCCGCCGACGCCGATCACCGACCGCACGCCGAAGGGGATGACGAATTCCTTCTGCGCCGGCACATGCTCGCTGCCGACGGCGTCCGCAACGTAGAAAACGTTGTACGTATTTTGCGCGAAGTCCATGATGACCTTCGATTCCGGCTGCAGCAGGGTCTTGATCTCCAGGCCGAGCTGTTGGACGAGTTGGCGGACCATCGGCATGCAATTGATGAACTGCTCGCTGGGCAGCGGGATGACTCTGTGCCCTTGGGAGCTTTTCGGCGAATTCCACTCCGGCCTCGCGCCGGCGCTGGCGAGGAGTACCAGGCATCTCATCGAGGCCGGCGGCGACAGCGTGCCGATCATGTTCAGCGCGGCAGCGCGCAGCTCTTCGTTAAGCTCTCCATACGGGTGAGTTTTGAACAGGCGGGCCAGGACGAAAGCCTGCTGCCCCGTCTTGCCGTCGAGGAAACGGTCGTAGAAATAGCGCACCACTCGTCTTGCCGTCTCCTCCATACTGGTTGCTCCGTCGCCCATCTTTCTCAGCGCGCCGGAGCACTCCGCCATGTCCTTCAGGGCGAAGTTGCCGATGTCATGCATCTTCCCTTCTCCAGAGACCGCCTAAAGGCCGCGCCGATCCGCGCTCGATCCGGAATTCCTTAGCCGGGCATTGAGCATATATCGGCAGAGCGGCCGCGGTCAGAAGAAAAAAGGAGGCCGAATCACAGGCAATTGCTGCATAGGCCCGGTTGATGGGAGACGCTGGAATTCATGAGGCCATTGGGAAGGAGCGGCAGAACCAGGCGGAGAATACAGACCGGCGCGCGGGGCGATCTTCTAACCGACCACCCCGCGCGCCGGTCTGGTTGCCCAGGAGGCAAACTACTTAATGTGACAAGTGAGACAAAGCGCGCTCTTGGTGTTCGGGATTATCAGAAACGGCGGTGCGGTCGTATCGTCGTGCGGATTGTGGCACGTGCTGCAGCCGATGGTGTTGGCGACATTCGCTGTGGCGCCAATCTCAAGGACAATAGGCGTACTCGCTCCTACTGTATAATTTGTTACACCACCGTAGCCGCTCGAGGCAGTAGCGGTGTGAAAGCTGGTGCTGGTCGTCCCGAGCGCGGGGTATACAATTCCGAGCGGATGGACGTATGTCAAATCCAAGCCTATTTCATTGGGATACACGGTTTGGCCGGCGCCATTGATCACCTTCCTTGCCCACGACACGCTCTGGATGGGGTTCGTGGTGTCGTTCACAGTGACATTGACGTTCATGACGCTGAAGTCGCCGACGGCCGTCACGCCGTCATGGCAACCCATGCAGAGCAGCGAGTTTCCGTACAGCGTGGTTGCCGCTCCGTTCCTGATGAAGCCGCCGCTGGCCGGCCCGACGAAGGTTGCAGCCGTCCCGTTCCCGCTGGTCAAGGCGTGGTTCCAGAGGGGACCATATGCGGCGTTCGGAGCGTTGTGCGGCACATGGCAGGACAGGCAGATCTCGCCGGTGCCAAGCCGGACGGAGAGGTCGTGCGGGCTGCCCGTGACATACTGGGCCCAGGCCGGCGCCGAAATCAGGATGGCGGCCAGAAGGGCCATCGCAAGTGTCGTCTTCATCGGTTTCCTTTCGCCTGTTCAGAGCAACGAAGAAGTTGTCGCAACTGGAGCTTCCGCGGTATCTCGGGAAACTCTGTAAGCGATCATCGTGGGAAAGCAGGTATTCTTTAGCTTAAAGCGGAAGAGGGGAGGCGAGAGCGGAACGGTCGGTGATATATTCCCGGCCGTAAAGGCAAGGCATCATGGGACATGCGCGCTGCCAGGTGAACGCGTGGCGGCGATGTGACTACAACGCAACCGCCGGGAGGCGCGACGCGATGGACGCGGAAAGCTGAGCCTTCTCCCGCGAAACGAATGCGCCGAAAGACTCCGCGCGTTCGCCGCAGGACCGGACGTATTCGTCCACTATCCGTCGAACCGTCGCCGGGACCTCCGTTGCAGGGACACATGGGTGCAGTTCATTCGCCAGAATCGCGGTCCGTCCGGCGCCGCCGCCCGCGAGCAGACGATAGCACTCCTGCCGGACGCCGTTCACGGTCCGAATCCGAGCTACCAGGCCGATGTCGGCAACGCTCGCGTGTGAGCAATTGTTCGGGCAGCCTGAGATGGAGACAGCCAGGGCGCAATCCGCAGGCAAAGCGGCGCGGATGCTCGCGGCCGTTCCGCGCGAATCGGCGATGGCTCTCGAGCACCACGTCACGCCGGGACAGGGGACAATGCACGGCTCGGCCGTCATTGGCCGGAGCGACGGCGTCAGCGCGGGCGGCTCATTCCCGTGCACGAGCAGGTCATGCTCGAGACCGATCCGCATGTCACCGCCGACCGCTTCAACCGCGCTCGCCAGTTCCCGCGCCAGGGCCGGCGCAAGGTCTCCGAGCGGAGGACGCAGGCGGCAGACGAGTTTCGCCTGGGCGCTGACCGGCGGCCGATCCGGCGCCGGCCCATCGCCGCCGCGCAACTCCTCCTTGAACAGGTCATTGAGCCTTTGCAGGAACGCGGCGTCGCCCATGCGCTCGCGGACGTGGCGGAGCCGGGCGCGCGAGCGGTTGACCCGGTCTCCTTCGGCATGGAACAGCCGCAGCGCGGCGATGGCGAAATGCTGCGCATTCGCGGGGCTCAAAGTGCCGTCAAACAGGATGGCGGTTCCTGGCCGGGCTCCAAGCGATCCGGCGACAACGGCGCGGATCGTGCCGTCGGCCTGCGCGATGAGGCCGACATCGTTGATCCAAGGCCTGGCGCAGGCGTTGGGGCAACCGGAAATGCTGACCTTGAATTTTCTGGGAAGCTGTCGAATCCATGGCAGCAGGCCGGCGCGCGCACGGATCGCTTCGCCCAGGACGGCTGCGTCGCACGCCTCCGGGCATCGCCCGGTCCCGGGGCAGACGGTGACATTCCGCAGCGTATCGCCGCAGGCGCCGAGCACCGTCAGTCCCGCCGCTTCGATGTCGCGCTGGGCGGCGGGAATGTCATCGCGCCGCAGGCCGTGAAGCTCAATGGCCTGTCGCGTGGTCAGGTGAAGCGGAGAGCCCGGACCGCAGCGTTCGGCGATCGAGGCGAGCGCGCGCAGTTGGTTCGGCTCGATCCGGCCGCCGGGCAGCTTCACGCGCTGCATGAACAGCCCTTCCTGCCGCTGCGGATAGACACCGAGCAGGCGCGCCTGCGCAGGGTCGTCCGGCAGCGCTTCGCACGGAAACTTGATGGCCGCAGCGATGCTCATGTAACTTTCAACTCACCGTTCGGCTTCGATGGTGGTGAACGTCTGGCTGCCATGCGTCGGCCGGCACACGAACATGCGCGGCTCGATGCCCTGGGGATCGTAGTATTTCTTTCTCAGGAGGTCCTGCGCCTCGGCGGCGGATTCGCGTTGGACGAGGATCATCACACACCCGCCGAGCCCGACGCCGGCGATCTGCGCGCCCAGCGTGCCGGGACATTCCCTGGCGATGTCCGCCATCCGGTCCACCTCCGGCGTGCTGCACGCATACGAGCCGGGCTGCTGCCACAGCGCCGCGCCGTACTCCGCGAGCGGCCGCAGCGACGCGGCGTCCTCGGCGAGCCGGTCCAGCACCGCGTCCGTGGCCTCGCACTCGAACGGCGCCTGTTTCGGCTTCCATTGAGCCACGCGTTCCCCGTCGTGCGAGAGGTTCATCATTCCACCGAGCGCCGCGGCCTCGTTCGATTGCAGCAGCTCGCCGGCCTTCATCGCACGCTCGCATTCGGCCAGACCGTAGAGCGCCACGCCGCGCACCGGGAAGTCGTGCGCCCGCACGTCGAGCGCGCTCACGCACATCGCGACGGCCGGATACTCTCGCGCCATTTCCTCAACCTCTGCGGGCTGAAGCCGCTGCGGCAATTCCTTGACGAGCGCGTAGAGCGCCGGCAGCGCGATATCGAGCCGGCGCGTGTTGATGTCGCGAAGGTGCTCGATCCGGGGCGCGAACGCCGGGAATTTCTTCTTGATGATCTCGCGCGCCATGTGGAAACAGGCGACGCGCGAATTGAATCGCGCCCGCGCGTCCTCCGCACTAATCGAGGAGGCGCCCGAGTCGCAGACAATCAGCGCGCAGTCGGGCGGGAACGGGTGATGCGCGACGATCTCGAACGGGAAGAACGACACCGTGAGGACCTCGTTCGCGCGGCTGAACTTGATCGCGGCGTGGTCCACGTTGCTGCCGCGCCGCCCGGCGAACCATTCCCCTTCGCCGCAGAGGTCCACGAATTCCTGGACGCCGACGTTGAGCGCGTTGAGCTCGACCAGCGCGTCCGCCGTCGCCACGACAAGCGCCGAGGAGGAACTCAATCCGCCGGCCGCCGGGATGTTACCGCAGACGAAGGCATCCATGCCGCGCAGCTTGCGGCCGCGGAAGCGGTGCTGCAGGCGCAGGGCGGCGCCTTTGACATAATTCACCCAGTCGCCGGTCGCCTTCGAGACGTAGCGCTGCATGAATTGCGTATTGAGTGTGCGCCGCCAGTCCTCCCACACGATGTCGGTCGCCAGCTCGCTGAAGGTGAAGGTACGGTGCGGGTAGTCGCGCTCGGAGGCGTTCCACAGGTTGACCCGGTCGTCGTCGCGGAGCGCGGCGGCCAGCACAATGTCGCGGTCAATCGCCATCATGTTGCACAGGCCGCCCTGGTGGTCAATGTGCCGGCCCATCAGGTTGATCAAGCCGGGCGACCGCACCAGGATGCAGGTCTTCGCCGAGCCGATCCGCCGGCCGAGCCCTTCGACCGCCTGCGCGAGCAGCCCCTTCTCGCTGCGCGCGGCGAAACAGTTCGCCCAGGTCTTGACGCTGGGATACTTCTCGGCGCTGATGGAGCGCAACGCGTAGACCTTGCGCACCTCCTCGAGCTCCTGCACCGTGTTGAACGCCATGCAGTCCTCCGGGTTCTGCACCCGGAACAGGCCCACAGCCCCGCCTTTGGAAGCGAGAATCTTGACGATGTCCGTGAGGTACCACTCGCGCTGCACGTTGTCGGCGCGGAGCTGCTCGACGGCGCTGCGGATGGCCGCAAATCGGCCTGCGTAGACGCTGAGGTTCGACCAGGTCGCCTCGAACGCCTCCTGCACCGGCACCGGCCCGCAAGGCAGATCGAAGGCATCGGGGATTTCCTCCGCCGCCGCCGCGACCGTTTCCCAGGGGACTTTCTTCTCGGGCGAACCGGCGGTCAAGCGCTTCAAGGCCGGAAAAACCGTGCCGAGTTTCTTCGCGCTGACATATTGCTCGGCGAGCGCGGCGAGTTGCCCCGCCGTGGTCGTCGCGCTGGCCGGTGAGGACTTCAGCCGCGCGGCGAGTTGCCGCACCTTGATGTCCGGCACCTCGATGATCGCCTGCGCGCGTCCTTCGCGCAGGACGATCCGGCCGGCGCCGGGATAATCGCTGCTGCGGCCGGCGACCAGGCACAGGTCGTTGCCCGAGGCGGCGAATCTCTCCATCAGCCCGCGGATGACTTCGGGCGCGATGACCTTGTCGCCGGCGGCGATCAGCACGTACTCCGGGCTGTCAATGCCCGCGAGCATCTCCACCGCGCAGCGCACCGCGTCACCGGTCCCCTTGGGCTGCGTCTGATATGCGAAGAGGACGTGATAGCCCTTGCCGCTGAGCGTGTCCATCACCTTCTCGCCGCCGCGCCCGATGACGACGGCGTGCTTGTGGATTCCCGCCTGCTCGTACGTCTGCAGGGCATACTCGATGACCGAGATCGTGCCGACCTGGCAGCAGGCCTTCGGCCGGAGTTCCGGCGGCATGCGGCTGCTCGCGCCAGCCGCCATCGCGATGGAGTAAACCTCCGACGACATAGGATGCCTTATCTCAATCGTGATTGTGATCGAATGGGATCCGGACTACATCCATCATACCGCGAAAACGCCCGAACCGCCAACCGGAGAGTAGACTTCGGCGGCGACTTCGAGCCGGCGGGGTTCGTAATAGGTGTTCGCGACGTTTTTGAGGAGGTCAGCGACGCAGTCCTTGTGCACAATCGCATGCACCGCACCGCCGAGGCCGGCGCCGACGACCCGCGCGGCCACCACTCCATGAGTCGCCAGGCAGGTATCCACCAGGATATCGAGT
Organism: Candidatus Brocadiia bacterium; assembly: GCA_052139675.1. GTDB lineage: Bacteria > Planctomycetota > Brocadiia > CAIUPP01 > CAIUPP01 > JBEKCB01. The sequence goes on from JBKQWE010000097.1 coordinate 32,372, forward strand.
TCAGGAAGGCTCGCGTCATATCCGCCGGGCATCCGCCAGAGCGCCGCGCCCGCCGCGCGGGCCGGATCGCCGCTCTCCAGGTCCGCGGCGCGCGCCTCAATGAGCCGGTCGGGCATGGATTTGTCCATCGGCTCGCGCCGGCCGGAGGAGGCCACGCGTGTGACGCGGTCCCCGTCATGCGAGATATTGACGATCTCGCCGAACTCGGCCGTGTTGCCGCTATGCAGCGCCCGGGCCGCCAGGCTGGAGCGCAGGCATTCGGCCATCCCGAAGGCGCAGATCTGCCGGACCGGATATCCGCGCGCCGGCGGCGCGTGCGAGCCGAAAATGTGCCGGACCCGCTCCTCGTGCTCGGGCAGGGCCGCGAGAATCTCCTCGCGCGTCATCCGCCCCGGCAGGGCAAGCAGCAGGCGGCAAGTTTCCGCCTCAGTCAGCCCCAACGTCGCGCAATTCACGTCGCGCAGCAGCCGCATTTTCGGCGCGAGGTCCGGATATCGCTTCCTCAACAGCAGCAGGCCGAACTCGTAAGAGGCGATGCGGTTGTTGAACTCGTCGCGCGCGGTGGACGACTTGTTGGCCTCGATCAGGCTGTTGCAGAGCACCACGCGCAGGTCCTCCGGGAACGGCGCGGAGTCCACGGTCAGCGGATGCGAGCCGAGGTTCGACACGCGGCCGAACTTCCCGAACTTGATCGCGGCGTGGTCGCCGCAGCCGCCGCGCGTGCCGACGTACCATTCCGCCTGGCCGCAGATTTCCACCTGCTCCGGGTCGGGGATCGGCAGGCGGTTGAAGTGGATCAACGCCTCCGCGGCGACGACGACGACCGAGGAGGACGAGCTGACTCCGGCGCCGCGCGGCAGAGTGCCCGCGATGAGCATGTCCGCCCCGCGCAGCGGAGTCGTCGGCGCTCCGGGAAGAGTCGGCCGGATGTGTTCGAGGTAGAGCGCCGCGGACTTGATGTAATTGATCCATTCGCCCGCGGTGCCGGCGGCCTTGCGTTCCGCGGCCCGCGCCTGCGTCCAGCGGTCCCAGTCCTCGATCTTCTCCGTTCCCAGTTCCTGCTGAATGCGGAATTTCCGGCGCGGGAACAGGCGCTCGTGAGGAGTCGCGCAATCGAGGAGGTCGTCCTGCCGCGGCCGGCAGAGGCACCAGGTCTCGCGCACGGCGATCGGGTTCACCACGCCGCCGCGGTGGTCCACGTGCATGCCGATCAGGTTGATGCGTCCGGCGGAACGCACGAGCAGCACCGGGGCGTCGCCGGGAAAGAGGCGCGGGAAGAGGTCCAGCATCTCGAGGACGAACGCGGCTTTCTCGCGCAGAAGCGGCCGGTCCGCGCCGTAGATCGCCGAGAGCGAGGCAAAAGCGCGGCTGGCCGGGTCGCGCAGGAGGTTCACCCATTCCTGAACCGGCCGCAGCTCCGCGAGCGCCTGCGAGTTCGCCATTCCTGGAGACTCCTAAGGTCCGCGCGCCAAATCGGTCAGTCGCCTTTCAGCGACGAGACTATATGTCCAAGCAGCCGCTGTCAAGTGGTGTTTTGGGTGCCTCGCAGACCGCGGCAGGTTGGGAATGCCTGAAGGTTTGCTGCGAAAAGGCGGCGGGAAGGCACGGTCGCTGTCCACTCTCCCGCGGCACGGCGGTCCGGTCCGGCCCGCTGTTCACCCGGCGACCGCCGGCGGGAGAAAGGACCTGACCTTGCCGATCAGTTGATCCAGATCCACGGACTTATCCAGGAACTCGGCGACCGGCAGCCCGGCGGCGTCAGAGTCCGAGGCGCCGGACTTGATCGTGAGCTTCTGATTCAGCCCCGTCAACATCAGGATGGGAATTCGGCTCAACTCGCGGCGCCGGCACATGGCGCGCGCCAGTTCCAGGCCGGCGAGGTCGTCTTCGGGAAACATCACGTCCAGGATGACCAGGTCGGGCGCGCGGCTCTGCATCTCCTCCAACGCGGCGCCGGGGTCCGACTGCACGATCATCTCGTGCCCTTCGTGGCGCAGGGCGAGGGCTATCGCCTCGGTGAATGCCTCGTCATCATCCACGATCATCAGATACGCCACAGGCCTGCCCTCCTTCTCCGAAGCGTCTCCCGGCGGCCGCGCCCGAGGTTGACACTCATACCACTTTGTGGTACACTAGCAAAACGCAGGGCGGTCGTCAAGCTGTAAAACATTCAGAGGCAGGAAGATGAGCGCAAGACCAGTGGAAGGAAGAGACATGGGAGCAAGAATACTCGTCGTGGACGATGACAAGGATTATCTCCTTGCGGTAAAGCTGATGCTCGAGGCCGAGTCCTTCAACGTCGCCACCGCCGAGAGCACGGGCGCGGCGACGAAACATCTGAAGAAGACCCGCCCGGACCTGATCTTGCTGGACGTGCGTATGCCCGAGAAGGATGGGTTCACTTTCTGCGACGAACTGGCGGCGAGCCCGGAATACACCGGTATCCCCATCGTTCTCGTCACCGCAGTGGCCGAGAGCCCTGGGCTGATGATGTACGCCTTCGAGAAAGACCACGCCCTCAGCGCGAAAGAAGTCCTTCCGAAGACCGCCGTCCAGCAGGACCTCGTCGCAACGGTGAAGCGGTGCCTTCGAGCGAAGAAATAGCGCCAACACGGAAAGGTGCGGCAGATGGTCGCCCCGGCGAAAAGCATACTCCTGATTGACGATGATCGGGAACTCGTGACCGCCCACAAGCTCCTCCTGGAGGAGGCGGGCTACCGCGTGAGCGCGGCGTACGACGGACTGAGCGGCTTGGAACTGGCCCGCGCCGAGAAGCCCGACCTGGTCATTCTGGACATCATCATGGGCAGCCCGGAAGCAGGATTCGAGTTGTGCAGGGAGCTGCGCGCCGACGCGTCGTTGAAGAACTCCCGCCTGCTCGTCCTGTCCGCCGTCGGCCGGGAGTTCAAGATGGCGTTCGAGCCGGACAGCCTGTGGCTCCCGGCCGACCGCTTCCTCGAGAAACCGGTTGACGCCGAAACGTTGATGGCCGAGGTGCGAGGCATGCTCGGCCAGCCTGACCCGCGCCAAACCAAGGCCGCACTATCCCAGGAGCACTGAAAGTGGAACGTCCGTTTCCCCCTTGCCAGGCCGCATGTCCGGTCCGCACCGACACGCGGGAATACGTGAACTTGATCGCCTGGGGCCGGTTTGAGGAAGCGCTCCAGGTGATCCGCAAAGTCAACCCGTTCCCGTCCGTCTGCGGCCGGATATGCCAGCATCCCTGCGAGGCAAAATGCCGCCGTGGAGCGCTGGACGCCGCCGTGGCGCTGAAGGAATTGAAGCGCTTCGTCACGGAGATCGAGACCGCTCCAGGCCCGGTCCCGGAAATGCCGCCGGTGACGCGCGGCAAGATCGCCGTCGTCGGCGCAGGGCCGTCCGGCCTGACCGCTGCGCAGGACCTGCGCGAGATGGGCTATGGAGTCACCGTCCTGGAGCGACTGGCGCACCCGGGCGGCATGCTGAATCTCATCCCCAAGTACAGGCTTCCCGAGCGCATATTGAGGAAGGATGTGGAGGCGATCCTCGCGCGGGGGATAGAGCTCAGGTGCAATTGCGAGATCGGCCGCGACGTGCGCCTGTCCGATCTCCAGGCGGAAGGATACCAGGCCGTCATCGTGTGCGCCGGCCTTTCGCGCAGCCGCGGCCTCGCCCTGCCCGGTTTCGGCGCGGAGCGGTTTCTCGCGGCCATTCCGCTGATGATGGACGTGTGGGCCGGAAACCCCGTGCCGGTGGGCCGAAAAGCGCTGGTGATCGGCGGCGGTAACGTGGCCGTGGACGTGGCTAGAACCCTGCGTCGTCTCGGTGCGGAACAGGTCACGATGGCCTGCATGGAGTCCCATAAAGAGATCCCCGCCTCCGAGGAAGAAATCGCCGCCGCCACGGAAGAGGGCATCGGCCTGATGCCGTCCTGGGCCCCGAAACGGGTGCTGAAGAAGGATGGCCACGTCGCGGGCCTCGAGCTGATGCGCGTCACGCGGGTCTTCGACGACAAAAAGCGGTTCAGCCCTCAGTACGATCCCGCCCATGTGAAGGCGGTCTCCGCGGACATGGTCGTGCTCACGATCGGCCAGGCGGGCGACACAAGCTGGACTCTCGGTTCGCCGGTGAAGCTGGACCGGCGCGGCCGGATTGTCGCCGACCGGGAGTTGCACAGCACGAGCGAGCCGCGCGTGTTTCTCGCAGGCGAGGTCCTCAACGGGCCGGGCAGCGCGATCCAGGCGATTGCGGACGGCCGCCGGGCTGCCGCCATCGTGGATCAGTTCCTGCGGACTGGAATCATGAAAAGCCCGCCGCCGGAAGAGCGCGCGATTGTCGGCGAGTTCCCGAAAGCGGCGCACGATAAGCTCCATCGCCTCGACCGTATGCCGATGCCCCAGGTTCCCGGCCCGGAGCGGCTCGCGGGGTTCCAGGAGCACGAACTCGGTTACGATCAGGCCGCGGCGCTCACGGAAGCCGGCCGCTGCCTGAATTGCGGGGCCGGGCCGACGATTGACGAGGTCAAATGCGCTTCCTGCCTCGCCTGTTTCCGACTCTGCCCGCTCGACGGCATCACAATCGAGAAGAAGATGGTCGCGGCGCCGGAGACTTGCCAGGCATGCGGCCTGTGTGCGGCGGAGTGTCCCCAGGGCGCAATCACGGTGGGACACTGGACCCGCGAACAGTTCCGCGAGCAGATTGACCGCAACCTCGACGCCATCCGGCCTTCGCGCCCGCGCGCCGCAGTGGTGATGTGCGCGCACGCGGCGACTGCAAAGAGCGAGTCCGACGCCGCTGCCGTCCACCTCCGCGTGCCGTGCGTCACGCACCTCGCGGCTCGCGACCTTCTGCGCCTGGTCGCGAACGGGATAGAGGAAATCCGGGTCGTGCTTTGCAGCCCGGCCGCCTGCAAGCACGCGAGCGGCCAGCAACGGGCCAAGCAAGTCCTGACCGCCGCCGTGCAGCGGGCGCGCGCGGTGCGGCCGAAAGTGACGATCGAATTCGTCGAGGCCGGACAGGTCCTTTCCGAGAGTCCCTCCGTGCAAGGAGTTTCCCAATGATTGTCGTCCGCCGAAAGCCGCTCGAGAGCATCCTCGCATTCCTGGCGCCGTATCGGAAGGTGCTGCTCCTCGGGTGCGGCTCCTGCGCGGCGGTTTGCTTCGCCGGCGGCGAGAAGGAGACGGAAGAAATGGCCTGCCTGCTGCCGGTCATGGCCGCGGACAAGGGAATGGACCTTGAGGTCCGCGCGGCGACCTGCCAGCGGGTCTGCGATTGGGAATTCGTCGAGCCCGTGCTCGCCGGAGACGAAAAGCCGGACGCGGTCGTCTCCTTCTCCTGTGGCGCGGGCACGAACCTCCTGGCGGACCACCTTGGCGCCATTCGCGTTTTCCCGGGCGTCGACACGCTCTTCATCGGCGCGACGACGGAGCATGGCCAGTGGCAGGAGATGTGCAGCGGTTGCGGCGACTGCGTCCTTGACCGCACGTTCGGCATTTGCCCCATCGCCCGGTGCAGCAAGAGCATATTGAACGGCCCGTGCGGCGGCTCGAAGAACGGGAAATGCGAGATCAACCCCGAGACGGACTGCGGATGGATCAAGATCGTGGAGCGGGCGCAGGCGCTGGGGAAGCTGGACGACCTCGCCGCCACATACATTGCGCCCAAGAACTGGGCCTCGTCACATCATGGCGGGCCCCGTCGAGTGAAAAGGGAGGACTTGAAAATTGCCAAGCCTTGACATAGCCGCGAAACCTCTCATCTCCGGCAGCCGGCTCGAGCGGGTGCTCCGCAGCGGGCAGTTCGCCGTGACCGCGGAGATCGGCCCGCCGCCGGGCTTCGACCCGAGCGTGGTGGTGACCAAGGGCGACCTGCTCCGCAGTTATGCCGACGCGCTCAACATCACCGATAACCAGACCGCCGTGGTGCGCCTCTCGAGCATCGCCGCGGCGGTCCTGCTGATGCAGCGCGGGATCGAGCCGGTGATGCAGATGACCTGCCGCGACCGCAACCGGATCGCCATCCAGAGCGATGTCCTCGGCGCCGCGAGCTTCGGCATCCGCAACTGCCTCTGCATCGCCGGAGACCACCAGTCCTTCGGCGCCGCCGGCAAGCTGAAGGGCCATCCGGGCGCGAAGAACGTCTACGACGTGGACTCGATCCAACTCGTGGCCATGCTGAAGAAGATGCGCGACGAGGGGCTGCTCGAGGGCGGAGACGCGATCGAGCACGGCGGCCCGAAGCTCTTCATCGGGGCGGCCTGGACGCCGGTGACGGAAGCAGGCGATATCCGCGTTCTCCGTCTTGCAAAGAAAGTGGCAGCGGGCGCTGACTTTATCCAGACCCAGGGCGTGTACGACATTGAGGAGTTCAAGGGCATCATGTCGCGCGCGCGGGACCGCGGCCTGCACACGCGGACCTGCATCCTCGCAGGCGTGATCGTGCCCAAGAGCGCGGGGATGCTCCGCTACATGCAGTCCTCGGTGGCGGGCGTGAAGGTCCCCGATGCGCTGATCCAGCGGATGGCCGGCGTCAAGAAGGACAAGGCCCGCGAGGAAGGCAAGAAGATTTCGGTCGAGCTGATACAGCAACTCCGCGAGATCGAGGGCGTGAGCGGCGTGCATATCCAGGCGATCGAGTGGGAGGAAGCCGTGCCGGATATCGTCAAGGCGGCCGGACTCTTTCCCAGGCCGGAGGTCGAGCCGGCGCCTGCCAGCCAGGCCTGACGAGCCGATAGTCCCCAGCCTTCGCCGCACACACCCACGGCGCGTCGGCCGCCCCGACACCGGTTCTTTCGGGCGATGGAATTGAAACTCAATTGCTGGGAAGTCATGTCGTGCGGCCGCGGACCCGGCGGCGACGCCTTGAAGAAGAAAATTTGTCCCACCGCGCTCGATGCCGCGTCCGACGGGATCAATGGCGGAAAAAACGGCGGCCGCATCTGCTGGGCCGTCGCGGGAACATTCTGCCTGGACCATCACCAGCCGTCTGTGCCACGGAAGCGGTCACTCTGCAGGCTATGCCCGTTCTTCCGGCGCGTCAAAGAGGAGGAAGGCGAGCAATTCCGGACGATCACGCTGGCTCCGCCGCCAGGAGGCAAGGCCGGCGAGCCGGGCGAAACGTCGTGGCTTCGCCGCCGGTTCGCGGACCTCGAGCACCTGCTGACGGTGTGCCAGGACATCACGCGGCACAGCGATGCCGGCGCGCTCCTTCGGACAATCGCCCGGCAGGCATCCATCGGCTGCGACGCGGAACACGGCATCGTCTATCTGCTGGAGCCGGGTGACAAGCAACTGACCGCCGCCGCGATGTTCGGGCAGGGCTTGGTCGGCTATGACGTCCCGATCGCCGACGACTCGCCCGCCGGCTACGCCGCAAAGCACGATACCATCGTCAACATTTTCGACACTTCCGCAGAACTCTCCTATATCTTTCCCACGCTTCACGTGCGCCAGGGTTTCCAGCAGCAGTACGGCTTCCCCGTGCGCAACGCGCTCGCCGTCCCGATCCACGGGCGGCGCGAGGGTTCGCCCGCCGGCGATGAAGAACCGGCGTCTCCCAACGCCGTCATCGCGGTGGTCGAAGTCCTGAACAGCCGGCACGATCATTTCAGCGAGGACGACGAGTGGTTTCTCGCGCAGGTCGGCGTCATCGCCAGCCTCGCGCTTCAAAGTGCGCGTCTCTCGGGCCAGGTTCAGGAGATGCGCCGCGTGGACCAGGCGAAGTCGCGCTTTGTCGGCCTCCTGATGCATCAGATCGTCTCGCCGCTGGCCACGGCTCACACCTGCGTCTCGACGCTCGCAAAGCTGGGAGACCGCCTTTCGGCCGAGGACAGGGACTCGCTCAGGCGCGGCGCGCTCGCCAAGGTGGTCGTCGTGCAGGACCTGGCGAAGAAGCTTGCGGAACTCATGGCGATCCGCGACGGCCGCGCCCTGGCGGATTGCACGGCTGTGGATATCGTGGCGGTCCTGCGCGAAGAGGCCGAGAGTCACAGGAAAGCGGCGGAAGCGGAAAACCTGCGGCTGCGCGTCGAACTGCCGGCCGGCTCGCCGGGAATCCATGCCGATCCCGCCGGCCTCCGTATCATCTTCGCGAACCTCATCGAAAACGCAATCAAGTACTCAGGCGGCAATGGCGACTTGGTCATATCGGGCGGCGTGGAGAACGGGTCCTTTTTCGCCAGCGTCCGTGACCACGGTCCCGGCATCGCGGACAAGGACTCTGTGCGCGTTTTTGACGAGTTCTTTCGCGGCGCGCAAGCGGTGCGGAAGGGCGTTCCGGGTTCCGGCCTCGGACTGGCCTTCGTCAAGGCGCTCGTCACCCGTTACGGAGGCAGTGTCCACATGGAAAGCCGCGCCGGCCAGGGCTGCACTTTCACCGTCAGCTTTCCATGCATCTGAGGCCGGCGGCGCTTTATTGACGCTCGCTCGGACTCGGCGGCCGGACATTCCTCCCGAACCACTCCAGCAGGACCTTCTTGCGGTCGGTCGGCTCTCTGGACGGCTGATGGTCCTGCGGGTCGCTGCCGTGCTCGACGCTCCAGCCATCCCACTCGCGATAGGCGTGATAGGTCCAGTCCCAGCCGTACTCCTCGAACAGCTCGATGCAGTCGCGCAGGTAATTGGCCGCGCCCGGCGCCCAGCGGATGGCGCTGAATTCCCCGACGTAGATATGCACGTTGTAGGCGAGCTGAAAATCGCGGACCGGCTGAAGCACCTTGCGGAACTGCTGCTTATTCCACATCGTGCCGCCGATCTTGCCCGGATAAGCGGCAGGGGCCCACTTGCCGAAGACTCCCTGATGCGTGAACTCGGTCGGAACGTACATGTGGACCTGGTAGATCACGTTCGGGACGGCGACAGGTTCGAGTTCATTGTACCCGGCTGCGGAATCCCAATCGGCGGCTTCGATGAAGATGGGCATGTCCGGATCAATCGCTCGGATGGCCTTCGCCGCCCGCGCCTGCGCTCCGAGATAGTCGGCCGCGCCCACCGCTGAAGGCGCGCTCTGCACCGGTTCATTGACCAGGTCGTATCCCCAGATCGTCCGGTTGCCCTTGTACCGGCGCGCGATCTTCTCCCACAGGGCCACCCAGTGGTCCTGGTACAGGGGTTCGTTGAAGATGGCCAGGTCGCTGTTCGGGTAGCGACCGCCCGGCGGCGAATGCATGTCCACGACCAGCTTGAGTCCGTACCGCCTGCAGGCATCCAGCGCCTTGTCCAACTCATCCAGCCGGCCGTCCAGCCAGCGGTCGTACTCGGCAAGATCGCGGTCGGTCCCGGCGACGCCCCAGTTTCGCGTGATCTGCCAGCGGATGACATTCGCTTTCCACTCCGTGCCGAGCACCCGCAGGTCGTCGTCGCGAAATACATTCGGCGACATCACGCCGCGCAGGCGCGGCAAGTCGTGGCCGCTGAAAGCCGGCGGCGGATTCGCCGGCGGCGCGGGGCGCTTCACGGGAGCGCCGAGAACCGTGATCTTCACGGCGTTGAACCACGCCGTGCCGGAACTTCCCTGCAGGCCGAGATCAATCTCGCCGTCCGAGGCATCAGCGGCGATCTGCTGGCTGAACCGGAGTTGCCGCCAGTCAAACGTGCCGAACACGTCGTTCTCATTCAGCCAGAAGGGGCCAGTCGTGTCAGACCGGTAGTACAGCATGAACTTGACGCCGAGATACGAGGCCGAAGGCTTGCTGACGTTCTCCGCCTTGGCCATGCACTCGAACAGCAGCCGGCAGCCGCGGTACCGGCTCAGGTCCAGGGGCAGCCGGATCATGTGCGAGCCCTCGGACTGATCGCGCGGCGCAGTGATGCAAAGTGAAGTTGTTCCATTAGGGGCGGTGATCCACTTTGCAAAATCAGCTCTCGCCCACGCTTGCTGCTCGGCCGGCGTTTTGAAGTTGGTCTCGTAGACCACGTCGCCAGGCCGAGGCGAGACATTCCCGTCGGCGCGGAAAACCGCTGCCATGAGAAGGATGACTGCGGATAATTTCATCCTCATTCCTCTCGTGGTCGTTTGGGGTCCGGAGCGTTTACGGGTTGCCGGCGGCCGGCACTTCGATAAGGTCCGGCTTGGCCGGTGTGGCGCTCGACTCCGCGCCGTTCGTCGCCCAGAGCGAGACATCGTAACGAGTTTTCGACGAGGGCAGGATCAATTCGCCGTCGGTCCAGGTGGTCGCGTCGGCGGGGGCCGACGCCCAGAGGATGCCGTCGCGATAGATGGCGTAGGCCGCGACGGCGACGCCCGCGGGTTTCGTCCAGTTCAGCGCCACGGCCGAATTGTCGGCCGTCAGGGCAGCCGTGACGTTCGTCGGCGCCGCGGGGATCGGGCCCGAACCTGCGTTGGCCTTGACGATCATGGCGAAGGGGCGCGTCGTGGCGGCCTTGCCGTCGTCGGCCGTGACCGTCACGACATGCACGCCGGCGTCGTTGGCCGTCGGCATCCACTTGATGACGCGGGCTTCCGGGTCCCATGTGGCGCCGTTGGGCAGGCCGCTGACGGTGATCTTCAGCGGGTTGCAGTCCGGGGAACAGGCCAGGACGTACTTCACGCAAGGCTCGCCGGGCTTGACCACGTACTTGAACAGCGGCTTGACGACCGGCGGGTGGCTGCGCTCCGGCGCGTGCGGCGGCAGAGTCGCCGGATCTTCGCACAGGACCAGGCCGTAAGGGTCGTAGAAGATTTTCCGCGTATCATTGTAAATGCGGTCATGCGTGGCCTGGTCAATCGTGCCGCTGATGCCGTAGTAGGCCTTCAGGTCGCTCAGGAACCGGCTCACCAGGCTCATGGGGCCGGGCAGCGAGGCGAATTCGTAATGGTGATTGAAGGTGCAGACGGCGGTTTCGACGCGCGGGGCGTCGGGCGTGTAGATCTTCGTCTTCGGGTTCCAGGTGACGGTCACCGCGCCGTGGGTCAGCCGGCGGCGGAGGTAGTTGGTCACACACCCGGCCTGCGTCGTATCGCCCTTGATGCGGCGCATGCAGTCGAGGACCGCCATGCGCTCGACGAACGGGTTTTCGTAGCCGTTCATCTCCTGTAATTCCACGCGGCACTCGGCGTTGGCCATGTCGCCGTACTGAACGTCAACCAGGCAAGTGCCGTTGGGGCCGGTGACATAGCGGTCGCTGCCGCCGCCGGAGTTGCACGGCGCGCCGACCAGGTCGTTCGCGCCCGCCCACCAGCCGTCGTCCGTGATCAGGTAGTCCGAGCGGAACGTGTGGACGTTGTTCGGATAGCCCGGCCGCGCGATCCATGGGTCGGTCGCCGCGGCATACCAGGTCGCGCCCTGGTCGGGGAACGGGTTCCAGTACTTGCCGTCGGCGTCGCGGAGGTCGTTGATCGTCCGGCGGTCGCCGCCGCTGACGCCGTAATAAGGCGTCTTGTAGGTCGGCATGGCCATGGCGATGGCGGCCAGGCTCAGTTCGTAGCCCAGCGGCCAGTGCGAGTCGCCGCCACCGTACGTAGCCGAATAGTTGTCGCGAAACTGGAGCAGGCTCTTGGCGACCTTGGCCAGGCCGTCGCGCACCTGAATCTCCTCGATCGGCGTCAGCCCGCCGGGGTCCTGCGCGCTGCGGTAGAATCCCGCCGCGATGTCGTAGGCGACGGCCGCGTCAACCCACAGCTCTTCCGTCTGGCCGAGTTCGCTGAGGTAGTCCTTCGCCGGTGTGATCTCGTCAATGTGCACCTCGAAGCCGATCGGCTCGAGCCGCGACATCCACAGCAGCCGCTGCTTGAGCAGCGGCGCGACCGGCGTTGCCGGGCCATCTACGGCCACGACGAGTGCGTTGGACAGGGCATTGCCCACCACGCTCGGCCAAAAGCGCCACACGCCGCGCTGGTCCGTGAGCTTGCCCGGCAGACCCTGGACCCAACTGTCGCTGCGGAAACAGTTCTGATAGGAAATCTTGAATGGCTGCACGTTGTTGAGCTTGTGGATCAACACCTGGCGCTCGGCCTCATCGGCCCACAGCAGGTAGCCGTGATGCTCCGCCGGCGCGGGGTAATCCGGGTTGAATACGATCGCGCGGCTCAACACCGCGCCGGAATCGCCGCATTTGGCTTCAAGCACGTGCGAGGAATTCGCCCCGGAGAAGAGCGCCTCGGCGAGCAACGGCGCGCCCGCCCAGGTTTGCCACGCGCCGCCGTCCACGCGATACATCACCGCGGCGCTGTTGGTCAGGTTCACGAAACTGATCTGCACGCCGGAGGTCAGATAGGTTGTGCAGTCCCAGATTTTCGGGATGTGGTAGGTCTTCAGCGGCGTCGTGTAATATTGCGCTGAGCCGCCGGCGGTGAGCTGCACGATCGGCGTCAGCGGGTTGACGCAGACCGGTACGCAATAGCCGTCCGAGCCCTCGGCCCGCCCGCCGTCAACGTGCAGGGCGGAGCACAGCGGCACGTCATTGTCCCAGTAGGTCAGCACGTGCCACTCGTTGCCGAAGGCGTCGCGCGACCCGTAGGAGAAGCGGGCCTTCGTCGTCTGCGGCGAGTTGCCATAAGGCAGCCCGTTGTCGCCGATCTTGCCCAGCACAGGCGTGCGGGCTGCGTCGCTGTAGGTCAGCGTGTCGAAGTTGAACGGCGCCGCATAAGCCACGGCGAAGGGCGGCAGCGCACCGCTCTGGCCGCAGTAGGCGTGGGCCTGCTGGTCGCGGTCAATCTTGTAACGGATTTCGCCGCCATTGGGCGCTCCGTTCGGCACCGTCGTGCCCAGGACATGCGGGAGCTTCGACGCGCTGTCAATCTCGAGAGTATTATTGGCATTGTGGGCCAGCGAAAAGTTGACTGACGATTTGACGTAGAGGATCTGGTCGGCGACCTCCTCGTCATGATAGGTCATCTCGACGGCCCAGTCCACACCGTTGCTGCCGGACAGCGAGACCGAAATGCCCGACTTGTGGTTCGTCAACGGCAGCGGTTCCGCCGCTGAGACGAATGGAGCGAACGCCGCCACGAGCAGTATGCCGGCGACGAGCCGGCCGCCTCGCACGAAGTTCAGACTGACCATCGCGAGTTCCCTCCTCTGAATTGCCCAACGCTTATACCGCGATTTGCAATCGGTCGTCAAACCCCGGGACCTCGGATGATTTGCCGGAATCCGGCCACGCGCCGTATAATGCGCGCTGCGTGCGATCCGAATCTCAATGAAGCGGGCGAGCCAGGCGCGCCCGCTTGTTGTCTTTCTGCACCTCCGCACCGGGACGTCCGAATGAGCCCTAATTGGAAGAAGACCTTCTACGCCTTGTGCATCGCGCAGTTCATCGCGATGCTCGGGTTCAGTTTCGTCATGCCGTTCCTGCCTTTCTACATCAAGCACCTGCCCGTGCCCATTCCGGAAGGGCCGGAGGCGGACAAATGGGCCGGGATTATCATGATGGCCGGCGGCCTGCCGATGGTCGTGTTCTCGCCGATCTGGGGTCTGCTCGCCGACCGGTACGGCAGGAAGCCCATGGTCCTCCGCGCCATGCTCGGCGGGGCGGTGGTCATCGCGCTGATGGGCTGCGCGCAGAACATCACGCACCTGCTGATCCTGCGAATCCTCCAGGGCATGCTGACCGGCACGGTGGGCGCAAGCATGGCGCTTGCGGCGAGCGTTACGCCGAAGGAACGCGCCGGGACCGTCCTGGGCACGCTCATCGTTTCCTCGACCAGCGGCCAATACATCGGGCCGGTGCTGGGCGGATACTCGGCGAAGTTCTTCGGCTACGAACCGACGTTCTTCCTCGCCGGCGGCATCCTGATCGTCGGCGGGCTGATCGTGCAATTCGCCGTCCGGGAGACGTTCACGCGTTCCGCGGCGGCCAAGACCGACATGAAGGGCTCGTTCTGGCCTTTGCTGACGACGGGCGCGTTCATCATCCCGGTGGTGACGCTGTGCCTGATCAACTTTTCCGCGACCGCGCCCGGGCCGATCTTCCCGTATTTCGTGAAGCGCATCTCGGCCATGAGCGACGCAGAAGCAGGGGCCTTGACCGGCCTGATCCTCTCGATTGTGGGGCCGGTTGAGGCCAGCTCGGCGTGGATGTTCGGGTTCTTCGGCGACCGGTGGGGACAGAAGAGAGTGCTGATGTTCTGCGTCGTCTGGGGCGGCATCATGGCCTCGCTGCAGGCTTACTCGCAGACGATCGGACAGCTCATCCTGATCCGCGTCCTGTTTGGATTCGGGATGGCGGGCATCTTCCCGACGGCCAGCGCACTCATCCGGAGGGTGGCGCCCGAGCAGAGCATGGGCAAGGCCTTCGGCATCGTCTCGTCGGTGACCAGCCTGGGCTGGTCGCTCGGCCCCCTGGCCGGCGCTTACTTCTCAGTGTTTACGCGAAGCTACCGCGCCACGTTCACGCTGTCCGGCGAACTGCTGCTTTTCGTCTCGCTCTTTATCGCTTGGCGCGTGAGGCACCCCACACCTCTCGTGGAGCGCCGTGAAGAGGGCGTGCGAACCCTGGAACCGGCGCTCAGCCGCGATCCGCCCGAGCCTCCCGGCCCTTAAATGGTTACGGCAGCATCTCGGGGTTGCCAGGCCCGAAGTGTTTGAGCATCACGATCGGGTCCGCCTTGGAGAGGTTGACGATCTTGATGCCGCTCCGCGCGGCGTCTTCCGTGACGAAGAACTCGTCATAGGTCAACTGGCCATAGCGAATCAGGCTGGGCGTCTCGACATTCCAGACCCCCATCTTGCCGTGCCCTTGCATCATGATGAGACCGTAGGCGGCCGCGTCGCGGACTGTGACGGTCGCGCCGGGCAAAACGGTCAGTTCCTTGGCGCTGAACTCGGCGGACTTGTAGCAGATCCAGTTCTCCGTGTATCCCTTGGCCGCCGTCTGCTCCGGGCGCACCGGCTTGGGGCGCATGATGCGATGCTCGATGAAATCCGGGTCCACGTTCAGGTCCCAATCGAGCACGGAGATCAGATAGTCGAGATCGTCGAGCTTGTCCTGGGGCGTGTTCTTCCAAAGCAGTTCATTCGGGACGATCTGATCTCCCGCCAGCGACTGGTACATGGCGAAAACGTCGGACGCCTTTTGCGGCTCATAGGTGCACAGGCTGCCGGGCGCGTGCAGGACTCCCGGCGGCACATCCCAGCCGGTCCCGATCTCCAGGCGATACGCGCGGGAGATATTGGTAATCTTGTTGTCGCCCCTGGCGAAATCCGCGAGGCATTCTCGAAGCTGGGCTTTCGTGGTCCCGGGATTGAGCCCGAAGAAGGTGTAGGGGAAATCGCCTGTGTGGTTGTTCGCCTGCGGAGGGAAATAGTACGCCTCGGGCTTGCCGAGCTGCCCGGTCAGCCGCGCGTGCTCGTCGCGCTGGTGGATGTGGTGCGGCAGCGCGCCCTTGTTGTCGAAGAACTTGGCGTACATAGGCCAGCGGCGGTGCTCGTTCCAGATTCGCTGTCCGACGATGATGCCCTTGAGATCCTCGATGGCGTCTCGCAGGAGGATGCGCTCCGTTCGGGGACCGTCTTCGAACAGGATGAAGCTGAGCCCTTCGTTCGGAGCGGTGAGCGGCCCGTTATCGGCCGGGGTGGTGGAAGCGAACCAGCGTTCGTCAATTCCGCCGCGCTGGCTTCCGAGCGCATAATAGTCGTCGGGATGAAGCTTGATGCGGCGGCCCGGGACGCAGTAGACTCGGGGCACCCAGTTGGGCGCCAGGCGCAGAATGCCTTTTCCTTGTTCCAGGGCTCGTTCAGCCGATGACTTGACGGACATAGGGTTTGTCCTTTCCACTCTGGCAGCCGCTGAATCCGCGTCGCCTGCATCACATTCTCACGAGTAGGGGCGCTCGCCGTCAAGCAACACGCAGCCGCTTGGGCCGCGAACCTCGGTTGCTTTTTCTATTCGCGGAAGCTAAATTCCGCCCAACATCGCGATTCACGGGCCATTAAGGGAGATCGCCGTGCCGAACTTCACGATTGATCTGGGCGGCGCCTGGAAACTCCAGCGCGTGGGAAACTCGCAGCATTTCCCGGCGACTGTGCCCGGCTGCGTGCATACGGACCTCCTCAAAGCGGGCGCAATCGAGGATCCGTTCTACCGAGACAACGAGCTGAAGGTGAAATGGGTCAGCGAGGCGGACTGGATTTACTCGCGCAGTTTCTCGGTGGGCGATGAAGTCCTGGCGCGCGACCGGGTGCTGCTCCGGTGCAAGGGGCTGGACACGTTCGCCGTCGTGACGCTCAACGGGCGCGAGGTGGGCGCGGCGGATAACATGTACCGGCTCTGGGAATTCGACATCAAGCCGGCGCTGCGCCGCGGCGAAAACCGCATCAGCATCCGATTCAATTCCGTCCTGCCATACAT
The DNA here is from genome assembly GCA_052139675.1 of Candidatus Brocadiia bacterium. Lineage (GTDB taxonomy): Bacteria > Planctomycetota > Brocadiia > CAIUPP01 > CAIUPP01 > JBEKCB01. The sequence continues at coordinate 48,637 of JBKQWE010000097.1, forward strand.
TCGGCGCAGGCAGAAGGGACGGAACCTGGCGGGCTGGGGCGGGCCGCGAGAAGTCGCCGGCCGCGCGTGGGTACGCAAGGAACCCTGCAACTTCGGCTGGGACTGGGGCCCGGTGCTCGTGACGGCGGGCATCTGGCGTCCCATCAGCATCGAAGCGTTCGACGTTGCGCGGATCGCCGACCTGCACGTCACCCAGGACCATTCGCGTTCAGGCGCGGTGACTTTGCGCGTTCGCGCCGAAGTGGAGCGCGCGCGCCGTTCAGCGGCGGCGACGCATGTCCGAGTCACGGTCCTCTTTCAGGATAAGGCCGTTGGCCACGCCGTCGCGCCCGTCCGCGGCCGCGCCGCCGAGGCTGAACTGACCATCCGCAGCCCGAAACTCTGGTGGCCGAACGGCATGGGCGATCAACCGCTGTACTGCGTCGTGGTGGATCTGCTCGATGCCGATGACCACCTGCTGGACAACGCAGTCCGCCGCATCGGCCTTCGGACGCTCGAACTCCAGCGCGAGAAGGACCGCTGGGGAGAATCCTTCCGGTTCGCCGTCAACGGAGTTCCCTTCTTCGCCAAGGGCGCCAACTGGATTCCCGCCGACGCCTTCGCTGCGCGTGTCGGCCTGGGCGATTACGAGGCGCTCCTCCGCAGCGCCGCCGCCGCCCACATGAACATGCTCCGCGTCTGGGGCGGCGGCGTCTACGAGAGCGAGGATTTTTACAACCTCTGCGATGAGCTGGGCCTGTGCATCTGGCAGGACTTCATGTTCGCCTGCTCAACCTATCCCGCTTACGACCGCGCGTTCCTCCGCAGCGTCCGCGCCGAGGCGGAGCACCAGGTCCGCCGCCTGCGCCACCACGCCTGCATCGCGCTCTGGTGCGGGAACAACGAACTGGAGCAGGGGCTCGTCGGCGACCGCTGGTCGGTCCAGCCGCCGCGCATGAGCTGGCGGGATTACGCTAAACTCTTCGACAGGCTGCTGCCCCAGGTGGTCCGCCGGAACGATCCCGAGCGCGCGTACTGGCCCTGCAGCCCGCATAACCCCTGCGGCGACCGGAGCAAGTACAATAATCCCGCCTGCGGCGACGCGCACCTCTGGGAAGTCTGGCACGGCCGCAAGCCCTTCGAGAGCTACCGCGCCAATCTCCACCGTTTCTGCAGCGAGTTCGGCTTCCAGTCCTTCCCCGAGCCGCGCACGGTCCGCCTCTTCACCGCGCCGTCGGACCGCAACGTCACCTCTTACGTCATGGAACACCATCAGCGCAGCGGCATCGGAAACAGCGTTATCTTCCAGTACATGCTCGAGTGGTTCCGCCTGCCGCAAGACTTCGACAGCGCCCTCTGGCTCAGCCAGATTCTGCAGGGAATCGGGATGAAGTACGCCGTCGAGCATTGGCGCCGCAGCATGCCGCGGACCATGGGCACGCTCTATTGGCAGCTCAACGACTGCTGGCCCGTCGCAAGCTGGTCTTCCATTGACTATCTCAAGCGCTGGAAGGCGCTGCATTACATGGCCAGGCGGTTCTACGCGCCGCTGCTGGTCTCCAGCGTGGAGGATTTGAAGAGCGGCCGGGTCGCGGCGCATGCGACGAGCGATCTGCTCAAGGCGTGTGAGGGAGCGCTGTCGTGGCGGGTCACCACCGCGGCCGGTGAAAATCTGGAGACCGGCTCGTGCCCCGTGCGGCTGCCCGCCCGGACGAGCCGGCTCGTCCGGACGCTCGACCTCAAACGGCATCTCGACGCGCGCGGCCCGCGCGACCTGCTCCTCTGGCTCGACCTGAGCGTCCGCGGCCGATCGGTATCCGCCGACCTGGTCACCTTCGCCAGACCGAAGCATCTGGAACTCGCGGACCCAGCCGTCAAAGTCGCCGTCTCGCGCGCCGAAGCCGGCGGCTTCCGCGTAGGTCTCACCGCCGCCCGCCCGGCGCTCTGGGCCTGGCTCGAACTCTCCGGCGCCGACGCGAGCTTCTCCGACAACTTCTTTCATCTTCAGCCGCGGCAACCCGTCGAGGTTCTCGTTGAGCCGTCGCGGGCGCTTTCTTTGGCGGCGTTCCGGCGGCAACTCCGCGTGCGGAGCCTGAAGGACACCTATCGCTGATTTGGAGGCGGCGCACGAATTCGAACCGGGGATGACGCTTTTGCAAACCGAAGGCAACTCGCCTGGGGACCCCGTAGATACAGGGGCTTCTGACGGCCAACGTCGCTCCTGTCAAGCGACTCTTTTGTTCCCGGATCCGTCAGTGAGCATCCGGCGATGGAACTTGGATTGCGCCATCGAACTCCGGCAACTCGGGGAAGACGGATTCGGCAATGGAACGCACGCGCTCGATTTTCTCCGGCGGACCTTCGATCCGGGCGCGTTGAAGCGCATGGCGGCAGAAGAACAGGGCCTTGTCTTTGTCGGCCTCGAACTTTGCCAGCGACGCCAGAATGAGAGGATTGCCGGGATCAATCTCCCAGGCGTCCTCAACCGAAGCAGCCGTGTTCTCCTTCAGGCGTTGTTCCACAAATTCCGGCACCGTGACGGAAGAACGCGGAGAAATGGCGCGCGTGGCGGATTCGGCGGCATACCACCGTCCAAAGCGGGAAAGATCGTCGTCCCCGGCGAGATCATGCAGGGTTTGACGCATGGACTTGGAGTCGCGCTGGGAGGGCTCCAGCGCCCCTTGGGAGGTGAGCTCTAAGCCGGACACCACCTCGGCCAAATCCGCCAGCCACGGCGGCGCTTCCACAGCGACCGTCAGCGCGTCCCAAAGACACGCGTTTTGACCGACGACGCAGTTGGTGAATATCCATCTTGCATCGGAACTGGAAGCCGCCGTCAAGATCGGACGCAGCACGCGCTCTCTCCCGAAAACCGCGGGATGGCTGACGGCTTTTCCCGTCTGCGCGTCCCAGATCTGCGCGATGCCGTCGAATGCCACGGTGGTGATCCATCGGCCGTCTCCGCTGAAGGCGGCGAAGGCGACCATATTTTCGTGCCGCATCGGTTCGGTGAGCGGCTGGCCGGTGCGAATATCCCAAACCTGGACCGTTGCGCCGGCAATGGTCATCAGTCCCTTTCCGTCGCGAGTGAACTCCGCCGAATGAATGAGGTCTCCGCTTCGGATCGGACCGCCCAGCGGCTGCCCGGAGCGAGCATCCCAAATTCGGGCGATCTGGAAGTCCGACACGCCCACAACCCATTGCCCGTCCGGACTGAACTTCGCCTCAAGCGGATAGTCGGGGTAATCGGAGAGATGCATTTCCTTCACGGCAAGTTGAGCCGTCTGGACGTCCCAGATACGGATGAATCCATCGCCGCTCGCGGTCACAACCTGCTTGCCGTCGGGACTGAACTCGGCGCCGTTGACCCAGAGGCTGCATCGCATGGGCGGGCCCGCGGGATCGCCGGTCGCCGCGTTCCAGACCTGGGCGGTGCTATCTCGCGAAGCGGTCAGCACGCGGCTTCCATCCGGGCTGAAACCGGCGGAGGTGATCGAATCTCCATGGTGCAGCGCTTTGCCGATCGGCTGGCCCGTCTGCGCCTTCCAGACCTGCGCTGTATGATCGTATGATTTGCTCAATACCCGGTCGCCGTCGGGACTGAAGACCGCGGATTCAACAGGACGTGCGAACGCGGTGGAATGCGCCACCAGCTTCCCGGTCCGGGTTTCCCAGACTCTGGCGGTGTTGTCCGACCATCCGGTCGCCATCCATCGGCTGTCGGGGCTGAAGCTCGCAAATCCGACCGCCCGGTCGTATCGGAGCGCTTCGCCGCTGAAACGGCGCGTTTGAACGGGCCAGAGGCGCGCTGTATTATCGGCCGAGGCCGTCACGATCCACTTTCCGTCCCGGCTGAAGTGGGCGGAATTCACCGCGTCGGCGTGCTGCATCGCGAAGCCCACCGGCTCGCCGCTGTGCGCGTCCCACAGGCAGGCGGTCTTGTCGTCCGAGGCGGTCAAAAGGCAGCTCCCGTCCGGACTGAACTCCGCCGAATTGATCATGCCTTCATGCGTCACGGGCTGGCCGACAGCTTTGCCCGTTTTCACGTCCCAGACCTGCGCCTCCACTTTCGCCGACAAGGCGCCCCTCTCGTACTGCCCTCCGAATACGGTCACGAACTCCTTGCCGGTGGGGCTGAATTTGGCGAAATGGATCAAGTCCACGTAGGAGATGGCGGTGCCGATGGCCAGCCCGGTATCCACATCCCAAACCTGGACAATATCGTTGTCACCGCCGAATACGATCAAGAGACGTTTTCCGTCGGCGCTGAATTCCGTTTGATGGGCCCGGTCGGCTAATTCGATCGGCTTTCCGACGGCCTGGCCCGTATCCGTCTCCCACACTTGCGCCTTGTTGTCGTGCAGGAGCACGAGCCGCTTGCCGTCCGGGCTGAAGCCGCCTGAGAAAAAAAGCAGGTCTTTAGCCGGCGCGCCGGCCGGGATGGGCGGGCCGATCGGCTTCCCTGCGCTCACGTCCCAAACCTGCGCGCCCGCCGGCGAAATCGTCAGGGCCCGGCGGCCATCGGGGCTGAGGTGTTCCAGAGGCGGGCTGCCGACTGCGTTCCCGGCCGGCCGGCCGGTCTGCGGGTCCCAGAGATGGTATGTCGAGAGCTGGCCGGCCGGCGCCTGAATTGTCATCAGCCACTTGTCATCGGGAGTGAAGGCCGCATGGCTGATGGCCGCTCCGGCGCGAATGGGCGCGCCGATGGGTTCGCCGGTTCGGCTGTCCCATAGTTGCATAACGTCGGTTGATGCGGTTACGACGCGCCGGCCGTCGGCGCTGAATCTCGCGGAGACGACGGGGGAGTTGTGATGCAACGCGATCGGAAGGAGAGGATCGGCGCGCAAAATCGAAACGGCCAGGGCCGTAGCCGCTTCATTCCGTGGGTTCTGCCGCAGCGCGCCGGCAAGCCAGGGCAGCGCACCGCCCGCGTTGCCTTGTCTCATCTTGAGGTCGGCGACCGAAAACTCGGACGCGCTGGCGGATTCGTGCGCCGCGATCTCCTTTTGCTGGACCAATTCACGCTGATGTTCCGCTTCGATCCGCTTTTCTTCCGTCTTTGCCTGTTCGGCCTTGATCCGGTGGATGTAGAAAAGGGTTCCCGCTACGGCCAATATCACGAAGCAGGCCACCAGGTTGGCGACCGTCCGGTTCCGCCGATACGCCAGCCGCGCGCGCCGCACCGCCGACGGCCGCTTGTGCTCGATCGGCTCATCCGCCAGGTAGTGCCGCACGTCGCGCTCCACCTCCGCGGCCGTGTGGTACCGGTCCGATAACTCCGGCTCCAGCCCGCCCAGCAGGATCGTCTCCACTTCCCACGGCAATCCTCGGACCTGCTTCCGCGGCGCCTCCGGCATCCGACCCGCCAGCTTCTGCGTCCGCACCGTCTCCGCGCTCTCGCGGTCGTGGTGGTACAGCCGCGTCCCCGTGCATAGCTCGTAGAACGTCGCGCACAGCGAGTAGATGTCCGTGCCCGGCCCCACCTCCGCCTCCGCGTCCGCCGCGCGGATCTGCTCCGGCGACATGTACGCCGGCGTCCCGATCGTCTTCCCCGTTGTCGTCTGGATCGTCCGCTCCTCCGACTGCGTCCGCGCGATCCCGAAGTCCATCAGCTTGATCGCCCCCTCGCCCGTCACCATCAGGTTGCCCGGCTTGATATCCCGGTGGATCAGCCCCGTGCCGTGCACCGCCGAGAGCGCGTTCGCCGCCTGCACCAACCACCGCATCTGCTGATCCAGCGCCACCGGGCTCTCCCGGCGCTTCTGATAGAGGCTCTCGAGCGTCTCGCCCTCGATCCATTCCAGGGCGATGAACGTCTTGACCGGCGCGCTCCTGCTGAATTTCTCGAACCAGGATTCCCCGCTGAGGCTGAAGCTCCGCGGCGCACGCCAGGTCTCCTCGCCGTAGGCGTAGACCCCGACGATATTCGGATGGCTGAACCGCGACAGGTAGGCCGCCTCCTGCTGGAAGCGCAACTGGACATCTTCGGGCGTGCCGTCGTGGAGGATCTTGATCGCCACCTGCCGCCCCGTGCTCAACTGCCGCCCGAGGTGCACCCTCGCGAAGCCGCCTTCGCCCACCGGCAGGCCGACGAGGAAATCCCCCATCAGCACTCCCTTGACCTCTTCCGGAGCCAGCCTCGACAGCAGTTTTCGGAAGTCCCGCTCCTGCACGCCCGATTTGCCCAGGAGCCGCTGCAGCGATTGAATGGCCCGCGCGCCGCCCTCGGCGGAGTATTTCGGCTCGCGCCCCTCGGCGACGTATCGCGCCGAGAAGTCCTCTTCCAGCCCGTTGAACGTCCAGAGCGTCTCCCCTTCGCGCTCGAACCAGGGAGGCCGATATTCCGCCGGTTCGCCGAGCGACTCCAGGAGTGATCGGCGCGCCTGCAATTCGACGAGCGGGCGCAATGCGCCGGCGAGCCGGCCCCAGCCGGTCTCATCCGTCGGCGGGTCGTGCGCCACCAGGTTGCGCACGCCGATGGCCATCGAGAGCGCATTCCCTGTCGTGAGCTTCCCGCCGCGCCAGCGCGTCACCTCACACAGGGGCTTGAGCGATTCGGCGACCGCCGCGTCGAGCCGCTCGTCGAGCAGTTGCAGCACGCGGGCCACGACGGCGGCCCGTTCGACCTTCTGACGGTCCGCCGCGCTGCCGGAGCGCAACGCCTCGCGCCGAGCGCTCCGCAGCGCCGACAGCAGGCCGTTCCACATGCCCCACGCGGGACGCTGCAGGCCGCCGAGCGCGCTGAACAACTCGCTCGACACGATCTCCGCCCGCTCCCAGTCCGACAGCGCCAGCAGCGCCAGCGCGCGGAAGTCCGATTCCAGGTGCGCCAGGGAACGGCGGACGAACGATTCGGGTCCCGAGGCTTCCCTCAATAACTGCTCGTAACGGCTCGCGGCCAAAGATGCCATCCTCCAGGACAGAGATGCCTATGACAACCCCAAATGGGGCGATTTGAACTTCTTCAGGTCTCTATTCTCCGCGCCTTGCACCGGGCATCTGAATATCCGAAACGCCCGGACGCCTGGTCACCGAAAGGGATAGTAGCTCAGCGCCGTGTCGAACATCTCCATGATGTTCCCGGCCGGCGTTCCGGCTTGAATTGCATGGGACGGACCGAGGATGTATCCTCCGTTCACCCCGAGGATGCGAATCAGCCGCTCCGTCTCCTGCTGCACGTCTTTGGGGCTCCCGAAAGGCAATGTCTTCTGGACGCTGACTCCACCCTCGAAGCAAAGCCTATCCCCGTATCTGACTTTCAACTCGCGCGGGTCCATCCCACTCGCGTCGAATTGGAGCGCCTGGAGAACGTCAATCCCCGCATCAATCAGGCCCGCGACGGCTCCCATCACCGCGCCGTCAGAGTGGTAAATCACCTTGACGCCGAACTCGTGAATGGCCTTGTTGAGTCTCACGTGACACGGCTGGATGAACTCCTCCCACATCTTGAGCGACAGCAGCAGGCCGTTTTGTCCGGCAACATCGTCCGCCGTAAAGGCCAGGTCCACCGATCCGTCGGCCGCCTCAAGCGTCTTCCTGAAATGCTCGACGTGAAAGTCCGTGACGCGCTCCATGATCCCATGGGCCAGTTCCGGGTTGAGCGTGAAATCCATCAGCATCCGCTCGAAACCGCGCATGTACCAGGCTGTCTCGAAAGGGTTCGCATTTGAAATCATCAGACAGCGTTCGCGCTTCTTCTGCATCGCAGCGATGCGGGCGGGCAAAACGGAATAGTCGAAGAAAGCGGTGGTCGGCCACGCATGCTTCTGAAGCGCGTCAATGTCCGTCGCCTGGGCCAGCGGATAGTGCGCGATTTCATCATAACTGCCCGGACCGAAGGAGACGGCCCTGCGCACGACGCCCCAGATGTCCTCACCCGGCCGGAGTGAAGGGCCGACATACTGGGGAGCGACAGACGCGATGTCCAAGACGCTGTCCAGGAAGCTTTCCAGATCGGTCTGCCTCTGGCGCCGCAGGTAGTTTTCGACCTCTCCATAAGCCGGTGGGTTGATCCCGGAACAGACCATGGCAATGGGAATCCTGTCGGTCTCCTGATGGCGGAGCGCGAGACGAACTCGTTCCCGGCTGGAGAGCTGTGCGGCCCTCGGCATATGCGTTTCCCGTCTGGAACGATCAGGCCACGAGCGTGCGAGCCCTCCGCGGCGGCTCATCGGAAATCTGCCATCTGCACATAAGGATAGGTCGCGCTTCCCGGAACTCCCAGGATTAAGCACACCCTCCGCTATTCTTACTCGATTCGCTGGGCAAAGACAACGTGATTATTGTTTATGTTTTCGAAGGAGGCCGTGGTTCACGAACCGGTGCTGGGGGACTCAGATTCGCGCCTGCGACGGCGGATGGAAGTTGAAGATCCGCTCCAGTTGCTCAGCACAGGCGAGCAGCCCCTCGTCGTTCATGAACTTCGCCACGCACTGCAGACCGAGCGGGAGCCCGTTCGCCGCCCGGCCCGCGGGAAGGGTCACCGCGGGCAGGCCGGCGTGTGTCCAGGGCAGGTTCATGCTCGGATCGCCGGTGTAGTCAAGCCCCTCGGGCGCCGGCCCCGTTGCCGCGGGACAGAGCCACAGGTCAATTTTCTCCTCAGCCATCCGGCGTTCCAGTTCGCTCCGCAGCTCGATGCGCGCGGCGCGGGCGGCCGCCAATTCATCGGCTCCGACGCTGTGACCCTCCCGAATCAGCGCGGCGGTCCGGGGACGGTAGATATTCTCGTATTGGGCAAACCAAGTGGCGTGAGCCTGCGCCAGTTCAGCGGCGCACATGCGCCAATGGCGCCGATTGATCGCGCCGATGTCGTCGAGCATCCGCACGCGCCGGACTGGATAGCCGGCGGACCGAAGCGACTCGAGCTGCATGTCGAACGCCTCCAACGCCTCGCTCGAGGCCTGTTGGAGGTAGGGCCCGTCGGGCACGCCGAGCGTGGGGAGCGCTCGCGGCGAATCGCGTCGCGCCTCGCCGGACGGCTCGCGTGGTGCCCGCCAGTCGCGGCACAGGATCGAAGCCGCCAGCGCCATGCCCGCCGCGTCCTGCGTGAAAAGACCGACGTGGTCGGCTGAAGAGGAGAAGGTGATCGCCCCGGCCGTTGGCATGCGCCCGAAGCTCGGCTTGAACCCGATGATCCCGCAGAACGCCGCGGGGCGGATCGTCGAGCCGACCGTCTGCGTGCCGATGGCCAACGGACAGAAACCGACCGCTACGGCCGCGGCGGAACCGCTGCTGGAGCCGCCGGGCGTATGCGCCGGATTGTGCGGGTTGCGAGTCGGCCCGGGCTCCGCGTAGGCGAACTCCGTCGTCACCGTCTTGCCCAGGACCAGCGCGCCTGCCGCGCGGAGCGCAGCGACGCACGACGCCTCATCGCCGGCGAACAGTTCGCTCGGCAGTCGCGTCCCGGCGCGCGTCACGAAGCCCCGCGCGTGGAAGATGTCTTTCACTCCCAGCGGCACTCCGTAGAGCAAAGGCCGACCCTCCGGCTTCGGATGCCGGCGCTGCAGCTCGGCTGCCTCGCGCAGCAGGCGCGCCCGGCGATCCGCCTCCGGCGCCAGCGCTTGCACGGTCGGCTCGAGCGCTTCGATGCGGTCGCAGACTTCACCGAGATATCGCATCAAGTCCAGCGTGCCGTTGCGCAGTGCGGCGGCCCTTGCCGCCAATGGCGCCTGGTTGATCAACATCAGATGCGGTAATTGGGGTCGGCCGGGCCTTCTCAAGGTTTCTCCGGCAATACCGTTGCACAATCTCGCAAAGAGAACAGGCAGTCGAGCGGGTCTGGTCGCACAGGACGACGGCCAGGTCGGCTTGCAAGGTGCTTCGGCGGGTTGGTTTTGATGGTCACTTCCAGGTTGCCTCCGCGGGCGGCGTCTGGCTTCCGTCGGCTGCCGGCGGAAGGTTGTCACGGTAGGTCTGCCACGCACCTTTCACCCACTTCGCCCCCGTGACTGAGACGCTGCCCTGCCACACCCACGACATCCGAGGCGCGGTGTAGTCGCCGAATTTGGCGTCTTTGATGGCCTTAAGGTTCGGCAAGTCCGGCTCGGTCATCCAGCGGTCCACGTAAGCGAAGAATGCGTCGTGATCCCACACCTTCTCCGCGTGCATGATGCGGGCAGCCAGCGCTTCGGCAACCCAGGCGCCGCTGGTGTTGGCCCGGCGGTACGCTTCGCTGGCCCGCAACTCGCCTTCCGTCTTCAGCGGCCAATCGGACGGCGGGTAGACGTCGAGCAGGCCCCAACCCGACTGCCAGTGCTCCTCCTCCGCCTCCTTCGTGGGCTTGTTCAGCGACGGCGTGTGTCCCATGAAGATGACCTTGGCGCCGGTCCAGCTCCGGTCGAAGGTCTGGTCCCGGTACGTGACCGGGCCGAAGCTCGTCTGCTGGTCCTCATGGAAGACCAGGTCCGGCAGTTTCTTCCGGGGCGCCTGCATGTCCGGATCGCCGAGCATGATGCCGGCAAAGACGATCGGCCACTTGCGGCCCGAGTTCAGTCCGCCCCAGGCCTCCCAGACGAACCCGCCCCGGGTCACGCCGTGGAGGTCTATGCCCACCTGCACGAAGTTCACCAGGAGCGGCTCCTTCTGCTCGGGGGTGTAGTCCATCAGCAGTAGCAAACTTCCCTCGCCGACCTGGTCGGCTATCTGCTGCCCGTAGTGCGGCAGGTTCTGTACCGGGGCCGCAAAACCGAAGTCCGCCAGGTCAATCCACGGTTTCTGGAAAGCCGCGGCATAGCCTTCCAGCGTCTCGGGCATGCCTTTGACGCGGGGGAGACTGGTCAGGAGTTCGCGCTTCAGGTTGCGGGCCAGAAAGATCTTGCCATGGGCCGAGTCGCAGTACGACGGCCGGAAGGCGTCCGCCGGCTGCGGCTCCGCCAGGCATGTCAGGACCGCCGCCACTCGCAGCGGGTCAATGTGCTGGCCGTCGAACATGGTGATCTCGCTGTTCTCGCGGCTGATCGTCGAGACCAGCGAGTCGCCCGGCTTCATCGCTATCGGCAGGTGGGAGAACAGGTTCGGGTCATAGCGTCCGCCCGGAATGCGGCTGTCGAAGCCGGCTGTCTTCGCCTTTGAGGGCGGGTTGAGCGACGACCCGTGGCGGGCCTGCTTGCCGGGATATCTGCTCTCATGAATCTCCTCCTTGTCCATCGTCTCCTTGACCTCGTCGCCGAAGAGCGGCTTCGGCGCGATCATCTGGATCGTGACGGGGCCGACGACGTACCAGTCGCCGTTGACGAACCGGCCGACGCGCGCGGGCTTCTCGAACGTCCAGGTGATGCCGTACTGTGAAACGCTCTCCTTCAGAGGGAGCGACTCCAGACCCGGCGCGGCGGAGGCATTGTCCTTGGTGTACATGGGCATGGGCGGAGGAACGGACGCCGGGGCCGCAGAACTCGCCGGCGCGGCAAAGACCGCCCCGGCCCCTCCAAGCAACGAGGCCCACACCACCGCAAGCAACATAATCCGTCCGCTGAATCGGTTAATGCTTTGTCTCCAGTGAGTTTCCAGCGCCTTACCGGACAATGCGATTGGGAGGCAGTCTGCGGTCTGAGCTCTTGCATCTGCTCGGCCGATGAGCCGAACTCTACCACTGGGACCCGGCGACCGCAATAGGGCCTGCCCGGGGCAACCGGCGTTTGACGAATCGAAGTCAACCTGCCTGGGCGAGAGGGGTAATGGACCTTGACAGCGTCCACTTCCACGACTACACCCGCTCCGGCGGGAACCACTGAACGTTTTCTGCAACGGGATCGGATTTTCACCGCGATTTCTGGCCGCTTTGGGACACAGAACGGCGATTCGGAGAGGGAGCTTGAAGCGAGCGGGAAAGGTGCGAAAACGCTAGAGAAACCGCGCGTTTCCGCGCGGTCCGAATTGGAGGCGGCGCCCGGATTCGAACCGGGGATGACGGTTTTGCAAACCGTTGCCTTCATCCACTTGGCGACGCCGCCTTGAGTCGTCAGCATATTCGATTTCCCGCGATTTATCAAGCGGTTCCTGCTCTTTCGCGCCCCCCGCGCCTTCGGATTCCGCCGCGCCCAACTGTGCAAAAGTGGGCGAAAAAGTGCCCTTCCGGGCAGGGGTTTCAGTCAAATTTCCAGTCCAATTTTCGGCGGGGGTTTTCTGTGATACGGAAAGCTCGCGGTCATCCGTTCCGGTCCGGCGCAGAGCTTCGGCGTCAGTCGCCGGCGCGGTCAGGTCCGGGAGCGCGTCCAGGGCGGCCGTCTGATTGACGCTCTCGAAATGAGCATAGCGATCCGTCAAGCTGCTCGCGCTGTGCCGGGCCAGGGCGCGCGCCGCCTGTGGCGATGCCGGCCCCGCGCAGACGTTCGTTACGAAAGTGTGCCGCGTCCCGTGAAAATCAGCGTACCGCCCGGCGGAGTCAACGTACTTGAGTGCGTCGGATTTCGCGCGCCTCTCGCGTTCAGCCGGGTCAGCGGCGGGGTCTTCAAGCCACTTTGCGCGCGCCGCTTCCAGGTCCGCCCGAATCATAGCGGCCCCTCTCTTTTGCTTCGGCATGGGGAACGCCCGCGCATCGGGCAGCCGCAGAGACAGGTATGCTCTAAGCGCGTCGGCCGTCGCCGGCCGGAGCGGGAGCACGTCCGCCCTTCTGTGCTTACTGTAACCGGCCTCCACGGTCGCGGTTGCGGGGGTCGCGTCCAGGTTGAAGCTTGCCCGCGTCAGACTGCGGAGCTCAGCCCATCGCAAGCCGCTTTCCATCGCGGTCATGTAGAGCGCCACCCGATCCGCGCCGGTCATGCCGTAGCGCACCGGCCCGCAGCGCGCGGCCTCCAGGAGCCGCCGGGCTTCCTCTACCGTGAGCGCGCGCCGGTCATGCCGGCGATCTGTCTTGACGTTCACGCCTTCCAGGTGCGCGACGGGCGATTCCGTTGCACGCCGCTCTCGCACCATGAAAAGGCAGAACGCCTTGAACGATTGCAGGTAGAAGTTAGAGCTTTGCGCGCTCAGCCCGCCGGCGCGCCTGTCCGCCAGGTATTGCAGGACGCGGCCGGGCACAATATCCGAGTACCGCTCGAAGCCGCAGCCCTTCACGACGGCGCGCGCCCGGTTCGCGGTCAACTGCGCGTACTGCTCCGTCGCGCCCCGCGCCTCAAGCATCTTCTCAAAATCGTCAACGTGCGCCGTCAGCGCCTTCCCGGACGCGGCGCGCGCGGCGTCCAGGATATTCCACTTGGCGAGCTTCGCGCGGAGCTTCGGCAGCATCCTTTCGAGCCATACCGCCAAGTCGGAAGTGAGCGGTTCATGCGCCGTGCGGCAGGCAAGCAGCCGGTCCAGCTTCTTTGCCCAATCTTCCGAAACGGAATCATCTGTGAACAGCGTGAGCGTTCGCGGCGCGCCGGCATGGTCCGTGAAATCCAGGTGAACATGCTTTGACTTCCGCGCCTTGCCCGCGACGATCCGCGTCCGGCGATAGAGCCTCATTTCGTTTTCCCTTTCCTCCACGGCCGCATGAGCAATGCACTGGCAGCAATTCCAAGCCGGTCAGCTTCGGCTTGTATCAGCGCCCGCTCGCGCCGCGTCAGCTTGACGCCCAGAAACGCGCTTTGCTTTTCTTCCGGGTCTTTCGGCGGACGCCCCATTCGCGCTTTCGGCTTCTTCTTCATGTCCACATCCTATATCCGGTTTTACTGAAAGTCAAGTCCCTTATCTCAGATTTTCGGCGGCCAGGTCCAGCGGCAGGCCGGCGGACAGCCGGCGTCAGTCCAGGCGACAAGTTCCGAACGCCGCCACGTCAGGCGCTTCCCGAAGCGGATAGGCGCGGGAATCTCGCCGGCGGCGAGCATGGAGAAGAGCTTGCGCCGGCCACAGCCCAGGAGCGCCGCCGTCGCGCCCGCGTCCAGGAGCAGGGGAGTCGGTCCCGTCGCCGTGCGCTCGATTGTGGCGATCCCGCTCATGCGCTCCGCGCCTCTCTTTTCGCCATCGGCATCGCTCCCCGGAAGGCCGTAAAATCAGGCCCGGCCGCGCCCAGGGCCGCGCCAGGGGCGCGCGGACGATCCTCTTGGCGCTCTGGTACTGCCCTGCCAGAATCCCGCCCAATTTGTCTAGCACCCTTGCCAGTCCGCCCCCACCATCGGCACTTCGCTTCCCGATGCCTGCCGGCGGCGCACGTCGCGCAGAATCGGCGCTTGCCGGCGATCCCCGCGCCACAGCCGCACCGCCTCGCGGCCGGCGCGCTGTCCGGCGAAAGGCAGATACCCGGCGCTCCGTTCCGGCAATTCTGACAGCGCCCGCAAGGGGTCATGTCCGCTCGCTCCAATGCGGCGCGTCCGCGTCCTGCAACCGCTTCTCTGCGGCCCGAATCTCGCCTGCCAGCTTTTCCGTCTGCGTCTTCGTCTCACTCAAGCCCAACATGCTGAACCTCCCTGAAGAACTATTCCCGCGCCCGACACCGGACGCGGCCCGACTACACTACACAAGGCCAATTTTCCAAAGGCAGATTCTCGTGCGATCCGGGGTTTGCAACATCGCAACCGACCGGCCCGGCGGGAAAGTACCTATAGCCTTTCGCTCATATCCCTTCGCTCCCATGCGCCGCGTTCACTTCCTGAACATCTGCAAACGTGTCTGCCGGCCAGGGCGCTTCGATTTCCCGGCACTCGCCGGGCTTCAAGTCAGTCGGGAGAATGCCCGCAATGTAGTCCGGCGGCGCGGCTAGATTCTCCGCCCACAAAAGCGAGCACCAGTTTTCGATTGAATCGAAAGAGCCTTTGTCGTCCACCGTCGGTTCGTCAGTGAAAAGCAACCGCGAGCCGTCCTTCGCATCCCGCGCCACCCATGCCTTTTCGCTCATCGGCCTGTCTCCTTTTCTCAGCCGTTCGCCCAGTGTTCCCCGGCTTCCGAGTCCGGCGCGCCGCGCGGCGCTATCACTCCGTGCTCGTCAAAAACCGGGGCATCGCTCCGTTGTGTGAAGGCGATCCGTTGCCGCGTGCCGCTCGCGTTGCGGGCCTTCGCTACCAGGAGCGTCCGGTTGTGCTCCACGTCTTCGCGCAGTCCGCCGGCGCGGTAAACGGTTGACGTTTTCGCGTCGTGAGAATCCAAGAGCAAGACGGTATGGCAGAGCCGCGCGATCATGGCAGAGCCTTGCAGGTCTTCCACACTGAGCGGGAGCGTCGCGCTTTTGCCCCCGCGCTTCACGGTATGGCAGGTCAATATCAGCGTTGCCCCCGCGTCAGCCATGAGCGCCAGAGCCTTGCGGATAAACTCCGCTTCGGCCTTCCACGGTTCGCGCCCCTCGAAATCTATTTGACTGAGCGGGTCCACGAAAAGGACGCGGGCCGATTGCTCGCACGCCGCGGCGATCCAATCGAGCACCGCGCCGTATGGCAGGGCAGGCACAAAAGTTTTTCCGTCCGCGCCCTTGCATCCGACGCGCGGGTTTTCGGCAATGAAAGGCATCAGGTCTTCCAGGGGCGCCGCGAAGCGATCCAAGTTTTCTTGACGCCATGCCGCGCCTTCGGCGCCGTCTTCGATCATCCTGTAATCGCCGGCGAGAATTGCCAGCAGGCGCCAGAAAAAATCAACCTTGCGATCTTCCAACGGCAAGAAGCGCCAGGGCACTTCGGCCGCCTGCACGGCCAGGGCGATATGAGCGTTGAAAAACGTCTTGCCGGTTCCGGTCGGGCCGCCCAAGATGCCGACGGTCCCCGGCCTGAGAAAATGCGACAGGTTATCGAGCCGCTTCCACGGCAGGGCGAGCGTGCGGCGCGTGCCATCGCGTTGCGCGGCGAGTTCAGCCCGCATGTCGGTCAAGTCGCCATCCCCGGCCGCGGCGGAAATAATGACGCGAGCCGGTTCCGAGCCGCCCGAATGCGCCGGCGCTTTTCGTGGAGCGTCCGCCTTCGCGCCCCGCGCGTGCTTCGCATACTTCCCGCCGGACTGGAAGACGGCCCGCAGTTCTCTTTCGTCCAGGGGCGGCGCGTTCCGTTGATTCCATTCGCAGAGAAGTGGCCAGGCCGAAGCATCGGGCAGGCGGAAATCGTTTCTCAGAATCGCCGCCACACGGAAGGCCGCCGCACTCCGGCCCCCTTTGACGGCACCGGGAATCGTCGCCAGGTATTTTCGGGCGCGTTCAAGGACGTGCGCGACGGCCTCAGAATTGCCGCCCGTTCGCGCCGGCGCGCCCTGTGGCGCGTCCGGGGCAAGGGCGGGGCGCTCTGCTACTGCCGCCGGCACAGCGGCCCTCAGCAGAGCAACGGCGTACCGCCGGGCCGGGTCCGCGAACAGCAGCCGGCTTTCGGCAACAGGTTTTTTCCAATTCTGAAACCCCGGCAACCTCAGCACCCGCTCAGGATTTTTGACGCTCGAATCGGAGTGAAGTAGAGCGGCCAGGTCCGCGACAAGTTCCGAAAGCAGCGCCGGCGCGGTTTTCTCCGCGAGCCGCCAGAGCAAGTGTACGCCGTGCCCGGTCGCAATCGCCATGCTTGGCGGGGGCATCCCGGCATCGGTCGCGCGCTTCCAGGCGTCGCGCGGGTCCGTGTTATCGAAGTCGCTCCACACGACGGAGCCGGCGGCGCAATTCGCATCCCCGCGAGCGCCTTCCTTCACGCGCGGGAGCACACCCGCGAAGATTCCCGCCTGCCGCGCGTTCAAGGCTTCCATGCGCTCGAATTTCGCCGGCAGGTCTTCGGCCCGCGTCCAGAATGAAACGGCCCCGCCGCTCTCACGGTCAAGCGGAATCGCCCGGACTTCGATCATGTCGCCCGGCGCCCATGCGACGGCCGCATACTGCGCGATCTGGTCCCTTGCCGTCAGCGTTGCCGTGCTCATGGGTATTCGTCCTTCTCAACCGTGCAGGTCCAGTACGGATTCAAACGTTCCCGCGCCCGCTCCTGTCCGGGGGAGCCATGTTGCCACGGAACAGGTCCCGGCAATTCCATCCACTCCCACAGCCAGGCATCGCTCCACCGCGGGCAGCGCGGCAGAGAGTAGGACGGCGGCGGAAACTCCCCCCGCGCGCAGGCGCGGAGAATCACTTTCGGCCGGACGCCGAATAAGCCGCACACCCCCCAAAGTGTGAAACCGTCCGGGCCACCTGCCGGCGGATGTTGCATGAAAAAACTCTCAGTCAAGCCGCGCCGCATGATTTTTCCTTTCCTGTTCCGCCGCTTCCGCCTCGATTCTGTCCACAAGCGCGGGGTCAAGAGGCGGCGCGTCCAGTTCCTTAGCGCCCGCCCGGTATGCGCCGATCCTGCCGGCCAGGTGCCGGAGCGCGTGTCCCTGCTTCACAAGCCAGGCGTCATCATCGGCCAGGTAGAGCGTGAGACAGCCGCGCAATTCGGATTCGGTCAGTTCACCCCTCGTTACAGCCTTCCCCAATTCCCGCGCCGCGCCCAAGTCCGGCCCGATCCTCAGCGGGTCCGGTCCGGCTTCGCGGTTCGCGTCAACCCACCATCCCCACACGGGCGGCCCCGGCGTCTTCCCGGACGCCCCCCGTTTCGCCTTCGCTCCCGCATGCGAAGCATGGCGGGAAGTGGGCTGTTCTTGTTGGGCTGTTACCTGTACGGTCAAATCGGAGACTCCGATTTCTGGAGATTCGGAGACTCCGAAAATAGGGGACTCTCCGATTTTCGGAGATACCCCATTCCAGCGGTAAACTGTCAACCTGTCGCCCTTGCCCGCCGTCCAGGTCAGTCCACACCCGGCCAGTTCCTTCCGCGCATGGCGGAAGGTTTCCCAACTCGTGATTCCCGCGTCGCGCATGAGCAACTTGTTACTTGGGAAGGCATCGCCGGTCTTGCCGTTGACATACCCGGATAAGGCAATGGCGAGCTTCGCGGCCGTGCCGGATAGGTCCGGGAGCCGTTGCCGGACAAGAGGAGGAACTATCGCAGAGCCGGGCATCATGGGCGGGGTCATTGCGCGCCCCTCTCAGGAATGAGCCGAAGGCGCAACCGCCGCAGTATCGGCCGGACGCGATCCAGCGCAGCGGCGCAATCTTCGCAGAGCGGACGCCCCGCACCCGTTGACGCCGCCACTTTGCCCGGCCTCAGTCGCCGGCCGCAACCGCCACAGCGGACGCGCGAAGGTTTCAGCGTGCGGGATTCACGCGGCATCGCCACACCCCTTCGCGGGAGCCGGCGCTCCGGCGCTCCGTTGCCCCCGCGCCCGCAGACTGCGCTCGACTTCAGCCAAGTCGAAACGAATCGTCTTACCCGTGATTTGCACCGCCGGAATAAGGCCGGCCTGCCGCCAAGCCGTGATCGTCTCGACGGTAACTTGCAGCCGGTCGGCCAGGTCAGCGGCGGTCAGCCATTCGCTCATATTGGCGTCCTTTCAATCTTGTCCTCTCCCATTGGACAAAACCGAAAAGACTGCGCGCGGCGGTCGAAATGGTAGGTCTTGGTAGGATTTTGTAAGTTCGGCGGGTTAGGATGATGCCCCTTTTGCCTTGTCCTTCACCGACAGCCCCACTTGGCCGGTCTGCTTGTCGCCGGGGCGAGCACATCTCATGTGAGCCTGCCGTCTTCCTGTCCGTTCGTGCGGCAGAGATAGTAGGTCGTGGTCTCCGGCGACAAGCCCCACCTTCTTGGGGTCTTTTCGCATCGTCTCCGCAATTTCTCCCCGCGCGATTGCGGCGGGTATCTGCTTCGTCGCGCGCGACAACTTGCGTTCCAACATCTCGTCTTGTAGGTCTTCCGGCGTACCATCGTCCAGGGCAGCGGCAGTCTTGAAACACTCCCGGCCCCAGACCAGAAGTGCTTTTCGTTCAGCATAGGGGCGGGGTCCCGTGTCGCATATCGGCCCTTTCGTGTTCCTGTTCCTGTTCAACCTCTTGATCTTGCGCCATAAACCCTTGCTCAGCCCAAGAGCCTTCAAGATTTCCGCGCTTCCGTGTAGTGTCGGCGGCAGGTCGTCTTCGCGGTTCTTTGCGTCGCCCTCCGCCGCGCTTCCGTGAAGGTGTTTTTGATGCGCCGCCGCCTCATGCGGACTGATCTGCTTGACGCCTTCGCGCTCCGACGCGCCGGCCGCCGTGGACAGTTCCCGCGCGACGCGAACGCGCTCCGTAGCCAGCGCATCGCGCAAGGCTTCAACTGTTTTTCGAGTGGGCCAGGCCACAGCCTGACAGTGCGCAAGCGACGGATAATCCTCCGGCGCGCTCGGCCACATGAAAACTCCCTTGGCTTGAAGTATAAAAGCGCACCCAAACTTCACCGCCAGCAACGCGCAGTTTTGAGGGGGTCCGACCAGGGAGTAATACTGATCTGATACCTTGCACGCAGCCTTTTTAATCTGCGGCGTGATCGCGGACTTAAGTTCCGGCAGAATTCGCGCCAAATGATTGCGCACGATTTCGAGCCCAGGGGAAAACGCTGCCCCGAAGGTGGGGGAAAGCACATCCGCGATCGGTTTCTCGTCGTAGCAGACTTCACCAATGACGACAAGGCAACCATCGGCCAGCTTGTAGGGGAGGGTAAAGGATTCGGGCGGGTTGCGGGTGGGCATCGTGATCTCGCCTTCACTCTCGCAGGGGAAAGAAGGCGGGGCGGCAGGCCGTGCGAGTAGCGGCCCCGGTTGCAATCCGGTTGCCGCCCCGATTCCTCTGTCAAACTCTCCGTCCAATCAGTCCCTTCGTAAATGCGAATGAACATCGTCCGGTTGACGTTAGCAGATGTTCTCGCTATTCAGCGGGCCAATTGCTTCATCTTCTCTATGGCCTTCTCGGCCTTGCCATTCGCCTCGCCGAAGAGGTCGAGGCTGAACGTTTGCACGCCTCTGTGGATTTGCTTGCCCGCACCCGTTACCCGAAACTCGTTTTCCGAGACCTCTACAATATTCAAAGAACATGCAACGCCGCTCCACGATCCCCAGCTAATACCTGTTGTCTCAAACGTGACCAAACCGGTTTGTTCGTTCGCATTCTCCAACTTCCATCCAAGCTCTTGAACCGCTCGCATGGCGCACTTTACAAGAAGCGGCATAGTTCCAATAAATGTGTTACGGGAGCGATTGTACTCCACCCGCACCGGTCTTGCCGGCTGAACGTTAGCCGTTCCCATTTGGTTCATTGGTCGGCCGCAGCCAGGGCAAATCGGAGCAAGGCGCGATATCGGCCGTCCGCAGTCGGGGCAATTTACAAGGCTGCCCTGCCGACGCGGTTGTTCTGCCGGCACAGGGGCGGCCCATCCTACCGGCGTGTTGCCGTCACGTTCTTGCGCAATCGCTGACACAGCGGGTTGGTTCGATTCCGCCCCGGTCTCTGGTTCGGACGCTGCGGGTCGTGCCAGCGGCGGCACGCGGTTCAATGTTCCACATTTCGGGCACTTCCCTGTCTTGCCCGCCAGACTCGGCTGCGCTTTCACTCTCGCCCCGCAGGACTCGCAATTGAACCCGATCATGCCGCCACCCGCCTTTCTCCCCTTGCCAGAGCTGAAGGTACTTCTGTCCCCGGCCCGGCAGCGCGCGGGCCGTTCCGATGTTGCCCTTAACACGATGCGAACCTACTGCTGTATTGCTTCAGCCATGATGCCGCCGAGCGAGAACTCTTGCGCGAATCACGACTACCCAACCCATGACGAACAAGGCCAAGCCGGGGATGCCGTTGTAGGGAATAAACACCGCCAACATTAGGCCCCCCAGGAACAATCCGAATCCGATAATTACCTGTAGCCTGAAGCGCTTGGGAGTCCGCTCGATCATCGTTGTCGGCTGACCCTGAGCCGTGCCCATTTGGTTCATTGGTCGGCCGCAGCCAGGGCAAATCGGAGCAAGGCGCGATATCGGCCGTCCGCAGTCGGGACAATTGACTAGGTTGCCACTCACTTTTCTCTCCTTTGCGGTCAATATTCGCCGATCTTGTAGCCGAGTTCCGCCGCAATACCGACATGCTCGCGGTCGAATTTATCCAGCGCGGCCTTGGCGTCATAGATTTGTTGGTCCCGGAGCTCATTGTACGCGGCACGGCGCGCCTCAACCACGTCGCAGGCTCGCGCAAACGCTTCCTCACTTTTTGCATTGACACTCTGATTCATTGACTCATCTAAATCTTTTGCCGGATTGGGTAGCGTTAGCGACGTTATTGCCTGATCTTCTGCATCAAACGCAGCCTTCAGCGACGCAGAGAATTGCGCCGTCTCCACCGCGCCGAGCAGGTTCTTCGCCGCCTCAATGAAATTACCTTTGCCGGTAATGATGTCCACAAGCTCGACGCGC
Organism: Candidatus Brocadiia bacterium; assembly: GCA_052139675.1. Classification (GTDB taxonomy): domain Bacteria; phylum Planctomycetota; class Brocadiia; order CAIUPP01; family CAIUPP01; genus JBEKCB01. The sequence goes on from JBKQWE010000097.1 coordinate 69,784, forward strand.
TGTCGCAGAAGTGCGCGATGATGCAGGTGAGCGGCGAGTAATCCGGCCAGGACCACGGCCACGATCAGGATTGCGGCGGCCCACCCCCAAGAGAAGGAAGCCAGCGAACGTCGCTGTGGCGAATCCGGGCGTCCCTTTGGCGGCCGAACCGGTTGCGCGGCCGGCCTCACCCTGTAATGTGCCTCAGCCTGCGCCCTGAGATACGGGTCCGAAAGCGCCTCAGACGGCGATCCCTGCGTCGCGGGTTTCGTCCATCCCGCCGGCGTGTTTCCTTCCAAATCGTCCGGCATGCCGTGATCCCTTTCGGTGCTAAAACAAATCGGGAGCGTCAACCGGACCGCTCCCATCAGACGGGCCAACCACGGCCCACCACACGAAAGCAGACACGGCGACGCTCCCGAAAAAGGAGCGCCGACCAGTGCCTTGCTGTCTCGTGCGGTTCTGGCCCGAAGGCCAGAAGTGGTTGTTTGTCTGATGAGACACCAAAGCTCAAGATCGAGCTTCGTCAATATGTTGTCAGTGCGTTACGTTCTGTCGAGAAGTCCTCCTTCAACCGCGCGGCCTTGAGTCGGATTCCGTCCGTCCGGCAGTAGATTACCCCTCTCGCCCCGGCGCGTCAACCTCCTTTCGGCGAATACTGACAGGCCCCCACCGCCGTCAACCGGAACGGCATAAATAAAACGATTTTTGCCGAGGGCGACCCACACAGTCAGGGGCGAAACACCCGCCGGAAGAACCTAGAAAGAAAGTTTGTTGCTATGCTTGAGGGCGGCCCAATCAGTCAGGAGCATTCAAGGCGCTGGAAGAACCTAAAAAATACCTAGTCTAGCCCAAGATGTAAATAAAACGCTTGCGGCGAGGGGCGACCCACTCAGTCAGAAGGCTCTTGGCCTTTGGAAGAACCTAAAAGTCTCTAACCCCGGCCGGCCAGTGTCGCCAGCCCCGCCCCCGGCAGCGGCGAAATCAAGGGCCTTGCGTCGCCTTCACCATCGCCAGAATGCCCGCCTTGATTGCGGCCGGGAGAATCGGCCAGGCGTCCAGGACGGCGCGCAGGTCAGCGTCATGGGAGCAGCGGCAGGGCTTTCCAGGGGCAGCGGCAGTCAAATTTCCGGTCAAGGGCTTGCTAAAAGCCGCGCCAGTATTGCCCGCGCGACGGTTTTGCAAACCGTTGCCTTCATCCACTTGGCGACGCCGCCTCGCGCGGACGGAACTGCGGAAAACTCAGGATAACCGACGGCGCGAAAAGTTGCAAGCCATCAGGTTTTGTCGGCAGGCAGATAGGGCGTCTTGATGAAGATCACCCGCGCGGGCTCCTTCGCTTCGTTGCAGAGGTCATGTCGCTCCGGCGGTTCCAGCCGGAAAACATCGCCCGGCCCGGTGCGGATCCTTCGGCCGTCCACAACCAGGGTCGGAGTCCCCTCGAGGACGTAGAAAGTTTCCTCGACTTCCTTGTGCCCGTGCTCGCCCATCGTCTGGCCCGGCTTGAGCAGGATCAAGCCCCAATCGAGTTTCGGGCCGCGCATGAAATACTTCACGCCCCAATCGCCGCCGCGGAATGCGCAATCGCGCTCGTTGACCTTCTGCATGGTCTGCCTCCGGGGATTCCTCAAATCGTCTTTCGGAGAATCTCGGCGAGGTCCGCGTCCGACGCGGGCCTCGGGTTGTTCGCCGTGCTGCCGCTGCGGCTCTCGGCGAGTATCCGCGGAAACGCGGGTTCCTCCATGCCGAAGTTTCCGAGTCCGCCGGTGATGCCGACGCGGCGGTTCAGCGCGCTCAGCGCGGCCGGGACCTCGCGGCCGGACTTGCAGCCGATCCGTTCCGCGATCCGGTCGAACTTCTCCGGCTGCGCGGGCAGATTGAACTCGCACACCTGCGGCAGCAGCAGCGCGCAGGCCAGCCCATGCGGCACGTGAAAGTGCGCGCCGACCGGGTGCGCCAGGCCGTGGACCGCGCCCAGCGCCGCGTTCGTGAACGCCAGGCCCGTCAGCAGGCTGCCGAGCGCGACCGGTTCGCGGTTCTCGATCTTCGAGCCGTCCTCGACCGCCGCAGGAAGATGGCGCGCGAGAAGCTCAATCGCCTGGAGCGCCAGCGCGTCGGACGCCGGGTTGGCGATACGGCCGACGAAGCACTCGACCGCCTGCGTCAGAGCGTCCATCCCGCTCTGGGCGGTGACCTCCGGCGGAAGGCCCAGCGTCAACTCCGGGTCCACCAGCGCCGCCTGCGGCACCATGAACTCGTGCCGGATTCCCTTCTTGGTCTGCGTCGCCTCGTCGGTGAGCACGGAGACGCGCGTACATTCGGAGCCCGTGCCCGCCGTCGTGGGCGCCGCGGCGAAGAAGAGCGACGGCCTTTCGAGATTGCGCCGGCCCTGGAAGAACTCGCGGAGCGCGAACGACTGCGGCAGTATCGCCGCGACGATCTTGCCGGCGTCGAGGGCGCTGCCGCCGCCGATCGAGACGACCATGTCGCAGCCGGCATCGCGCGCGGTGGCGATGGCGCGGTCGCACGTGGCCAGGCTCGGGTCGTTCTCGACGCCCTCGAAAAGGCGCACGGCGATGCCCGCGGCCGCCAGCATCTCTTCCGCCTGCGCCAGTTTACCGGAGCGGCGCAGCGCCGCGCGGCCCGTCACCAGCAGCGCGCGCCGGCCGTTTCCCCGGCAGACCTCGCCGAGGCGCGAAAACGTCCCCGCTCCGAACAGGACCGTCCTGGGATAAACCAACTGGAAATTCATTGCGTGTATTCCTCTCGCGGGCTGATTTCCAATGGCGGCGATTATACTACATTCCCGGCCGCGATGATTCACAGGAATGTCAGTTTTCGGAAAGACCTTTGAACGGCACAGGGAGCGAATTACTTGATCTGCCAAGTCAGGTATGTTAGATTGGATAAACTATCTAGCGAAAGGACCTTCCGTGGCCATGTGCGCGCTGAATATTCTCGAACTGGTCGGCGATACGCCGATCGTCCGGCTGAACCGCTTGCCGGGACCGAAGGACGCCACCGTCTGGGCGAAGTTGGAGGCGTTCAACCCGATGTCGTCGGTCAAGGACCGCATCTGCCTGGCAATGATCGAGGCCGCGGAGAAGGAAGGTAAGCTCAAGAACGGCATGACGATTGTCGAGCCCACGAGCGGGAACACCGGGATCGGCCTGGCCATGGTCGCGGCGGTGAAGGGCTATCGGCTGATCCTCACCATGCCCGATACGATGTCCGTCGAGCGGCGAAAACTCCTGAAGGCGCTCGGGGCGGAAGTGGTCCTGACGCTCGGCGCCGAAGCGATGCCCGGCGCCATCCGCAAGGCCGAGGAACTGGTCGCGTCGAGCCGGGATTATTACATGCCGCAGCAGTTCAACAATCCGGCCAACCCGGAGGCGCATCGGCGCACGACGGCGGTGGAGATCCTGGAGCAGATGAACGGCAAGGTGGACGCGTTCGTGGCCGGCATCGGCACCGGCGGCACGATCACCGGCGTGGGCGAAATATTGAAGGAGCGGATTCCGGCGGTGAAGATCATCGCCGTCGAGCCGGCCGCGTCGGCGGTGTTGAGCGGCGGCCCGCCGGGCCGGCATCGCATCCAGGGCATCGGCGCAGGCTTTGTGCCGGAGGTGCTCAACCGCAGCATCGTGGACCGGGTGATTCCTGTGTCCGACGAGCAGGCGGCGGAGACGGCGCGCCGCTTGGCGCGGGAAGAAGGCGTCTTCGCGGGCATCTCCTCCGGCGCGGCGGCCTTCGCGGCGCTGCAAGTCGCCCGGGAGATGGGCAGCGGGAAGGACGTCGTCGTCCTGCTGCCGGATACCGGAGAGCGATACCTGAGCACGGACCTTTTCGAAGCGACTGCGTAAGCCGGAACTGACCGAGGGAATTCAGGACATGGCGAAAACCATCCAAGAGATCAACGAGAAAATCCGCAAGGGCCAGGTGGTCGTTGTGGACGCCGAAGAGGTCATCGAGATCGTCGCCGAGAAGGGCGCGAAGAAGGCGGCGCAGGAAGTGGACGTGGTGACGACCGGCACGTTCGGCCCGATGTGCTCTTCGGGCGCATTCCTGAACACCGGCCACACCAAGCCGCGCTGCAAGTTCGCGCGGGCGTGGCTCAACAATATCAACGCCTATGCCGGACTCGCGGCGGTGGACATCTACCTCGGCGCCACCGAACTGCCCGTCGGCGATCCGGCCAACAGCGTTTTCCCCGGCAAGTTCGAGTACGGCGGCGGGCACGTGATCGAGGACCTCGTCGCCGGGAAGGACGTGGAACTGCGCGCCGAGGCGTATCCGACGGACTGCTATCCGCGCAAGGAAGTCCGATCGCGCATCTGCCTGAAGGACCTCAACCAGGCGGTGCTCACCAACCCGCGCAACGTGTACCAGAATTACAACGTGGCGGTGAACCGCGACGCGAAGCGCGTCCTCTACACCTACATGGGCCTGCTCCAGCCGAATATGGGCAATGCCAATTACTGCTCGGCCGGCCAGCTCAGCCCGCTGCTGAACGACCCGCTCTATCGCACCATCGGCCTGGGCACGCGCATCTTCCTCGGCGGAGGCGTCGGCTACGTCTGGTGGGAAGGCACTCAGCACGCGCCGGCGGTCGCCCGCTCGCCGAACGGCGCGCCGCTCGCGCCGGCCGGGACGCTGGCTGTCTGCGGCGACCTCAAAGGGATGAACCCTCGCTGGATCAAGGGCGTCTCGCTCGTCGGCTACGGGGTCAGCCTCGCCGTCGGCGTCGGGATCCCGATCCCGATCCTCGACGAGGAAACGATGCGCTACTGCGCAGTCAGCGACGCGGACCTCGTCGCGCCCATCGTGGATTATTCCACCGACTACCCGCAATGCGTCCCGGGCAACCTCGGCACGGTGAGCTACAAGGAACTCAAGAGCGGCAAGATCACGGTGAACGGGAAGGCGATCCCCACGGCCGGGCTTTCCAGCTATGCCCGCGCGAAGGAGATCGCCACGGTCCTGAAGGACTGGATCAAGAAGGGCGAGTTCCTCCTGACGCAGCCCGTGTCGCCGCTGCCGGGGCTGGAGAGCGGCCAGAAATGCAAGCCGCTCGTCGAGCGGCCGCCGGTCTGAAGAACAGATGAAAAGCTGAAGGAGTTCGGCCATGGCCAGCGAAAAAGTGGTCCTCAAGTTCCCGCCGCACATCGTCCGCGAGCCGATCGTATACCACCTGATCAAGGACTACGACCTGCGCGTGAGCATCATGCGCGCCAGCATCAATCCGGATGAAGCCGGCCACATGGTGCTGGCCATGGAAGGGAACAAGAAACAGCTCGAGGCGGGACGCGAGTACCTCGAGAAAAAAGGCGTGCTGCTCCAGCCGCTTTCGAAGGACGTGCTCTGGCGCGAAGACCGGTGCGTGCATTGCACCGCGTGCATCTCCGTCTGCCCGACGGCGGCGCTGCGGGTGGACCGGGCCACCATGACCGTGTCGTTCGACAGCGACAAGTGCATCGGCTGCGAGCTGTGTATCCCGGTGTGCATTTACAAGGCGATGGAGATCCAGTTCTAATGCGCTTATCCACACGCGGTCGGTACGGTCTGCGGGCGATGATGGACATCGCGCTATACGGCGCCGAGGGGCCGGTCAATCTCAAGGAGATTTCCGCGCGGCAGGAAATCTCCGTGGATTACCTGGAGCAGCTCCTGCGTCGCCTGCGGAAGGCAGGGCTCGTGCGGAGCGTCCGCGGGCCGCACGGCGGCTTTGCGCTGGTGAAACCGTCGGAGAAGGTCCACGTCTGGGAAATCCTCGCCGCGCTGGAGCCGGACATCGCCCCGGTGTTCTGCGTGGATGAGAAGCTCCTCGCCCGCGTTCCGAAGAAGCGCTGCCACCGGATGAGCCGCTGTGCGACGCACCTCCTCTGGCTCGGCCTGGCCGAACAGATGCGTGCCTATCTGCAAAGCAGGTCGCTCCACGACCTCGTCGAGTCCAGCGCTCGAATCTGCAACGAGGCCGTGCCGGGCGAGCCGGTGGCGTTCCAGATCTGATTGCGAATGCGGATGGGCGCGCATTCTGCCGTTCCTTCACTCCGCACCCTGTTGACCCAACCTCCTGAACGGGATAGGATACGGCTTGGCGGTCGCGTCCGAAGAATCACGGGCCCATAGCTCAGTTGGATAGAGCGGCGGACTCATAATCCGTTGGTCCCCCGTTCGAATCGGGGTGGGCCCATTTATAGATACTGCCGTATGCTTAATGGAAGAGGGCTTCCACGCGCTTTCGGGGCCAGGGGAGGATCAAAATGGTCACACATCGGTCATCATTCAAACCTTCCGTGCGCATCGTGATGGGAGCGGCGCTGGGCGCGGCTTGTTTAGGCTTCCTTTCCTTCGCCGGCGACAGGCCTGCGATGCCGGCGGTGACTCAGCCGGTGATGTTCAACACGCCCGAGGCCGATAAAATCCTCGCCGCGCTGCAGGTCTTTCCGCCCGACAATCCCTGGAACGAGGACATCTCGAAACTTCCCGTCCTCAAGAACTCCGAAGCGATGATCGCGACGATCGGGCCGCAGAAGAAGCTGGCCTATAATCTCGATATGAACTTCGTCCTGGTCCCGGGCGACCAGGAGCGCGTCGAGGCGAAACTCCTGGGCTATGCGGGCGAGTCGGACAAAGGCCCGTACCCGATTCCCGACAACGCGCCTATCGAGGGCTGGCCGCTGGACGGGCGCACGCTCGCGGCCGCGCAGAGCGGCGCGGAGGACACGGACCGGCATATGATCGTCGTGGACCCGGTGAACCGCATGCTCTATGAGTTCTACCAGGGCCGCAAGACCGCCGGCGGTTGGACGTGCAACTGCGCGGCGGTCTTCGATCTGAAATCGAATAAGCTGCGGCCAGCCGGCTGGACTTCAACCGACGCGGCCGGACTGCCGATCTTCCCGGCGATCATCCGTTACGACGAGGTCGAGCGCGGAATGGTCGAGCATGCGATGCGGTTCACGGTGAGGCACACGCGCTCGGCGTACGTTTATCCGGCCACGCATTTCGCCAGCCGGAGCCGGGACCCGAATTACCCGCGGATGGGCGAGCGGTTCAGGCTGCGGGCGGATTTCGACATCGCCGGTTTCTCGCCGCACATGCAGGCGATCCTCAAGGGGCTGAAGAAGTACGGCATGTTCGTGGCCGACAACGGCGGCGACTGGCGCATTTCCGTCGCGCCGGACACGCGGATCGAGGGGCTGAACGAACTGCGAAAGTTGAAAGGCTCGGATTTCGAAGTCGTCGAGCCGACCGGACCGAACGAAGGGCCGCGGGCGAAGTGAGCGTCGGGTGCGGAGGGCGGAGCGTTCCAACCGGTTCAGGGCAAACTGCGGAGGGGTGCGGCGATGAAGAAGGCCATCGTCGGGATTCTGGCGTGCGCGATGACCGTTGCGCTCGCTGCGTGCGCCTGGATGGGTATTACGCAGCGCAACGGGTCATGCTGGGAATCCTCCACCATCGTTCGCGTGGAAGGATCGGGCCTGACTGTGGGGAACTTATCCCTGGGCTACATGCGCTGGGTGACCTCGCCGGCTGATGGGAATGCAGGTGCGCTGCTGGTACGGGACGGCGATCTGCTGTACGTGACAGCGCAGGGGAAAGACGCCGAAAAAGAGGAAAACTTCTTTGTCCCGTGGCGGTCTGAAGACGGTGCGAAACTGTCGCTTAAGAGGGACGGGCCGTGCCTGGTTTTAGGAGAGCGGGCCGTTTCGCTGTTCCTAGGAAAAGAAAAGGCAGGTTGGGACTGGGTTGACAAGGCCTCCGAGAGCGAGCTGATCAGCCTGCGCTTCGTCACCGTCGAAGAAACGATCTCCGATGAGCAGGTCCGCGCCTTCGAGAAAATCGCCCGCGTCAATCCGCACGTCGGACTTTCCCTGGCCGATGGCACACTCCTGGCGCGTGCGCCTTCGCTCGATCCGCGCTGGCTCTTGATTGACGAAAAGAAGATCGCGCAGGCGGGCCTGGACGCGGTTGCAAAGCGAAAGGCGATTGAGACCCTCTTCCTCAGCCTGGAGAACACGGATTTGAATCTCCAGGGACTCGCGGCGCTGCCGAACCTGCGGCGGCTCATGCTCGCCAACTATGAATCGGCGAAAAGCGCCATGCCCGACTTGCCGCGCCTGGAATCGCTCACTTTCATCGGCAGCACTCTCCAGGACCTGACGCCGCTCAAGCCGCTGACCGGGCTGAAGGAATTGAATCTCACTCTGGGCGCCACGATCAGCCTTAAGGGCATCGAGGCACTGCCGCAGCTTCAGGAGGTGGGCGTTTATTGCAAGGATAAAGCGTCGCTGGATTGCGCCCCGCTCGACGGCCTGAAGCGGCTCCGCTGGGTGGCGCTCGGGCCGTGCATCTCGCCCGATGAGTTCGCGCGGGTCATTCAGACGCATCCAGACCTCCAGGTGGTCGAGGTCCTGAAATGCGAGGGGATCAAGAGTCTCGCGCCGCTGGCGGACCTGCGCGAGCTCAAGGCGCTGGTCTTCCTGCCGGCTCCTGCCGAGAAGGGCAATGAAGTCTCAATCGAGCCGTTCAAACAGATGAAGCAGCTCCGCCTGCTGATCCTTTCGGAGGAGGTGTTCAAGGAAAAGCCGGGTGACTTGGCCGAACTGCGCGGCGATCTCCCGGATTGCGTCATCGCCGAGGGCGAGCCGTTCTGCCTGGGCTCCGGCCGCATCCTGCTGCTCGTCCCGATCGTGGCTTTGGGATGGATGGTTATCGCCGGACGCCGGAGCCGGGCGGCATGAATTCCGGCCGAACGCGACCGCTTCTGGAAGCGCTGCTCGCCGCGGCGGGAATGGTCCTCTTCGCGCTCTTCGTCCGAAGCAGCCTGCCGTGGAGCCTTGCATCCGACCTGGGATTGGCGATGACGGCGGCGGCTGTGCTGCTGTCGCTATACCGCGAGCGGACGATGGGCGGTCTTCTCGGCCTGGTCCCGTTCGGCAGGCGCGCCGCGCTCATGGGACTTCTCGGCGTTGGACTGGGGTTCGGGTTCGGATTGCTCTTTCGATGGAAGTTCGATCTGCATTGGTTTCCGGGCGCGCTGGGGCGGTTCGCGCCGGCGGCGGCGGCTATCGGCGGCGTCGAGGAACTGCTCTACCGCGGCTACGTGCAGGGGCGGCTGAACCGGATCAACGGCGTTCTGGGCGTGATCGGCGCCGCCGCCGCGCATACGGCGTACAAGATCGCGCTGTTCCTGCCGCCGGTCCTGGGCCTGTCGAGCGGCCTGTCAGCCGGCGGGCGCGTGGACTGGCTGGTCCTGGTGTTCTGGACATTTTCAGGCGGGCTGTTGTTCGGCATGTTGAGGCAGGCCGCGCGGAATGTTGCCCCGGCGCTCGCGGCACACGTCGCTTTCGACGTGGTCGTGTACGGCGAGCTTGCCCGCGCGCCGTGGTGGGTGTGAAAAACAAGTTGCTTTTGCCCCCTTGACATGCGATACTTTCTTGAGGCGCGCCGCGTGCTATCCGGCGGAACTCAGGGTTCCGCCAGCCGAAAGTGCGCTCGTTCGATGACCCGGCCACCAGGGATCGGGTCGCTGTGCTTTTTGTCAGGAGGCCGACGGTGGCGAAGAAATTGTACGTGGGGAGCCTTAGCTATAATGTGACGAGCGCGGAACTGCAGAAGCAGTTCGCGGCGTTCGGCACGGTGACCAGCGCGGACGTGGTGATGGACCGCGAAACCGGCCGCAGCAAGGGCTTCGGTTTCGTGGAGATGAGCACGGATGAGGAAGCGAAGGCGGCGATTACCGGGCTGAACGGGAAGGAACTCGACGGACGCTCGATCATCGTCAACGAAGCGCGGCCGAAGCCTGAAGGCGGCCGTGGCGGCGGCGGTGGTGGCGGCGGACGCGGCGGATTCGGCGGCGGCGGTGGCGGCGGCGGGCGCGGGCCGCGGTACTAGTCCGTTTCGAGCGAGTCGTTCCGCAGGAATAGGCGGGGCGGTGCGTAGGTTGATCCGGGACGTTTCGGACCCGGACTGACCTGCACCGCCCCGTTTTTTTATTTCAGGTCCCGGCGGCGAGCCTCGCGCTGGGATATAATTATTACAGGCGGGGTATGCGCAAAGGGGATAAACATGGATCGAGGGGTATGCGCAAAGGAGATAAACATGGATCTGCTGAAAATGCCGTCTTTCGCGTCGGCGTTGGCGGTCTTGCTCCTGCTGGGCGGTTGCGGGGGCGCGAGCGATGACCGCACGGCTCGGGCCGAGGACAAGACAGGAGGGGCGCAGATGGAAGAAGCTATTTTTGCGGGCGGATGCTTCTGGTGCATGCAGGGGCCATTCGAGAAAGTCAAAGGCGTTTCGAGCGTCGTCGCGGGTTATACCGGCGGCGAAGGCAAGGACCCGACGTACGACGACTACGCGGAGAAAGGCCACGTCGAGGCCATTGACGTGAAGTTCGACCCGGCGCAGATCACCTATTCTCAACTGCTCGACGTCTTCTGGCGGCAGATTGATCCCACCGACGCGGGCGGGCAGTTCGTGGACCGCGGTCCGCAGTACCGGTCGGCTATTTTCTGTCTCAACGATCAGCAGAAACTGCTGGCCGAGAAGTCGAAACAGGACCTCGCCGCGTCCGGGAAGTTCGACAAGCCGATCGTCACTGAAATCCTCAAGGCCTCCATCTTCTACAAGGCCGAGGACTATCACCAGGACTATTACAAGAAAAACCCGATCCGTTACAAGTTCTATCGCTCCAGGTCCGGGCGCGACGATTACCTCGACAAGGTCTGGGGCAAAGACCGCAACGTAAGCGAGTCGCACGAGGGCGCCCAGGGATTCTCCAAGCCCAGCCCGGCTGAGCTGAAGAAAAAACTGACGGCGATCCAGTACAAGGTCACGCAGGACAACGGCACCGAGCCGCCGTTCAAGAACGAGTATTGGAACAATGAGCGCGCCGGGATCTACGTGGACGTCGTTTCCGGCGAGCCGCTCTTCTCCTCGCTCGACAAGTTCGATTCCGGCACCGGCTGGCCGAGTTTCACGCGGCCGCTGGAGCCGGGCAACGTCGTTGAGCGTGAGGACAACTCGCTCTTCTCGAAGCGCACGGAGGTCCGCAGCAAGGCCGCCGGTTCGCACCTCGGCCACGTCTTCGATGACGGGCCTGCGCCGACCGGCCTGCGCTACTGCATGAACTCAGCCGCGCTCCGGTTCGTCCCCAAGGAGGACCTGGAGAAGGAAGGCTACGGCAAGTACCTGCCGCTTTTCGACAAAGCCGCCGCACACTAGCCGCGGCGAGGGCCCGTGCTGGAGCCATACCACCGCGCGAGCCGGCTTGGTGATACGCCGAGCAGGCAGCCGCAGATCAGCATCTGGTTTAGGCAGGTCTGCCTGAAGACGCCGCGTCGCATCCAGCGTCGGGCGGAGGTCAGCACCGGCGCTGGGACAATCGCGATGCGGCCGCGGCGTTTCAGCCGGCGCACGAAGTTGAAATCCTCCATGAGCGGGATTTCCGGGAACCCGCCGCTTTGCCGGAATGCTTCCGCCGTAAGGAAGAGCGCCTGGTCGCCGTACGGCATCTGCAGCCAGCGCGAGCGCGCATTGGCAAGGCGCTCGATCAGACGCAATGCGCGGTTCGGTGATTCGATCCGCAACTCGAACGCGCCGGCCACGATTCCTTCCAGCGACAGCGTCCAGCGCACGCTCTCGGCGAAATCCTCCGGCAGGCGCGTGTCGGCGTGGAGGAAGAGCAGTATCGGCGACTGCGCCCGCGCCGCGCCGAGGTTCATCTGCTGCGCCCGGCCCTGCGGGCTTGAGTATGCGCGCGCGCCGGCAGCCAGCGCGCGGTCGAGCGTCCCATCCGCGCTCCCTCCATCCACGACGATCACTTCGATGCCGCCGACGTCGCGCAGTTCGGACACCCGGTCCGCGATCTGCGCCGCCTCGTTGAGCGTCGGGATGACGACGGAGATATTCGCGCCGCTGAGACGAGAAGGAGAGCGCTTCTTCGCTTCTTCCCAAACGGGCAAGTCCTCCGGCCGATCCACGTCCCGGAGCGGTTCGAGGAGCCGCACCGAAAGGCCGAGAGATCGAGCGCGATCGCGCGTCCGTTCGAGCACGGAATCCGTGCTCCAGGGCATGTCGGCGAACAGCCCGGGCGCGGGGCGGCGCAGCCCGATCAGCCAGTAACCGCCGTCGGTCGCCGGCCCGAGGACGAGGTCCTTGCGGCGCAATGCCGCGAGCGCCGCGCGCATGACCGGCGCCTCGAGGCCCGGGCAATCGGTCCCGACCAGCACCACGCGGGCGGCGCCGCGCGAAAAGGCGTCGCGGAACGCGACTTCCATGCGCGCGCCCAGGTCGCCTTCGCCCTGCGGCCGGCAATCCATCCCGCCGCCGAGCCACTCCTGCATGCGATCTGCGGCGCCGCCGCTGAAGCGCACTTCCAGAGCTACGCGCTCCCGTCGCGCGACCTCGCGCGCGTGCGAGATCGTGTGGAGCGCCATCTGGCGCTGCAAATCCGCAGCCCCGGCCGCGCCGAGCACGGGGATAAGCCGCGTCTTCGATGCGCCCGGCTCAGGCCAGCGCGTGAACACGATCAGTACTGATTCCGGCATGGAAATTGGACTCGTTTTTTTCAAATCGCCTTCTGCGTGTTATCCGCTTCCCCGGCAACACCTTACGGCTTCTCACGCGCACATCATCACGGCAGTATATCATAATAGTTCTTATTGTCAAGGGGCTGCCGCGCATTTCACAATGGCGGGCGAACAGCCTGTTACCGTAGCTTACACCGGAGACGGCAGTTAAGACATATCCCTTCTCGAAAATATTGTTCTCTTTGTCCGGTTGTTTCCAGCCCTCTGCATGTGACGCGTTCGCCCCGGTTGAAGTGGATCGAAATACACCAGCGCTTGTTCAACAAGACTCCAGCTTGTAAAAGGATGCGACGTAACTTTTCGGGTCACTGCCGGCTAAGACCTTGCCGCAGCGAGGGATACCGGCAAGTGTGCAAAAGCCCCGGGCAGGCACGGCCTTTGCTTCAAGCCATGCCTGGGTGGTTTTATCGTTCAGAAACGGGGCAGCTTTAAGCGCGAAAGGAGGCAACAAGCGCGGTGAGAAAACTTGTTCAAGAGATGCTGCGCAAACATGCATTCGCGTCCCTGGAGCGGACCATACTGGCGCGGAAGTCCACGACCTCCGTGAACCGCCGGTTTTTCGCGAAATTTCGATTCCAGGGAAAAGGAGGGTAGGCCATGAGGCACACGGGCATCGCAGTGCTGTTCGTCGGGCTGGTGTTCGGATTCGCCGCCGCGGCGCATGCCGGAAAGGGTCCGTCCGGCCCGGTCGAAAAGGGCGCGCCGGCCTGGGACGGGCGGCCGGTCATGGTCGCTCGCGTCGTCGGAGAGGTGACCGCCATCAGCGGCAACACGCTCACGATCACAGACACGATCCAAGGCCAGCCGCAAGTCCTGGTTCTCACCTTCGACAGGGCGACGCAGTTCGGCGCGGCTCAGGAGGGCAAAAAAGTACGAGCCGATTTCAAATGGCATCGGGCGAATGAGGTGACGGCCGCGGACCTCGAGGTTGGAGAGCAGGTCAAGGTGTTTTACATTGTGGGCGCGGACATCGCCCGGACCATCGTCATCACCTCCTCGCCGGCGGCGCCAGGTACAGGTAATTCCGGCACGGGCACGGGTACAGGTACGGGTGGTTCAGGCTCAGGTACAGGCGTTAATAACATAACGTAAGCTCGGCGGAGCACGCTCGTTACGTACGCCGGAAGCCGGGCAGGTTGATTGAGGGCAGGTTCAGGCCACCGGTGGTGGCGGCGCAGCGGACCTCTTCCGGACTGCGCGTCCTTCACCGGTGGTAAATGGTCGGCCGCTCCAGCAACACGAACTTTCACCGCGACGATCCGCTCTGCGTCGCTTCGCTACTCCCGCCTTCGCGGCTTGCCGGCCGCAGGCGCGGGAACGGCGAATCATGCTTGCTGCGGTCCGCCCCTGTCGGACGTTTGCTCAGCGGTACCGCGTTAGGCGCGGGGGGCGTTCTTGATAGGCCGCATAGAGCTTTTGCCAGGCGGGGCTGATCCGTTCTTCGCGGAGCGGACGCTTGAGGTTCCAAGGGATGGAACATCCCTCGGTGAAGCGACCGCAGAGCGGGCAGAAGCGCTCGAAGTGACTTTCCATCTCTTCCGCGTCCTCCGGCAGGCGTTTCCACCCGAGGTCGTATCCGGCCACGCGGTCAATGCCGCCCGCTATCGCGCAGCCATAATACCCGAACGGCGTCAGCCCGATGCCGCAGATGTGCGGAATTTTGCAGGCATTGCGGAAGGATGCGAACTGAAACGAGGGTGAATCAGCCGGCGCCATGTTGAACGCGCCGAACTGCGGCTGGACCGCCGATTCCTTCAGCGAGGCCGGGTCCACGATCACTTCGCGGGGCAGCGACCGGATGATTTCTTTGGACCGCGCGCTGAAGCCGTTGGTCACGAGGACTACCGAGGTCCCGTGTGGACGCGCGCAGCCGTCAAGGAGCGTTCGGAGGATGGCCGTCAACGCCGGATGCAGCGTCGGCTCGCCCCCAAGCACTTTGATCGTGCGCCAGACTTTGCCGCAGCGGCGCGATTCCTCCACGAAGGTTTCAATCTGGCTCAATTCCATGCGCTCAGCGCTCGGCGCCTGCCGGCAACTGCGATTGCAGTGGAGGCATTTCAGATTGCATTCATATGTGACGTCAATCTCGATAATATCTCGACATCGCCGGTATTGCGGCCCGAGCAATGCGGTTACGGGGCGCGTGATGCGCAAATGGCGGTAGAGCCGCTGGAGGCCATACGCCGCATGGCCGGCGGGCGTCAGCCATCCCTCGTATCCGCGTTTGCCTTTGGGAACGACCATCGGGTGCTCCGAACGGGTTGGCGGCGCCGGACAGCCTGGGAATACTGAGAGTAATGGGCCTGATTGCTTGACGGGAACGGCTGCCCATTTCAGCCCTCAGTCCGCATTCGGTCGAACGTCATGTCTTCAGCACGAGCGCGCCGCCGCAGGACGAGCCGGGGCCGGCGGTGCAGCCGTAGCAGTGGTCGCCGGTCGTGATGCGCCGCCGCGCCAGCGTGCCGCGGTCGAACTGCCGCAGGTGGCTCGGCGCGCCGTGGTCCACCGGGCAGCCGAGCGCCAGGTTGAAGTCGCAGTCGTAGAGCGTGCCGTCCCAGCCGACGCTCAACTGGCGGCGGCACATCAGGCCGTCGAGCGTCTGCGGGTTGAACGCCGCGCGCAGGAGTTGCAGGTATTCCTGTTCGTGCCCGTCGCGGCGGAGCAGTTCGCGGAAGCGGCCGAGCGGCATGTTGGTGATCGTCAGGAGGCGCGTGAAGCGAATGCCGAAACGGGCGTCGAGCTCGCGCCGGTAGTCCGCTTCGAGCGCGGCCTGTCCGCCGGGCAGGAATGCGCCGCTGGGATTGTAGACCAGGTTCAGGACCCGGCGCTCGTCCACGCCATAGCCGATGGCGTTCAGCCGGCGCAGCGCGGCGACGCTGCACTCATAAACGCCGGCGCCGCGTTGCGCGCGGACATTCTCCTCGGTGTAGCATGGCATCGAGGCGACAAGCTGCACTTCGTGGCTGCTGAAGAACTCCGGCAGGTCCTGCATGCCCGGCTCGAGGAGCACCGTCAGGTTCGTCCGCACCTGCACGGCGAATCCGTCGCTGCGGAGCCGCTCGACGAACTTCCGAAAATGCGGGTTCAGCTCCGGCGCGCCGCCGGTGACGTCCACGACCCGGCAACGGGAGTTTCGCGCCGCGCGGAAGACCTGCTCCATCGTCGGCCAATCCATCGCCTCGGCCCTTGCGGGCGATGCCTCCAGGTGACAGTGCGCGCACGACTGATTGCAGCGCAGGCCGAGGTTGACTTGCAGCGTCCCGACTTCCACCGCGCAGATCGGCCGGCCGAGCGCCTCGGTGCACGACTGCTCGAATGAGCCCATTTGCGCTCCTCTCGTTCAAAATCTTCGCGCACCTCCAACCTATCACCTGCGGCGACGCGAGTCAATAATTCTGCCGCCGGAACCTGGCGCGGCAGCCATACGGAACGGGATTTGCGATCCAGGGACTCGTGTCGGCGCCGGGCTTCGAGTTTCGCAAGGCAGGCGCGGTCAGAGTCGCGGACGGGAAGGAAAATATGGATCGGAGTCCATAGCGCGGGGTCCGAAAGTGGGTCTCTTAATCCCGCGCGACGCGGCGCAGCAGCCGGTGACCGATGCCGCATCAACGCGGGGAGGTTCGAAAAACATGCACCATAGCGCGGCACGGCGGTTGATCTGGGTCCCGGTGGTCCACACGGAGGCCGATCTCGGCAACATGAGCGAGTCGGTCAAGTCGCTCTACGTGCAGAAAATGGGCCGCGCGAAATGGGAGCAGCATATCGTCGCCATCCGAACGTTCTGGAGCAAGCTGGAGGAGCAAGTCACCGCGTTGCGGCTGCCGTACGAGCGCGTCCGGCTCTACCAGGACGGCTTGCCGTGTTGCGGCCGCGAGGCGGAGATCGTGCGGACTCTGGCCCTGGCCGGGAGCCTGAACTGCCGGCTGCTGCTCAAGCTGATGGACCGCGGCGCGCAGATTACCGGCACGGAGTCGCCGGAGCTGCTGCTCGAGGAGTACGACCTGGCGCGGAGTTCGCTCATCGCCGAAACCAGCGCCGAGCCGGCCTGGCGCGCGGACCTGCGCGGGCGCATCCTCGATCTGCGGGACCGTTACATCGCCGCGCGGATTGACCGCACGCTGCAGCAGGGCGAGACGGGACTGATTTTCCTGGGGATGCTGCATTCGCTCGATCGGCGTCTTCCGGCCGGCATTCGCGTCACGCAGTTGCGCGTGAAAATGCCGGCGCGCAGGCCGACCGGGCGGGAGTAAGCGGCCCGCGCGGCCGGGCATTTGTGGATGGGTCGAACATGTTGACTGAAAATACGGCCTCCGTTTTCCTGGACGCGCCGAGGAGCGCCGAGCGCGCGGAGTCGGCGGAACTTTCCTGCCTCTACGAGACGATGGGCACGAGCCCGCAGGTCATCCGCATCTTTGAGCAGGTCAAGCTGGTCGCCCCGACGGATTTTACGGTGCTGATAGACGGCGAGACCGGCTCGGGCAAGGAACTCGTCGCCCACGCGCTGCACAGCGGTTCGGCGCGGCGCGACCGGCCGCTGGTGCCGGTGGACTGCGGCTCCATTCCGGCGACGCTCATCGAGTCGGAACTGTTCGGCTATGAGAAGGGCGCGTTCACGGGCGCGGACCGGACCAAGCTGGGCAAGTTCGAGGTCGCCGCCGACGGCACACTCTTCCTCGACGAAATCTCGAACCTGCCGCTGGATGTCCAGCCGAAGCTGCTGCGCGCGCTGCAGGAAAAGCAGATCTGGCGCGTCGGCGGGATGCAGCCGATCGCGATCAACACCCGCGTGCTCGCCGCCTGCAACCAGGAACTGCTCGGCCTGGTGCGCGCGAAGAAGTTCCGCGACGACCTCTATCATCGGCTGAACGAATTCTCGATCAAGATTCCGGCGCTGCGCGAGCGGATCGAGGACATCGAGCATCTCGCGCTGCGCTTCGTCGCTTTGACCAACCAGGAACTGCGCAAGCAGATCACGCTCTCGCGCGCCGCGCTGGAGACGCTGCTGGCGTACTCCTGGCCGGGCAACGTCCGCGAACTGCGCAACTGCATCCGCCGCGCGGTGCTGCAGGCGCGGACGGAGATCTGGCCGGAGCACCTGGCGCTGTCGCACGGCTATTCCGTCCACGGGCCGCAACTCTCCGATAACGGCGTGGAGTTCGACGGGAGACTCTCGCTCAAGGAGATCGTCCGCGAGGCCACCGTGAACGTGGAACGCAAGGTGCTCGTCGAGGTGCTGCGGCAGACGCAGGGGAACAAGGCCAAGGCCGCGCGGCTGCTGCGGGTGGATTACAAAACGATTCACGGGAAGATCAAGATCTACGGCATCTCTTCAACGCGGAGCGAAGAGATTCAGATCGCGCCGTGAGCGAGACCGGAGAAACTTCAGAGAGGAGAAGATCATGGGCGCAGGCGGATTCATGGGCGGGCTCGGCGGGCTGATCGAGAAACTGGCGGAGTTGGCGGAGAAGGGAAAGGAACTTCATGAGGTCTCGGACCTGCGCGACCCGGCGGATGGGAGCAAGCGCGGCGTCGTCGGCTTTTCGATCCGCGTCGGCCTCGGCAACGATGCGGTCAAGGTCGAGCGCTTCGGCAATCTCCGGCAGGACGAAAAGACCGGCAACGCGGTCGTCCAGCCGGTGCGCGAGCCGATGGTGGACGTTTTCGACGAAGCCGATCATGTGCTGGTCGTCGCCGAGATGCCCGGGATCGGCGAGGATGACGTGCAGGTCGAGTTGAAGGACGACATCCTCACCGTCGCGGCCGAGCGCGGCGACACGAAGTACCGCAAGGAAATTCTGCTGCCGGCCGCGTTCCCGGCGGAGAGCATGAGCCGCACCTGCCGCAACGGCATCGTGGAGATCAAGTTCATCAAACCCACTGCGAAGGGGCCGGGCCAATGACCCAGAAGAACAACGGGGCGCTCAAGTTGCGGGTTGCGGAAGCGCGCAGCAAGGATGTCGGGCGCGCGGTGGCGCGGCTCGATCCTTCCGACATGGCAACGCTCGGCCTGGAGATCGGCGACGTCGTCGAGCTCGCCGGCAAGCGCCGGACCGTGGCGAAGGCGATGCCGGCGTTCCGCGAGGACCGCGGCGCCTCGTGCGTGCAGATGGACGGCGTCTCGCGCGAAAACGCCGGCATCGGCCTCGACCAGATCGTCGAGGTCCGCAAGGTCGCCACCAAGCCCGCGACGGCCGTGCAGCTCTGCCCGATCAACATCACGACGGAGGACCGCGACCTGGAGTACATCGGCCGGCTGCTCGACGGCATCCCCGTCGTCCAGGACGACCGCATCCGCGCCACGCTCTTCGGGACGCGGTCGGCGGATTTCAAAGTCGTCTCGACCTCGCCCTCCGGCCCGGTGGTGATCCACTCGACGACCGCGCTGCAGGTGAAGGCGGCGAACGTGAAGGAGCGCGCGCATGCCGTCTCCTACGAGGACATCGGCGGCCTCAAGCGCGAGATCCATCGCATCCGGGAGATCATCGAGCTGCCGCTGCGCTACCCGGAGGTTTTCGAGCGGCTGGGCATCGACGCGCCCAAAGGCGTGCTCCTGCACGGGCCGCCCGGCTGCGGCAAGACGCTCATCGCGCGCGCGGTGGTGCATGAGACCAAGGCGAACTTCTTCCTCATCAACGGCCCGGAGATCATCCACAAGTTCTACGGCGAGAGCGAGGCGAACCTGCGGAAGATTTTCGACGAGGCGACGCGCCAGGCGCCGAGCGTGATTTTCCTGGACGAGATTGACGCGATTGCGCCGCGGCGCGAGAAGGTGGTGGGCGACGTGGAGAAGCGTGTCGTCGCACAATTGCTGGCGCTGATGGACGGGCTGGCGACGCGCGGGCACGTCATCGTCATCGCCGCGACGAACATCCCCGACGCGCTCGACCCCGCGCTGCGGCGGCCAGGGCGCTTCGACCGCGAGATCGCGCTGCCGATCCCCGACCGCAACGGCCGCAAGGAAATTCTCGACATCCACAGCCGCGGCATGCCGCTGGCGGCGGACGTGGAGGTCGCCCAACTGGCGGCGATCACGCACGGCTTCGTGGGCGCCGACCTCCAGGCGCTCTGCCGCGAGGCGGCCATGATCTGCCTGCGCCGGATCATGCCGGAGATTGATTTCGCCGCGGCGAAAATCCCGTACGACGCCCTGATGAAGCTCGAGGTCCACATGGCCGACTTCACCGAGGCGCTCCGCGAGATTGAGCCTTCGGCCATCCGCGAAGTGTTCGTCGAGATTCCCGAAGTCCACTGGGAGGACGTCGGCGGCCTGCAGAAGGTGAAGGAGCAACTGGTCGAGTCCATCGAGTGGCCGCTGAAGCACCCGGACCTGTTCCAGCGCGCCGGCGTCAAGCCGCCGAAGGGCATCCTGCTCGCCGGGCCGCCCGGCTGCGGCAAGACGCTCCTGGCCAAGGCCGCGGCGCACGAGAGCCAGGTCAATTTCATTTCGGTGAAGGGGCCTTCGCTGCTCTCGATGTATGTCGGCGAATCGGAGAAGGCCGTCCGCGATGTCTTCCGTAAGGCTCGGCAGGCGGCGGCGTGTATTCTGTTCTTCGACGAGATTGACGCGCTCGTCCCGGTGCGCGGCTCCGCCGGGACGGATTCGCGCGTGACGGAGCGCGTGATCGGCCAGTTCCTGACGGAGATGGACGGCGTCGAGGAGCTGGAGGGAGTGCTCGTCCTCGCGGCGACGAATCGCCCGGACCTGATTGACCCGGCGCTCCTGCGGCCGGGCCGGTTCGATATCGTGCTGGAGATTCCGCCGCTGGACTGCGACGGACGCAGGGAGATTTTCCAGATCGGGCTGCGCGGCAAGCCTCTGGCGCCCGACGTGAGAGCGGACGAACTGGCCGCACAGTCCGACGGGTTCACCGGCGCGGAAATCCGGGCGGTGTGCCGCAGGGCGTCGCTGGATGCGGTCCGCATCGTTATCAGCGCAGCACAAAAGTCCGGGGACGAAGGGACCTGCGCGATGCGCATCACGCGCGAGCAGTTCTTGCGCGCATTGGAGGAAGTCCGTGGAAACCAGTCCAGGATGTGAGATCGCGCCGAGGCTGGAATCGGGCGCGAAGGACACCGGGTTTTATCTCTATTGCTTCACGCGTTCCGAGGCGGTGCGCGAGCTCGGCTCGGCGGCGATGAAAGAGGACCCGTTCCTCGGCGCGATCCACGTCGGCGGCCTGGCGGCCGTATTCAGCCTTGTCTCGCTGGCCGAGTTCGACGAGGAGGGCGGCCGGCAGAATCTCCAGGACCCGGCGTGGCTCGTCCGGCGGGCGTGCCGGCACGATCGCGTTATCACGCAGATGATGGAACTCTCGCCGGTCCTGCCGGTGCGGTTCGGCGCGGTGTTCACCTCGCCGGATTTCGTCCGGGACCAGTTGGTGAAGAACAGCGCGGAAATCTCCCGGTTCCTCGACCGCATGTCGAACAAGGAGGAATGGTCGGTCAAGGCCTTCGGGCATGCGGAGCAGACCTGCGCCTGGCTTATGCGGACGGACCCGGAGCTGCTGCAGAAGCAGCGGCGAGCGCCTGAGTCCTCGGGTACGCGCTACCTGCACGACCGGTGCCTCGCCATCCAGGCGGCAAAACAGGCCCGGCAGGTGTGGCGGTCGGCGACTGACCGGCTGCGGAATGAACTCACCGGCTGCGCGCTCGAACTCTGCCCGCTGCCGCTGCGGCGGGGCGCTGCGTCGAAGCGGGAGGACGAGATGATCTTCCATTCCGCGTTCCTGCTGGACCGCGCGCGCGTAGCGGATTTCCGCGCGCGCGTGCAGAGCATTGAGGCGGACCTGGCGGAACGCGGCTTGGCGTTCGAGGCGTCCGGTCCGTGGCCGCCGTACAACTTCTGTCCCTCGATTGCGATCGGAGCCGCATGAGGCACGTTCTGTACGGGATCCTTCGAAGCGAGGCCGACACGGCGGGCCGCGTGGCAGATCTGGCGGCGGGACCGCAACTGCGGCTGATCTGCAATGGCGACCTGGGCGCCGCCGTGTCGCTGCTGCCGGAGGCGGCCGGGCCGCCGGCGCCCAAGGTCCACGCGCAGATCGTGCAGGCGCTGCACGACGTCTGCGCCGTGCTGCCGATGCGCCACGGAATTGCATTCGAGACCGAGGCGGACGTGCGTGAAATCCTTCGCGAGCATGACGGGCTGTTCCGGCGGACTCTCGACGACCTGCAGGGCTGCGGAGAAATGGGAGTGCGCGCGATCTGCCGCGCGACGGCCGTTTCGCCGCCCGGCGCACCGGCCGCGCAGACCGCGCTTTCTCCAGCTCGGGCGTACCTGGCGGCGCGGCAGAGCCAATACGCCGCACGGGACGCCGTTTGCAAGGAAGCCGCGCAACTCGCCGAGCGCATTGAACGCGCCTTCGAAGGACTCTTCACCAGGCGCAAAGCGGAATCTTTCCTCTTCCGCGAGCGCCCCATTCTCTCGCTGCACTTCCTGGTGCGCCGCGGCGAGACGGAGCGCTTTCGCAATGCCTTCCGCCGGCTTGAGGAAGGCGCGCCGGAGAAACTTCTGTTGACCGGTCCCTGGCCGCCGTACAACTTCGCCTCCTCCGAGAACCTCATCCCTTCCCACGCCTAGAATATCCTTCAAGATCTCGTAATCGTAATCTTGCTCGTAATCGTAATCGCCATCTTGCATCCGGCCGGACGAAGGGCGAGTACGATCAGGATTACGATTACGAGGAACAAGAAAGCGTCACGGATGGGGAATCGCTGCCAGAGTCGGGCGCAACTTCCATAGCCGGCGGGTGACTCGCATCTGGCTGCGCTTGCGGGTGGTTCGATTCGGCCCTGTCATCGCGGGCGCCGCGCGATTGTGAAGTAATTCTCGGAGACGGCATGAGGCTTGCTTATACGTGATACCCGTTCGGAGGATGGAAACGGTTGTGCTGAACGCCTTCCTCCCGGTATTCGCAGCGGCGCCTGTTACAACTGAAGGGAGGTGAAACAACATGGCCAATGTGCAGAAGTCAACCGACAGTTCCAGCTTGGCGGAAGTCGTGGACCGCATCCTGGATAAGGGCATCGTCATTGATGCGTGGGCGAAGGTTTCGCTCGTCGGCATCGAGCTCCTGTCCATCGAAGCGCGCGTGGTGATCGCGTCTGTCGAGACGTACCTCAAGTACGCCGAAGCGATCGGACTCACGGCGACGGCGGCAGCCCCGGCTTAAGGAGCCGTCCTCTCCGAGGACACGCCGGGCGAGGATTTCCCCCGGCCTCGCCCGGCGGTCCTCTGGAGGTGCAGCGAACAAGGTAAAGGGGCAGATCAGCCGCAGGTTTCCAGGAAGGGAAGGCATTAGTCATGGGCCACATGAAGGATGAAATGACGGGGCTGGCGGAAGAGATCCGCGGCCTGCACGACGCGCGCACGGCGTTCCGGAGCGAGATCCGCAACCGCGTGATGGACCTGCGCAGCGGCGTCCGCGAGCTGCGGACGGGTTACCGGTCCGCGCGCGCGCAGATGGCGCGCACGATGCGTTCCGAGAGCCGGGCTTTTCTCGCCGACCTCAGGAATACGGTTGCCGACATCGAGACGAAAGCGCTGGGGACGCGGCAGGCGTTCGCGGCGGACTTGGCCGGGGCGCTCGCGGCCTGGGCCGGACGGCGGACCGCAGCCGAGAAGAACCACGCGCGGAAGCCGGAGCGTTCGCGGCGGCGTCGGTCGCGGTAGCCGGCGCGCGGCGCGGCAGGCGAAGCCGGTATCGAGGATTCCTCTTCTAGAAACGGCAGGCAAAGCGGATGGAGAACATCACCGACAGTGTCGTTAGCGCAGCGCCATCGGTCCGGTTGCCCGTCTCCAGCGACGGCATCGTGCCCGAGCGCAGCGAGGAGTTCGTTGTGACGGCAGCCATCGAGGCGTTGACGGCGCGCGCGATGGCCTACCTCGAGGTCGGCTACCCGGTCCACTTCGCCGGGGCCGCCGGCACGGGCAAAACGACGCTGGCGTTCCACGTGGCGGCTCGGCTGGGCCGGCCGGTAGTCCTGATTCACGGCGACGACGAGTTCGGCAGTTCGGACCTGGTCGGCAAAACCTCCGGCTACCGCAAATCGCGCACGGTGGACAATTTTATCCACTCTGTCCTGCACGCGGAAGAGCAGATGCAGACGCTGTGGGTGGACAACCGCCTGACCACGGCCTGCCAGAGCGGCTGCACGCTGGTCTACGACGAGTTCAACCGCTCGCGCCCGGAGGCGAACAACGCGCTGCTGAGCGTCCTTTCCGAGGGGATTCTGAATCTGCCGAACCGCCGGTTCGAGGGCCAGGGCTACCTGCAGGTGAACCCGGACTTCCACGCGATCTTCACCTCGAACCCGGAGGAATACGCCGGGACTCACAAGACGCAGGACGCGCTGATGGACCGGCTGATCACGATCCAACTGGAGCACTATGACCGCCATACCGAGATCAGCATCACGCGGGCGCGCTCCGGCATCGGGCAGGAGGACGCCGAGACGATCGTGGATGTCGTCCGGGCGCTGCGCGCGCTGGGGCCGGGCAAGCACCGGCCCACGATCCGCTCGTGCATCGCCATCGCGCGGGTCATGGCTCACCAGGGCTCTCGCGCGAGCGGCGACGACCTCGCCTTCACGTCGGTCTGCCAGGATATCCTGAACAATCTGGAGACGGCCCGCGTCACGCGCGCCGGCGAGCAGATCGCGTCGAAGCAGGTGCTCGAGGTGATCGAGAAAGTCTGCGCGTCGCGCGGCGCCGGGAAACGGCCGCGCTGACCCGCCGGAAGAAAGGACAGAAAAATGCCGAGGGCTCATCAGAAACGCCTGAGGGCGGTCCAGGACATCCGGACGCTTTCCGGCGCGCGGAATCACCTCTCGCAGCCGCATCGCGGATACATGCGCATCGCCTGCCTAGAACTGGAGCGGTTCCGGCGAAACAAGGAGCGGGACTGCGCGACGGCGCGGGTCCGGCAGTTGGACGCGCGCTTCCGGGAAATCGAGGCCGAACAGACGGCGATCCTGGATATGCTCGGGCCGGAGAAGGCCGGACAGGGGCCTCGCAGGACGTCATTCGCGCCGGTTGAGACGCAGAAGGCGGGATTCAGGATCAAGTACTAGCACCAACGAGCAGGAGAAAGGCATGATTGCAGAACAGGAAGCGGCGGGGAGATACATCTACGCGATCGTGAAGGACGACGAGGACACGGCCTGGAAGGCGGACCACGGTTTCCCCTGGGCGGCGGAGCCGATCGGCTTCGACGGCTGCCCGGCCTACGCCATCTCGGTGGGGCGCACGGTCGCGGTGGTCAGCGACGTCCCCAACCGCCCGCTCCGGCCCGAGCGCAAGAACCTGGCGACGCACTACGCCGTCCTCAAGCGGCTGATGTCGCAGAGCGCGGTCCTGCCGATGGGATTCGGGACGATCGCCGACAGCGCGGAGTCCATCCTGCGGATCCTCAAAACCCACCAGGAAGCGCTGCTCCAGCAATTGCGGCGGGTCGAGAACAAATTCGAGATGGGCCTGCGCGTCACCTTGAATGTGCCGAACATCTTCGAGCATTTCGTGAGCACGCACCCGGAACTGCGCGAGCTCCGTGACAAAATGTTCCGCCCCGGCGCCGATCCGTCATCGCGGGAGAAGATCGAGTTGGGCCAACTGTTCGACCGGCTGCTCAGCGCCGAGCGGGCCGAGCGCACGCGCAGCGTGGTCGGCGCGCTGAGCCCGGCGTACCACGAGATCAAGGAGAACGCGGTCCGCGACGAGCGCGAGGTGATGAACCTGGCCTGCCTGGTCGCCCGCGACGCCCAGGCCGCGTTCGAGCAGAGCGTTTTCAACGCGGCGAGAGAGTTCGACGACGCGTACACTTTCGACATCAGCGGCCCGTTCCCGCCGCACAACTTCGTGGACCTGGATTTGCGCGTGGAAGAGGTCCGCAGCGGGAGCGCGACATGTTCCTGATTGACGACATCTTGCGGGCGCCGGTCAGCGGCGTTCTGTACGTCTTCCGCGAAATCCAGGCTGCCGCCAGGGCCGAGGCGGCTAAGAACGCCGACGCGCTGCGAGTGCAACTGGCCGAGTTGTACGGCATGCTGGAATCGGGCCGCATCTCCTCGGACCAGTTCGACGCGAAGGAGAAGGAACTCCTGGACCGGCTCGATGAAAT